>QKAF01000086.1 GCA_003246455.1 Bacteroidota bacterium
ACCCGGAAGGACAGACCGATACCGATATCGTGGAGATCACCGTCGAGGACACCCAGCCCCCGACCATCACCTTGATCGTGCTCACGCCGGACATGCTCTGGCCCCCGAACCACACGATGAGGAGCATCAGTGCGACCGTCACCGCTTCCGACGTCTGTGATCCCTCCCCCGTCGTTTCGCTCATGTCGGTCGTCAGCAACGAAGCGGACAACGGCCTCGGCGACGGCGACACGCCCAACGACATTGCAATCACCGGCACCTATGGCTTCGACCTGCGTGCAGAGCGCTCAGGTCTCGGCAGCGGCCGCGTCTACACGGCGACCTACCGTGTGACCGACGTCTCCGGGAACTGGGTGGAAGGTACCGCCGCGGTCAGCGTGCCGCTCAGCGTCAACCGTCGCGGAGCGGATGGCAGCGACATCGCCGCAGTGCAGCTGATGACGCTGGATCAGAACTACCCGAACCCCTTCAATCCGACGACGGTCATCGGCTACACCATCCCCGCCGATGGGAACGTGCGCCTCACAGTGCACGACGCCGCGGGACGCGTGGTCGCAGAGCCCGTGAACGGCTTCCGCAGCGCCGGTGCCTACAGCGTCACCTTCGACGCGTCGTCGCTTCCCAGCGGCAGTTACCTGTATACCCTGACGTCCGGTGGTCTCCGCATCACGAAGACGATGATGCTCTCGAAATAACGGCATCAGAACTCGCCGTCGCTCCCGGCGGCATTTTCCCCGGACTGCAAAACGGGCGGAGTTCCTCCGCCCGTTTTCTTTTAGGGTCCGCTCGTCCTGCAGAGCGCTCAATCCCCGGTGAAGCGCCCGATGCCAATACCGTCGTAGAAAAACGTGCGATCGCGCGCGAACAGTTCTGCTGCGCTCTCCTGCTCAAGGGTGAGCGTTGCGGGCAATGTGCGGGGGACGAAGAGCATGTAATACAGCAGCCGCGCGCCCGGAGCGGCGGAGCGGGCGAGTGACGCGACGACCGTGTCCGCATCTGCCTGCGGCATGTATTCGAAAATGTCGGAGCAGTAGTAGCCGGTGAAGCGCAGATGGTCGCACGGATCGTGCTCTCCCATGCGTCCGACCCGGCAGCTGGGCCGCGACGTCAGGTGCCGCAGTCGATCGAAAGCGTCGGGATGCATCCAGGGATGGGCGAAACGCAGGTCGCGGTAGCCACCTGTCAGGATGTAGTCGACGAAGAAATTGTCGGCGCCGGCGATATCGGTGAGGTCGCTCTGCGTCAGTTCGATCGAAGCGGCGCCGAGGTTCTCAACCAGGCGATGCTGTTTCGTGGTACCGGGAATGGGAACGATCCAAGTCTTCTGAGCCAGCAGCCACGCCAAGGCAATCTGCGCGCGGGTGACATTCTGGCTTTCCGCGATGCCGCCCAGGACTTTGACCAGTTCCTGGTTTGCTTTACGTGCGTCGCTGGTGAAGCGGGGAACGATGTTCCGGAAATCACTGCTGTCGAAGCTGGTGTTTTCATCGATCGTTCCGGTCAGGAAACCCTTGCCGAGGGGACTGAAGGTTACGAACCCGATACCCAGTTCCTCGAGCAGCGGGATGATTTCCTTCTCCGGTTCGCGCCACCAGAGGGAATACTCGCTTTGGAGTGCTGAAAGCGGCTGCACTGCGTGTGCGCGCCGGATAGTATCCGGTCCGGCCTCGGAGAGCCCGAAATATTTCACCTTCCCTTCCCTGATGAGATCGCCCACTGTCCCGGCGACATCCTCGATCGGGACTTTCGGGTCAACGCGATGTTGATAGTACAGGTCGATGACATCGGTGCGCAGGCGTGTGAGAGATTCCTCCGCGACTTTTCGGATGTGCTCCGGTCTGCTGTTCAGGTCCTGCTGCTTCCCGTTCTCGCCGAATGTGAAACCGAATTTCGTCGCAATCACCACCTGGTCCCGCACGGGTGCCAGCGCCTCGCCGACAAGCTCTTCATTGGCGAAGGGGCCGTACACTTCCGCTGTATCGAAGAAGGTCACACCCTCCTCCACCGCCTTTCGGATAATGTCGATACCATCCTGTTTATTCACCGCAGGTCCATAGCCGTAGCTGAGTCCCATGCAGCCGAACCCCACCGCTGACACCGTGAGGCCTTGCGTTCCTAGTTTCCGTAGTTCCATTATTTTCACCATTGCTCTTTCCAATTGATAAATCCGGCTATACCGGGATAAGGTCGTACCGGTCAGTACCCATGTTCATTTCTTTCATGTACGTCAGCTGACGGAGGCCTTCGCGTGACTCGATCCGCTCCTTGAGATCATGCAGTTCTGCTTCGGGCAGCGCATAGACCATGTCGACCGACGCCTGATCGATGGCCAGGATGTCGGTTGAAGCGAGAATGCCGATGTCCCTGGCTTTCACCGGTGCCGCACGCGTGCCCGCACAATCACAGTCCACGGACATATTGCGCAGCACGTTGATGTACACGATGCGCTTGCCGAAGTAGTCTGTCGTCGCTTTGGCGGATTCCACCATGTTTTCCTGGAAAACTTCACCGCTCACCCACGTTGAAAAGTCATCGACTTTCTCTGCCGCATGGACCATGCGTTTCCCGATCTTCCCATCCGCGCAGCCGATGGCGATGTTCTTCAGTGATCCTCCGAACCCGCCCATCGCATGTCCTTTGAAATGCGTCAGTACGACCAACGAATCGTAATTCAGCATGTGGCTGCCGACAGACATCTCCGTAAAGTGCTTTCCACCGTGAACGGGAAGCATTGCCGTACCTTCTTCATCCATGATGTCGACAGGACAGAAGTCCCAGCCGTTGATACTGATTGTCTCCCGATGGTCTTCCGTCGTATACCGTTTCCCCTTGTAGAGCGTGTTCGTTTCCACAAGCACGCTGCCCGGAATGTTCTGCTGCAGGGACCTGACCATGTCCCGAGGAAGAATATTCGGACCGTGCGGCTCCCCTGTATGCAGCTTGATGCCGACCTTTCCGGAGATATCCCGGTTGATCATGGAGTAGAGATTCAGAAGTGCGTCGTTAGTGATGTCCTTAGAATAATAGACACTGGACCGACCCTGTCCCATCGAAAACAGTTGTCTCCCATGAGGCAGGCTGGAAAGGGTCACTGCGCCCAACATGATTGCGCTGTTTTTCAGAAAGCTCCTGCGTGAGTCATTTCGGTTCATGATGCTCTCAATGTTCAGTGGTTGTTGATGCTTACAGTGCAGCGCGGAGCACGGTGACGATGTCATCTTTGGTCATAGTCGGACGACCCGGAAGGTTGCCGTTACCGTCATTCATGATGCGCAGCGTGTCTTCCGCATAGCGTTCGATCATCTCCTCACCGATACCGAGCTCGGAAAGATGCGTCGGGCACCCGATCGAGCGGAGAAACGCTTCGAATCTGTCGATGCCCTCGCGAGCTGTCTCTTCGGCTCCTCCGCCGTTGCGCTGCACGCCGAGCACGCGTTCTGCGAACTGGGCGAAGCGTTCAGGACGCTGCTTTGCAGCGACGCGCATCCAGGACGGATTGACAACGGCGAGTCCGGCTGCATGAGCCACGTCATGGTGCGCGGAAAGCGTATGCTCGATCGTATGGACCGGATACCCCGCATGGGTTCCGATCTGCACCCAACCATTGAGCGCTGCGACCGAAGCCCACTGCACCTGTGTTCTGGCTTCCAGATCATTGCCGTCAGCGACCGCTTTCGGTCCCCATTCCATTGCGGTCTGGATCACGCCTTCGGCCCAGCGGTCCTGCAGCGGCGTACCGTCGACACCGTTGAAATATCCTTCTGTCACGTGGGTAATGAGGTCACAAACACCGTAGGCCGTCTGATCAGCCGGGACCGTTACTGTAAGTTCAGGATCGACAATCGCCACTTTCGGGTACAGGATGGGAACGTTAACGAAGGATTTTTCTTTTGTCTCTTCATTCGTAATCACTGCTCCACTATTCATCTCCGATCCCGTCGCCGCGAGCGTCGGAACGGTAATGACGGGCAGCGCCCGCGTCGGCGGTACAAAGGTGCCTTCACTACTGAAGAACATGTCCCATGGCTCACCTTCATAATAGACCATCGCTGCAATTGCCTTGGCTGCATCCATCGTACTCCCGCCGCCAATTGCGATCACGATGTCGCACTTCTCGTCTTTCGCGATCTGGGCGCCTCGTAGCACCGTCGATAGGCGCGGATTCGGTTCAACACCAGCACATTCCACTGCTGAGACACCGGCAGCCTTCAGGCTGTCAAGTGCGCGGTCGAATGTCCCGCTTTTCTTCACACTACCGCCACCAGTAACCAGCAGGGCCTGCTTGCCATACCTTCCGGCCACTTCACCCAACTGCGACAGCGTACCAGCACCAAAAATGATCTGCGTTGGATTCCTGAAATTGAAGTTCATCTATGCTCCGAGGAAAACTTGTGACTTATCAATTCGTGCGATTGCGGGTATGTGTTGCCGGTCCAGCATCGAATGCACCTTCAAGGTACGAGCAAAGTAGTCTTCCCAGGTACCGTGATCCTCTACCATTCTTGCCTATTCCTGCGAAAGTTTGGAAATCAGTATCAAGACATGAAAACAGGAGATCCCACCAAACGGTCCACGAGATCTCCTATCCTATGAAATAACATGGCGTTATGGATGGTGACACAACGGAGTCGTAACATCGCCGGCAAGCTGCCAGAATAGGAATCCTGCACAAAGAACCCGGCATCAAGCCGTTGATAGCAAGACTACTCCGTTCCTGCCATTCGCGGCCCCAGCTTGGTCAGCGAAAAACTATGGTTGACTTAACCAACTCCCTTTTAGTCAATTCCCCAGAAATCTGTCAGCTTCTCGAGACCCATCACGGTCGACATGAGTAGACACCTCCAGCAGGAGCAACCGCTTGACCTCCTACTGGCCACAAAATTCCATGATCTGTTCAGAATTTCCGGAACAAATCTCCCAGAATTTGTTCAGAAATCAGGCTCGTATTGAAGGTTGAACTGTTCAGAATCGCCGTAAATCCCTACAGGCAGACGGATGAGTTTAACTGTTCGTTCCACTTAGAAGGCAGATGCTCTATCCGGCTGAGCTACGGGAGCGGGATAGTTCAACATGAAATATCCGCAGAAATGGGCTGGAATACAAGGCGCTAGCGCAGATGCACTACCGGCTTCTGTAGCGATCCGTCCACGGTCTGGAGCCTGAGGAAGTACACGCCGGCAGGCAGGTCGTCGGAGCGGAATGTGATCCGGCTGCGCCCCGACGGATAGCGGCCTTCTGCCAGAGTGGCGACGCGCCTTCCGGACGGATCGTACAGGTCGAGTCGGATGTCCATTTCCCGCGGCAGTGTGAATGTCGCCTGGGCGGAAGAAACGAAGGGATGCGGGATGGTGCCCCCGAGCTCTACCGTCGACGGCAGCGCCGCTTCCGCGAGGCCCGAGACGTCGGATGTGCCGAAACGGCGAGCGTCGGACCAGGGACCCGGGCCGTCTTCGCTGATCGCGCGAACGCGAACGTAGTAATCCATGTTTTTCGGCAGCACCCCCGGATTGTACAGCGTATCCCGCACATCCGGTTCTTCGTACTCGATCACCCCGAAAGTCTGGAATTCCGATATCTGCACCTGGTAGTATTCTGCTCCGTCAACAGGCTCCCATGCGAAACGCACGCCGTCAAAGGGGAAGGTCTCGCCAGGCACGGGCTGCGTGATGGAGGGCGCACCGACGGACGTGCGGAAAACCCACGGCTCGGACCAGCGGCTGCACCCAATGCCCCCGCATGCCCGCACACGCCAGAAATACATGTGCCAGCGCTCGAGCGCAGGGACGGATGCGGACGGGAGGCTGACCGTATCGTTGTCGAATACGATACTGCTGAACGACGCGTCCCGCGAGACCTGGAGATGATACCGCTCTGCTGCATCTTCCGGCAGCCATTCGCACACCACCGGGTCTTCCACTCCCCTGCCGCCGTTGACGGGTGCAAGAAGAAGGGGAACGCGGGGGTCGGGACGCAGGCCCGCCATGAGCGTCAATCCGGCGATCGCTGCCTTCGTCATCCGGGTGAAGAACGGCACCTTGAGTGACGAGGGCGTATCTGTGGGCTTATGGTAATACGGGGTGAAATCCTTGAAATCCTCGATCAGCAGAAACGCCGGGTAACTGAACTGCGTGAACGAGTAGTTATCGCTGGGCGTCGTGGAAGTGAGTTCAGGACGCATGTCCAGTCCGAGCGAAAAAGAATCGTTCACGGTCTGCATCGCCTCGATCAGCGCCGCCCCGGAGGGGAGATTGTACTGCAGGGTCGTACGCATATCCCCGTTCGAGTCCCAGGCGATCATATCGAGATTGAACACCCCGAGGATGCTGTCGCCGCGCGCGCGCGCGTTCCGGGCGTAGTCCTTGCTGCCGATGAGCCCGGCTTCCTCAGCGTCGAAAAAAATGTACTCGATCGTATAATCGAACGCGTAGCGGGAAAGCAGACGTGCCGCTTCGAGCACGCCGGCTGTTCCGCTGGCGTTGTCGTCGGCCGCGGGATACCAGGGATATGCCGCATCATAATGCGCACAGACGATGAATTTCATATCGGGATGGGTCACGCCGGTCTGAATACCGAGCACGTTCCGTCCGTGGGCGAGGAAACGCTGCGACCCCGCGAGCAGCCCGTGCCGCAGCAGCTCCTGTTCGAGATAGTCGCCGGCAAGCTCATTGCTCGCCGAGTCGGTGCCGTCATAGCGATTGACAATAAGCGTGTCCATGGCGTTCACGAAAACGCGTTTCTCCCCGCACAGCTCCCGCACGCGATCCATGAGCGAATCACCTGAAACGCCCGCGATGATCGATGCAATTCCCGTCGCCGCAGGCGGCGGAGCCACCTGGGCCGTCAGGGGGGCAGGCACTCCCGTCGCTGCGAGCAGAAGCAGGAGCACACCCAACCGGAGAACACGATTGCTGGGATCGAGTGAATTCATGCGATCGAGCATGCTGGAACCTCCCGGACGGGGTTTGCGTGGGGTACGCGCGGGCGCGCGCTATTCAGGACAGTTTCCCCTGAATATAGGGTACGCCCGAGAGGGATGCAACGCACCGACGCCTCCCGCTTCCCTCCGTGTTCCCTCCCCGCAGGCTCAGATCTCCCGCGGACGTCTGTCACGTCCTCCCGATCTACGGGTTTTCTCAGGGGACGATAATCGCCCCGGTGTACTGCAGGGGGGATTCCCCGCCGTCGGCGTACAGGACTTTCACCGCGTATTTCCATGTGCCCGAAGCGGACGACTCTTCGAAACTGCGATCCTCGGCCTTCACGCTTCGGTAAAGCCGCGCGGGGTTCGTGCCGTCTGAGCGATACAGCTGGAAGGAAATGGCGTCTTCGCCCTCCCATGCCCACTGCACCACGACCTTCCCCTGCTGATCGTCATACCGGCCGCTGACGTCCTTCACGCCGTCGTAACGGAGACGTCCTCCCCGTCGGGCCACGACGACATTGGAAAGCGGTGAGCGCAACCCATCGTCGTCGTAGGCGTAGACCGCGTATTCGTACTGCACGAATGCGTCGACGGCTGTGTCGCGATAGCTGCGAAACTCCTTGCCGCCGAGCGAATCCAGCCGGCCCCATCCCTCGGTGCCCGCGCGCCGGCGCACGAGGACGTGCGACGCCGCATCGGAAGTCGGACTCGGGTGCCAGGCGATTTCCACCCCGTCGTCTTTCACCTCGAGCGAGTGGATCAGCGGCGCGGACGGTGGCACGATATCCGGTTTTTTTGCGGTCAGCATTTCGCTGAACGGGGAATGATTGAAATTGTAATCCAGCGCCGTCACCTTGTAATAGACTTCCTCCGACAGCGTTTTCAGGGTCAGCGTATCCACGAACGTGGTGTCCCTGCTGATCGTTGTCGTCAGCTGCTGGAACTCATGCGACGGATCGTTGGCGTAGAATACGCGGTAGCCCTGCAGGTCTTCCTCCGTGTTGGCCGTCCATGACAGGTTGAGCACGCCGGCCGAGTCGATGCTGGCGCGCAGCCCGGTGGGAACCGCCGGCGGGATCGAATCGGGGAACAGTGCGAGGACCGGAGCGGACATGCGGCTGTTGCCCGCCGTATCGACCGCAGCGACCACGTAATAATGCGCCGGCTGCGTATTCACATTTCGATCCACGTAGCTGCGATCGGTCTTCGGAAGCAGATCCGTGATGAGATCGAACGGCCCCTCGGGCGACATGCTCTTTGCAATCATGAAGCCGTCAAGGTCGTCGTCTTCCGCACCGCGCAGCTCCCAGTGAAGTTTCACCGAGGTTTCATCCACGATTTCGTAGGGCTGGATCGCCGGCTGCTTCGGTGCGGTCCTGTCTCTGCCCATCGCGGTGATTTCCACACCGGGAGGCGACAGTTCGCCGAACGCCGTGGTCCCGCGCACGCGGTACACGACGGGAACGTAGTTTTTTTCCACATGAATACTGTATTCGACCACCGGCTGCTCCGCTTCTCCGTCGCGGGTTACGGTCATGAACGGAATGTCGCTCCTCGGCGCGAAGCTCCTGCCTCCGTCCGTCGACTGCTCGATGATGTACCCCCCGTAGCTGCGCTCGAGATGCTCGAATCGATCCCAACGGAGGACGATCTGGCGTTCGCCCTCCTCCGCCCGCAGCGACATGATCGCGGGGAGCGGCTCCGTCCTGCGTGCGATCGCCATGACGATCATGGTATCCAGCTCGACATCGGGGACAGCGGCCGCGGGATAGATCCGGTAGAAATATCCTTTCCCGGGTGTGACGTCCTTGTCTTCGTAGCGCAGCCCGAGACCGGACGCGAGGTCCGCGCGCAGATCGGCGAGCAGGAGCGCGAAGCCCATCAGGTTCTGCTGCTGCATGTGCAGTTCGACGATCGATCCGAAAGGGTCGCTCGACGTCACGACGCTCTGGCCGTACAGCGTCTGCACGGCGGCGCCGGCGAGTGAATCCTCCGGCAGAAAGCGGGATTTCCATTCATCCAGTGTCAGCGGTTTGACCGGGGCCGCGGTAAGCCGTTTCCACTCGAGCTGAACGTCGCTCTTCGGACTTCCGCGCAGTTCCGCACGCTCTATGACGAGCCCGGCGCGGGTGACGGCTTTCCACACGGGATATTCGGCAAAACCCCAGCGGAGGGTGATGGCATCGGGACTCTCCCGCGCGATGAGGCGCATGACCGCTGCGCCGCTGCTGTCGCTGTCCGCCGCCTGCTGCGCGTACACGGAAACCGGGAGGAAAAAAATCACCGACAGCATGGCGAACAGGAGGCCTGCTGCCAATTTGATGTCGGAAGGGAATACATTGTGCTTCATGGGATTCACGGCTTGAATATGATGGTTTTTTCCGGAGCGACGCCGACGCCCGGATAATAGTACTTGACGTAGAGACGCTGGTTGTCGTTGAACCGCATGGTCCAGTAACTGTAGTTGTTCACGCCGTAATCATCGGCGAGGTCCGGCGGACAGTTGTTGCTCATGAAATGCCAGAATTCCGGTGTATTCCTGAGGCTGCTCCCGTAGTACCGGTACAGCAGTTCGGTGATCACCAGGTCGCGATCGCGCATGAGCACCGCCGGAATATCGTAACGCAGGACGAGCTTGTGCCATTCCGCCGCCTTGATATTCAGCCCGGCATTCAGTCCCGGGTTGACATTCCCGACCTTCACCGTTTTCGCGCTTACGTACTTCGCGCCGCCTCCCTGCGACTGGGGAACGTAATCCTTCCAGAACACCGCATTGATTTCCTGATTCGTCAGTTTCGACGACGGCCCCGTTCCCTGGTAGCGCAGGTCGGTGGCGTCCGCGGGGAAGCGCACTTCCGACAGACGCGTGCCGTGGGTCAGCCGGCTGCCCGGACGATACGCGTTCGTACTCGGATATTCCCGCACTGTCCGGGGATTCGGTCCGTTGCCCATCATTTCCGATGCGATGTAGGTATTGCGGATATAGTCGTTGTTCAGGCCGTAACGGTAGTAATCGTTGTACAGCCGGTTCCAGTACGTCTGGCTGCTCGGCCCCGTACCCGCGTTCCGCGCCTCCGCATGAAAATGCGGTTCGACATACTGCGTGATCGACCCCTTGTTCCAGGTGTATTCCTCCAGGTCGTACGAGTCGAATGCCTCCTCGCCTTCATAGGTGATTTCCAGCGAGTTGTATGCGAGATCATCCTGGTTGTTCGACCGGCGCTTCATGGCGGTGAGGTTCCCGAGATACGCGTTCATTTTCGACTGATACGTGGAGTACTTGCTGGTCTTGAATGCCAGCTGGTATACCATGAATTCATTGTCCGCAAGACGGATCGCGTTGAAGCGCGAGCGGCGCACGTCGATCGACTGTCCTGAGCCGAGGTTCTGCGAGACTTTCTTCTGCTCGAAATTTGAACCGCCCTGGTTGCTGTTGTAGTTGAGCTGCATGTTGCCCTGCTGCAGGGACTTCGGCATGCGTTTCCGCACGACCTGGACGATATAGATCGTCTCGGTCTTGAGCGGGGGAATTCCGAACTTGACCCCTTTGAAGCCGCCGGAATTCTGCCACTGAATCGGCGTCTCGCCCGCCACTTCACTCCCCGACTTGATCTCCTGGAAGCGCGCGACATATTTATATTCGTACGCCGGATCGTTGGGTGTCAGGTTGGGGATGTTGCTCGGGTACTGCTTGAATTCGATCGAACCCTGCGAACTCGTGCTCTTCGGGTAGTAGCGCTGCATGCGACCCGGGAGGGTCACCGTGATCAGATCGTTGCGGAAATTCTCCGGCGCCTTTCCTGTCGTGAAGTTGACGGTCTCGGTTTCGACGTGGTCGTTGTTGCAGTTCGCGCATTCCTTTATCCGCACCCACTGACCGTTGACCTTGCGGTCGCCGTGCACCTGCACGTCGATTCGGTAGTTGGTCAGCTCGTCGAACATTTCTTCCGCCTCGAACTGCGCGGAAAGACTCTCGTTGAACTTGCTCCAGTCGCCGGCAACCTTCGCGTTGCCCTGCACCTTGCGGACTTCAAACTTCTTGATGTCGAAACGGAACGACACGGTCTTGGCTTCCTGGTTCTCGTCCAGGACCTCGACGGAAATGACCTTGTCCTGTCCGACCGGGAGGTTGAACGCAACCTCGGGGAAGGCGAAGCAATCCACCTCGCTTCCCGTCGGTATGATTTCCGATATCACTTTCAATCCTTCGAAGGGATCTCCTTCGTTCGGATTGCAGTACGTGCCGGTGCGGAACTTGAAGTTGATATGTCCGGTGAGCAGGCCGTCGAACACGTTGTAGTAGCCCGCGACTTCACCCATCATCCAAGTCGGCTTCGGGAGGCCCGCCTTCAGCGCAGCGATGAGACCGACTTCGAGAATGACGATCTTCTTCTGTATGAACCAGAGATTGATGTCGATGCCGACGCCCGCGATGATGCTCGTGTAGACCTGCCCGGTCGCGTACCAGCCGTTAAAGCCCATCTTGCCGCCGACCTCTTCGCAGTACGCGTTGGTCTGCAGGATGGAGACGTCAAAACCGAAATCGATGACGAGCTGCGCATAGAAGATGAGAAACTTCAGTTCGCCGGTATCGATGGAGAGCTGCTGCCCCATGGCGAAACCGGTTCCGTTTTCCGTCGCCGGCGAGCGCGGGTTCTGGTCGTTGAAACTGGGGAGATAGGCCGCATAATTGACCGGACTCGTCGGGAGATCCGGCATCGGCCCGAGACTGTTTTTCCCTGCCATGAGATACGTCTTGATGCTCAGCAGGTCGAGGACGTTGAGCTGCAGCGGATTGTCGGGCGTTCCGAATTTGATGAACCACTTGTCCTTGCTCACATGGAACGCGGCATCGCCTCCGCCCGTGATCAGGTCGGTGTTCCCCGCCTTGACGTTGAACGCCATGGAAATCAGACCGTCGAAACGCTTGAACTCGTTGTCATAGAGGAAATTCGCGGTCGCCACGATGACCGCATCGTCACCCGGCCGGTTCTTCGGGTCGAGCGTCTGCACGAAATAACCGTTTCCGATGAAGCCGATTTTCTTGAGTCCGCCTCCTTCGAAGAATTCGATCATGAGCGTGATATCCCCGTTGAAGGCTTTCGGTGTCGGCATGGTGCCGAGCACGATCGTCGCCTTCATGCCGAACGCGATATCCGGACGCGGTTCGTAGACCACGCCGGAAGACGTCGCGCCGGGCGCATCGAGTTCGAAACCGTCGACAGAATTCGGATCACCTTCCAGCGATGCCGCCGTCGGCGCGTCGTTGACCGCGCTCATGTGATACCATGCACCGCCGCCGAACCCGTATATGCCGAGGCCGGTGAAGATCGGGATGCCCGTCCCCATCTTCGCCATACCGTCGAAGTACCAGTAGCGGTAGCGCTGACCGCCGTTCTTGTACGTGGTGCTGCCGAACTGGACCGTGGCGCTGACCTCGACGACAGGACGGAACGCGACCATGAGCGCCCCGCGGAAACCGTCGCCGAATTTCTCGTCGCCGTTGTAGAGTTCCACCGAGCCCTTGATTTCACAGGCGGCGACGCTCGCGTCGATTTCGATGGAATTGAGCTCGGGTTTGTCGATCTCCCAGTGCTGCTTGCCGTTCTGCGGCGTCATCTTCGCCCATATGGTGAAACTCGTCGCACCGGAGATGGCCGACTGGCCGTTGCCGTCGAGCCCGACACGGAACCCGAGCATGAGGCCCACACGGTCATCGCCGTCGAACTTCAACCCGATGCCGTCTCCCAGATCGATGGAAACCGGGAAGCCGGCGAAGCTCTTTTCCTCGCTGGCGAATTTGAAGTACTCGGCGGTCAGGTACGGCTTCTTGTTCCGGATGGTCAGATCCTTGAACTCCACGTCAGGAATCTTGACGGCGACGTTTTTCATCTCGGGGAACGACTTGTCGATTTCCAGTTCGCCGCTGAGTATGGCGGCGACGGTGACATCGTTCTGCTGCGTTTCGACCTGGATGCCCGACCCCGCGGAAAGCGTCAGCGTCGCTCCCCACATCGGCACTTCGATATCGCCGAGCGTCTCGACCTCGAATTCGGTATGCAGCCCCTGGTTGCTGTTGCTCAGCAGGCAGGTGTAGCCCAGGCCGGTATTCGCGACCGGCAGCTGAATGCTGCCCTGGAATTCACCCATGACCAGTGAATTGTTCACCATGCTGAAGGAGAACTCGTCCATCGAGAAGCCCCAGCCGCCAAGATTGCCTTCCCCGATGGAGAACACCGGCTGGACACTCACCGTCCCGGTGAAGCCCGTCTTGTTGATCAGCGCGTTGCTCATGCTGATGGTGACCGGTTCGTTGCCCTTCTTGAGGTAATCCGGGAGCGTCAGCGTAATGTTCTTGAAATAGAAACCGCGCCAGTCCAGGCTCTGCGTTCCCTGGTAGCCCTGGGGATAGACGATGTTCTGCGGGTTCCGCAGATCGGAGAAATCGAGCACCACTTCATCGAAGTCCATGCGGAGCCCTCGCATGCCTGCGATCACGAACGGTTCCATTTCGATCTCGCCGAGAAGGTCGCCCCAGGCGGTACCGTTGAACACGAATGACGCGGTGACCGGGCCCTGTCCTTCCGCTTTCTCGATGAGACCGCCTTCGAATGTGAAGCCGCCTTCGATCTGCAGCTCCTGGAAACCTTCACAGTTCCATGCGACGTACGTTCCGCCATTCTGTCCGCCGGCGGCCTTGATCGTGCAGTCGATGTTCGGCCCCCAGTCGAACGTGTAATCGTTCCCGAGCATCGTGAGCTTCTGCAGTCCTTCGATGCTGAGTCCGGTCGGATGGAAGCAGACGTTTTTCTGCCCGAACGCAAGGATCTGATTGTTCGCCTCCGGGATCGGCATGTCGAAAAATGCATTGAGCCGCGCACCGTCCGGCGCGAATTCCACCGCGACGATGTTGACGAGCTGAATTTCGCTCGAGAGCAGCTTGCTCCAGCTGAAGGGCAGTCCCTGCACATTCGCATCGACGAAATTCTCGATGTACTTCTGGCCGTTCTGCACGTAGTCCGACACCTGTTTGACGTAATCGCCGGTGATCTGATCGAGGTTGTTCGTGAAATCCTTCAGCTTCTGATTGATCTGGGCACCGGGATCGTACGCGCCGATCACCTTCCCAGAAAACACCTTGTTTTCGGCATTGACCTGAAGGTTCTGGAACGTAGCGCGAAGCCGCGTATGGAAGACGGGTGCGTCGACGACGCCTTCACCGCTGAGACTCCCTGCCGCGGTATTGGACAGGGCGGTGATCTCCATGATGAAGTAGCCGATCTGGATCTCGTCCCCGACCTTGTACGACTTGTTGGCGGCCGGACCGGTCGCCAGCGGCTGCGGCGCGCAGTTGAGCACCGCGCAGTCGTCGGCGTACATCTCCTCGATGTCGACTTCTTCCTCCTCCTCTTCTTGTCCGCCTCCGCCTTCCTGCCAGAGGAATGAACAGGCGACGGAATGCCCGTTATTCTGGAACAGAAGCGAGGGCGAACCCTGGCGGCTTCGGGCGGTCACGCGCCAGGCGTACTTCCTTCCCGCTTCAAGCAGCGGCGCGCCGGGTCCGTAAAGAAAGGAGTTGGTCTGCGTCACCGCGGTGAAAAACGGGGGATCGGTGGCCGCAAGCACGGCCTGATTCGGATCCGCGTCCTGCGGATTCATTTCCACCATGGTGATCACGTACTCGATATGCTGCGGCGGGGCCCCGGCGGGAATGGTCCAGCTGAGCACGAGATTCTGCGGGTTCACCGCCTGCGCGTTCCCATTGCACGTCGGCTGGAGAATTTCCGGAACCTCGAAATGCGTGATGCTGAAGTACGCGCAGCCCATCGGGGCGGGCATGGAAAGCGCGGTGCCGTTTGCGTAGTCCACCGCCTGCACACAGAAACTGTAGTCGCCTTCCGGAAGCCCGTTCCCCTGCACCACTTCCGCTTTCGAAATCCCCTGGAACTGCAGGACGTCGGGATTGAGATAATCCGCCAGGGCATTGCCCATCAGGGCGACGCTCTGATTCGGGGCGATCTGAATCGGCTGCGGCGGCTGATAATTCTGCGGAATGGTGATCGTGATGTTGTTGCCTCCCTCGATACGGCCGATCAGGCGAACGTTCTGCGGCACGCCGGTCGTATTCGTGAGATTGATCACCACCTTGTTTTCCACCGAGACGTAGTCCGACAGATAGGGCGAGTACGGCGGCAGGACCTGCGTAGTCACCAGGATGGTATTTTGCGCTGCAAGGGGCGCCGCGGAGAAAAGCAGCAGGAGCAGGACGCGCGCGCCGGCGATGGAAAGCTCAGAATGTATACGCATAGCCAAGTACCAGTGTGATTTCTGAAAATCTGTCTTTTGCATAATATCCAGCCGTCGATTGCACGAATGACGCCTGAGCGGAGAAGCTGTGGCGACGCAGCAGCGCGTAGCTTGCGCCGGCAGTCGCGGTCAGGGTATTCCCCGCGTTATGGAAGGAGTATCCGCTTCCCGCGGTCAGGCGCAGCGCCTGTTCGAGCAGGGATTTACTTGCCGAAAGGGAGACGCCGCTGTTGCGGTATACGCCGCCCGCATTGTCGAGACGCGTGGTATTTCCTCCGGCGGTCAGCGAAAACTGCTGCTTGCTGAGCGCGAGGGTATAGCTGAGGTTGAGATTCATCGTGCTGTATTCGGCATAGCGGGAGGTGAACGGATTGTTGTCGTTCATCTGCTGATACATGATGCCGAGAAGGAATGAATGCGATGCAGGGCCGCTGGTGAATGAATAGCGCGGCATAACGCTCAGCATCGGATTGCTCTGATCGAGCTGTGTCGTGTCGTTGAGCCGCGCGTACCCGTCGGACTGCGATGTCAGCACGTCGGTGTACTGTATATCGATTCCCCACTGCGGCGCAGGGAGGACGCTGATCGCGACCACGGGCATGAATCTGCTCGTCGTCGCCCGTTTCTTGTTCTGCAGGTTGTCGTGACGAAAGGTGAACGTCGCGTTGACGCGGGCCGCGCCCCCGAAGAGGACGAGCCGCGGTGCGAGCGCGAAACTCTGCAGGTCGTTGGTCATGTGATACGCTCCCATGGACTGGTAATCGGGATCAATCCGGTTATAGGTGCCGGTGATTCCGAAGCGCTGCATCGTCCATGCCACGCCGGCTTTGACGGCGGTATAGAACTGGGTGGAAGTGCGCGTTTCCGAAATTCCCTGAAAGGCATCGAGATGGCTGTTTTCCTCGCTCTCCACTGTCTGGGAGCGGACGTCGCGGGTGTAGTCGCTTGCAGCGGCGTCGAGCGAGAGGCGGAGCCCCTGGACGATCTCCGCGCTTCCGGTGAAACCGAGGACGAGATTCTCCCCGGGGAGCACCAGCGCATTTGTCGGCGGCCGGCGCAGCGAGCCCGGATCATCTTTCGCCTTGAGGAAAATGACGTCGAAATAATCGGCGCTGTTGCCGATGCCCAGCCGTCCCGCGTATCCCGTCCGCTCGTATGCCGGGAGGGTGAACCGCCCTGCGGCGGTATCCTCTTCCACCGCGCGCTGCAGGCGGCCGTACATCAACCCGAAGCGGAAAAGCCCCGGATTTCCTTCCAGTCCGCCCCCGAGAAACTGATGCCCCGCGAGGGTGTACGGAGAGAACGTGAGCGTCCGATATCCGAAGTGCCCGCGCATCCATTTCCATGTCGGGCTGGCGCCGAACTGGTTGAACGGCTGCGCGAAATCTCGTTCCTGTTCGCTGTACGTGAAGCTGAACGGGAAATCCACATCGTACAGATTCACATTCACCGTCCCGTTCAACACCCAGGAGAAGGGCTCCCTTCGGTTCCGAATTTCGTTCGCCGTGTAGATGACCGCCCGCGCGGATACCGATCCGCCGACGTGCAGGGGATCGGTTTCCCCTATCGTCGACAGGTTCTGGGCATGTACGTGCATCGCGGCAGTATACACGACGACCGCTGTTACGGCGCAACGCCTGAACAGCGTACGACACAAATCTCTCAATGGAACCTCTGGCACCTTATACGAAGACCCTCCTTCCTGCTTCGGTGAAGGCCATTTCGGTACACGGGACTATGTTTAATTTGGGATGTTACGTGTCGTAATTTAATACGTTCGAAGGCGGATGTCAAGTTCCATGGAAGATTCTTTTCCGTCCCGGTCGGGACAGCGGAAGAACCTGAGGGAACTATCCCTCTCCAGTGAAGCGGATCGGGAGGCGCAGGGTGAACGTGCTCCCTTCTCCCCAGGTACTCTCGACGGTGATGTTTCCGTGATAGGATTCGACGATCTGTTTTACGATCGAGAGGCCCAGCCCTGTCCCCGGAATGGCTCGCGTCTCGTCATTCTTTATCCGGTAGAACTGCCGGAACAGGAGTTCCCGGTCCTCGGGCTTCATCCCGATACCGCGGTCGCGGATCGCGATGCTGACGACGCCGTCTTCCCGCTTCGCCCGTACCGCGATACTCCCTTTCTCACGGTTGTACTTGATGGCATTGCTGACGAGGTTCGTGAGCACACGGGAAAATTCGTCACGATCGATATCGATGGTCGGCAGCGCGTCGTCGAATTCCGCCTTCCAGGCGATGCCGCGCTTTTCCATTTCGCCGTGCAGCAGTTCGCGCGTGCTCTCCACCACCTCTTCCACCCGCACGGCCGCGATTTCGCGACGCACCGTTCCGAGTTCCCGACGACTGATATTGAGCAGGTCGTTGACGAGATCGATCAGTGCCTGCAGTCTTTCGCCCGACCGCACGATCATCCTTTCATAGCTGCCGACATCGTCGCCGAGCACACGGCTGTTCATGGTCTCGAGGTAGCCGCTCACCGCGGCGACCGGCGCTTTGAGTTCATGCGCGACCATGGAAACGAACTGCGACTTCTGGGCGTCGAGCCGTTTGAGCTGCGTGACATCCTGGATGGTGGTGACGAACCCGATGATGTCTCCGGCCGGATCCCGGACCGGCGCGGTTTTCATATTGACGAACAGTTCGAGGTTCGGCTTCATTTCCCATTCATGCGAGATCAGCTCGATGCCGTGCGGCGCCTTCTCCTGCGCCTCCCTGATCAGCGCGATGACCTCCGGGGGGAGCAGGTCACTGATCCGGTCGCCTGCCGCGATGCTGGCGGGAAATTCGAACAGCGCGCGCGTCTGCGGATTCGCGAGCACGATTTCATCCTCGAGGTTGGTCACGAACAGCGCGTCGCTGACGGCGTTGATGATTGTGCGCAGGCGGCTCTTTTCCTGGCTGATCTCCAGCAGGCGTCGGCGCTGTTCGGCGCGCAGTTCGCGGGTCTCCAGCGTGAGCCGGCGCTTGCCCAGCGCGCGGTTGACCTCGAAGACGATCTGGTCCGGCGTGAACGGCTTCGGGATGTACGTGTAGGCGCCGTGCCGGGTCGCCTCCACGGCCGTATCGATGCCCGCGAAAGCGGTGATCATCATATACTCGGTGTCGGGATAGACTTCCTTGAGCTGGCGCAGCACGGTCAGTCCGTCGATGTCGGGCATTTTCAGATCGATCAGCGCCACGTCGAATTCCTTGGCGGCGCCTTTCTCCAGCCCCTCCGTGCCGTTTTCCGCCACGGTCACGTCGTAGCCTTCGAGGGTGAAAATCCGGCGAATCCCTTCGCGCATCCCGAGTTCGTCATCGACGACGAGCAGCTGCGGTCTGTACTCTTCCATGTCAGCGGCCCGGATGCACGTGATGCGGATTCGGGGAAAGCGCCGCGGCGAGTTCGCGCGGCGACATCTGCGACGCAGCCGGATAGTCGCGAAGGTCCATCGGCATGGTGATGGTGAACGTCGTTCCTCTCATGACCTCGCTGCGGACGGTGATCTGCCCGTGGTGCAGCTTGACGATGCCGTAGGCAATCGGCAGACCGAGCCCGGTGCCCTTTCCGATCTGTTTGGTCGTGAAAAACGGGGTGAAGAGGCGGGAGAGGTTCTCCTTCGGGATTCCGCTTCCCGTATCGTCGAAGGCGATCACCATGTCACGCGGCGTTTTCGCCTGCCCGACGCTGATCCGCAGTCTCCCGCCGTCGGGCATCGCTTCGCAGGCGTTCATCGCGAGGTTCAGCAGTACCTGCTTCATCTGATCGACGTCGAGGTACAGCGGCGGAAGCTGCGCATCGATGTCGCATTCGATTTCGATTTCCGAGAACTCCTCCCGCTTGCGTATCATGGCGGTAATCGGTTCGAGCAGGTCGGCCGCGGAAATCCGGTTCAGGACGAGCTTCCCCTGCCGCGCGAAATTGAGCAGGCTGCTGACGATGGTGCGGCAGCGTTCGGCTTCCTCGATGATGAAGCGGATATCCTCCTGCGCGGGATCCATTTCCTTCAGCTGTTTGAGGAGGAGATGCGAGTACAGCACGATGGTGCCGAGGGGATTATTGATTTCATGCGCCACTCCGGCGGCCAGTTGTCCTACTGAGGCGAGTTTCTCCGTCTGAATGAGCTGGGCCTGCGCCTCGGCGAGTTCCCGATGCGAACGCTCGAGATTATCGATCGTGTACTGCAGGCACATTTCCTTTTCCGCGATGCCCCGCGCGACGGCGATCGCCAGTTCACGGCAGCTCTCATACCCGCAGGCCGCGCAGTTGATCTGATCCTCCGCTTCGTGTTTGCCCATGGTATGCAGAATGTGCTGAATCTCCCGCTCTTCCGGGATGCGCTCCTCGATATGGCGGTCTTCGTAGGCGCGCGTCAGGTCGAGGTGGCGCGACCGTTCGAGCGAGTCATGCCAGTCGGCCTGGTCGAGCGCCCGATGCCGCGATTTGACCCAGGAGATGATGCACTCCCGCCGCTCGTAGTAATTGAGCGGGCTGCTCATTCCCGGACCGTTGATGCAGCCCTCACAGAAAAGAATGTCAATCAGCTTGCTCTGCACTTTTCCCTGGGCGAGCTCGTTGATCATGTTCAGACAGCGCTGCCGTCCTTCCACCACGATCACCCCTTCATCCATCACGTCCGAACTGATGCCCGCGCTTTTCAGGAGTCCGCCGGAGACCGGGTAGATCTGTCCGAGCGCGGCGCGCGGCGGGTCGAACTCCTCCGCCGGCTGTGCCGCCACGTCGATTCCCGCCTCCGCGAACAGCGCGGAGAGTTCGTCGAAGGTCAGGGCCGCGTCGATGACGCCGGCCACGTGTTCATCGAGAATTTCGAGCTTCTTCGCGACGCAGGGACCGATGAACGCCACCATCGCATCCTCGCCGTATTTCTCCCGCATGACCTTGCCCGCCGCGATCATGGGCGACACGATGGGCGCAAGATTCGGAATCAGCTCGGGATGGTATTTTTCTATGTATTCGACAACCGCGGGACAGGGCGTGGTAATCACGGGATCGTCACGCTGCGCAACATGCTCCCGGTACGCTTCGCTGACGAGATCCGCCCCGAAAGCGACCTCCGCGACGCGGGTGAATCCGAGCGTCCGCAGGGCGCCGACGATACAGAGCGGATCGACCGCCGGGAACGCCGCGGGAAACGACGGGGCGACCAGCGCCACTTTTTCGTTCGCCGTGCCGCGCGCGAGACGCTCCCGGAGCGGCGAGATGCCGTCGCGCACCGATTTGGCGTTCTGCGTGCAGACCTTCAGGCAGTTTCCGCAGCCGACGCAGCGCGCAGACAGCACGACCGCCTGGCCGTTCATGATCTGAATGGCGTTGGCCGGACATTCGCGGACACAACAGTAGCATCGCTTGCAGCGCTCGGGGACAGTCGATACGACGCAGTTCATCAGGTCTTTCCATCGCGTGAAACAGGAGGCGATCCGGGATCCGACGGCGTGGTGCCGGACGATCAGCCCCGTATTGCAAATTCGCAAAGCGGGCACTGACATCCAATGCCATTCGGCAATATATGTGAAATTTTTCACATTATTCCGGCCGGGAGACGCAGCGGGAATCCCTGCGAAATCGCGTGCGCGGATTCCGGAGAACGGCATCCCCTTGTCGTTGCAGGTTGGACATATAGTGATTATCTTCTCGATCAGGAGTCAACTCAAGCGGCAAGCAATGATTGAACTTGTCCCAAAATGGATCATGTACGATGAATTCTGGAGAACGCTCAAGCGGCGCAATCTCTGGCTGATCTACCTCCGGTACGTGGTCGTCGTCATGCTGCTCGGGCTGATCCTTCTCGGGGAAATCATCCCCTCCCTGCACATCGAAGCTCTCCCCATCGGCATTCTCTCCGGGGCGATCCTCCTCTACAACCTGATCTTTCACCGCACGCATCCGTCCCTTCCCGAAGGGTACGCCCCGTTCAACGGCCTGCACTACGCCCTGCTGCAGATGTGCTGCGACATCATCGCCCTTTTGAGCCTGAATTACCTGACCGGCGGCGTGGAATCGCCGTTCTTCTACTTTTTCATCTTCCACGTGATCATCGGGAGCCTCATCCTCCCGCGCCATGTCGTTTCGATGCTGATTTTCTTCACCGTGGCGGTGATCACCACGGGTGCGATCCTCGAACTGAAAGGCAGCATCGCGCATTTCGCCGTTGACGGTTACTTCGCCGCGCCGCAGTACACCAGCGAATTCTACGTCATAACGCATATCACCCTGCTCGCTCTGATACTCCTGGTCAGCAACTACCTTGCAAATTCCATCTCCAAGGAGCTCTACCTGCGTGAGCGCTCCCTGACCATCGCGTACCGGAAGCTGGAAGAGGCGGAGAAGGCGAAATCGCGCTATGTCATGTCGGTGGTGCACGATCTGAAAACGCCGATCGCCGCCGCCATGACCTATCTCAACATGATCCTGGACGGGTCGCTCGGGCGGGTGCCCGATGCTTTCGAACGGCCGCTCGAGCGGTCACGGATTCGCCTGAACAACGCCATCGCGATCGTCAACGACATCCTGCAGCTGACGCAGCTCAAGCTCGCCGAGAAACCCGAGATCTCGCAGGTCAACCTCACCGAACTGATCGACGAAATCTACCAGGAGATGCGCATCCTCTTCGTGGCGAAGAAAATCCGCTTCTCCACCTGGGTCAACAGCGAGAAGGACATCTTCATCGAGGGGGAACGGAAGCTGCTCAAGCTCGCCCTGGCAAACCTGATTTCGAATACGCACAAGTACACCGAGCGCGACGGCCGCGTTGAAATCCATATCCAGCGTGAAGGCGAGAGCGTGATCATCGAGATCGCCGACAACGGCATCGGCATCCCGCTGGACGAACAGAAGAAAATTTTCCAGGACTTCTACCGCTCGAGCGTATCCAGGCAGAAGGGCATCGAAGGAACCGGGCTGGGAATGAGCGTGGTCATGCATATCATCCGGCAGTTCAACGGACGGATCGAAGTCCACTCGCCCTCCCAGCTCGCCGACGGACCGGAGCGCCAGGGCACGGAATTCCGTATCAGCCTCCCGATGCGCTACGAGGCGACGGCCGGGGACGTCGAGGAAGTCGAAGTCTAGCGTGTTCGCCGGGCGCGCGATCTCTCGCAGATATGCGTGAAAAGCGGTACATTGGGAGACGATCGAATAATGTCTCACGAAATCGCAGATCCCATGACGCCACATAACGAGGGACTTCAGTCCCATCCCGCCAACGCCGTTTTCGCCCTGATGGATGACCGCGCCTTCCGGCACTCCGTCGTTCGTCCCGCGCTCGAAGCCGACAAGGCCGGACTCGCACGTCTCACCACCGGCAAGCATCAGCTCCGCGGATTCCGGAATTTTGCCCGCGCGCCGCTTTCGCTGCTCCTTCCGGTGATTTCCGACGAAGCCAACCTCTCCCCGGAACTGGCCTACCGCATTCTCTCGCACTGGTTCGAGACGCAGGAAATGCTCAGGGGACTCGTCACCGCCAAACTGCAGCTGCTCGGCTACGAACCGCAGGAAACGCCGTTCGACGAAGAGAAGAACGTGCAGTGGCAGATGCTCAAGAAAGAGCATGCCGACATGCAGTACGACGGCACGTTCGTCGAAGGCGAGGACATGAACGGCGTCATGCTCATGTCGCTGCTCCTCGGCTGGTTCGGCGCAGAGGATGAAACCGAAGAGGAAGAGGACACGGAGTAATGCGCCGCCCGCCGCGAAGATGACTTCCGACGTACGGACAGACCGTCTCTTCGCTGTGCGCGTGCATAACGCGTCCTACCAGCAGATGCTCGCGGCGGCCCTCGCGGCCGCCGACGACCCTCTCCCCGCCTACACGACCTATTCCCATTTCAACGTTCTCCTCTCCGCGCGCCGGCAGGACTGGCTGCGTGCGCTGCTGAACAATGCCGCGCTGAACGTCGGCGACGGGATTGCCGTCCGATGGGCTCTCCGGGGACGCCCCGGCGAAACGGTTGCGCGCGTAAACGCGACGGACTTTCATCACCTGCTTCTCGAGGAGACGCTGCGTTCCGGCAGACGCCTCTACCTGCTCGGGGGGAGCGAGTCCGCGGCCCGGACACTTCCCGCCGTCCTGGAAGCTCGTTTCCCCGGATGCACGGTCCGCGCGCATCACGGCCGCATCGCTGCAGACGATGCTGCGGTGCGCGAGGACATCCGCCGTTTCGCTCCCGACGTGCTCATGCTCGGCCTGGGGATTCCGCTTCAGTTTTCATGGATGCGCGAAAACCTCTCTGTCCTTTCGATTCCCCTCACCAGTGCGACGGGCAATTTCCTCGAGTTCCTCGCCGGCACGCAGCCCCGCGCCCCGCGCTGGATGCGAACCGCCGGCCTCGAATGGCTGCACCGCGTCGCGCTCGAACCGCGCCGCCTCTGGAGGCGCTACCTGCTGGGGATCCCCCGCTTTGTCATCCTCGTCATCCTCGAACGCCTCGCCCGGCGTGGGTAACGATCTGCCGGGTACCGCATGCCGTATGCACCGTGTCATGGCCGAGCCGGTGGCTCGGGTGCGGAGCTCCCCCTTCCGCCCCTTCCGCCCCTTCCGCCCCTTCCGTTCCTTCCGCCCTTCCGCCCCTTCCGCCCCCTCACATGCGCCGGTCCAGGTCGCGGTACTGGATCGCCTCCGATATATGCTCGGGGAGGATGCGGTCGCTTCCTGCCAGATCGGCGATGGTGCGGGATACTTTGAGGATGCGGTCGTATGCACGGGCGCTGAAGCCGAGGGTCTGCGAGGCGGAGCGCAGCAGTTCGCGGCAGCGGTCGTCGACCCGGCAGTACTGCGCGATGTCACGGGTGCCCATCATCGCGTTGCAGTGCATGCCGCGGCGGCGGGCGAAGCGCGCCATCTGCCGCTCGCGAGCGGCAACGACCCGCGCCCGGACGCGTTCCGAGGGCTCGCCGCGGCGTTCGCTGGCGAGTTCCTGGTACCTGACCTGCGGACATTCGATATGGATATCGATGCGGTCGAGCAGGGGCCCGGAAATGCGTCCCATGTACTTCTGCACCTGCTGCTCCGAGCAGCTGCATTCGTGGCGGGGATTCCCGCTGTTGCCGCAGGGACAGGGATTCATTGCGGCGACAAGCATGAAGTTCGCCGGGTATTCGATGCTGGTTTTCGAACGCGCGATGGTGACCATGCCTTCTTCGAGAGGCTGGCGCAGCACTTCGAGCACGTTGCGCGCGAACTCCGGGAGTTCGTCGAGAAAAAGCACGCCGTTATGCGAGAGACTGATTTCACCGGGACGCGCGTAGCCGACACCACCGCCGACCAGCGCCGCGTCGGAGATCGTATGATGCGGCGCACGGAACGGCCTCGTGGCGACGATCGCCGACCCGGGCGAAAGCAGTCCGACGATCGAATGGATTTTCGTTGTCTCCAGCGCCTCATCGAAATTCAGCGGCGGAAGGATCGAAGGGATGCGCTTGGCGAGCATGGTCTTGCCTGATCCGGGCGGGCCGATCAATATGATGTTGTGTCCGCCCGCTGCCGCGACCTCGAGTGCCCGTTTGACGTTTTCCTGCCCCTTCACATCCGAGAAGTCGAGCAGGCTCCGCTCCTGCTGTTCGCGTATCACCTGCGTGATGTCGACACGAAACGGACGGCTGTCGGGATGCGTTCCGTCGACGCAGCTGACGGCCTCGCGCAGCGACTCGCAGGGATGGATGTCGATCCCCTGCACCATCGCCGCTTCGCGGGCGTTCGCCGCCGGCAGAATGATGCGGCGGAATCCGCGTTTCTTCGCCTCGAGCGCGATGGAGAGCGCGCCGTGTATCGGCCGCATGCTCCCGTCAAGGGCGAGTTCCCCGAGAAACACCGTGCCGTCAAGCTCCTCGGACTGCAGGACCCCGGTGGCGCGGAGAATCCCGATCGCCAGGGGCAGGTCGAAGGCGGACCCCTCCTTCCGCACGTCGGCCGGCGCGAGATTGACCACGATGCGGCGCACCGGGAAACCGTAGTCGGAATTCTTGATCGCTGCCGATACGCGCTCGCGGCTCTCCTTCACCGCGTTGTCGGGAAGACCGACCACGATGAAACCGGGTATCTGGCTCTCAATATGCGTTTCCACCCCGACGATAAAGGCGTTGATCCCGTGCGTCGACGCGCTGAAGACCGTGGAAATCATGGCTCCCTGTTCCTTTGTCTGTGATGTGATTCCGAACCTGCTGCTCCCTGCAGGTCACACACAATATAGACGCGGCCTTCGGAAAAAAAAGGAAGAAAAAAGGCGCCACGAAGGCGCCTTAAAAAAAGATAAAGCCCGACGTTGTTAGAGGATCGAATCCTTCGCTGCTTTCGCTACGCGGAACTTCAGCACGGTCTTCGCCGGAATCTTGATTTCGGCGCCGGTGGCCGGGTTGCGGCCCTTGCGCGCTTTGGTCTTGCCGGTGACCCACTTGCCAAGACCGGGCATGACGAATTCTTTCGTCTTCTTGGTCTGCTTGTAGATCAACTCATTGTAGCTATTGATGAATTCTTCGGTCTGCTTCTTGTTGAGACCGTTCTTCTCGGCGAGTGCGTCGATGATCTCTTTTTTGGTCATGGGCTTCGCAGCTGCTTTTGCCATGGTGCCTCCTATGGTTGGTGAGTGTGATGGATTGCTCGATGAAACATAAAGAAAAATTGTCAGGAGTCAAACACTTTTTCAGGACCGGACACACTTTTTCGGCAGTAATGACAGGGGTGAAACGCAGGTCGCCCCGATTCGCCCCCCTGTTCCCGGACCCCTTTTTCGTCTCCCTCACCGGCACCGGGATCGCCTCGCTCGCGACGCGGTTGGATCACCGCGGACGAAGTCCTATTTTTCCTTTTCACCATCGACTGGAATCCCGAATGAACGATATATCTGTCTCTCCTCCGTCGCTGTTCCCGCTCGGCACCAGGCCGGAGCACGTGCCCGTGGAAATGGTGCGGGACTGGTACCGCATCATGCATATGGGACGGAGCCTCGACGAGAAGGCGTCCCGCTACCTGAAGATGTCGAAAGGCTGGTCGTATCACGCCCCGTGCGCGGGACATGAAGGCATACAGCTCGCGCTGGGCCTGTCCGTGCACCGAGGCAGCGACTTTCTCTTCCCCTACTACCGCGATCTGCTGACCGTTCTCGCGGCCGGCATGACTGTCGAGGAAATCATTCTCAACGGCCTGTCCAAGGCGACCGACCCCGCGAGCGGCGGCCGGCACATGAGCAATCATTTCGCAAAGCCGGCGATGCGGATTCAGAATGTCTCCTCGTGCGTCGGCAGTCACTCCCTGCACGCGGTAGGCGTGGCCCGCGCCATCCAGCGTTTCGACGGGGCTGAAATCTCCTTCTACAGCAGCGGCGAATCCGCGACATCGGAAGGCTACTTCTACGAAGCGCTCAGCGGCGCGTGCCGCGAACAGCTGCCTGTCGTTTTCGTGCTGCAGAACAACGGGTACGGCATCTCCGTCCCGGTGCACGAGCAGAGCGCCAACACCAACATCGCGGATAATTTCCACGGCTTCCGCAATCTGCTCGTCCTCAACTGCGACGGCACGAACATCTTCGATTCCTGGCGCGTCATGCAGGAGGCCTGCGCATACGCCCGAGAAGGCAAGGGGCCGGCGATGGTCCATGCCGACTGCGTTCGCATGGGGGCGCACAGCAATTCCGACAGGCACGAACTCTACCGCAGCGAGGAGGAACTGATCGAAGCGCAGCGGCGCGATCCCCTCCTGCGCCTCCGCGCGTTCATGCGCGAGGAAAACATCTGCAGCGAGGAAGAACTCGCGGCGATCGAGGCGGAGAACTTCCGCCTGCTCGACGAAGAGAGCGCCCGCGCGGAAGCCGCGCCGAACCCGGATCCGTCAACGGTGATGCGGCACGTGTTCGCGGACGATACGCATGTCTGTCCGCTTTCGAACGACGACTTCTCCCGCCTGATGCGGAAACATGAAGGCGAGGACGAGGCCGTCACCCTGCGCGACGCCATCAACCGAGCACTCCACGAGGAGTTCCGTCGCAATCCCAGCACCTTTCTGTGGGGACAGGACGTCGCCTCGCGCGAAAAGGGCGGCGTGTTCAACGTCACGAAAGGGATGATGAAGGAGTTCGGCAATGCCCGCGTCTTCAACGCCCCGATCGCGGAGGACTTCATTCTCGGAACGGCGAACGGTTTCTGCCGCTACAGCGACGACATCTGGGTCGTGGTGGAAGGCGCGGAATTCGCCGATTATTTCTGGCCCGCGATGGAGCAGCTCGTCAACACGGCCCACGAAAGCTGGAGAAGCAACGGACAGTTCACGCCCAACATTATCGTCCGTCTCGCTTCAGGCGGGTATATTCAGGGCGGGCTCTACCACTCGCAGAGCATCGAGTCCGCCATCGCCAACATCCCGGGGCTTCGCATCGTCATGCCGGCCTTCGCCGAGGATGCGGCAGGTATGCTGCGCTGCGCGTTCCGGACGCGGGGCGTCACCGTGTACCTCGAGCCGAAGTACCTCTATAATCACCCGTGGGCGAAGACGCAGTATCCGCGTCCGGAGCTCTGCGTCCCGATCGGCCGCGCGCGGCTGCGGCGCGAAGGCGACAGCCTCAGCATCATCACCTACGGGAATACCGTGCACCTGGCGCTGCGCGCCGCGGAACGGCTGGAGGACGAGGGCATCCGCTGCGAGGTCCTCGACCTGCGCAGCATCCTCCCCTACGATCGGGAGTCCATCGCCGCGACCGTAAAAAAAACCGGCAAAGCCATGGTCCTGCATGAAGCGGCGCGTACGGGCGGCTTCGGCGGCGAGCTCGCTGCATTCATCGGAGAGGAACTCTTCGAATTTCTGGACGCACCGGTGCGCCGCGTCGCATCGCTCGACACCCCCGTCGGCTTCGCCCGGGTGCTGGAAGAGGCCACGCTGGTCGGTACGGAAGCAATCATCTCCGCGGGACGGGACCTGGCCCGCTACTGATCCCGATCACGCAACGCGCCCGACGGCGCAATGCGCGGCCGCGACAGCGGGCACGAGGCCTGGCCGGATACCGGGACCATGATTCCGGGTTCATCGATTTTCACCATCGAGGATTGAACATGATTCGTCTCACCTTTCACGGAGCCGCTCGCAACGTCACCGGTTCCTGCCATCTTCTCGAAGTCAACGGAAACAAAATCCTTCTCGACTGCGGTCTCTTTCAGGGACATCGCGCGGAAGCATGGGAGCGAAACAGCAGCTTCCCGTTCGACCCCGCAAGCATCGACGTCATGGTCCTTTCGCATGCGCATATCGATCACAGCGGGAAGATCCCCATGCTGTACAAGCATGGCTTCCGCGGCCCGATCATCTGTACCGCCGCAACCCGGGATCTCGCGAATATCATGCTGCTCGACAGCGCGTACCTGCAGGTTAAGGACGCGGAGTTCGTCAACAAGCTGCATGCGCGGAAAGGCCTGCCCCCCGTCGAACCGCTGTACGACGCCGACGACGTGATCGAGGTCATCGGCCAGTTCCAGACCGTCGGCTATCGCCGCAAAACCCGTGTCACCGACGACATCGACGTGACGTTTTACGATGCGGGACATATTCTCGGGTCCGCGATCAGCCTATATGATATCCGTGATGACGAGCGCGACCTGCAGCTGTGCTTCACCGGTGATCTCGGACGTCCCGACCGGCCGATCCTGAAGGATCCCGAACATGTCGGAGACGTCGACGTCCTCATCACCGAGAGTACCTACGGCGGACGCGTTCACGCCGCGAACGAAACAATTCTCGACACGCTCGAAGATGTCATCAAGCGCACCGTGGCGAGGAACGGAAAAATCATCGTCCCCGCATTCTCCGTCGGACGGACTCAGGAACTGGTATATCACCTGCATGAACTGCGCGAGCAGAACCGGCTTCCCGAGATTCCGATTTTTGTCGACAGTCCCCTTTCAGTCAACGCAACGCAGATCTTCCGGATTCATCCCGAATGCATGGATGCGGAAGCGCGGCAGGCGGTGCTCACGCGGCAGAATCCCTTCAGCTTCGAACACCTGCGCTACATCATGCACGTCGGGGAGTCGAAGGAACTCAATACGAGCAGCGAACCGATGATGATCATCTCCAGCTCGGGCATGTGCGAAGGCGGACGCATCCTGCACCACCTGCGCAACAACATCGAGGACCCGCGCAACACCATCCTCATCACCGGCTACAATGCCGAGTACACGCTTGGCCGACGCATCGTCGAGCGGGATAAAACGGTCAAGATATTCGGCGAGGAATTCGCGCTGAACGCGGAAGTGGTCGTGCTCAACAGCCTGTCCGCGCACGCCGACCGAAACGAACTGCTCGCCTACCACCGCCGCTTCAATCCGGCGCGCCTGCAGAATTCGTTCATCGTCCACGGCGACTACGACCAGGAGCAGAAGCTGCAAACGGCCATGCAGGATGAACTCGGACTGAAGAACATCGAAATCCCGTCCCCCGGGGATTCGTTCCTCCTGTAAACCCGCCAGACAATCTGACGACAGCCGTGACGACATTCGACAGCCCCGCTCCGCGGGGCTTTCTTTTCCCCGCCCGCAGCCGACGCCGGGGCTGCACCACGGCATTGAGACCGTCCCCCGGCCGGGAGCGTTTTTTTGACGGCAGGTAATCAGGTATCGGGTATGGCACGGCGGCGAGGGCAAAAAAAAATGGCAGGTGATCTCGCATACCTGCCACTACTGATTGACGGAGGAGGGTGTAATGAGTGCGGTTTTTTTTCTCCCTAGGTCTTTAGCCTGTCTGTGTTACGGCGGTGTTTTCGGAAGGTTGCAGTCATTTTTGGGGACAAATTTTTCCCTTTCGGACGCGAATCACCGATGAGGGACGGTTCTGCACCTTTTGCAATCCGATGAAATCTTCCTGATGATTCGTATGTTTTATGTCTGGTATGAAGAATTCCTATGATATCGTCGTCGTCGGCGGCGGACACGCCGGCATCGAAGCGGCCAGCGCCTCCGCCCGCATGGGCCATTCCGTCGCGCTCGTGACCATGGATGCGGACGCCATCGGCCGCATGTCGTGCAATCCGGCAATCGGTGGAACGGCAAAGGGGCACCTGGTCCGCGAGATCGACGCGCTTGGCGGCCTGATGGGGCGCATCGCCGACGCATCCGCCATTCAGTACAAGATGCTGAACCGCTCCAAAGGACCCGCCGTGTGGTCGCCGCGCAGCCAGAATGACCGCGACGCGTATGCCGCGGCAGCCAAAGCGCAGCTCGAGCAGACCCCGGGGCTCGATATTCTCGCCGGCTCGGTCTCGCTGCTGCATGTCGAAGACGATCGTGTCGTCGGGGTCACCACATCCGACGGCGTCGAAATTCGCTGCCGCGCGCTCATCGTTTGCGCCGGGACCTTCCTCAACGCCGCGATGTACACCGGGCTCGAAAAAAGTATCGGCGGGCGCTTCGGCGAACATCCCGCGACCGGCATCACCGAAACCCTGCTGCGCTACGGCTTCGAGAGCGGGCGTCTGAAAACCGGCACTCCGCCGCGGGTCTCGCTCGACAGCCTGAATCTCGATGAAACTACCCTGGCGCCGGGGGATGAACACCCGGAACCGTTTTCCTTCCAGTCGCCCAGGCCCGCGTTCGAGCAGGTCCCCTGCTACATCACCCACACCAATGCCGAAACGCATGGCGTGATGCGCGGGGGGTTCGAACAGTCCCCGATGTTCACCGGCCGCATCCAGGGTGCGGGTCCCCGCTACTGCCCCAGCATCGAGGACAAGATTGTCCGTTTCTCCGAACGCGACAGCCACCACCTCTTCCTCGAACCCGAGGGACGTCGATCCAATGTCGTTTACGTCAACGGATTCTCCTCGAGCCTCCCCGCCGACATTCAGCTGCGCGCGCTGCGCACGGTTCCGGGGCTCCGCGATGTCGAGATGATCCGGCCGGGGTACGCGGTGGAGTACGATTTCTTTCCGCCTCATCAGCTGCATCTGACGCTGGAGACCCGGGCGATTCGCGGTCTCTACCTCGCCGGCCAGGTCAACGGGACTTCCGGTTACGAGGAAGCGGCCGCGCAGGGACTGGTCGCCGGCATCAACGCCGCTCTCGCGCTTGAGGGAAAGGAGCCGTTCATCCTCGCACGCAGCGATGCGTATATCGGCGTGCTGATCGATGACCTGGTGAACAAAGGCACGCTCGAGCCCTACCGCATGTTCACTTCCCGTGCGGAATATCGGCTGCTGCTTCGGCAGGACAATGCGGACCGGCGGCTGATGCCCGCGGGACACCGTTTCGGGCTGATTCCGGACGACGTTTACGCCGCGGTGCGTGACCGCGAGGAGATCATCTCCGCGGTACGCACGCTTGTGGAATCCCGCACGGCGAGCCCGGATGTGCTCAATCCGTATCTCGCTTCCGTCCAGTCCTCCCCGGTCACGCAGAACGAGTTTCTCGGGAAAATCATCCGCCGCGAGGAGGTCCGTGCGGCCGGCGTCCTCGGCCTCGACGGCATCGCGGGCGACGCGCAAGTCTCGGCCGCCCTGGCGGATCCGCGGGCCGTCGAACAGGTGGAAATCGAGACCAAGTACATGGGATACATCGAGCGCCAGCAGCGCGACGTGGAGAAATTCGGACAAGCGGAAAGCATGCTCATCCCGGAGCATTTCGACTACTCCCGGATCCATTCGCTTTCGAGCGAAGGGAGGGAAAAACTGATGCGCGTGCGGCCGCGGTCGGTCGGACAGGCATCGCGGATTTCCGGCGTCAGCAGCTCGGACGTGTCCATTCTGATGGTCTACATGAAAAAATAACTGACTCCCATGTCGGGTTTACGCGCTTGACGGTATGCAACTGCGTCATTCTCGAACAGGGCACCCCGTCTTCCCTTGAATCTCTCCCGCGCAGCCATCAAATTCCGTGCAGTCACCATCAATGCTCGAACGATTGATTGGTCCATATCACCGCGTTGCACAGGAACGGGAAGCATGAAAGGAAGCGGCGAAATCATGGATACACGTACCGACACCCTGCGTGAAATCATTCTCCTCCGGATCGCCAGGATTCTGCAGGACGTTTACCAGGATCCTGCGACCGACCTGTCGGAATCAACCATTTTCGCCAAGCTCGCCTTCAAGTCCCATCCGCAGCTGAACGAACTGCGCCTCGCCCTCGAACGCATCCGACGGGATGAATTCGGCCGATGCATCTTCTGCAAGGGTCCGATTTCGACCGCGGTGCTCGAAGGGAATCCGACGGCGCACTTCTGTGATCAGTGCGCGGGAGTGCTTCGCTACCGGACGTCCGCGCAGTTCGCGAGCTACCGTTCCAGCCTTTCGAAAAACTCGCGGCTGTCTCCCAGCAATTCCACAGCCATTTCAGGGTAAAACACGTCACCGAGACGTTCCCAGCCGCGGACGTCGCGCAGCCGCGTCGCATCTTTCTCGGTCGTCATCCAGCCCGTCGCCCCCGTGCGCTCTCCTGCCTCGCGGAGAGTCTCGCAATCCGATTCGTCATACCAGTGATGATCCGCGAACTCCGTCATCGACGCCAGCTGCACCTGCAGTTCGTCGAGGGTCTGTCTGAAACCCGCGGGATTCCCGATGCCGCAGAACCCTCCGAGCGGACGGTTTTTCAGCAGATTCAGAGACAGCGCATTTTCCTCGCCCAGACGCCGCAGCCTCCGTACCGTGAAACGCGCTGCGAACAGCGGGGCTTCGGTGTACCGGGCGATACTCCGCCTGCGCTCCTCCACCGGCGTCTCGGGCCGGCACTTGCTGAGGAGAATGATATCGGCGCGGCGAAGATTTCGTAGCGGTTCGCGCAAACGTCCCGCGGGAAGAAGACGCTGGACGTCGAGATCGTCCGCTGCGTCGACGACGACAATATCGGTGTCGCGGTGCATGCTGCGATGCTGGAACGCGTCGTCGAGAATGATGATGTCGGCGGAAAAATCTTCCACGGCCATGCGGCAGCCCCGGCTGCGCTGCTCGTCGGCGATGACCACGAGCGAATCGAATTTGCGGGCGATCTGCACGGCCTCGTCTCCCCCGTCGCGTGCGGATACCACCTGTCCCCGGCCGTCCGACACCACGAGATTTCCCTTCGTCAGGCGGCGATAGCCGCGGGTCACGACCGCCGGACGCCGGCCGGCATCGAGGTAATGCGCCGCGAGAAACTCCACCACCGGTGTTTTCCCGGTCCCTCCGACGGTGATGTTCCCGACGGAAATCACCGGAACCGGCACCCGCACCACTTGCCGGAGACCGCGATCGAACGCCAGGTTGCGAAGGCCGATGGCCGTCCCGTACAGTTGGGATAATAAACGCTTCACCGCAGTGGCTCCAGGGGATGCTGATTGAGATCGAGACGATCGCCCGTGTCGTTCACGCCTGGGCGACGGGAGAGACTTCCAGGACGGCCTCCCGGTACTGCGCAATCATGATTTTCTCCAGTTCGTGCCGTTTTTCATCCAACCCTTCCCCCTGCAGTTCCGGGTCGATGATCATCGGATCGCTGTACATGACGCGGGCACGCGTAAAAGGGAATGGAACTTCGAAGCGGTCCCAGCTCCGCAGACGGCGGAACCGGCGATATCCGACACTGACCATGACAAGGGGAACGTGCATCGTCTGGGCGACGCGTATGGCGCCCATTTTCATTTCGTGGTACGGACCGCGCGGACCGTCCGGTGTCACGCACAGCACATGGCCGTCACGCACCGCGCTCCGCATCGCGGTCATCGCCTCCTTGCTGCCGCGGCTGCTCGACCCGCGGAGCACGGTGTATTTCCAGCTGCGGAGCAGATCGGCGAGAAGCTGTCCGTCCTTGCTCTGGCTGACCAGCGCCGCGGCGTTGTGCCCGCGCATGCGCCACCAGGGGTAGGTCATCGACCCGTGCCAGAACACCAGGACGAACGGCTGCCGGTGATCGATCAGCGCGCGGGTCGGCGCTTCATTTTCCGATGAAAACGTGATGGTACGGTTGACGAGTTCGATAAGAGTACGCAGGAGCCAATTTTTCATACGCAGGTCCTACAGTTCATAGGCATCCGGCCGGCGATCGGCCATGATATCGTTCCAGGATGAAAAAGATTTTTCATCCGCTTTCTTGACGTCGATTTCAGCCTGCAGCCAGCCCTCGTAGGGCTCGTCGACTTCCTCGAGCACGGTCCCGTTCGGGCCGACGATCTGGCTGCTGCCGTGAAAGACGAGGCGTTCGTCTTCGCGCTGCTCCTCCCCGTTCCGGTTTGCCGTCACGGCAAACACGCGATTTTCAAATGCCCGCGTCCGCATGACGGGTTTCCAGAGCCGCGGTGCGGCGACCAGGTTCGACGGATGCGCAATGACCTGGGCGCCTTTCAGCGCCAGCGTGCGCGCGGCTTCGGGGAATCGCCAGTCGTAGCAGATCATGACGCCGAGACGGAGCCGGTCGCCCCAGTGCAGCACGGGGAACCCCCGGTCACCCGGAGTGAAAAACGTCTTTTCCTCCGCGAACAGATGCACCTTGCGGTAAATCTCCACCCTTCCATCCGGGAACACGGTGGCGGCGGAATTGTAGAACGCCTCCCCGTCACGTTCGGCAAACCCCGCGACGATGAGCATGTTCCGATCCGCGGCGATACGGCGGAACAGGCGGAGGCTCTCCCCGTCCCGCGTCTCAGCGACGGCGGCGAGCTGCGCGGCGTCATGAAAGAAATATCCCGTCGTACAGAGTTCCGGTAAAACGGCGAGGTCCGCGTCCACCCCCTCAAGGTAGGAGGCAAGCGTATCACGGTTGCGCTCCACGTCCAGGAACGACGGACAGAATTGCAGTGCTGCTGTGATCATGCGCGTATATCGCGTCGGCCGGTCTCAGCCTTCGCGAGTGGATGTGTGATACTTGTCGAGTTTCGGTTCGTAGAAGACGATGGTCATATCGCGGTCACGAATCGTGCCGCCGGAAGGGTAATAGTAGAACGTCTCGATCACCGCGGTTTTCTCCCGTGACGGCCGTCCGCCTGCGGCATAGAAGCGCAGCGCGAAATAGCCGTTCGTCTCGGGAGCGCGCCCCGCCTGGGTGCGGACGTTCTCGATCGAATAGCAAAAAAGGTCGTCCATGCTCATGCCCGCGACGATTTGCCTGCTGCGCCGCCGCAATCCCGTATCAGTGCTCCTACGAAGTGCTCCGCCTGGGCGCGCGTCAGGAACCAGCGGGAGAGGGCGATACGCCGACCGAACAGTCCGCGCTTCCATTTGCGGACGATGTAGGTCAACGGATCCTCGGGATCATGAAACAGGGTGATGTGACAGTCGGAGCGGTCGGACAGGGTCGTTTCAAACTTGTTCATGTGCTTCTGCCGGCTGGTATGGGGATTGAATGATCGGACTCGTCGCCGGGACGCGGCGTTACCGATCAATGATATGTGGAACGGCGGTTCAATTCCGTCTGGACGATGAACCACACCGCGGGAGAGAATACGAGCCAGAGCAGCCAGAGCAGCCAGCGATTCATATCGCTGGAGGAGAATTTCTCATACAGCTCGGAATAATAGTAGTAGGAGAAAAGCGCTCCGAAAGGAATGAACATGAGGACGATCCACAGACCGGGCGACCCGGTATGGTCGTCAGTGGCATCCTGCAGCTCCACCGCGGTCTGATAAAACCAGTAGAGCGTATAGATGCCGAACGTGACAATGACAAGAAGGACTTGCAGAGGCATGGAGCGGAACTTGATCCGCGGCTGGGTTGCGTCCATTGAAGATTTTCCGGTCCGTTGGTCGATTTTCTTTGAAATCTCTATGTCAGTTCTGCAGGATCGTGTATTCGACGCGACGGTTCAGCTGACGACCCTCGTCGGTATCGTTGGTGGCCACCGGGCGGGTTTTCCCGAAGCCGCGCGGCATCAGCCGCACTGACGCGATGCCATGGTCGACGAGGTAATTCACCACCGCCGCGGCGCGGCGACGCGAAAGACTGATGTTGTATTCATAGCTGCCGTGGTCGTCGGTGTGGCCGTCGACCTGTATGATCATGGAAGGATGAGATTTCAGGACCTTGACCAGGCGGTCGAGCTCGGGCTTCGATTCGTCGCGCAGGACATCCATATCGAAATCGAAAAACACGTTGTTCAGACGGATGGAGGATCCGCGCTGCAGCGGCGCCAGGATCAGGTCTCGCTGGATTTCATCAAAGCTCGAAAGATCGGTCAGATCCAGATGCGCGCTGACGGGATAGTACCCGTCCGATTCGGCATGGAATCCGTATTCATATCCCATCGGCAGTGCGATCTTGTAATCGCCGGTCTTCGGGTCGGCGTGCGCGATCCCGATCTGCTTTCCATCCGAGAGCCGTTCGTACTGAATCGTCGCCGGCACTTTTTTCCCGTCTATGTCATGCACGTTACCGCTCACCAGCATCACCGGCATCGGCCGCGCGCTCTCGGGCAGAGTGATGCGGAAGAGGTCGCCTTTCCCGTATCCGCTGCTCGTCGAAACGAAGTAGGCGAATTCTCCGTTGGCGGGAACGGTGTAATACGCGTCCCACCCCGGCGTGTTGATCGGGTAGCCGAGGTTGCGTGGCGTCGACCAGTTCTTCCAGGTATAGTCCTGCCGCCGGGTCATGTACACGTCGTTGCTGCCGAAGCCGCCGGGCCTGTTGCTCGAGAAATACAGCGTCACACCGTCCGCGGCGAGGAAGGGCGTAATGTCCGCAAATTTGCTGTTGACCGTCGGCCCCATGTTCTCCGGGTCGCTCCAGGTGTCGTCGTCCTTTTTCATGCTGACGTACAGGTCGCGTCCCCCTAAGCTGTCCGCGCGAAGCACCGACATGATGATCACGCGTCCGTCGGGCGATATGGTGTATTCCGAATAATCGTCCAGGTTATTGATGTTCTTGATCTCGAAATTCACCGGGAAGGCCCAGCCGCTGTCCGTACGGACGGTCATGGATACGCCTTCGTCCTGTCCCCCGTCGGGAAGGTACTTGTTCCCGAGCAGCAGCGCGTTGTTATCCGGCATGACCGTACACACGAAATTGAACCCCTCGTCGTTGAGCGGCGCCCCGATATTCTGCGCGGGACCCCATGTTCCGTCCGGCTGAAGTTTGCTGAACCAGATGTCGTCCTTATGATCGGGCCCCGCATTGTCGGGGTGTTCCTTGCGGACGAAGTACAGCGTCTTCCCGTCCGGCGAGATGACCGGCAGAACCTCATGATACTCGGAATTGATCATCGGACCGAGATTCTCCCGCTCGGGAAAGTCCTGCTGGGCGAGAAGCACGGGCGCATGTATGGCCAGAATCAACAGAATTACGGCACGTCGGAACATGGATGTATTCACGGTTGCAGTCACAGCGTTGTTGAGTTGAGTTGTTACACCGGCATAAGATGCGAAATCCGGGGTCAACTCGCAATGTATAATGTTACGGATTATTTCTCGTTTTTCCGCGTTTTCCGGCGGGGATCCGGGACGCGTGAGGATTGGATTTCGACCGCGTCCATGCTAGTTTTCGTTGATGGCAGTACGGCGAAACAAACGGATAATCATTGCCGGTATCGGCGGCGCGCTTGTGATCCTGGTGATCATCGGTGCGCTCGGCCTCTACCATATGATGACGAAATCCCTTCCGGTGACGGAGGGCGAACGCGCCCTTCCGGGGATCTCGGCGGAGGTGCAGGTCGTACGCGATCCCGCAGGCATTCCGCACATTCTCGCCGCTTCCGAATACGACGCTTACGTCGCCGCGGGCTACGTGCATGCACAGGACAGGCTGTGGCAGATGGACATGGCCCGCCGCTACGGCATGGGGCGGCTCGCGGAGGTGCTGGGCGCGGAAGCGGTCCCCGTCGACCGCCTTATGCGGACGGTGGGAATCCCCGCGCTTGCCGACAGCCTGTTTCAGCACATCTCCCCGCAGTCGCGGCGTATTCTCGAAGCCTACACAAGGGGGGTGAACGCCTGTATCCGGGAAATGGACGGGCGGTATCCGCTCGAATTCGATCTGCTGCAGTATGCGCCGGAGGAATGGACGCCTGTGCATTCGCTGATCGTCGCCCGGCTGATGGGCTGGGAACTGGCGCTTTCCTGGTGGGTGGATCTGACCCTGGGCGAACTCGTGCAGAAGCTCGGCGCGGAAAAAGCCGAGACGCTTTTCCCGACCTACCCCGAGGATGCGCCCGTGATACTTCCGCCGGACTATGCGCCGGCGCTCGCGATCGGGGACGGGATGCGCGATGCGTTGATCGCCGCGCAGCGGCTCTCCGGCTCGCCCGGCTCCGCCATCGGCAGCAACAGCTGGGTGGTGACCCGCGACCGCTCGGCGCGCGGGACCGCCCTGCTCGCGAGCGATCCGCACCTGCTGTACATGCAGCCCGCGCGCTGGTACATCATGCATATGAATGCCCCGCGGCTCAACGTCGCGGGGGTGACGATCCCCGGGGCGCCGGGTATCGTGATCGGGAACAACGAACGCATCGCCTGGGGCATGACCAATCTCATGGCGGACGACGTCGATTTCTTCATCGAGGACGTCAACTACCGGGATTCCACCTACCGCATCGACGGCCGCAGCTACCCGCTCGGCGTCCGCACCGATTCGATATTCGTCAAAGACAGCCTGCCCGTCGTCATGTCGGTGTACTCGACCATCCATGGCCCGATCATCACCGACGTCTACCCGCAGAAGGGCGTGCTGCGGAAACCCGATCGATTCGCCGCCGCGCCTTCGGTGAGCATGCGCTGGGCCGGGCAGGAAACCAGCGACGAGATCCTCGCGCTGTACCGTCTCAATCATGCGGGAAACTGGAAGGAATTCCTAGCCGGACTTTCGCTCTTCGGCGTTCCGGCGCAGAATTTCACCTATGGCGACGTCGAGGGCAACATCGGCTATGCGGCCGCGGGCTTCGTGCCGCTGCGGGTGCCCGGTATTTCGCCGCAGCTGCCGAATGACGGCACCACCGTTCCCCAGCCCTGGCGCGGCATGATCCCCTTCGCCGAACTTCCGCGGAGCTACAATCCGCCGGGCAACGTGCTCGCAACCGCTAACAATCGCGTCGTCGAATCCTTCCCGTACCACATTTCCTCCCTCTGGGAAGGCGACGGCAGGATCCGCAGGATTCAGCAGCTGCTGCGGGACCAGCCGCGCTTCAGCGCGACGGACTTCAAGCTCATGCAGATGGATGTGCTCTCGGTTTCTGCCGACACCGTCCGCGATGCAATCGTGGATGCGCTGCGCGAGTGGCCGGGTCGTCCCGTGCTGCTGACGCGCGTCATGAACATGCTCTCCAAATGGGACTGCCGCATGCACGTGTCCTCGGTCGAGGCGAGCATTTTCAACGTGGCGTATGTGCGGCTGCTGCACAACACCTTCGAAGACGAAATGGACAGCACGCTCTTCCGGAACTATGTCTTCCTGTCCAATATCCCGACGCGGGTGTTCCCGCGCCTGCTGGCCGACACCGCGACCACGATATTCGACGACGTGCGGACGCCGCGGCGCGAGACGCGGCAGCATATCCTGATAAAGAGCGTCACCGAAGCAGTGATGCAGCTGCGCCGCGAATTCGGCGCTGACATGCAGGGATGGGCATGGGGGGAACTGCATCAGGTCACCTTCCGCCATCTGCTCGGGTCAGTCGCACCGCTCAACAGCATATTCAACGTCGGCCCTTATGCGGCCGGCGGCAACAACACCACGGTCAACAACGGCGAATTCAGTTTCACCGAACCCTACGCCGCCGCGATCGGTCCCTCGATGCGCTATGTGGCCGACCTGGCCTCGCCCGATTCGAGCTACATCATCCTGACGACCGGACAGTCGGGACAGGTGTTCAGCGAGCATTACGCCGATCACACCGCCCTCTGGCAGAGCGGCGGTCTCCATCGCCTCATCATCGACCGGCAGGCGATACTCCACGCACCCTGGAAACATCTCCTCCTGCGGCCATGATTTCCGCGACCCTTGAACACATGCTGGCGGAAGCCCGGCACATCGCCGTGCTGACCGGTGCGGGCGTCTCGGCCGAAAGCGGCGTGCCGACCTTTCGGACCGCGGGGGGACTCTGGGCGCAGTACGATCCGACGCGACTCGCGACCCGGGAGGCATTCGAAGAAAACCCGGACCTCGTGTGGAGCTGGTATTCGTGGCGTCGCGGCATCATCCGCGGCGTACAGCCCAATCCGGGGCATTTCGCCCTGGCGGAGGCGGAGAGGCTGTTTCCCCGCTTCTCCCTGATCACACAGAATGTCGACAACCTGCATCGTCGCGCGGGAAGCCGCGAAGTGCACGAGCTTCACGGCAACATCGAGCACAGCCGGTGCATCGCGTGCGGACGGCCGTACCCGGGCGACGAAGCCCCGCCGACCGAAACCGCCCTGCACTGCGAATGCGGAGGACTGATCCGCCCCGGCGTCGTCTGGTTCGGAGAATCGCTCCCCGAGACGGAACTGGATTTCGCGCAGCAGGCCGCGCTGGACTGCGACCTCTTCCTCGCCGTCGGGACCTCCGGGCTGGTCTATCCCGCGGCCGGACTTCCGCTCCTCGCGCAGCGCAGGGGTGCGTATGTCGTCGAGATCAATCCCGAGCCGTCCGCCCTCGCCCGGCAGCTCGACGAGTGCCTGCAGGGACCCTCCGGCGTCATCCTCCCGCTGCTCATCGAGACCGCGAAACGTTTTCGAACAACCGTATGAAATAGCCATGACACACCGTCGCGCAAAGATCATCTGCACCATCGGGCCGGCGACCCGCGAACCCGAGGCCCTCAGGAAACTGGCGGACGCGGGCATGGATATCGCCCGCCTCAATTTTTCCCACGGCTCGCATGAGGAATACGCAGACATCATCCGCAGCATCCGCGATGTCGCCGCCGAATGCGGGAAACCGATCGCCATCCTGCAGGATCTGCAGGGACCGAAAATCCGTACGGGTGCCATGCCCGAGGGAGGCGTCGATCTCGAGGACGGAAAATCCTTCACGATCACGACAGAGGATATCGGCATCGGCGATGCTTCGCGTGTATCGACGGGATACCAGGCCCTGCCGGGCGATGTCCGCGTCGGTCAGACCGTTCTCCTCGACGACGGCTATATCATGCTCGAAGTCGAGGAAATCGTGGGGCACGAGGTCCGCACGCGTGTGGCAAAGGGAGGGACGCTGCGCAGCAACAAGGGCATCATCGTTCCCGGGGCGAACATCACCGCGCCTCCCCTCAGCGAAAAGGATATCGACGATCTCAAATTCGGACTCGAGTCCGGCGTGGACGCCGTCGCCCTGTCGTTCGTGCGATCCGAACGCGACATCATCGAACTGAAAACCACGATGAAGCTTTTCGGTCGCTCCGTCCCCGTCATCGCGAAGATCGAGCGGTACGAAGGCTTCTCGGACATCGAGGATATCATCGCCGAAGCCGACGGCATCATGGTCGCGCGGGGGGATCTCGGTGTGGAAATGCCCGCCGAACAGGTACCCGTGCTTCAGAAACACATCATCCGGCGCTGCAATTATTTCGGGAAACCGGTGATCACAGCGACGCAGATGCTCGAATCGATGATCGAGCACCCTCGCCCGACCCGCGCCGAGGCGAGTGATGTCGCCAACGCCGTACTCGACGGCACCGACTGCGTCATGCTCAGCGGGGAAACGAGCGTCGGGCGCTATCCGGTCGAAGCGGTGACGTATATGAACCGCATCATCTGTGCGATCGAGAAAAGTGGCGGCGCGGCGCCGGGCAGCACGCACGACATTCCCGAGGACCTGCAGACCAACGTCGCGGACGCCATCGGACGCGCGAGCTGCGTCATCGCCGAGCAGATCAAGGCCGCGGCAATCGTATCGCTCACCCGTTCCGGGGGCACCGCGCGCGTCATCGCGAAATACCGCCCCGCCACCCCGATTCTCGCCGTCACGGACGACGAACAAACGCTGCGGCAGCTGGCTTTCACCTGGGGACTCACCCCGGTGCTGATACCTCCGCTCGACGCGCTCGGGTATCAGCTGGGCGGACTCCGCGATTCGCTGCTGGCGACCGGACTCGTTGAGAAAGGACAGCAGGTGGTGTATTCCGCAGGAAGTCCCTTGCAGAAAAGAGGATCAACCAATATGTTGGAAGTACACAGCCTGTAACCGATCAGAGCGACATGAGAAACATCACCCTGCTTCTGCTGCCTGTTATTCTGTTCCTCTCCTACCCGGCCGCACCGGTATCGGCGCAGCTGTTCATGGAGGAAGTCGTCGTCTTCGCGGTGGACACCGCCCCGAAGCAGTCGGTGTTTCTCGAGCGCAACAAGAACTACGAACTGCATCTGTCCGGAACATATTCCTTCTGGCGCGATGCGCAGTACGACAGTGTCGGACTGGTCGACGCGGCATTCTACCGCGTGATCCCGCCTTCGGAAACAGGCATTGCGGGAACGTCCACCTCCGGCTCCAACGGCTTCCTCGTCAATGGCCTGCCCATTTCCACGCGGATCGTGCCTCCGGGACTGAGCCCGACGTACGAGTACCGCATGCCTTTTCTCGGACTCGGCGCGCCTCTGAATCTCTTCATTGAAGATCATCCTCCCTTTTCCGTCGATCGCCACTCCGACAACACGGGCGCGATCCGCGTCCGCATCTACAACGTTTCACCGGAGATCGCAATCGATTCCGCGGTCATCGACTTCGGTGAAGTCGAACTCGGGAGCTACCGCGATACCGTGGTGGTTTTCGAGAACATCGGCTACGGTCCGCTTCGTTTCGAGGATATTCTTCTCGGCGGCAATGATCCCGGGGAATTCCAGTACGTCGGCGCGACGGATTACCTCCTCCAGCCCGGCGAGCGCGACAGCGTGACGCTGCGTTTCACGCCGACCAGCGTCTTCCAGAAAACCGCCTTTATCGAGGGCAGCAGCAACGACAGCGATTCGCGCGTGATTCGCATCCCGCTGCAGGGTGTCGGCGTCACCACGCTCGAAGCCGGGTGTGACAGCACGCTGCATGCCCGGGCACAGGAGCTGAACCTGATTCCGGTCACGCTGTTCACGAACCGCGAGGGCTCGAACACCACGAGCTACTCCTTCGATCTCGAGTACGACCGGAGTCTGCTGCTCCCCGTGGGCGTCGAGACCGCGGGCACGCTCAGCGCGTCCTTTGACGTGACGATGAACGTGACCGCTCCGGGACGCCTCACCATCACGGCCGCCAACGGTTCCCCGCTCGTCGGAACCGGGACGCTGGTATTTCTGCGCGCGTGGGCCGTCTGGGAAACGCCGCCGGCGAGTCCCCTCCTGATGCACGACCTGCAGTTCAACGCCGGGAATCCCCGAGCGCTCATGGTCGACGGCATGGTGGAGATCGACAGCATCTGCAACCAGTACCTGAAGAACGTCTCCTTCATCGCCGCGCCGACCCTGCAGCAGAACCATCCCAATCCCTTCAATCCGTCCACCCGCATCAGCTTCACGCTCGCCGCACGATCCGACGTGCGTCTCGACGTCTACCGTCTCGACGGCACCCGCGTCGCCACCCTCGCGGCGGGAACGTTCGAGGCAGGGGTGCATGACGTCGAGTTCGCTGCCGGAGGACTTCCGAGCGGACTGTATTTCTACCGTCTGCAGGCCGGCCCGCATTCCCTGCAGCGAAGCATGCTGCTTCTCCGGTAGGGTGCCTGCACGTGGACGAGCCGCTGGCTCGTCCCTACGGCAACGCGGCTTCCTGCTTCCTGCTTCCTGCTTCGTGCCTCCTGCCTCCTGCCTCCTGCTTCCTGCCTCCTGCCTCCTGCCTCCTGCCTCCTGCGCGGAGCATACGTGAAAATATTCGCTATATGTCGTTGGATATTCGTATCTTAGTATCTGTCATTCGACGGGACGGCACATTCAGACCCGTCCTTCAATACTCACAGAACGGAGATCCCGATTCATGTCTCTCGCATCTCAAATGCTGGAATTTTTCCGGCGGAAGGCGAAAGTAATTCTCGGCGGAGGAGAAAAGGCCATCGAGAAGCAGGTGGCGATGGGCAAGCTCACCGCGCGTGAGCGCATCACGACCCTCCTCGATCAGGAGTCGTTTCACGAGTACGATCTTTTCGTCGAGCACAAATGCAGCGACTTCAACATGGATAAGAAGCAGCTGCCGGCCGACGGGGTCATCACCGGAACCGGAAAAATCGCGGGCTTCCCGGTCTGCATTTTCGCACAGGATTTCACCGTCGCGGGCGGTTCGCTCGGACTCGCGCACGCGCGAAAAATCACGAAGATCATGGACCATGCGATGAAGCTGGGTCTCCCGCTCATCGGCATCAACGATTCGGGCGGCGCCCGCATCCAGGAAGGGGTGAATTCCCTCGCCGGCTACGGCGAAATCTTCTACCGCAACACCCAGGCCTCGGGCGTCATCCCGCAGATCTCGGTGATCCTCGGTCCCTGTGCAGGCGGAGCGGTGTATTCCCCGGCGCTGACCGATTTCGTGTTCGTCGTCGACAAGATCTCGAAGATGTTCATCACCGGACCGGAAGTGATCAAGACCGTGCTCGGCGAGGAAATTTCGATGGAGGATCTCGGCGGCGCGCGCGTACAGACGGAAATTACCGGCAACGCGCATTTCTTCGCGCATAGCGAGGAAGAGTGCTTCGAACAGATCAAGCGGCTCGTCACCTTCATCCCGTGGAACAACCGCAAACGTCCCGATCCCTTCCCCGCGAAACCGCCGAAACCGGAATTCGACGTGGAGAAGGTCATCCCCGTCAATCCGCGCCAGCCCTACGACGTGCGCACGCTCATCCGGTCGATCTGCGATGACTCCGACTTCCTCGAGATCCAGGAGCACTGGGCCGCAAACATCGTCATCGGCTTCGCCCGCCTCAACGGCGAGACCGTCGGTATCGTCGGGAACCAGCCGCTGGTTCTCGCGGGTGTGCTCGACGTCGACAGTTCGGACAAGGCCGCGCGTTTCATCCGCTTCTGCGATGCGTTCAGCATCCCGCTCATCACCCTGGTCGACCTCCCCGGCTATCTCCCCGGCGTCGATCAGGAGCATGCCGGCGTCATCCGTCACGGCGCGAAGATTCTCTACGCCTACAGTGAAGCGACCGTCCCGAAAGTGACGGTCATCCTCCGCAAGGCCTACGGCGGCGGATACATCGCCATGTGCTCCCGGCATCTCGGCGCAGATTTCGTCTTCGCCTGGCCGACCGCGGAAATCGCGGTCATGGGTCCCGAAGGCGCCGCCAATATTATTTTCCGCAACGAGATCGCCACGGCCGACGATCCGGATGCCATGCGTCAATCCAAGGTCCAGGAATACACCGAGAAATTTGCCAACCCGTATATCGCGGCAGCCAACGGACACGTGGACGCGGTCATCGGCCCGCATGAAACCCGTGAATTCCTGATCCACTCCATCGAAATCTCCCGCGACAAGCAGGAAAACCGTCCCCAGAAAAAGCACGGCATCCCGCCGTTTTAAACCATGGAAGATCAAGAAAAACTCAGCGTCCTCGTCATCGACGATTCGCAATACGAAACACGGCTGACGGAGAAGTTCAAGTATCGCAGACCGTTTTCAAAGCCCGATCCGAAGCATGTGCTTGCATACATCCCCGGCGTCATCCAGGAAGTCCGCGTCAAGGCCGGACAGACGGTGAAATGGGGCGACAGCCTGCTCGTGCTGGAGGCGATGAAAATGCGGAACGATGTGACCGCCCCGCATAACGGGACAGTCAAAACCGTTCACATCCAAAAAAACGAACGCGTGATGAAAAATCAGTTGCTAATCGAGTTCGAATGATGTATATTTGATCTCCCTCCCTCCCCCCCATGGGTCGACCGCTAATGTGCGGTTGGCCCATTTTTTTTGCTGTTTTTCAAGGTTTTAATTCCATGGAAGCGGCCCCTGTCAAATTGGATCGTGGGAAACATGGCCCGCGTCAAGAGAAACACTGGAAAAAATCGCCTTTCCGTGATTTTTTTCTCCCGGGAAAGGATGTTTCGGCTTCAGGAACCCCTCACGCACCGGCAGCACGCGGCGCCGTTCAGGCACACCGGTTCCGGCGGCCTCCTCCGCCTTGCATTTTTCCTGCCCTGGCCGTACTATGCCACTGTCAATCAACACCGGATACCCCGCCCTTTGGAGGAGAATCATGCGCATTTTCGATGATAACGGGATGATGATTTTCCCTTCCCCGGTCATGCAGGAACTTCGCAGTACCAGCAAGGTGCTCGTGGTGCGCGCGTGCTACTGTCCGCGAGGACACAACCTCGTCAACGACAAGGCGATGTTCTCCGAGCACAGCGGAATACTGATGCGCGTTCGGAAGGAGATGAGCGAAGGATTGCTCGCGATCAGTCCCGTCTATGGAGACAAGTCGCGCATATCGCTCGGTATGCGCATTGAAAACGGTGATGTTCTCACACTGCTCTGCCCCGAATGCGGTGTGCCGCTGCCGACCTACGATGAATGCAGCTGCGGCGGAGATGTGATTGCGCTGTTTACGCGTCCCGTCCCCGATTATGGGAATTGTGTCGGGATCTGCAACCGGGTCGGCTGCCACAACGCGGAAATCCGAAGCGGCGACGAACTTCTCAACTACGCGAATCTCGAGCATTTCGAAATCCGGCAGACCACCGGCTCGTCCTGATCCGAGAGGGAAGGCTGCGCCGGCTGAGAGAATTCCCACCCAGCCGGATCACCGGAACAGCAGTGGTACGGCCGCGGAAACGCCGCCCGCATGAACGAGACGCAGGAGGTACCACCCGGGAGGATGACCGCCGCGACGAAGCGGCAGGTCCTGCGCGCCGGCGCCGGAAAGCGGCGCGGCTTCGCGCCGAACAATGCGGCCGAGGACATCCCGCAGCTCGAGTATCCAGCCGCCGACGAGATGCGCGGGAATTTCCAGGCGCAGCATCGCGCCCGCATCCGAAACCGGCAGCGGCGTGCACGACAGGATGCGCAGCCCGTTCGCTGCAGCGATCAATCCCCCTGCGCCCGCGGGTTTCTCCTTTCGCAGAATCATTCCCCCTGAAGCAGGGACCGTCACCTGCGTGAGCGGCGCCGACCACCGCTGCTCCTGCTGCGCCGCGGTCCCGTCCGTCCCGACCGCGCCGCCGCCGACCGGCTCGTACCGCCGCCATTCGTTCTGCCCGGGCAGATCGAACACCGCATCTTCGCCCCCGGTGTTGATCAGGACCATTCCGTCCGCATAAAGCCGCTGCCATAGTCCCGCCCCGCCGCTGCCGCTCAGCCGCAGCTCTTCCAGATCCGCCGGTACGGGGGACATGACCCCGAGGTCGACCTCATACTCCGGATACCATGTCACCGCGCTGCTTACGATGTTGATGAAACTGTTCGCGTTTTTCACCAGCATGTACATCGCGGTGCGCCGCAGGCGTTCCGAAGGATCTGCGGCACCGAACTGTGCGATGAGGATTTTCCCGCGGCCCGTGACGTGGCGCACACAGCGCTCCAGCGTCAGCCACATGTCGTAGCCCGCATAGTTGCCGAAGCCCTCCATCATCACGCCGTCGACGGTCTCGCCCTGCGCGTCACCGTCGAGCCACACGGGATCGTACACCGTCGTCACCATCTGATCGACATTGGGGATGACCAGGGAGGTGGTCGTCCCGGCATGCGCGCGCCGGTACAGTTCCTGGAAGTACCCGAGGTACTGCGCATTCATCCACGCCGCCAGGGCGCGGCGATCGGGCAGACCGGCGGCCGATTGCGCCGGACGATGCGGGGGCGCCCACCAGTCGAAATTTCCGGGCGCGGGATTCTGCTGCTTCGGGTTGTAGAGCGAACTGCCGGTTTCGACAGCCACGTCGAAAAAACAGCCATCGCTCTCATTGCCCTGCATCCAGGCGAGACAGACATCCCCGACGTAGCGGCGCCAATCGGGATTATCGAGGTTCATGAGCCAGTACGGATCCTGGTGCCAGACGCGGCTCCCCGCATCAACCGTGTCGTAGTGCTGAAAGAGATCCTCGAAGCGTGATCCGCCCACCGGAATCCCCTGTGCGGCAAGCCACGGGAGGAAGTGGGTTGTCCACTCCGAGACATATCCCTCCGGCGACACGACACCTATGAAACCGTCGTCGTTCAGCGTTTTCGGATTCGGGCAGTCACTGTTTCGAGCGGGATTGAGCCCGGCCGCGAGATGGTAGATCAGCATGAGGAAATTCGCGTCGAAGACCCGGAACTGCGCCGCCTGTTCGGCCCACAGTTTCTGCGATCCCGCGTAGTGCCGTGCGGCGAATGCGA
>QKAF01000001.1 GCA_003246455.1 Bacteroidota bacterium
AGACAACCGCATTCCGCCCCGCGGCTTCGATGCCGCCTCGATGCAGAGCGACAGCATCGGGGTGACGGGAACGGACGGGGACGTCAATTTCAATCCGTTCGACGGCTTCGAGCATACCGGCAGCGATGCCGTGGAGTATCGCATCGCCATCGACAATGCGTGGAAACTGCCCCTGCATGTCTCCATCGCGCTCTGCTACCAGAGTATCAAGCCGGCGTTCATCGAAAACCTCGACGAGCACGCCGCGCCCGAAGTCGCGCGCATGCACGATTACTATCACGGATCGCCGCGGCCTGTCGAGATTCTGCGGACGCTCGAAATGGACAGCCAGGAACTCAATGGGATCGGGGATGCGGCGGTCTCGGCCGCCCGTTCGCTCGATGTTTTTCCCCAGCCGCTCACGGCGGGCAGCGGCGTGCTCGGAGTGCGCTATGAGCTGCTCAGGCCCGCGGTGAACGCCACGGTGAGCGTGTTCTCCGAACTGGGACAGGAAATTCTCCGCGTCCCCCTTCGCAGCGGCAGCATCGGCGAGCAGACGCAGTACGTCAATGCGACAATGCTGCGCCCGGGCATCTATTTCCTCGTGCTTCGCAGCGGTGAAACCCGATCGGTGGCGCCGTTCTGCGTCGTTCGATAGTGACGGAATTCTGTCTTGCCTTCAGCGTCCCCGCACCCTATCTTGGGATATTACGACAGGAGAGTTCTGATGTTGAAGCATGTACTCGTTACGACGATGGTCCTTCTCGCGCTGATGCCCGCCATAGCGGCAGCGCAGAGCGGCGGGCGCATCGTGTTCACCGATCCGAAGAGCGAAGGCGACAAGCTGCTGACCGAAGAAGATCTGGCCCCGCGCGCGCATGCATGGGGAGGGGATCTGATGATCGGCACCGACGGCTTCGGACTCGGGTTCTTCTACAGTTACTCCTTCAACGACGTGCTCTCCAGTTTCGCGAACATCAGCCTGACCGAAGCGAAGGACAACAATCAGCGCGATTACTACGATCCGTATTTCGGTCAGATCTCTCCGAACAAGATGAACTACGTCTTTCGCGTGCCGCTGTTTCTCGGACTGCAGTACCGGCTGTTCAAGGATGACATCGTCGACAACTTCCGCCCGTTCGTCAACGGCGGTGTCGGTCCCGTGCTCCTGATCGTCTCTCCTGTCACGGGCGACATGTTTTCGAGCCTGTTCGACGGTGGTTCGTCCCATCACACTTTTGGCGGATTTCTCGGCGCCGGGGCGCAGTTCGGCTTCGACCGGTCCAGCATTTTCGGCATCAATGTCCGGTACATGATCATTCCCGTCCCGGACGGCATCGCGAGCGTCGGTATCCCCGACAAGAACAATCCCGACACGCTGATTCCGACGCCACTCGAAAACGCCAACGGCTTCTATATCACCATCAATTTCGGCACGACATTCTGACACGGAAGCCGTTTTTCGAGCGCGATTTCCGCAGCGCCGCGGCATCCGGTCACGCGAACTCCCGGGACGTCACCGCACTGATAATGACCGCCGGACGAGCGTTTGCAAATTTCCAAACACCGCGAAAAGAAAAAAATTTTTTTCGCCCGAAATTTAGAAATACGAGTCAAATACGGCGATTTTCTCTTTCCCGGCATGTTAGGGCAGAATGAGGGCATTGTATTTTTATCGAAAAGAAATTACATTTGCATCATGAAGATTGAACCTCCTCTCTCTTTATCAAACCCTACCTGCGTTGACACAGGGGGCTCAGAAATGCATCGCATGTTCGCTTCGGCGGGCACTTTCCTCGCGATCCCCTTCTATACCGCTCCCCCAGTGGTGTAGCTAGTTCTTAAACAAATCTCCTGAGGATTTCAACCTCAAGCCGCCGCAAGTAGACCCCCCTTGCGGCGGTCCGCGTTTATGGGCCCTTGACGGTTTCAGGCGCGGGTATCGCGCGCATGTAAGGAAGATCCGGCGCGGGTATCGCGCGCGTTGTACAGAGGATCCGGCAGGACTCGCGGGCGTGGAATCGCTGTATTCCGGATTCGTGCTTGCGACGCAGGCGGAAGTCCTGCATCTTACGGAATGACCGACGCACTTTCACTCAACAAAGAGCAGCACATGACAACCAAAAAAGCATTCGTAACGCAGGTCCACAAGAACGGAATCACCTTCGCCGGGCGCACCGACACCAACCACTGGGTCATGATGGACGGTCCGGAAGAGTTCGGCGGGAAGGATTCGGGTATCCGTCCGAAAGAAATGCTCCTCCTCGCGCTCGCGGGCTGTACGGGCAGCGACGTTGCGTCCATCCTTGCCAAGAAGCGCATTGCGCTCGACAGTTTTGACATCGAAATCACCGCACAGCAGACCGACGAGCATCCCAAGGTCTACGAAAGCATGCACATCGAGTACATTTTCCGCGGAAAAGGCATTGCGGTGAAGGACGTCGAACGCGCCATCGAACTCTCGCAGACCAAGTACTGCGGGGTGACGATCATGTTTGAAAAAGCAATGAAAATCACGCACAGCTATAGAATCGAAGAATAGGCTCTTCTATTATTTCTTGGTTCCGGGGGAAATAAAGCTGTATATTATGAATGGCCGTAAAGGCACATTTCCGTCCAGGATCATCACTGGGAATCATGAAGACCATAGAATTCAGCGGGGTGTTCGAGCTGGAGCCGAAGGGCTACGGCTTTATCCGCAAAATCAGCAAGGAATTCCATCGCGACAGCAGCGATATCTATGTGCCGAGCGGCACCATACAGGATATTGGCCTGCGCGACGGCTGTCTCGTCACCGGTACCGCCCGGGAGAAGAACGGCCAGTACCAGGTGGCGTCCCTGCATGACATAAACGGTGTCATCCCCAACCAATACAAGCATGTTCCGGAGCTGACGCGGCAGACCGCGATCGCTCCCGACCAGCGCATCGTTCTCGAAACCAACGACGTTACCACACGCGTCATCGACCTGATCTCCCCGATCGGTCGCGGACAGCGCGCGCTGATCGTCTCCCCGCCGCGCTCGGGCAAAACGATCCTGATGCAGAAGATCGCCGAGGCGATCTCGCGCAATCACAAGGATCTCGAACTTCTGATGCTGCTCGTGGACGAGCGGCCGGAAGAAGTCACTGAAATGGAGCGTTCGGTCCGCGGCAAGGTGTTCGCCAGCAGCAACGACCGCGATTTCAATTCCCACGCGCGCATCGCACGCATGACGCTCGAATACGCGAAGCGGCAGGTGGAGGTCGGCAAGGATATCGTCATCCTCCTCGATTCGCTCACCCGGCTCGGCCGCGCCTTCAACGCCGGGATCAAGGGCAGCGGACGCATCATGTCGGGCGGTATCGATGCCCGTGCGCTCGAAATTCCGAAAAAGATTTTCGGCGCCTCCCGCAACATCGAGCACGGGGGATCGCTGACCATCATCGCGACCATCCTCGTCGATACGGGGTCGCAGATGGACGAACTGATTTTCCAGGAATTCAAGGGAACGGGCAACAGCGAAATCGTGCTCGACCGCGAACTCGCCGACCACCGGATTTTCCCCGCCATCAACATTCAGCTCTCCGGTACCCGCCGCGAGGAATTGCTGCTCGGTGAAGATACCGACATGCATTACAAACTGCGGCGCGCGCTGCTCGACGGCGGCAACCGCGAAGCGATGCAGGGGCTGATCGAGTACGTGCGGCGGTTCCGCACGAACCGCGAACTGCTGCAGGCGATCTCCGCCATGAAGATGGAGGGGAGCGGCAGCTTCTCGGGGAACGGAAGCACCGTCAGGCGGCGCAGACGCATCTGACAGCGCAGACATTGAAAAGACCCGTTCGTACGGGTCTTTTTCGTTTCAGAAAAAAAGGGCGCCCCGGTTTGCGGGACGCCCTTTTTTTGAGGTATGGAGGATGAACCTGCCGGTCCATTTTTCGTCGGACTTTTCTGCGGGAAACGCGGTCACGCCGTCCGGCGCTCAGCCGCGCATGCCGTGTCCGTGACCGCGGCGCCAGTCGAGGCGCACGGTCTTCACCTGCGCATACTTCGCGGCCTGTTCTTCCGTCAGCAGTGCGATGATGGCTTCATCGGTCGTCTGCAGCAGGGCCTGGACGGCGGCGCGGAAACCTTCCGGATCGCCCGCGTACTGCTCGCGAAGTTCCTGGATCTTCTGGTACTGGTCGAGAAGGATCGCCTTGATGGCCTGCGCCTGCGTATCGTCAAGACCGAGATACGAGGTCAGACGCACCACCTGTGCATCGATGCGGATCTGCGCCCATGCGTCGCGCATCTCCTGCCGGATGCGTTCGATCTCGGCTTTCAGATCTTCCACGGCCTGCACTTCCTCCGCGGTCAGCAGCCCGTACATGGCGGCGATCAATGCGTCATGCTCGGCGGTCAGCTGCGCGCGCAGCTCCTCGGGGTTGTCCTTGTACGTCTCGATGAGTTCGAGCCGGCGCGCATTGCTTGCGGTGATCAGATCGAGAAGCGCCTGTTTCGTTTCCTCGCTCAGATCGGGATTGGCTTTCAGGATGAGGCGGAGTTCGACGAGGGCGCCCATGTCGAAGCCGATGCCGTGGTGGTCGCGGGAACCGCCGAAATTCGGAGATGTGCCGCCGACAAGGTCATCGAGTGCCGCTGCCTGCATGGGATTCAGGAGAACGCTCATGTCTTCTTCGAGCCAGAACATTTCATCGACCTGCGCCAGCTGCGCATTGTCCAGGTTGAAATTATCGACGGCCTTGAGCAGCGTCTGATCGCTGGTGACCGGCGTGTTGACGTCGCTCTGGGATTCGCAGGCGGACAGCACCAGTGCGAATGCGAGTAGTGCGGAAAAAAGGAGATGCTTCATAACAACCTCGTATGGGAGTGTATCGTTGGATTTCGGGTTACGGGGATGCAGACGTTTGCGGAGTAGGACACGGGATCGAACAGGAACGTTTAATTCGGCGATTGCATCTTTTTCTTTTTCGTCTGCACCCGGAAACGTCTGCAAGCTTTGCAACAGTTGCGGGGGAATGACGTCGAAGCGTCATCAAAGGTTACAGCCGCGACTCCATGACGCGCGGATCGCCTTCGCCGCAGCCTGAAAAATCAGGGTAAAAACCGGTGCCCCGCGCATGTCCCACGCCCTGCCGTCGAATCGTAAAAAAAAAAGCATCCGGAAAACCGGATGCTTTTGTATGAAATATGGATGCCCGAGGCATGTTCCCGGCGTCGCGCCGGAAGATGCCGCGTCAGTTCATGATCACCATTTTCTGCGTGACCTGTTCGCTGCCGTTGCTGATCGTGTAGAAGTACACGCCGTCGTGCAGGTCGGCGGTGCTGACGTTCAGATCATGCGATCCGGCGTCGCGCCGTCCTTCCGCGAGCGTGCGGATGATTCTGCCCGTCGCGTCGAAAAGCCGCAGCGTGATCGTCGCGGGCGCATCGAGCGTGAAGCGGATGCGGGTTCCGGCCGATGCGTTCAGCGGGTTGGGATAATTCTGCATCACGGCGAAGGCATCTGCCGACGGTGCGCCGGAGGATACGCTCAGCGTGGCGTCGGTGATCCACATGCCGCGTCCGTGCGTGGCTGCGATGAGGCGGTTGCGCGAATCGATGTCGATATCATAGACCACGACGTTGGGGAGACCGTCGCCGAAGCGGGCCCAGCTCTGTCCGCTGTTGCGGGTGTACCACACGCCCATGTCCGTGGCGGCGTACAGGGTGTTCGCCGGATCGTCCCGGGAAATCACGAGACTGTTGACGGGAAGATCAGGCAGGTTGCCGGAGATATCGGTCCAATCGGCGCCCTTGTTCGTCGTTTTGAAAATGTGACCCGTACCGTAGCCGGAGAAGGCGACGAACGCGATTTCCGGATTCTGGCGGTCGACCTTGATGCGGCTCACCCAGCGGTTGGGAAGGCCCGCGCTGATATTGAACCACTCGACGTCCAGCGCCTGGATGACATCGCTGTACTGGACGGTGCCGTCGCCGCAGCCGACATACATCCAGGTGGGACTGCCTTCGCAGATGTCCATCGTTGTCACGACGGAATAGGCATAGGAGCTGCGGCCGGTGATGTCCGGGCTGATCGCTCCCCACGTGGGGCTGCCGCTGTCGACACCCTTCGCGGTGTAGACGAACTGGGTGGCCGTGTACATGCGGGTGTTGTCGTTCGGCGAGAGCATCATCGGGGGAAGCCAGTTGAAGCGATCCGCTTCGACGGTACCGAAGCCGTTGGCGAGGCGCGTCCAGCTCGAACCGCCGTCGACGCTGCGTGCGGGAACGGGGATGGTTCCGCCTTCGACCGCGACGCGGGAATACAGCACGTTCGAGCGGTTCGGATCGACGAGAATGTATCCGCCGTCGCCGCCGCGGCGCAGGCGCCATGCGTGCTGGGTGAGGTTGTAGGACTGGAAGATTCCATGATCCTGGGCGCCGCCGTAGAAGCGCTCCGCATCGTTCGGATCCCACGCGAGCGTGTAGAACTGGATGGTCTCGAGGGCCTCGCTGAGCGGGGTCCACGAGGAGCCGCCGTTTGCGCTGCGGTACACGCCGCCGTCATTGCCGAGGTAGACGTAATTTCCGTTCTCCGTGAAGCGCAGCTCATGCTGATCGACGTGCACGGGGGAGTTGCCGCTGGTGACGCGCGCCCAGCTCGAACCGCCGGTGGTCGATTTGTACACTTCAAAACCGCCGGTGAGGATGACGTTCGGATCGGTCGGGGAGATCGCCGCGCAGAGATTGTAGAAGCCCTGGCCGGAGGTGTAGTCCGTCGGCAGGTTGCTCTGCACGCGCACCCAGCTTTCGCCGTCATCCGTGGATTTCATCAGCGCGAGAAAATCGTTGTCGCCGCTCGAAATGGAACGGCTGCGGAGAACGAACGCCAGCAGCAGGTTGGGGTCTGCCGGGGAAGTCGCGAGTTCGATGCGGCCGGTGGAGTCGGTCTGCGGCCAGTTCGTGGTCAGCTTCGTCCAGGAGAAACGCTGGCCGCCGTTGGTCGAGCGGTAGATTCCGTTGGTGCCCGGACCGTCGTCACCACCCACGGCGGCGAACACGACGTCCGGATTGTCGGGACGGAACACGACGTCGGTAATGATACCCGACTGCACTCTGCTCCATGACTCGCCTGCATCGCCCGAGCGGTACAGTCCGTCGCGTGTCGCGGCGATGACCAGCCCGGAATTCGCGGGACTGACGATCACTTCGTGCACCGCGCTGCTGCTGGTCGGCCACGGAAGGCGGCGCCAGGTTTCACCGGCGTCGACGGATTTCATGATGCCCACGCCGCTGTACGACGGCGCGCCGTACGACTTGACGAGTTCCATGGTCGGTTCGCCCGTCCCGGCGTACACGATGTCGGGGTTGGAAGGATCGATCGCGATCGCGCCGACGGGAATCGCATCCGCGAAATCCATCACCGGACGCCACGATCCGCTCATGCCGCTCTCCACCGATTTGAACACGCCGCCGCTGGCACCGCCGGCGTAGACGACCGTGTTCTCTCCGGGCCGGAACGCGATCGCACGAACGCGTCCTGCGATATTTCCCGGGCCGAGGGCGGTCCATGCGTTGCTGATCGCCGATTTGTCGAAGCCGCGGCCCAGTCGGGAATCGACTTCCTGCTGCGCCTGGAGGCGCATCATTTCAACATTGATGCCGGGATTGCCGTACTTGCGCGACATATAGTAATACTCGATGCCGGGAACGTGTTTGTTCGCGCCCCTGGCATGAAGAATCCGGTTTGTCTGCCGCGCGGCCATCTCGGATAAGACGCTGTCCCAGTGGGTCGGCGTTCCAGGCAGCAGAGCAACCGCCGCGGCGAATGCCGCGCCCATGATCGCCAGTTCGAGAAACCGTCTTTTGAAAATGTCCTGCATATCAAAACCTCATACCGAATCGTTAAAACGTGTCCGTTCCGTTGAACCGGAAGAACCGAACCTGTAATTTATCAGATTTTTCCATCAATACCATGAAAATCGGTATCCCCCGGCTGGAAGTGCCGCCTGCTTTCGGCGGGTTCAGGCGGCGGGTTCGGGCCTGGTCAAATTTACCGCCGGGAGGCCCTTCCGACTCCTTTCCGGGTTCCATCGATCGTATGTTGGCTGTCATTCACGATCGGGGATAAGATCGTGGAAGCCATTCATGCTGTTTTCGCACCGCGACACCGCGGTGTTTCCAATCATGATTCAGGGGGTACGATCATGGGTCAATCAATATTCCAGATTTACGCGCATCTCGTTTTCAGCGTCTCGAGACGACGTCATCTTCTGGATGTAAAGGAGACAAAAAACCAGATATTCGGTTACATGGCGAAGGTCATGGAGAATCGGCATGCGCATGTTCTCGCCATTGGCGGAGGCGAGGAGCACGTCCATCTGCTTCATCGCTTGCCGAAGTCGATGTGCTACCAGGATCTGATGCGCGAGTTGAAGGCGAACTCTTCCAGGTTTGCGAAGAGGTTTGGCCCGCGCTACCGCAGTTTCGCGTGGCAGACCGGATATTACGCCGTCTCCGTCTCGCGCTGGGATGTCGACAAAATCGCCAATTACATTCGTAATCAGGAGCGTCACCATCACACCGAGATCTACAAAGAAGAGGTGCTCCGTCTTCTGCGTGAGTCCGGTGCGGAATTCGATGAGCGGTATCTTTGGGATTAGGTCCACCCCTCCGGGGTTCCCCCGTGAGAGCTCCGAAGGAGCGACCTGCGCCCAGAGAGGGGCGCGAGCCCCTCGACGGTGTCACCCACGGGGATCATCGGATATTCCCCCGGGTGTCACCCACGGGGATCATCGGATATTCCCCCGGGTGTCACCCCGGGGATCATCGGATATTCCCCCGGGTGTCACCCCGGGGATCGCGGGGTTATAATTCCAGGGTCAGACCGGCGGCGAGGAAGGTGTCGCGCCGGGCGCCGTCGAGAACGGAGCGAAGGTCGCGGTAGCGGAATCGGCCGGCGAGGACGATATTGCGCCACGGTTCCCAGCGGACGGTGAGGGTGAGGATGTCGGAGGTATCGAGCGGACCGTCGAGGAAGGGTGCGATGTCGGAGTCGCGCTCGTAGTCGAGCGACTGGTAGATGTCGGCGCCGTGATTGACGATGATGCTGCCGTCGGCGTCGACCTCGTTCCGGCCGTGCCGGCGATGATGGTATTCGACCTGCAGCCAGAGCGCGTCGCTGATCCAGTGCCGCATGCTCCCGTACCACTCATCGCTGTTCGGCGGGATTTCGAGTCCGAGCGCGTCGCCGTTGTGCGTGTACTGATTTCCCGCGAGGCGATGCGAATACACGTACGGCTCGACACGGGTGTACTCGACCGCGATATCGGTGTTCGGAAGCAGCGACGCGTTGATCAGTCCGCCCTGCCAGATGAACTTGTTTCCCCACCAGCCGCTCCCCATGAGCGAAAAATCGATGTCGTCGATGAGCCAGCTTCCGTAGGCCTGCCATCCGGGGATGAAAAGCGTGGCGAGATCGAAGCCGAGCATCGGATTGTCGCGATCCCCGCCGGCATGTTCCGCGGACTTGTAAAAGTTCACGGGATTCAGATAAGCGGGATCCACTTCGCGCTGCGAATAGACGACGGATTCGAAGACGCCGAATCGTACGGCGTGGAGAATGTCGGCCTCGGCGCGGTGCATCGCGACGTACTTGCTGTCGTAATACGGCCTGCCGTTGTCGACCAGCTGCAGTTCCGAGAGAAGGAATCCGTGCAGGAAGGAGAAGCGGAACGCGCCGACATGGACGGCGAACTGCAGCGCGTCAAACGGCTGGGCGTTGGTGCTGAGCAGTATCTGGTTCGAAAGCCCGCTGCCGAGGATCCGTTTTTCCTTGCCGAGGGAGACGCTTCCCCAGTCCCAGGTCGCGCCGACGTAGGCCTCCGCGAAATCGAAAAACGCCTTGTCGAGATCGGCGAAATTGAAATTGCGGCGAAGATGCTGATCGTTGAGCGCCAGGGCCCGATTGCCGGAAACCATGCCGTTCGTCGCCCGAAGGCCGTACCCGACGATACCGCCCAGCGTGCCGCGGAAACGGCCGCCGATTTCGCCCAGCGTGACGTTCGATGTCCCGTCGTCGGTAATCAGCGTACGGTAGTCGAGCGATGCGAGCAGTTCCGCCGCGAAGGTGTTTTTCCCGTCATCCGAGCGCCAGCGGTAGAGGAATTTCTCCCTGTCGCCGAGCACTGCTCCGGGCAGTTCGGCGGGTGCGGTCTCGAAAAGCAGTACGGCGTTCTGCGTTCCCTCTGCCTCCGCGATGAATTCGTCGGCGAAGCGCTCCCAGAGCGAGGATTCGGCCCCGGAAAGCGCGCTGCGGTTCCGGCCGATTTCCCTGAGCAGCGCGGTGACTTCCTTTCGTTCGAGCGGAAGCGCGGCGCGTGAATACCCGCTCGCGATGCCGCGCACCTGCATGCGGTTCAGAAAATCGTACACGGGATGCGAAACTTCCACGTGCTCGGCCTGCGCGAAAACGGATGCCGCGGGCATGCACAGCAGAACTGTGACCACGGCGATGATACGGGCCGTGAAGCGGAGCGGGGACACGCGGACGGGATCAGCCATGAGCGGTGCTTTCGTTGTCTGGGTAGAAATGCCGGAAGAGCGCCTGCAGCGCGGGCGCGGCGAAAACAATGTACAAAATCCCCATCATCAATTGGTACCGCGATTCGACGTGCAGCGCGGCGACGGAGAACATCGTCACCAGGACGGTGTACACCAGCGGCCAGGGCACGCGCCGCCGGCGCCAGAGAAGGAACGCACCCGCGAGGGTGAAGGCCATCATCAGCAGCTGCGGGTAGAGGAACAGCGGGTGCCGTGCCCGCGGGTCGCTCCAGTCGATGGTGAGAAACATCCCGACTTTTCTGATATACAGCAGGATCGCTTCCCCGGGATGCGCGCGCACAAACTCCATGGTCCGGGTGCGGTACAGGTCCATGAGCTGGATCTCGTACTGGGGCGTCGGCGGGATGGCCTCGATTTCCGCCTGAATTTCCGGGGTGAGCCAGTTCGATCCGCCCTCGGGTTTGAACGATCCGCCCATGACGCCTTCATGATTGCCGCGCCAGGCATTGAGCCAGAAATTCGTGGTCAGCGGAACGAAACGGTCGAAAGTCAGCGTGTTGCGCACGCTCCACGGGAGCACCACCACGAGGCAGGCGGCCAGGTACAGTGCGGCGCGGCGCCAGGTCCGCTGCCGTGCCCACATCCATACGGCGATGAGCACCGCGGCGCCGAGTGCCTCCCCGCGGAACAGCGTCCAGATGCCCGTCATCGCCCCGGCGGCGATCGTAAGCCATGTCAGAGCCGTGCGGCTCATCGTTTCTCGCGCGGAGGCCATTCCGCTGCGCCATACGAGAAGCAGCGCCGACAGCATGACCATGTGCGTCCAGGGCGTGCCGCCGAACGTGGCCGTGGAAGCCACGATCGGGGGAAATACCGCTGCGAGCAGCAGCGCCCAGCGCGCCGTGGATTTCGACAGCAGTGTGGCGGTAAAGGCGTACAGCAGCAGCAGGGCAAGAAGGGAGGTGAAGAGATTGAGGCCGTACAGCACGACGTAGGCCGTGCTGCCGTCGCCGAAGGTGCCAAGCACCGCCGTCATGACCAGCACGTAGCCCGGCAGCGTGAAGGCGGTGGGGACGGCGTTGTCGTACACGCGCCGCGCGATCCCGTACTCCGGATGGAGGATGGGGAATACATGCGCGTATCCCTCGCCGGCCAGGATGTGCCGGGCGATTCCGCCGTATTCGTACAGCTGCGGCTGTTCCGCATTCCCGTACACGGCGATGGCGCCCACCCGCAGCAGCGCCGCGAGCACGAGCACAATCAATTCGAAGCGATATTCCTGGAATTTGTTCGCCACAGCAAATCTCCGACCTTCGGCCTCCTGCCAGTGGACGAGCCGTTGGCTCGTCCCTACGTCAACGCCTTTCTCTTGCTCACGGCCAATGGACGAGCCGTTGGCTCGTCCCTACGTCTTCCTGCCTCCTGCATCCTGCGCGGCGCCCCGCGCCGCATTACGCCTGGCCTTTCGCGGTGATCATCCGGAAGAACGTGTGGATCAGGATCTTGATATCCATTCGCAGGGACAGGTTTTCGATATAGTACAGGTCGAAGCGCAGCTTCAGCCGAACGTCCTCCACGGACGCGTCGTAGCGATGCTTGACCTGCGCCCAGCCGGTGAGTCCGGGACGCACGTTGAGACGGCGGCGGTAGAGGGGAATTTCCTTGACGAACTGTTCGACGAAAAAGGGCCGCTCGGGACGGGGTCCGACCAGGCTCATGCTGCCTTCGAGGATGTTGAGGAACTGCGGCACCTCGTCGAGATGCGTGCGGCGGAGGATGCGGCCGATACCGGTCACCCGGGGGTCGTCCTTGTCCGCCCAGATCGGGCCCGAACCGACTTCCGCGTCCTGCCGCATCGAACGGAACTTCACCATGCGGAACACGCGGCCGTTTTTCCCGACGCGCTCCTGCATGTAGAACACCGGGCCTTTCGACGTGAGTTTGATCAGCAGGGCGACGAGCAGCCAGAAGGGGAGTCCGGCGGCGAGGATCAGGAGCGACACCGCGATGTCCATCAGGCGCTTGATGATGCGTTCCCACGGCTGCATGAGCTGCGGGGTGATTTCGATCAGCGGGAAACCGTAAATCTGGTTCGTGCGCGCCTGCCCGGAAATGATGTCGTACATGTCGGGACGGATTTTCACCTTCACGTTGGCGCCGCTGCATTTGCCGATAACGTCGACCAGGCGGTCGTGATCGGAGCTCGGCAGCGCCACCAGCACCTCTTCCACGTTTTTCTCGCGGATGATGGATTCGAGATCGTCGCTCGTGCCCAGGTGCGGCACGCGCGTGCTTTCGCTGAAATCCTCGGTACTGACGTAGCCGATCACGTTGAAGCCGAGAAGCGGATATTCGAGCACCTGGTCGTAGAGTTCGCGCGACTGCTGGAAGGTCCCGACGATGACCGTGTTGCGATGCAGCACGCCGGCGAGCGTCATGCGCTTGAGCACGGTGCGATAGAGCAGGCGTCCGAAACTCAGCAGCGTTAGCAGGATCGTCCAGTAGGCGAGAATCAGCAGCCGGGAGGTGGACGGATCTTCGCTGATCGAGTCGTCGACGAAGATCAGGAAGAACAGCAATACCACGCCCGCGGTCACGGTTTTCAGGAGCGTAACGAGTTCGTCGAAGCGCGACTCCGCGTACCACGGCCGATAGAGTCCGAAAAACGAGAACATGAACAGCCAGAACACGCCGATGGCGAGCATCGGCTCCCAGAACATCGGCTGGATCGGATTGACGAACAGCTCGGAGGAGACCCGGAATTCATAATACAGCGCCCACGCCAGGTTGACCATCAGCCCGTCGAGGATCAGAAGGATGATTGTTTCCGTTTTCCGTGAAAGCACGAGTGTCTCGCAGTCCCGAATGTTCGTAACCAACTAAATTAGGGATAAATCGGGAGGAACGGAAGCAGAACGCGGAAGCGATTGCCCAATCCCCCGCAGGGCAGTATATTTAGGTTTTTGCACTATTTGCGAAAACAGATCCATGCAATTCGACCGCATCGTCACCCATCTCGAAAATGTTCCCCACATGCCTCCCGACCGCGGGAAGCTCATTTATGAATTCGTTCGCGCGAAAAAGCCGCAGGGAATCCTCGAACTCGGCTTCGCGCACGGCACCTCGTCGTGCTACATGGCCGCGGCGCTGGAAGAGAACGGTGCGGGACGGATTACCACGATCGACAGCGAGGTCGCGAAGCAGCGCACGCCCGACATCCTGAGCCTCCTGGAGAAGACCGGCCTCGGCGCGTTCGTCGACCCGGTATTCGCTGAGCGCTCCTACACCTGGGAACTGATGAAGCTGCTCGAAAAGCACACGGTGGATGGCCACACGACGCCGCAGTTCGACTTCATCTTCATCGACGGCGGACACACCTGGGACTCCGACGGCTTCAGCTTCCTGCTCGCCGACCGTCTGCTTCGTCCGGGCGGCTGGGTGCTGTTTGACGACGTGATCTGGACGCCCTCGGTCTGCGCAGGCGAACCCTGGGTCGACGCCATGCCCGCAGAGGAACGCGACGTCGCGCACGTGGAAAAAGTTTTCAATCTCCTCGTCGTCCCCCACCCCGATTACGACAGTTTCGAGTTCGACGGCACCTGGGCCTGGGCCCGCAAGAAACCCGATGCCTCCTCCTCCACCGGCGACCGCAGCGACATCGTCAGCGCCATCTATTCGCGTACCAACGCCGCCCGGCGTTCTTTCCTCTTCCGCCGCTATCTGAAGAAACTGCTGAAGATCGGGTAGGGGAAGGAAGGGGTGGAAGGAGCGGAAGGGACGGAAGGAGCGGAAGGGGCGGAAGGTTTTTCCTCAGGGTCTCGCAATGAGATAACGGATGTATCCGTTCAGCGACTGTGAAACCTTCCGCAAGAGCATTTCCATTTCCGAAGAATGGTCAGGGTAATTCTGGCGATGGGCGATTTCCATCTGGGTCTCCAGTTCTGCGAGAGATCCTCTGGCGATGTACAAACCTCGTAGAGTTTCCCGGTTGGTCTCACGAGCCTTTCCTTCTGCAATGTTGCTGGGTATCGAATAGGCGGCCCGCCGCATTTGTTGGGTCAGCGCGAAACGTTCATCGACAGGGAATCGTGCCGTCCAATCATAGACAGCATCGACAAGATCCATCGCGAAACGCCAGCAATCCAGCGACTCATGCGACTTGCGATACCAAACGGACATTGACGTTCTCCCTGTCGTCCAACAACTCGCAAATACCTAAATCCTGTTTGAACGTCAAAGGCAGATCCGTGTACCGGATACGTCCCTGCCCCCTTCCTTCCGCTCCTTCCGCCGCTTCCGCCCCTCTCGCTCCTCCCGCTCCTTCCGCCCCTTCCGCTCCTCCGGCCCCTTCCGCCCCTCTCGCTCCTCCCGCTCCTTCCGCCCCTTCCCGCTCCTCCCGCCCCTACCTCGCAAGAAAATACATGTACCCCGCCACCTTGCCGTCGGGGAAGTTTTCGCCGGTGTCATGGCCTTCAGGTATGAGGACGAAGCCGCGGGAGCGCCAGAGGGGAATGCTGTCCGCGAGCTGCATGTCGGCGTAGGCGACGTCGTGATAGCTGACGATGGCGGCGCCGGGGAGATAGGGCGTGAGCTGCGGCAGTACGCTGCGCGGGATGGTCAGCGACGAGGGACGAACCTGTTCGACGAGGCGATGAAGCTGCTTGAGGCTGCTGTAATCCGGTTCGGGCACGAGCACCCACGCCGCAAGGAACAGCACGACACCGACGGCCGCGGCAGCGATTGCACGTGCTCCATCCTTCTTCAGCATTTCGCCGATGATAACCGTACCGAAGAACAGGAATCCCACCGCGAAGGCGGGGAAGAGGTACCAGCGGTAGACCAGCGTCGGATTGATCTGCAGGTACAGCAGCGCGAGGATGAAGCCGGAGGCGGCGAAGAGGCTGCCGCGGCGCAGCAGTTCGCGCCAGCGCGCGAGGATGCCGATGAGGAGGGCGATCAGCAGTCCGAGCTCCAGGGGATTCGCGTTCCACTTCTCGATGATCAGGTTCCACCAGCCGGTGAAGGCGACGGGCTCCGCACCGAGACGAAACAGCGCGATGTACATCACGTAGGCCCAGCTCTTGAGGAGGTTGAGGCTGATCACCCCCGCCGGCCAGAGGATGGCGAGGAACAGCAGCACCCAGCCTGCCGAGGCCAGCGCGCGGCGGAGGAAGAGCTTTTTCTCCGTACTTCTCCAGAACGCGATCGCGCCCCAGAGCACGATGAAGAAGAGTACGAACATGCCGTACTCGACGGTCGCGAAGGAGGCAGCGAGGAAAAACTGCGCGAGACGGCGCAGCGCGGTGTGGCCATGGACGTCGTACAGGTACCAGCAGAAGAAGAACAGCGAGGCCAGAAGCCCAAAGGGGAGATGCATGTTGAAACCGACGACGGCCATCGCCCAGGCGGAAGACGCGGGAACGAGGATGGCGGCGGCCGTGCGCGCCTCCGCGTATTTCCAGCCGATCAGCGCCAGCGCGGCGATCCAGAGCGCGAGCCAGAAGAGGTTCGCCAGCCGGAGCTGCCAGTGCAGGGGAAGCGAGCCGACGAACGGACGCAGGGCGATCGCGGGATAGAACGCGAGAGGCGGATGATAGTGGCGGTAGAACATCGTGCTGCCCGACGAACGGATGTAATCCGAGAGCCGCGCGCGCGCGTCGGGATCTTTCACCGCCCCCATGCCCATGCGCACGAATTCGACGATGGACATGTCGTCGGAGTCCGTCCAGTTCGTCCACATCCCGCTGCCGACCGCGACCCAGTAGTCGCCTTCGTCATACGTGAGGGGATAGTCGGACTGGTGGAGGAAAAACGACGCGGTGCCGAGGAGCAGCGCCGCGAGCAGAAGGGTGAGGAAGGTCGTGCGCGTCAGCATGCGATGCCTGTATCATCGTGATGGTTGGCATGGATCGGCCGCGCCGCCGCAAACGGACGGCGCGACGCAGCTCAGATCATCTTGATTTTCTTGTAGGCGTAGACGCACATCTTCAGCAGGATCCAGCCGTGCGAGAAGCGGCTGATGTTGGTGCTGCCGTAGGTGCGCTCACGATAACGGATGGGAACCTCCGTTATTTTCAGGTTGAGCTTGGCGGCGCCGAAGATGAGATCGAAATCGCCGAAGGGATCGAAATCGCCGAAGTAATGCCTGCCCGCCGCGACCTTGTTGTAGTTTTCGCGGGTGAGAACTTTCGTGCCGCACAGCGTGTCCTTGAAGCGCTGATCGAGCAGCCAGGTGAACACGATGCTGAAGAACTTGTTGCCGAGCACGTTGAGGAAGCGCATCGCGCGGTCCTCCATCGGGTACACCAGGCGCGAACCGTTGATGAACTCGCCCTTCCCCTCGACGATGGCGTCATAGAATTTCGGCAGTTCCTCGGGCGGCACGGTCAGGTCGGCGTCGAGGATCATCAGGATGTCGCATTTCGCGTTCGCGAAGCCCTTGCGCACGGCGTCGCCCTTCCCCTTGCCGTCCTGCGTGAACCAGCGGATGTCCATCTCGGGATGCGTCGCGGCCTGGGCCTGGATTTCCTCCAGGGTGCCGTCGGTGGAATGCCCGTCGACGAACAGCACTTCCACGTGCGTGCCGAAGTCCGGCAGCCGTTCGAGCGCCGCGGCGATGTTGCCGCGCTCGTTGCGCGTGGGAATCAGCACGGTGACCGATTTTTCTTCGCGCTGCTGCAGCGGCTTGAGCCGGGCGGAAACGATTTCCAGGAGACACATCTGCCGGATGAGCGGCAGGTTCGCGAACACGAAATTCATCAGCCAGGAAAACAGCGGGATCCAGATCGGGAAGAGGATTTTCTTGTTCTTCCGGATGATGTCGAAATCGGCGAGGTCGAGCAGGTTCGCGATGTCGTCGGGATCGAGCCAGGCGAAGAACGGCGAACGCAGCTTCAGCCGCATCCGCTCGGCGAGCAGGAGGGGGAACTGCCAGAAGATGTTGAAGTACGTGATCATCACCCGCGTCTCGGACGTGCACACGCGGCGCAGCCGTTCGAACGTGGCCTGGATGTCGTCGAGATAGCCGATCACATCGGAGAAGATCACGACGTCGAACGTCCGGTCCATCGCCAGTTCCTCGACGTCGCCGACGTGGAACTCGTACTGCGGGAAATTCTTCCGGGCCTCGGCCACCATCTCCGGACTGATGTCGATGCCCACGCCGTGCGCGGGCTTCAATGCGTCGAGCAGTTCGCCCGTACCGCAGCCGACGAGCAGGACCGACGACCCCTCCGGGACGTAGAACCGCAGGTAGTTCTCCATCAGGCGGTAGAAATACCGGTAGCGGCGGCGTCCCTTGCTGCGGGTCTTCGCGGCGCGGTCGAAGAAGTCGATGATCGTTTGCTTTTTTGTCATCACAGTGTGTATCCGGCGGCCGATGCGTCGTCGTAGAACATCTGGACGGTTTCAAGGGAAAAAGCGGACAGGTCCTTGCCGAACAGCGCCATCTTCCCGATGAGACTGTTGGTGACCGTGATGATGTGACATCCGACCATGTCGGCGTGCACGATGTTGAGCACCTCGCGCGGACTCGCCCAGATCAGCTCGACGCCGGGATAGTCCGCCAGGTAGTCGACGATTTCCTTCATCACGGGCACGGGATCGCGCCCGGTGTCGGCGATGCGTCCGGCGAACACCGACACGTAGCCGCCGGCGCCGCGCGAAAGCGCGGGAGTCACGGACTGCACCTGCTCGAGGGTCATCATCGCGGTGACGTTGACTTTCACGCCCTGCGACGAGAGCTTCGCCACGAGGTCGGCGGTCGATTCTCCGCGCGTGTTGGTGATGGGAATTTTCACGTTGACGTTGGCACCCCACGAGGCGATCTCCAGCGCCTGCCGCTCCATTTCCTCGAATTCATCGGAAAAAACCTCGAAGGAAATGGGCTTGTCGGTGATGTCGGCGAGCACCTCTTTCGCGAATGCGCGGTAATCGGTGATCCCGGCCTTGCGCATCAGTGTGGGATTGGTGGTGAGGCCCGCGATGAGCGGATCGGCCGCCATCTCGAGCATGCCCGCTTTTTCGGCACCGTCGGCGAAAATCTTGACGTTGAGTGTTGATTTCATAACGCTGGGTTTTCCTGTTTCCTTCGAAAGAAAGTGTCTGTGTCGTGTTACTTCGTCGATTCCCATTTCATTTCGTGCTGCTGTATCGCGGGATGCGAGACCAGCATGTGCCACACCACGGCCTGGAACGCCTCGGTATGCGCGGTCACGAGAGCGGCGTCCACGGTGGGTACGATGACGCAGGCGTCCGCGGCGCTGGCGGTATACCCGCCGTCGCGTCCGACCACGCCGACGACGCGCGCGCCGACCTCCCGGGCCAGCCGTACGGCGTTGACCAGGTTCATCGAAATGTTTTTCTCCTCGCTGCCGCCGCCGACCGAAAAGACGAACAGGCAGTCGTCGCCGCCGAGGCGGCTGCCGCGCAGGTAGTTGGCGAGGGAGGTGTCCCACCCGTCGTCGTTGATGCGCGCCGAGAGTTCGGACACGTTGTCGGTCGGACAGTAGGCCTCGAAGCCGCCGATTTTCCGGAAATCGCAGGTCGCATGCGAGGCGTGTCCCGCTCCGCCGCCGGAGCCGACGAAGAACAGGCGGCCTCCGCGTGCGCGCGTTTGCACGAGCACGTCCACGACGCGCGTCACGGCGTCGACGTCGACGCTTTTCGCGATCTCCGCGGTCTGGGTGAAGTAGTTCTGGATAAAATTCATCTGCATATCCTTGGTGTCAGTGTTTCAGGGCTTCGGCGCCGTGTCCGCATCGGCTTCGATGATCGCGCGCGCGTCGGCATGCGACGCTGCCACGGCGTCGGCTTCCTCGCGGACGGCGCTGTTGTACGGCGTCGCGAGCAGGATCGTGTGCACGCCGGCGGCCCGTCCGGCCGCGATGTCCTTCCGGCTGTCGCCGATGATCCATGATGCCGCGAGGTCGATGCCGAGACGTTCCGCCGCGTCGAGCAGCATGCCCGGATGCGGTTTCCGCCTGCGGTCGCTGTCGTCGCCGCTCGCACAGAACTCGATGGCGTCGGGGTGGATGCGCCGCTGCAGTTCCGCGTGCATCGCCTCGAGTTCCTCGGCGGCCAGGTTGCCTCGCGAGAGGTCGGGCTGATTGGTGACCACGACCAGCAGCCAGCCGTTCCGTCGGAGGGACGCGCAGAGATCGACGGCTTCCGGGAAAATCGAGAATTCGCCGCGTGTCCATGGCGAACTCACCACGCCGCCGCGCATGACCACGGTGTTGATAACGCCGTCGCGGTCGAGAAAGACCGCCCTGCGCGGTACCGCGGGATCAGGCAATGCGCCCTTCCGCGTCGAGCGCCACACGGGCGCCGGTACGGGATGAAGCATACAGCGCTTCGATGATGCGGTTCGCCATCAGCCCGTCGTGTCCGCTGCCGAGAGGGACCCGACGCTCTGCGATGGCGCCGCGGAATTCCTTCCATTCTTCGCGCCAGCTCATGTCTTCCGGCGGAAATTCCTGGACCTCGATATCGGGACGACCGCCCTCGACACGGCGCCTGCCGTACTCGAGCGTCTCCGGTCCGTAGCTTCCCCCGAGGCCGTTGATGGTAATGTATCCCTGCGTTCCGAATATTTCAAAGGAAAAGACGTTTCGCCAGTTGGTCCAGCTCACGTGGAACTGGCAGGTGGCGCCGCTGCGCAATCCGAGCAGGGCGAATGCATTGTCCTCGACTTCGATGTCCCAGAACTTGGTCTCGACGCGCGCGTAGGCGTCGGCCAGGTCGCCGCCGAATGCGCGGATCAGGTCGATGACGTGTACGCCCTGGTCCAGCAGTTCGCCGCCGCCGCAGAGATCCTTCGAGGAACGCCATTCCGTCTCCATGCCCGGGCGGGACCCGTGCCCGTACCGCGCGCGCATCAGCATGACGTCGCCGATGGCGCCCTCTTCGAGCAGGGTGCGGGCGCGCAGCATCGCAGGGTGGAAGCGGTGATTGAAGCCGGTTTTCAGCACGCGGTCGTTCGCCGTGGCGGCCTCGAGCATGCGCGCGGCTTCGTCGGCCGTGCGTCCGAGGGGCTTTTCGCAGAGCACGTGCTTGCCGGCGGCCAGCGCCGCGACGGTGATCGGTTCGAGCACGGCGTTGATCGCCGCGTTGACGACGATATCCACATCGTCGCGCTGCACGGCATCGTGCCAGTCCGCAACGGCTTCCGCGCCATGGCGGCCGGCGAGTTCCTGCGCGCGCGCGAGGTCGACGTCGCAGACGACGCGCAGCGTGTCTTCCGGAAAATGGTCGAGCGCGGCGGCGCGCTTGCCCCCGATGAGTCCGGCTCCGATGATGGCGATGTTCATGTATCGATACTCCCGAAATGTTTTCCGTCGATGCGTCGCAGGGTGCAGAAGTCGGGGTCGCTGGCCAGGCGTTCGGCGAAGGCGGCATCCTCCCAGGGATCCCAGACCGCGCTGAGCAGTTTGCCCGTGATGCCGTCGGAGAAAGACGACGCGAGAAAGACCGCGAGTTCCGCCGCCCGGTCCGGCGGCGTGCCGCCGTTCTCCGCACGGCTGCGCGCGCCCGTCAGTTCGGCGCCGGCGCGTTCTCCGGCCGCGAGCAGTTCGTCGAGCATGCGCGTGTTCACCGCGCCCGGCGCGATGGCGTTGACGTCGATATGGTCATGCCGCAGTTCCGCGGCGGCGGTCTCGGTCAGACGCACGACGGCGGCCTTGCTGGCGGCGTAGGCGGCGAAGCGCTCGCGCGGACCCGTCGCGCCGCCCCCCGACATGGTGATGATCTTGCCATAGTGCTTCGCTTTCATATCCGCGATGGCGGCGCGCATGCACAGCCAGGTGCCCGTGAGGTTCACGGCCAGCGTATCGGCGAATTCCTCGGGCGACGACTCCTCGAGCGGACCGATCGGTCCCTGCACGCCGGCGTTGGCGACGAGGACGTCGACCGGACCGAACGCGTCGTGAATCGTTTCGAACAGACGATCCACCTGTTCCGCCTTCGAAATATCGGCGGTGACTGCGAGCACGTCGCCGGCGCCCGCTTCGCGCAGGATTTCCTCCTGTGCGCTCAGTGCGGACGCGCTGCGTCCGGTGATGACCACGCGCGCGTGCGTGCGCGCGAAAGCCATGGCGATGGCGGCGCCGATGCCCCGTCCGCCGCCGGTGATGAGCACCGTGCTTTCATTCAGCATCGTTTTCTCCGTCTGCTTTTTTCTCCGTTGCGTCGCGGTACATTTCCACGGTGTCGATCGCGATGAGCGGCCGGTCCATCACCATCCCGTACAGCGGGGCGCCCTGTGCGAGCAGGGCGGGAAAGACATCCTTCCCGAAATCCGGACTGCCGTCGGGGATGAAGTCGAAGATCCGGGGTTCGAGCACATACAGCCCGCAGTTGACGAGCCGGCTTACCGTCTGTTCCGGCGTGGGCTTTTCGATGAATCGCGTGATGCGGCTCTGCGCGTCGAGCACCGCGATACCGCTGTGACGGACGTCGTCTTTCTCGTACAGCGCGACGGTGCCGATGCCGCCTTTTTCGCGGTGAAACGCCGCGATCTCGCCGAGATCGTAATCCATGAAATTATCGCCGTAGAGGACGAAGAACGGCCCCTGCGCGAGCAGGTCACGGAAATTCCGCAGCGCCCCGGCGGTGCCGAGCAGTTCCTCTTCGTAGGAATAGTGGATGCGCAGGCCGAGATCCGACCCGTCGCCCATTGCGGTGCGGATGCGATCGGCGAGGTAATGGGTGTTGATGCACAGGTCCGTCACGCCGTGGCGCGCGCAGAGCGCGGCGAGATGCCGGAGCACCGGCGTGCCGTGCACTTCGAGCAGCGGTTTCGGGGTGGACGCGGTGATGGATCCGAGGCGCGTTCCTTTCCCCGCGGCGAGGAGCATGGCGTTCATGAGCGGGTCGGGCTGTGCATGGGGAAACCGGGCATTCCTGAATCAGAGATCGAGGGTTTTGATATAGTCGATCGAGGCCGCGAGTCCCTGTTCGAGCGATGTTTTCGGCGACCATCCCAGCGCCGTGGCGCGGCCGATGTCGGCCAGAGTGCGTTCGGCTTCGCCGGGCAGGTTGTCGCGGTATTCCGGTTCCTGTTCCGAACCGAGGATACGCGCGATGATCGCGTAGATTTCGTTGATGGAATGGTTCGTTCCGGAACCGAGATTGAACACGCTGCCCGTGGTGCGTTCGTCGTGGATGCACTGGAGGTGGAAATCGTTCACGTCGTCGACGTACACGAAATCGCGGCGCTTCTCGCCCGAACCGTAGATCACGGGCCGTTCGCCGCGCAGCAGTCCGATGATGAACGCGCTGAACACCGGGGGAATGCTCCGGCGGTAGTCCTGCCGCGGCCCGTAGACGTTGAAGTAGCGCAGGGCGGTGCTGCGCACGCCGTGATAGCGCGCATAGCCCTCGGCGAAGAGCATGGACGCGTATTTCGAGAGCGCGTAGAAGCTTTCGGGATGCGCATCGTCTTCCGGTGTCGGGAACAGCGCGCTGCCTTCGTAGAGCGCGCTCGACTCGGCATAGATCACCTTCTGCACGCCGCCGCGCTTCGCGGCTTCGAACACATTGGCCGTACCGCGCACATTGATGTCGGCCGTCTCGACCGGGTCGATCTGGCAGTCGCTGATGCAGTTCTTCGCGGCGAGATGGAAAACGTGAGATGCCTGCGCCACGACGGGATAGATTTCCTCGCCGCGGATGTCGAGCTGATGAAATTCCACGCCGTCGGGAATCTGTTCGCGCACGCCGTAGCTGAGGTTGTCGATGCCGACGACGCGGTATCCTTCGCGCAGAAGGCGGTC
>QKAF01000153.1 GCA_003246455.1 Bacteroidota bacterium
CCGTCTGCACCGCGGCCGTATTGAACTGCGGCGGATACTGCGGCGAGAGAATATTCATTCTTCCCTACTGCATACCTGAGACAGAACATGATACATCCAGATCGTGACATCCTGATACTCTATGTGGATCGTGTGCTCCCCGAATCGGAGATGACTTCCATCCGTGCGCATGCTGAGGAGTGCCTGCAGTGCAGTGACGCACTCGCCCGTGAGCGGCAATTCAGTGAAGCCCTCCGCGCTCAGCCGATGACAGAGCCTTCATCCGGTTTCGATCGGATCGTTCTCGATGCCGTCATCCCTGCCGCGACACGTGAACGCCGGGGGGAAGCGACCGTGCGCAGGTACGCCGGCCTAATCACGCTTTGCGTCGTGACCCTCGTTGTCATCCTCATCGCTCTGGGACAGGGCGGAGAAAGTTCCGATTGGATGCAGCCGGTTTCGGAAACCATAAACACCGCCACCAGATCTCTGACGAACGGATTTGTTGATGGCCTCAATCGGCTTCTCTCCCCTTTGAAGGTGATTCAGGTCAGCAATGGCGTATTGGATATTTTCGCGTTGGCCGTGCTCGCTCTGCTCGTGCTCGGCGGGCTTGACCGCATCCTCTCCCCCCTCGTCAAAAAAGGGCGCTGAGGAGAATCAGTAGTAGACAATCCGTATCCGCAGCCGGCTTTTCCGCCCGGCATCATCCATGCATGTGATCCGATGCTCTTTCGCCGTCGGGGAGAAAAAGGACTTCTCCCCGTTGCGGACTGTCGCAATCATTTTGCCATCCACGTACCAGTACTGCGTTTCCACTCCCGCCGATGACGCTGCCTGAAGCATGATCTGCTGCGCGGCACCGCGTTCAAGGTAGTACGTGTAGTCCGGTGAAGGAGAAAGGATCCGCGGACCGTCGCCGCTCATGCGCATCGTACAGGCGGGATTATGCGGCGGCGGGTGCGGGACGGATACACGATTCTCATCGAACCATACGGCCAGTTCCGGGTCGTACACCGGGTACCACTCCTCTGCTGCTCCTGAATCCGGGAGACAATCCATGCAATAATGAACACTGCGATCCGCGCTGACCGCAAACGGCCTGAACAGATCGCAGCGACGATTCGGAGAGCAGCGATCGATGTACCAGTCCTCGACCACCGCTTCGCAGCGCTCGGAAGGCAGCAGGCCCGTCGCTGCGCATACCTCGCGCCGACGGACCTCCTTCGGCCGCTTCACGACATGATGCTCGCTGTCTTCGTCTATGGCATCGAAGATATCGACCAGCAGGGGAACCGCCATTTCGGCACCGGAGAGATGCGGGGCCCCTTCCCCGCTGAAATTCCCCATCCAGACTCCGACGGTGAAACGCGCGTTCCATCCGATTGCCCAGGCATCGCGCTTGCCGTAGGATGTGCCCGTCTTCCATGAGAAGCGCGGCAGACGGGACTGCGCCCGGAGCTCAGCAGGAAGATCCGGACGCGCGTGCTTCGAGAGTATATCGGTCACAAGAAAGGCGGCCGCAGGCGAGATCAGCCGGTGCCCTTTCCCCGCTTCGGCGGTCCTGGCAGTAAATCGCAGCGACTGAATCACCCCATGACGGGCAAACATGCTCGTCGCTTTTGTCAGCTGCTCGAGCGTGACCCCGCAGCCGCCGAGAATCAGAGAGAGTCCCAGCCGATCGCGCGTGGAGGCGATTTCCTGAAAACCCGCCGCCCCGAGCCAGGTCACGAACGGCCCGACGCCCTGTCTCGCCAGTTCGCGCACCGCCGGCACGTTCAGCGACTGCAGCAGCGCATCCTGGACCGTGACATCGCCCGCATATCCCGCGTCGTAGTTTTCCGGCGTATAGCCGTGAAAATCGCTTGGGATATCGAGCAGACGCATCCTCGGGGTCAGCGCTCCCTCATCGAAAGCGCGGGCATAGAGGAACGGTTTGAGTGTCGATCCCGGAGAACGAATCGCGCGTACACCGTTCACCTGTCCCTGGTTGAATGTGTCGGCAAAATCCGCCGAACCGCACCACGCAGCCACCGTCATGCTGTCGTTGTCGATGACCAGCACGGCACCATTGTGCACGCCGTCGGTGAGGACACGCTGCACATGATTCCACAGCAGGCGCTCGGAGGCATCCTGCACCGATGGATCCAGCGTCGTATGCACGAGGTCGCCTGCCGCGCGCTCACGCACCGTCAGCGAAAAATGCGGTGCGCGCTGGGGCAGCGCCGATCGTGCCACGGTGAATTCCTCCTCCATGGCCGTTCGCACGGTACGCACATCAAAGATATCGTCTGCAAGGAAGCGGCGGAGCCAGCGCTGCACGTCCTTCCTCACACCCGCGGTGCTGCGGTCGAGCCGCAGGCGGTTCGGATTGTTCGGAATGATCGCAAGGGCCGTGCTCTGTGCAAGCGAGAGTTTGTCCGGCGGTCGGTTGAAATAGATCCATGAGGCCGAGGCGACACCTTCGATGTTTCCGCCCATCGGCAGAAGACTGATATACCGTTCGAGGATTTCACGCTTCGAATACCGGATTTCAAGCTGCAGGGCGCGAACCATTTCCCTCAGTTTCACGAAGTAGCTGCGCTCGTCCGGTTCGAGCATGCGGGCAAGCTGCATCGTGATCGTCGACGCACCGGACACGCGCCGTCCGCTTCGAATATTGCTCCACAGGGCGCGGAACACCGCGTACGGATTGACCCCGTGATGGGTAAAGAACCATCGGTCTTCTTTGTACACGATTGCGCGCAGAAGATCCGGATTTACATGATCGAGACGCGTGCGCAGCCGCCATTTATCGTCGGGCGTCAGCGATGCGCCGAGCAGTTCCCCCCTGTTGTCGAACACCTGTACCGAGTACTCCGGCAGTGCGGGCGGGGGGAAAAGCCGGTCTCCGATCACCACCGCTCCGGCGATGGCGATCGCGACCCACATGACCCGTTTGCGCATCAGCGCGCCTGCAGGGGTGCGACGGTTACCCTTGCGGCTCCATGGTAGGAATGGAACCCGGGATCGTACATCGCCTCCGCGGCCAGCGGCGGCAGAAGGAACGCACCCTGGTTCACGACACGCATGAGGTAGAGAAACTCCCGCGTGCCGCTTCCCTCTAGAGAAGTGAAGAGTATCAGTCGATCGTCGCGCACATCCATGTACTCCACGGGGAGGGGATTGTTCACCGTCCAGTTGAGTTCGGTGGAAGCACGCAGCCTTGCGTTTTCGATCTCACATCCCGCGGGGATGATATCCGTGACCACGACATTGTCCACGGACCGTCCTTCGCCGCTGACGGAAATCTTGCAGACGACGAGCTGGCCCTGCCGCAGTTCCGTCGGGGAGATCTGCTTCCGCGTCCGGTAGTCGTACCAGCTGCGCCGGACGCTCATACCTGCGTCGTTTTCCTCGATGCCGCCCTGCATGCGGATGCCCTCGGCGCTCCAGAAATAGTACACCTCCCCTTTCCCGCTGGCCTTGAGCGACACTGTGCCGCTGCCAAGTTCCTTCTCCGACACAGTGACCGATTTACCGTCATAGGAGGATCGTTTTTTCCCGTCGACCATCACGGCGACGGCCATGTCGGAGGACGCGGACCGGCGCGCTGCTTTACCGAGGGCAAGCATCACGAAGGCCGTTTCCTGTGTCGAATACATGTTCTCCGCGCGTGAGGCTATCCACCGCAGAATGTCCGGAATCTGTTTGCTCGACGGATCCACTTCGAGCAGCACGTTGAGCATGATCGCGTTGGCGCGCAATTCGGAATCGAAGCTTCCGCCGGTCTGCCTTGCGGGGAGTTCCGCACGGAACATCCCGGGAATGGTCTGGTGGTAGGAACTCCATTTCCCGGACAACGCGTACGCTCCCGCGAGCAGGTACTGGGTATCGCGCGTCAGCAGGTGCGGCCGGCCTTTGTAATAGTTCATCGTGGACACGTCGGGTTTCCCGGCGAGCGCGAGAACGTAAAGCGAGTAGATGATCTCCTTCCGGGCTTTCAGCTCCGTGGTCCGACCGGTCCCCTGGGAATGTACGTACCCATAGGTTTCACGTTTTTTCGCCTCCTTGCCCAGGTAGCGCAGCAGCTGCGATACCGTTCGGTCGGTGACGCGATACCGCGCTTTTCTCGCTTCAATCAGGAAATGTGCCGCGTAGGCGCTTCCCCACCAGCTCGTCTGGCTTCCCCCCGGCCAGTATGCCATGCTGCCGTCGTACAGCTGCATGGATTCGACCTTGCGAATCGCCTCGTTGACGAAATAGGTCGGGTTGTGCATGCGATACTGTTCCGGCGCGGCAAGCTTGAGCACTTCATCGAGGTACAGCTGCGGAAACGCCTTCGACACCGTCTGTTCGATACAGCCATGCGGATAGCCCACGAGCTGCCTGAGCTGTTTCGCGAAACGGATCGCGGGGAACGGGCTGATCGTCAGTGTCACGCTCCGCGTACCGGCGAGATAACTGGCGGCTTTCGGCAGCGTAACAGCAGAACCGTTCTTGAGGACGCCGGATCGCGATTCCACGCTGAAGGGGGCGCGCGGACGCACCGCGATCGTGTATTTCTCCCTGACCGTCGCGACTCCCGAGGTCGAAAGGGAAAGCTCTGCAATGCCCGGCGTCTGGGCCGCTAGTATGCGGAACTGCACCTGCGCCGTACCGTTCGCCGGGACCTGCACCGCTGCCGACGTGCCTCCCTGGACGCGCAGCCCGCCGTCGGCCTTTAACGCCACGTTCACCTTCCCTGGCTTTGCGGTCGTGTTGATGACCGTGACGGGCATCACCAGCGAATCCCCCGCTGTCAGCAGCCGCGGCAGCTGCGGCTCGAGGATGAGGTCGTCACTGACTTTCATGCGCTTCTCTGTTCCTGCGAAGCGGTCCGCTGTATACGCCACAGCCATGAGGCGGGCTTCCCCATTGAACTGCGGAAGTTTGATGGAGACGCGCACCTTGCCGCTGCCATCGCTGCGCTTTATCCCGCTCCAGAAGGAAAACAGTGTAAATCGGTTCGCTGCGATGGGATTCGTCCTCCTCCGTGCAGCTTCTTCGTCATAGCCGTCGCCTCCTGTGGATGAAGACATGCGGACGATTTCCGGCAGCAGGAACTTGTACAGGTCGTGACTGCTCACATGCAGCGCACGCTTTGCGTACATCGTTTTGTACGGGTCCGGCGTTGCGAAATCGGTGATCTGGAGAATGCCTTCGTCGACCGCGGCGAGCGTGACGTAGACATCTCTCTCCGCGGCAGTCTGTATGGTGACAGTCTGTGTACTGCCCGGCTTCACGCGATCCGGTGCGCTGATCACCAGCGGCAGGCGGTTTTCCTTTCTTTCGACGGTCATGGATGCGAAGCCGTGACCGACGAGAAACGGCGTTTCGTTCTCGTCGCGATGCGCGCGAAAGAGGGTTGCCGTGACGTACGCATTCGGCAGGTACTCGTTCTTGACAGGAATAGTCACTTCGACAGAGCGTTTTTCCACGTCGACGTACTGGTGATGATACACGCCGTTCCGTTCGACGGTGATCAGCAGCCGGCCGCCAAAGGGACACATGAACAGGACCTTCGCATTGTCCCCGGGACGGTATGCGGCCTTGTCGAATACGATATCGACACGTCCTTCCTTGTCCACCTCAAACGAGGAGGCCGTATTCGACGCCCATCCATAGGCATAGAATTCGGTTTTCTGATAGGTCGACGATCCCGCCTTCGCTACGCGCAGTTCGTATTTTCCTGAGCGCCTGACCGCGAAATTGTATTTCGTCGGACCGTTCAGCGTGACGCGCTTCTCCCACTCGAGCACTTCCTTCTGCTCCGACGCGTAATAATACCTGTCCGCATAGTCCTTTTTCAGCACGGTCTGCCATTCCAGACGCACGAGGCGGACATCTGCCTGGAAATTCTTCAGTGCGCGATCCTTCCGATCCACGGCGATGAAAGAGAAGTCCAGGTTTTTATTCACGCCGAAGTATGTGCCGGCGGATTTGATTCCGATGTTCTGCGCATTCGGCTGCACGGTGAAGGACTGCACACGGTTGACCGTGCGACCGGTGACATCGAAAACGCTGACATACATCGCACCTTCGATGATCCCGCTCGAACGGAGATCCGCGGGAATCGTGTATTCGATGCGCGTGCGTCCCTCCGCATCGAGCACGCCTTCAAGCGGGACATTCTCTATGCGGCTGTCCTGCAGCGATGAATTGGAGAATACATATCCGTCGTACTGTTTGCTCTTGAACGGACGATGCCGCAGCTGTACGTCGGCCTCGTAGCGGAGATTGGAGGCGCGGGCCCCGAACAGATATTCCGCGTCCACCTCCACGTCGAGGCGGTCGCCGGGGAGCAGCAGCGTTTTCTCCGCGTCGAGCTGCACGCGAATTTTGTCCGGAACGAATTCCTCGATGTTGATCGCGGAGGTGCCTATCAGTTTGTCGCCGCCGGTGTAGAGCTCGATCTTGTACGGCCCGGTGAGCGCGTAGGCCGGAATGGGGACGCTCTGCTCGAACGATCCCTCGCTGTTGAGGACCAGCTTGAACTCGCGGAATGTCCGGCCGCGCGGGGATATGATTTTCATCAGCACCGGGACATCGGAAATGGTGCGAAGATCTTCGGTGCGGACGATTCCCGTGATATCGGCGGTCTCGCCCGGCCGGTAGAGATCGCGTGCACCGTACATGAAGGTGACGTATTCCCGCGACGCCTGGACGAGTCCCCCCACGTCGTAGCGCGACGTTTCCACCCGCGCGTCATCGAGATCGAGGAAGTTGAAATCCTCCGCGGTCACGGCTGTCACGAGCCGGGGTGTGAATCCCTCGGTGTGCACACTGACATCGTCGAAGACCACAACGCCCGCGGCATCGGTCTTCCCGGACAGCAGTGTCTGGTTGTTGCTTGAAATGACCGTGATTTCCACGCCTTCAACGGGACGCGCAGTCGCGATCGAATTGACGAATACAGTGATCTGCTCATCCGCGACGCGTGCGATGAGGGCAAGATCACTGAGCGCGACGATCTTGGAATCCTGGATCCACCGGTCCTCGCTCGATCGGACCTGGATGACATAAATGCCCCGGTGTTTCGATTCCAGGACGCGATCGATATTCACCACATGCCTGCCGAGCCAGTTGCGCCCGGTCTGCACGTCGACGGTTTCCTGGTACAGTTCCCGACCGAAGTCACCGACGTAATAGCTGGGATTGTAGTCGTAATCCTCGTCATACCAGCGATGCTGATTGAGGAAATGGAGCACGTTGTTCGCGAACACTTCGTAGGCGCTGATGTCGAGCGCCTCGACGTTCACGGCGTTAACCTCGAGGTTTTTCTCGCCGCCTCGCATCAGGTAGCGGCCGCGCCTGTCCGCGAAATTCACCGCAGGCTCGATGTCGACGAAGGAGACCATCTGACGGTACTCTTCACGTAGTTCTCCTCCGAACAGTCCCACAAGACCCTTTTCGATGATCAGTTCGACGGTCTGTTCGTTCGCGAAATCCCCTTCGATGCGAAGAATGTTGTCGCTCACGGAAAACTGCAGCGACCGTTTCGGCTCGATGCGAACGAAGTCGGCGACACGCTCTTCATCCACCATCTGGGTTGTGGCGACCTCGACCCACCCAGTGCTGCCGTCGTATCCCGCGGCGACGCCGGTGATCGCCAGTTCGGTGATCGGCGGCAGAGTACTCTTGAATTCACGCGTATCCGCCAGAGCCTTTTTCCCCATGATCGACATGAGGCCGTCGCGGACCCTGATCGTAACATCCTGCGCCCGGTCCTTCTGCTTGATCTCTCCAAAAGAAAGCGCGATGGTCTCGGAAGGCTGGTCGGAGACGATCTGCACGTTTTCCACCCGCTCCCCATCGCGAGTCACTTCAAGAAATTCCCGCAGCTTCGCGGGCTGAACCGGGTAATTGAAATGGATGTTCGCCTGTACCGTCACGGTGTAATACTGGTGCGGAACGAAATTCCAGAATACATCCGTGCTGACGACGTCGAAATCCGGAGTATGAAAACTGATCGTCTCGAAATCCGTGTCGAGTTTCTGTCCGAAGAGCACCTTCTCCGTAACGTCCGCTTCGTATGACTGTATCGGCTCGAGCGGATAGTCCGGCGAAAAAAGCAGACGGCGCGAGGATACCCATTTGAACTTGCCCTGGATTGCGGGCGTGAACTCGACGAAGGCGTCCGCCAGCCAGATATTCTGCTTCTCCGGAGGGGCGAGATCTTTCGAGAACTCGATCTCCAGCGTCGCCAGCAGCGGGATCTCTCCCTCGGGAGAAACCGAAACGATTTCAACCGTATTCGAAGAGCTGCAGGCCAGGAGTGTCATGGTGAGAAGCGCAAGAAAACGGCTGCGTACGGACGACATGGGATTCCTCGATACACTGTTCGGGTGAAGGAAAGAAACTAGGAAAAACCGCAGCTTCGATCAAGAAAGCGCGGGACTCTCCTTCGGGCGGGAATGCGGCGAGGTAACGAGGTGTCGTGAAGGGGATGTGCGGATCAGTTCTCGTAAAGAGTCACGTTCTGCAGTATGTTCTGGAGTACTCCCTCGTACTCATGGAAACGATCCGACGGCGCGGTAAAACGGAGCAGATAGCCGCGATCAGCAATGGTGAACATGCAGTCCGCGGTGGTGATTCGCCTGTTTTCCGAACCCGCGCGGGAGTCCCGGTAACTGTACAGGATGGTGGGTGCCTTGCGCTCGCCGATGCGTATCTCCCCCTTGTCCAGAATCTCGACATCCCTGAGCACGATGCCGAGGGCCCTGACCTTCGCATCGTATACTTCGCTTGTCGCGAGGGGATACGGATTTCGTGTCAGCTGCATTTCGAAACGAACGTCCGCTCCGGCCTCGGGGGCCATGATGACCTCGGTATCCGTCGAGAGTTCCCGTCGTTCGATGCTCCAGCCCGGCGGGGCGCTCACCGTGCACTTGTATATACGGTCGGAATATGCGCCGTTGAAAATCCCTGTGCGCAGATCGCCCGCGGACGAGGCATCGAATGCATCAACAGACAGAATATCCACCCGAACAGCGCCCTGCAGTCGCTGGGCCTGCTCGCGAAGCTGCGCGACATCCAGCGCATGCAGCAGTTTCACGTGCACCGCATCGTCGAGAAACTCCCCCGTGACAGGGTCGATACTGAGCCAGCTCCCGGTCCACAGCTCCACCCAGACCGTACTCCGCCAGCGTTCCTGATCGGGGTGCATGCCGAGGACGAAGCGCGCGGGGATACCCGCCGCGCGGGCGAGCGTCACCATGAGCATCGCGGCATGGAGCGCGGTGCCGCGCGGGGTGCGCATCAGCCGGTCCGCGGCCACCACGGGAACGAAGTCATCGATGACGAAATGCGTCTTCATCCAATGCTGAATTTCCGCCGCGACGATCCCCGCGTTCCTGTCTGTCAGCCGCAGCATCGTCACACGATCGCGCACCTCCTCGGATGTCACCGGCAGCAGCGGGCTTTCCTTTTCGTATGCGATCATGTCCTCGTCGAGAACCGGCAGCGAAACGTCGCCGTGTTTCTGCCGGACCCGGGTGATGTGGAGATTGACCGACGCCGCGCTCCCCGTCGGATCGTCCATGATCGACTGCCGCTGATCCTCGGGCACGAGCCGGGCGCCGACATCGCGCGTGAGCGTCAGGCGGACGTTCATCGAACGGATATTGTCCTGCTCCGTCGGAAGAATCACCTGCGCCCCGCCCCAGAAAACGCCACAGTCCATGTCGCAGGGTTCGATGCCCGACACCGGTGCGTCGACCGGTTCCCACGCAAGACCGACTTCCTGCATTCGCCAGGCAAGTATTTCGGCTTTCGGAGAAACGACGAATTCGCTCTCCGTTCCGCAGAAGACATGCACCGTCCCGTCCGAGTCGTCCTGGCTGCGCACCGTCGTGTTGCGTGACAGAAGGTCCCGGACAAACAGCAGCTTCCGCGGTGTGGGAATATCGGCGCGGATGACGAGTTCAGGGAGAAAGACGTCCGGCACTGCGGAACAGTCTTCCCTCCAGCTGACGACATGCCCGTCGCTTTCCTCCCGCGACAGATACAGCACTCCGTCGACACAGCTTCCCTTGATGATGCGGGATTTATCTCCCTCGTATTCCCTTCCATTCACCGACAGAACGCGAAGCGCGCTGTCCACCAGCAGAGTCAGGTTCCGCTTCCAGGTGGTCGATCTGTCCTCGATGTTCGTGAAACGCCGTTCCTCGCGCAGCTCGCATTCCATGTAGCCGTTGGCCAGGCGATCGTATTTCAGCGTCAGCCTGCCGCAGTCGCTCCCGGCACGCAGCTCGCGAAATTGCTGCGCGTTGAGAAATGTTCCGGCAGACAGGGTAAGCGAGAAGAGAAAGAGAAATGGTGTCCAGCGCATCGTTCCGTACGGGATGAGATGAATACAGACCTAAAATGTACGGAATTACGAGCATTTCTGGTAGGAAATGCGGATTCCCCGCCGAATGCCGGGAGCGCCTCTCCGTGCGATGTATCAGGGAGTGTCGATCTCGAAGTCTTTCGACGCGTACTGTTCCGACGCATGGATATCCGGGCTTTCCGCGTCAGCGGCGCCGGAATCTTCATTTGCGGAATCCTCTGCGGACGCGAGGGCATTTCCGCTCCCATATGCCTCTTCGTACGTCGCCATGTATTCCGCCTCGCGCTGCTCGACAACGCGTCTCCGCCGCCAGGCCGGAAACCACAGCAGGAAGAACAGAACTCCGAACAGCAGTGCCGCGCCGAAGATGATGAGCGTAAGATCCCCTGCCTCTCCGGTTCCTGCCAGTGTGACATCCATTGCCGCCTCCGCTTGCTGTAATTGTTGCGGCATACTATCGAATTCGGATAGAATAGTCAATAAAAAAGGAGGCGCGCGGCCTCCTTTTTCCATCAGGGCACTGTGCGATCCGCACCGGGAGCGATGCGGCCGCCGTTTCGTCTACCGGAGCTCGGGAAGCCGGCCCGGCGTCCACGGCGCGTTGAACTGCTCGAGCGTGTTCTGCAGCATCGGAATGTCCGCTTCGCCGAGGGTGCGAAGCGAATCGAGAATCGGACGCAGAAGGGTCACGACATGCTCGATTTCCTGGAGGTGCTGCGGTGTGGGGCCCGAGGTGGAGTTCCACATTCCGTAGGCGACTTCCTGCATGCGCTCAAGCACGGAGGGCGGCTGCACCCCGTTGCGGCTGCTGATCGACTTGTCGCCGTTCAGCGTGCGATCGATCGAACGCAGCCGTTCGCGCAGCGCATTGAGCTGCGTCCGCAGCGCAGGATCCAGATTCGGGGTGACGAGCATGGTTTTCTCCAGCACCTGCAGGCGCTCGTCCATCTCTGCCGCATATTTCTGCGCGCCGATCCCGACGCGCTGGACTTCCATGACCCGCCGGTGGAAAGCTGCAAGCGCCTTCCGATCCGTCGCGGGCAGCGTCGCATTGCCAAGCACGCTCGCGCTGAAGGGAACGGGACCGGCGAGCGGAGATTCCACGCCGTTTTCAACGATCGAGAGCTCCACGGTGTACGTGCCCGGCATCGCGAACATGCCGCGATGACCGTTGGTCTTGCTGTCCTTTCCCACGGGGCTGGGGCTGCTGTAGCGCAGATCCCAGGTGATGCGCTGCACTCCGGACTTCACCGCCGAGGTCAGCTGCCGGGCGACAGTCCCTTCTGCGTCGCGAATGGTGAAAAGCAGATACGGCGCCTGCTGCTCGTCTTCCGCACGCAGGTCATCCCATCCGGGGTACGGCGGCGTCTTCTTCTCCTTGCGCAGCTTCTTTTCCGCTTCCTGCCGCAGGTTTTTCCGGGACTTGTAGGCATCCCTCACGAAGTACGTGAACGTCGCTCCGAATGCAGGATTTTCGGATGTGAAAAACGTTTCTCCCTGGTAGCCGATGGCACGCTGCCTCGCCTCGACGAACATGAGGGCGTCCCGCACCGGAAAGACCGCGGCCGCGGAATTGAAGAGCGATTCGTCGATCGCGCGCAGCGGGGAGTAATCGTCGAGCACGTAGAATCCGCGTCCGAAGGTGGCGAGGACGAGATCGTTTTCGCGCTTCTGAATCGCCAGGTCCTTCACCGCGATGGTCGGAAGACCGGATTTGAGCTGAATCCACTTTCTGCCGCCGTCCAGGCTCGTCTGCACTCCGAATTCCGTCCCGAGGAAAAGGAGTGACGGTTTGGCGTAGTCCTCGGCGAGCGAGTACACGGGAGCGTTGTCCTGCAGATTCGCGGAGATGGACGTCCAGCTTCGGCCCCGGTCGGTGCTCTTCATGACGTACGGTTTGAAGTCCGCCATCTTGTGGTTGTCGAATGTCGCGTACACGGTATTGGCGTCGTGCTGCGAGGCACGCAGACAGCTCACATAGGTCATCTCCGGCACACCCGCGATGCGGTCGATTTTCCGCCAGTTCTTCCCGGCGTCCTCGCTGACCTGGATCAGTCCGTCGTCCGTGCCGACGTACAGCAGGCCTTCAACAACCGGCGATTCATCAAGCGAGACGATGTTCCCGTACAGGGAGGTGCTGGCATTTTTCGCGACCGCTTCCGGTCCCCAGACCTTCCCCATCACGGGAAGAGTATTGCGATCGATCTGTCGCGTGAGATCGCCGGAGACCGCGGTCCAGCTTTCGCCGCGATCATCGCTGCGGAACAGCATGTTCGCCGCGAAATACAGACGCGTCGCCTTGTGCGGACTTATCAGCAGCGGAGCATCCCAGTTCCACCGATATCCGTTCTCCCCCGGCGCAGGCTGCGGCTGGATACTGAGGCGTTCACCGCTCGCCTTGTCAAAACGGACAAGTCCGCCGTACTGAGACTGTGCGTAGACGATATTGGGATTATCGGGATCGATCTGCGATTCGAATCCGTCCCCGCCGTTGGTATAAAACCAGTCCTCGCTGAAAATTCCGTCGGCCTTGTTCGTGCGGGAGGGACCGCCGAGACTGTTGTTGTCCTGTGTCCCGCCGTAGACGAAGTAAAACGGTGTCGCGTTATCCACCGCCACGCGATAGAACTGCGTGACCGGCAGATTCCCGAAGAACTGCCATTTCTCACCGCCGTCATACGATTCATACACGCCGCCGTCGCCGCCGATACGCAGGTGGCTTGTGTTGGAAGGATCGATCCACAGCGCGTGATCGTCGACATGGCGTCGGCGATTGCCGAGGTGGCGATATGTTTTGAAACCGTCGGTCGAAACGCGGGTGTACGTGTCGAGCGAGTAGACTTTTTCCGGATCCAGCGGATCGCAGATGAGTTCGTTGTAGTACTGCGCGCTGACGGTCGAATACTCACTGCGGCGTTCCCAGCTCGCGCCGCGGTCGGTGGACCTGAAGGCGCCTCCCTTGTCTTCCGACGCCTCGATAATCGCGTAGATGTAATCGGGATTCGCCGGGGAGATTGCAAGGCCGATGCGTCCGACATCGCCGGCGGGGAGTCCGCCCGAGAGTGTATCCCAGCTCGCTCCCCCGTTGGTGGTCTTGAAAATCCGGCTTTCCGGACCGCCGTTGATGAGCGTCCACACGTGCCTGCGCCGCTGATACGATGCGGCATAAAGCACCTTCGGATCCCGCGGATCCATGACCACGTCGGTCACACCGGTATTTTCGCTGATCGAAAGCACCGGGGTCCAGGAATTTCCGGCGTCCGTCGTTTTATAAAGACCGCGATCTCCGCCGGGTCCCCAGAGCGGCCCCTGCGCTGCGACGTAGACGATGCGTGTATCCGACGGATCCACGACGATCTTCCCGATGTGCTCGGATTTCTTCAGTCCCATGTTCTTCCAGCTTTTCCCGCCGTCCGCACTGCGATACACACCGTCGCCCCATGATACGGAGCGCTGCGAATTGTTTTCGCCGCTGCCCACCCACACGATATGCGGGTTGCCCGGATCGAGCGTCACACAGCCGATGGAGTAAGAAGCCTCCTTCTCGAACACGGGAGAAAAACTGATGCCGTTGTTCGAGGTCTTCCACACGCCGCCCGAGGCGACGGCGACGTAGAACTCCGCGGTGTTCCGCGGATTTACGGCGAAGTCGATGATACGGCCCGAAGGCAGCGCAGGTCCGATGCTGCGGAATTTCAATCCCGAAAGCATCGTGGAGTTGAGTTCCTTTTTCTTTCCTCCTTCCGCCGCGGCATCGTCATCGTCCTGCGCCCGCAGAGGGAGCACGATCAGGCAGAGAAGGAGAAGAGCGGTGGTTAATCGAAGCAATTGTGTCATGGGTATCCCCGAGATGTGAGCGGTTGAACGGTGCGCGGACGTGACTCACCCGAGGATCACGCGGTCCGGGGACAGCGCATCCCGGTGCCAGTCACTGCCTGTCAGCGGTTCCCGGAAGATACAATATTCGGATAATATTCCCTGAGAAGGACGGGCGCGGATCAGAACGTCAGCGGGATAAGCATGCTCAGGCCGAGCCCGCCGTACGCCGACGGACCTCTCGAGGAGCGATCCGGATTTTCATACTCCGTGTACCACCAGTCCTCCCGCTCGACCATCAACCCGGGCTTCATCTCCATGCGGAGCTCACAGGAAACATCGCATCCCGCAAGCCGGAATCCGCAGCCGATCCGGAAAAAGGCGGACTGCAGCAGGTTGTCCTTGAGCAGCCGTGTCCTCTCGCGGCTTCCCCACCCCATGCCGGATTCGGAGTACTTTCCCATGTCATCCCAGTTCGCCACCCAGTCGACACCGGCATACAGCCTGCTGAAGCGCCCCGTGTGCAGCTGAAGACGAAGCCCCGCAGCGCCGTGGAGCGGACCGAGACTCAGGTGGGGAAACAGGGAGAGCAGCGGCTGTGCGTTTTGTTTCCGCACGAGCGGAAATTCCCTGCCTGCAACGATCGCGGGCAGACCCGCGAAGGGACGTGAATCGACCCGGTACCAGTTGAAGAGGAATTCCAGTCCCAGCGCGATATCCGGCACATCCCACTGACCCCCGTCCGCGGAGACGAGATGCGTGTCGCCCTGCGCCGAATCATCCGTGAGCTCAGTATCCCGCGGTATTTCCGGTCTCGGAGTTCTCCCGAGCCGATCGAGAACCTCAGGCGGTGGATAGTCCGTCATGATTTTTTCGCGAACTTCGGAGAGTACCTCCTCGCGATTGGAATTCGTCACGCTGTTGGAGGCACGCTCCTCACCCAGGACCGACGCCGTGATCAAGCCGGGAATGATGCTCAGAATGCCCGAGGTCACGAGCGCCGTCGGCAGGATAAAGGTCAGGGACCCGCTGCCCCCGCGTCCTGACCACGGATCCCGCTGAAGCATGCTGATGCCGCTCGTCAGCGCAGCGGTCGTCACCAGCCACCCCAGCCAGCCGTGTTCCGCGGAACTAGAGAAATACGTTCCCCGGATGGAGTCGATCTCGCTGAGTGACAGGATCGTCAGAGAGGAATCGATCCTGCGGTGGTCATACCGGCCGTCCCCGGTCCACAGGGCGATCCGCCGGTCCGTCAGCGCGAGAGGTATGCCGCGCACTGTGGATCCGTCTCGAAGCACGAATCCCTGCTGCTCCCCTTTGTTCTCCGTGCGCACGGGAAATCGGAGCACATGCTTCTGCATGAGTGATGCGAAACAGCGCTGCAGGGAGGGATCCTGCAGTTCGTTCCCGAGCACCTTCATCGATTGACCGCCCTCCCCCATGCGCTCGTATGCATCGAGAAAAATGGCGAGCACCGCGGCCTCGCAGGCCGTGAGAGAAATCCGTTTCACACCGTCATGGGTCCCGACGCTGAACGTCATGACCGTATCGTTCCGTGACACGGTGGCGCCCGACGGCTCGCTGATCTCCGGAAACAGACCGAAATACCCGATTGCCGCGACATCGATATCGTCACCGATGCGCGGGAGCGGTGCGACGGGTACCTGCGCATACAGGGGCGAAACGAGAAGGAACGCCGCGAGGGCGAGGGGAAAACTTCCCGAGAAGATACGCCTCGGCATCGAGCGTTGAATTTTTCGGCCAGGATGCGGGATGGACATGATCCCTCTGCGGATGTAACGGCAGGTTGCAGGAATTTCCGTATTTTCAATGCATGGAGCAAACGCAGCAGCAGATCATCGACTACTACAACGAATTCTATTCCACCGAGGGATTCCGGTATTACGCCCCTGAGTTCACGACGGCGGTGCTGAAATCCCTCTGTGTAAAAGCCGGGATACAACCCGGAGCCCGGGTGCTGGACGTCGGATGCGCCACGGGATACTACAGCGCGATCCTGGCATCGCTCGGCTATGATGTCACCGGCATCGACATCAGCGCGACCGGCATCGAGAAAGCCAGGGCATTGTATCCGCATATTCGCTTCGAAGTGCAGGACGCAACCGCGCTTCCCTACGAGAAGGGATCATTTGACTTTGTCTTCGCCCTCGGCGTGAGCGTCGCAAACACGCAGGACCTGGGAGAACTCCATACCTGGCTGAAGCACCTGACGGGCGTGCTGACACCCGGCGGCACTCTGGCCCTGCTCGGAGGAAGCCGGCTCACCGGCGCGGTCACGGAGTCGTCGGACTGGTTCAATCACACGTGGAAAGACATTCGCGGGTTCGTTCCCCCGTGGGCGGCACAGGTACGCGGTCCATGGCTGACGCATTTCCGCCTGATGCGCGCGCTTCCGCCGGCGCTCTCGATGAACGCGCTGACGACGCTGCTGATGCGCTGGATCCCTATGGGCTTCCAGCGCAGGGTCGTTCTGCTCATTAAAAATGATTCGTGACCGGGGATCCCGCCCCTTCCGCTCCTCACTGCCAGTGCGTGAGCACGGGCCAGATCAGCAGCAGCAATGAAAGGATGAAGAAAAACACCTGCATGGGGAGATGCCATCTGAACCAGCGTTCGAACGGAATTTTCGCCATGGCGAGCGTGCCGATGGTGACTCCGGACGTCGGGATGATCATGTTCGTGAAACCGTCACCCAGCTGGTAGGCGAGCACGGCCGTCTGACGCGTGATACCCGAGAGGTCGGCCAGAGGCCCCATCAGCGGCATGGTCAGCGCGGCCTTGGTGGAGCCCGAGGGGATAAAGAAATTCAGCGCCATCTGCATGACGTACATGGCATCCGCCGAGAGGATTCGCGGGAGATTCGACGTCATGGTCGCGAGCCCGTGAAGAATCGTGTCCATGATATGGCCGTTCTCCAGCACGATCAGGATTCCGCCGGCGAAGGCGACCACCAGCGCGGCGGAGGCCATGTCCTTCACCCCGAGGATGAAATTCTTCGCCAGCGTGTTCGGGCTCTGTCCCGCGACGATCCCCGAGAGGATGCCCATCGCGAGAAACAGCGCCGAGAGCTCGCTGATGTACCACCCGAACAGCGACACGCCGAGAATCATCCCGATCACGCCGGCGAGCAGCACAATCAGGCTCAGCATGTGCCGAACCGTGAAAGTTCCGAGTTCGCTCTGCTGCCGCAGAATTTCCTCGCGCCGCTTGCGGTCGAATTCGTACATGGGACTGCGGGTCGGCTCCTTCCGGATACGCGCGGCATAGATCATGATCCAGGCCGTGGTGCTCGCGGTAACGATGACCCACACCACGATGCGGTATTCCCAACCCGAGACCAGCGGAACGCCCGCGAGTCCCTGGGCGATCTGCAAGGTGAACGGATTGAGGAAGGCGCCGGCGAAACCGACACCTGCCGCGAGAAAACTGAGGGAGATTCCCACGAGACTGTCGTACCCGAGCGAGAGGGCGAGCGGAACGAAGATCAGGACGAAGGGCATCGCCTCCTCGCACATGCCGAAGACGGCGCCGAACAGAGAGAAGAAGGTCATCACGATGGGGATGATCAGGATTTCCCTGCCCTTCAGCTTTCGGACCAGCTGGTTTGTCCCCGCGGCAATGGCGCCGGTTTCGTTGAGTATATAGAAAGCGCCGCCGACGAGGAATATGAACGCGACGATTTCCGCGAGGCGCAGAAACCCGTGCATCGGCGCGGTGAAGACCTCGAGGAGCTGGGGATTCGATGCTTCGTAACGGAATGAGCCGACGACCGGGACTTCCCGCGTCACGCCCCCCACCTGTTCGCTGACCCGTTCGTACGCACCACCGGGCACGATCCATGTCGCCGCCGCGGCGAGGATGATCAGCGTGAAGACGATAACAAATACATCAGGGATTTTTTTCACATCTGCGGATCCATCAGCCGGTATTCCTTGACCTTCGTCTGCATGGTCTTGTAGTCGATCTGCAGAATGCGGGCGGCCTTGGCTTTGTTCCAGCCGGTCCGCTTCAGGGTCTCGAGCAGAATCTGCCGTTCGATCTGCGCGGTATGCTTGCGCACATGATCCTTGAGCGGCACGCCCTGGTCGATATCGGCTTCGTCGATTTCCGCGATGGCGATCGATGCGCGGGCCCGGCGTTCGGCGTCGAGCTCGAGATCGAGGTGGTCGGTCGTGATGAACTCGTCGGCGAAAAGCACTGCACGGCGCACGACCGCGCGGAGCTGGGCCACGTTCCCCGGCCAGTTATAGGCCAGCATCTTGTCGAGCGCCTTGGGCGTGAAGCCGTTTATCGACTTGTTGAGCTCCTTGTTGCTCTCCTGGATGAACCGTGTGGCCAGATAGGGAATGTCGGTCTTCCTCTCGCGGAGGGACGGGACATGGAAGCTGTATTCATTCAGACGGTAGAAGAGATCGGGGCGGAATTCCTTGGTGTGGATCAGGTCGTGCAGGTCCTTGCTCGTCGACACGATCAGGCGGGCATCCACCGGAATCGGCGTTTCGCTGCCGAGGCGGGTCAGGGTGCGGGTCTGCAGACTGCGCAGCAGTTTCGACTGAAGCCGCTGGGGAAACGCCGAGATTTCATCGAGGAAGAGCGTGCCGCCATGCGCCTGTTCCCATTTGCCCTGCTGGGCGTTGGCCGCGCCGCTGAAGGCACCGCGCTCGAATCCGAAGAGCTCGCGCTCCATCATCGTTTCCGACAGGGCATCGCACGCGATGGTGACGAAAGGTTTCGAGGCACGGGGACTCGCCTCATGCAGCGCTTTCGCTACCAGCGCCTTCCCTGTTCCCGCCTCGCCGGTGACGAGGATATCGAACTTCGTGCCCGCGATGCGTTTGATGGTGGTGACGAGTTCCATTATGACGTCGCTCATGCCCATCCGCTGCAGCAGTTCGTCCTGCTGCACCACGTGCTCGACTTTGGGTTCCTGGTATTTGCGCCGCATCAGGCGCTCGTCGAGAGCCCTGCTGAGGAACTGGATGATCTCCGCGGTTTCGAAGGGCTTGGCAATATAATCGAAGGCCCCCGCCTTCATCGCCTCAACGGCGCCGGGCACACCCGCGAGCGCCGTCATGAACATGACCGGGATTTCGGGATTGATGCGCCGCATCCGGAGCATCACTTCCCTGCCGTCCATCCCCGGCATCAGCACGTCGAGCACGACGGCATCCGGCGTATCGCGCCGAAAAAGCTCGAGCGCGGTGTCACCGTCCATGGCCATCATTGCCGTGAGTCCCTGCCGCTCAAACAATCGCTTGAGGAGGATGCACATATCCTCTTCATCATCGACGATGAGGATTTTCATTCCGCGGTATTTTTCCAACCCGTCCATACGGGGTCTCCTACTGTAGCAAGTGCCGTAAAATACGGGAGCGCAGTATCTTTTTCAATATCTACAGGGATATAATTCCCTTATTTTTTTGTAAGGGTGATCACGACCGCGCCTCTGTTCCATAGAATGCGCTTCCCTTCCCTACTCACGACCACTCTCGTCCCGGAAGCTCCGCCCGGAAAAAAACGTTTTTCCACGCCGGCAGGAATATCCCGGTAGACCCGCCCAAAGCGATGAAATTCACAACAATGCGCGTTGAATAATTCAACAGATTATTACTTCAATGAATTCAATACTTTAGCGCATAAAAGCCCTGTCGACCGCAAAATGCGGCGTTGATTTATTCAACACTGGACGATTTCCGCTACCCGTGACGCCACTTCGCCCGATTCCCCTATCTTATTGCCGATTAACGTGTTAGGACAGTATTGGCCGACTCGTGAATCGCAGACAATATCTGGCAGGATAGTTGTAGTGTATTTCAACAGTTGATTGTTGAATCACGCAACAACACACCACCAGAAACCAGGAGTCTGTCATGGTTGCCCTATTTGTCATTCTGTTCGTCGTGACGCTGCTCGGCGTCGATCTGCTGATACAGGCGCGCAGTAAGCAGTATCCCATCATGGCGGCGGCTCCCGCGGGCAAGGCGCTTGCGCCTGAGCGGGAAACGCTGCGCATTCCGAAAAGCGTCTTTTTCCATCCCGGTCACACCTGGGCGCGTCTGCAGGACGGTGATTCTCTCGAAGTCGGTATCGATGACTTCGTGCAGAAGGCGCTCGGCGGCATCGACCGGGTGCTGCTGCCGAACGTCGGAGATTTCGTGCGCCAGGGTGACGCGGTCATCACTGTCGGCCACGCAGGCAAGCAGCTTTCGCTCGTGGCGCCCGCCAGCGGGTATGTCCGCGCGGTCAATCGCGACGCGGTCGAAAATCCCGGCATGGTCAGCGAAAATCCCTACCGCGACGGCTGGCTGATGATGATCGAGCCGGCGGAACTCGCGCGCAATCTCAGCATGCTGCATGTCGCCGAGAATGCCGTGACCTGGATCAAGGATGAAGTGAAGCGTTTCCGTGAGTTTCTCAGCGCAAGTGCCGCCGAGCCGGCGCTGGTCGGCGAAGCGATGTTCGACGGCGGTGCACCGATGGCCGGCGTGCTCGAACAGCTCGACGATCAGCACGTGCACGATTTCGAGCAGCAGTTCCTGCGGTAAGCCGCGGACCCATCGCGTTTACACATTCATTCATCACGGAAATCAGGAGACTGACTCATGCCACACGCCATTCTTGTAGACCTGACCGAATGCGTGGGATGCGGCGCCTGCAGAGACGCCTGCCAGCAGGTACATCACTTCCCCCAGGAGGAGTGCACACAGCTCGACGCCCACAACTTCACAACCCTGCGGCAGATTGAAACCGCGGAGGGCGAGGAGGTTTTCGCACGCCAGATGTGCCAGCACTGCCAGGATCCCGCCTGCGCATCCGCCTGCCTGGTCGGCGCGCTGGAAAAAACCCGCGACGGCGCGGTTACATGGGACACCGACAAATGCATCGGCTGCCGGTACTGCATGGTCGCATGCCCGTTCGATATCCCCAAGTACGAGTGGAACAGCAACAATCCGAAAGTGCGCAAATGCACGATGTGCTACCAGGAGCGCCATCTCCGCGCCGATGCCACGACCGACAGCGAGGGGTATGTCCTCGATCGCAGCGGCAAGCGCGTGAGCATCGATGGACGCCTCGTGACCGGCGAAGATCGCGACATGATCGTCGAAATGACGACCAACAGCGAAAGCAAGCGCGCGACGGCCTGCAGCGTTGCGTGTCCGATGGGAGCGACGGTCTTCGGCGAACGTTCCGCCCTGCTGGCTGAAGCACATCGCCGCCTCCGCGCCAATCCGGACACCTACGTGCAGAAAGTCTACGGGCAGAAGGAAGTCGGCGGAACGTCGGTATTCTATCTCTCGAGCATGCCGTTCGAGAAACTCGGGTTCTCGACGAAGGTCGGCACGGAAGGGCTCCCGGATCGCACCTGGCGCGTCCTCGAAAAACTCCCGGATGTCGTCCTCACGGCCGGCGTCGCGCTCAGCGCCGTGTACTGGATCACCAACCGGCGGGAGGACGTACGGAAGTACGAAGAGGAACTGAAGAAACAACGCTCACAACAGAAATCCTGAGGAGGACGCAATGAAACTCTCACTGTCACGCATCACATTCTGGAAGGCGACAGCGGCGGTGTTCCTCCTCGGCGGACTGGTCACGACGATCATCCGATTCGGCTGGGGACTCGGTGCATCGACCAATCTGAGCGACATGACCCCGTGGGGACTGTGGATCGGATTCGACGTGGTCACCGGTGTCGGACTCGCCGCAGGCGGCTTCACGCTGGCCGGCATCGTCCATATTTTCCACATCAAGCGCTTTCATCCCATCGTGCGGCCGGCCATCCTGACCGCCTTTCTCGGCTACTGCCTCGTCATCGTCGGACTGCTGTTCGACCTCGGCCGTCCCTGGGCGATCTGGCATGCGCTGATCTATCAGAATCCGCATTCCGTTCTGTTCGAAGTCGCGATGTGCGTCATGACCTACACCGCCGTACTGGCCCTGGAGTTTTCTCCGGTCGTCCTCGAGCGGTTCCGTCTGCAGAAGATCCTCAAGGTCGTGAAGGCGATCACCGTCCCCCTCATCATCCTTGGTATTCTGCTTTCCATGCTGCATCAGTCGTCTCTCGGATCGCTGTACCTGATCGTGCCGCAGAAAATGCATCCGTACTGGTATTCCCCGATGCTCCCCGTCCTGTTTTTCGTCAGTGCGATTTCGGTGGGACTCGGCATGACGATCGTCGAATCCTATCTGAGCGCCCGCGCATTTCAGAAGACGCTGGAAACACCCCTGCTGCGCGATCTCGCGCGCATCATGATCGGCGTCCTGCTGGTCTATTTCATGATGCGCGGCATCGATCTCTTCCGCCGCGATGCACTGGGATACCTTCTCGACGGCAGTTTCGAAACCTTCATGCTCTACCTGGAGGTCGCCTTCATGCTGGTCATCCCGCTCCTGCTGTTCAACATCCGCGACTGGGGCCGCTCGCGTCAGGGGCTGTTCTTCACCGCATTTTCCGTGGTGCTCGGCTTCATAACCAACCGTCTCAACGTCACCATGACGTCGCTGGAAGGATATTACCGCGATAATTTCGGGGTCTCCTACTTCCCGGGAATCGGTGAACTGGCAATCACGATTTCCATCGTCACCGTCGGGTTCGTGATATTCGCGCTCGCCGTGAAGTATCTCCCGATATTCCCGCATCATGAAGAGGAAACCGTGCTTCGGCTCGACAGCGCTCCCGCGCGCGCGACGTCCGCCTCGATGCACCCGAGCCCGGCATCCGAACTGCGGCGCCACTGATATACCGGAGCCGGCCGCGCGACGCTGTTTTCGCTGCATGCGCACCCCGCAGCAGCCTGCGTCGCGGCCGGCACCATTGATGAAACCCGTTTTCCTGTTTTTCAAATCCGGATGAATGCAAGGCGGTCGGCAATGAGCGTCATAATCGATACATCGTGCGATAACTGCGTCTGGGTGACCGCGGGTGTCCTCAACTACAAGTTGTGCGACAGGGATTTCGACTGCGAACACTGTCCCCTCGACGCAGCACTACGCGATCGCGCGAGCAGTTGTATGGATGATGAAACGGCACTATCACTGAAGAGACTGGATTTTCCCGACTGGGAAAATCTGCCGGTTGAAGTCCAGCCGCTGCTGGAACCTCTGCATTCGATGCAGATCTGCCAGAGTGCCCGGTACTCTGCGCGTCATGTCTGGGTGCGCCTCCTCGCCTCAGGCATGGTCCGTATGGGCCTTGATGGTTTTGCCGCCGCCTTGCTTCCGGATGATGCACAGCTGGTAACGGTCGCACACAACACTACGGTGCGGGAAGGGGATGCATTTGGATGGGTCTACGCGTGGAATCAGACGCTTCCTCTTCCTGCCCCGATATCCGGTGTCGTGCTCTGCCGTGACGGCGGTCATCTTGATTCGATCGACGCGCTGCGAAAAAACCCGTATCGAAACGGCTGCCTGCTGACGCTGTCGCCGTCGGTCGGCACGCTCGCGACCGCGCGGGTCTACTCCCCCGCGGTCCATCAGCGACGGATCCAGCGGCACTGCCGCGCCATCGTCTCTCGCATTTCGCGGGTGATGTCCCATCCCGAACTCGGCCTCTGCCTCAATGACGGCGGGGAACCCGTGGCCTCTCTTTCCCAGATGCTGGGCCAGGACCGCTACTGGAAAATGATCCGGCATTTCATTGCAGGAGATTAAGGTCCTGAACCTTGATAGGCACCGCCGGGTTCGCTAGATTGTGATCAGCACCAATCGAGGAGTGCCGGATGCGTCTCTATCACACGCTCAGCTTCAAGCTCATCGCCCTGATTTTCTTCGCCCTTTTCGTGGTGACGCTCGGCGTGAGCTATGTTCATGTCGAAGCGCAGAGTTCCTTTCTCGAGCGGACGGTCCATCTCTGTGCCGAACGCGCCAGCGCCTTCGCCAAGGCGGCCCTCCTCCAGGGGATGCAGGAAAACCACCCCGACGTCATTCGCCAGACCATCTCCGATATCGGCGTCGCCCGTGGCATCGAACGCGTCAGCATCTATGACAAGAACGGCCGCATCGCCTACTCCTCCGTCGAATCGCAGGTCAACCGCGTCGTGGACACCAGGGATCTTGCATGCGCACCGTGTCACGGCGAAAGCAGCAATTTCACACAGACCAGCAGTCAGGAATTCATGCGCATCTACGATTCCGACGCCGGTCACCGCGTGCTGGGACTGATCACCCCGATCAACAACATGCAGTCCTGTTCCGACGCCTCCTGTCACGTGCACCCCGCGGAACAGACGGTGCTCGGCGTTCTCGACGTGCAGATGTCGCTCGAGAGCATCGACGCGCAGGCGAAAAACGTCCGTGTGGTCGTGATCATTTCCTCGCTCCTGACCTTTATCGTCCTTGCCGGTGCGACGGCGGTATTCGTTTTCTTCTTCGTGCACAAACCGGTGAAATCGGTGATCGAGGGAACGCACAAGCTCGCCACCGGCGATCTGGGGCATACGATTCCTCTGCGCAGAAAGGACGAACTCGGACAGCTCGTGAAATCGTTCAACAGAATGGCGCATGAGCTCGAACGAACCAAGGGCCAGCTGGTCGAATGGTCGAATACGCTTGAGGACAAGGTCGCCTCGAAGACCGAGGAACTCAACAAGGTGCAGGTGCAGATCCTGCACATGGAGAAAATGGCGTCTCTCGGCAAACTCAGCTCCGTGATCGCGCACGAGCTCAACAATCCCCTCGCGGGCATTCTCACGTACGCGCGGCTGATAGAAAAGCGGCTCGGTGCGGAACATGTCGATGAAAAGAAATACGCCGCGATGCAGAAAGACATTGTGCTCATCGCGGATGAGGCGCGGCGCTGCGGCGATATCGTAAAGAACCTGCTCTTCTTCGCGCGGGGTCGCGAGGGAGAGTACCGCCAGGCCGACCTCAACGAGGTCATCGAGAAAACCATCAAACTCGTCCACCACAAAATCGACCTGTACGAAATCCGTCTCGATGTGCATGTGCCGGTGGAACCCCTGCTCGCGACCTGCGATCAGAATTTGATTCAGCAGACCGTGCTTGCGATCATCATGAACGCCATCGAAGCCATGCCCGAGGGCGGGCGGCTTTCCGTCTTCCTGTCCTCCGACAATGGCGGCGCGACGATCCGCATCACCGATACCGGCATCGGCATTTCCGAATCCGACCAGCGGATGATTTTCGAACCGTTTTTCACCACGAAGGAAGAAGGCCACGGCACGGGACTGGGACTTTCTGTCGCCTACGGCATCATCCAGAGTCACGACGGACGCATCACGGTGGAAAGCGCTCCGGGCAAGGGCGCGACGTTCACCATTTCCATCCCCATTTTCGGTCCCGCATCATATCGGCAGGAGCACGCATGACCGCCTTCGACCCCTCGGATATCACCATCATGATCGTCGACGACGAGCCCAGCGTACGCCAGTCCCTGGCGGCCTGGTTCGAAGACGACGGCTACGGCATCGTCACGGCACAGAACGCCGCCGAAGCGCTGCAGTGCATGCAGGATCACACTGTGGATATCATTCTCCTCGACATCAAGATGCCGGGAATGGACGGGCTTGCGCTGCAGGATCGCATCCGTGAATTCAACAAGGAAGTCATCATCATCATCATCACGGCGTTCGCGACGGTCGACACCGCGGTCCGCGCGCTCAAGGCGGGAGCGTTCGATTACACCACAAAACCCGTGGACCCTGACGAACTGTCGCATCTCGTGCACAACGCCGTCGAAAAAATCCGGCTCCAGCGGGAGAATCTCGCCCTGCGCGAAAGCATCGACCACCTTCAGTTCGTCGACGACATCATCGGGGAAAGCGCGCCCATGCAGCAGGTGCTCGAACTGGTGAAAACCGTCGCGCCGACCGACTCGACCGTGCTCATCCTCGGTGAGAGCGGCACCGGAAAGGAGCTGATCGCCCGCGCGATTCACATGAACAGCCGCCGACGATACTTCCCCATCATTCCGGTCAACTGCGGCGCGCTGCCCGAAACGCTGCTGGAAAGCGAGCTTTTCGGTCACGAAAAAGGGGCATTCACCGGCGCGCAGTATCGCCGCAAGGGGAAATTCGAGATGGCGCAGGGCGGCTCGCTTTTCCTCGACGAGATCGGGACGCTGAGTCTGAAATCCCAGATCGATCTGCTGCGCGTCCTCGAAGACCGTGAATTTCACCGTCTCGGCGGCGAGCGGAGTGTGAAGGCCGATTTCCGGCTGATCTGCGCGACAAACGTCGATCTGGAACGCGAGGTGAAAACCGCGATTTTCCGTGAGGATCTGTACTACCGCATCAACGTCTTCACGATTCACCTGCCGGCGCTCCGGGAGCGTCGCGCCGACATTCCCCTGCTCGCCACGCATTTCGTCCAGCGGCACGCCCGGTCGATGAACCGCGCAACACCTGAGCTCAGCACCGAAGCCATGGACGTCCTGCTGACACACGACTGGCCGGGGAATGTGCGGGAGCTGGAGAACGCCATTGAACGCGCAGTCGTCATCAACAAGTCGGGCGTCATCACGCCCGCGGATCTGCCCCTGCAGATCGGTCGAAACAGCGCTCCCCCGCGAGGCACCTCTCTTTCCGAGATGGAGAAGGAACACATCCAGCACATGCTGGACGAGAACGCCTGGAACATCTCCCGCACCGCGGAAAAGCTCGGGATCGACAGGGTCACCCTGTACAACAAACTCGAGAAGTACGGTCTGAAACGGCCCGAGTAATACCCGGTATGAGGGAAGTGACCGTCATACCCCTGGGATCGCACCCCCGCGACGTCGAGCTCGAGCAGCTGAAAACGGGCATCGAGCGGGTCATTTCCGTGGAAATCACCATCGCCCCGCGTCCTCTGGATATCGACGGCGCACTCGACGTGTCCCGAAAACAGTACCATTCCACCTCCATACTGGCGACGCTGCTGCAGCAGTCCGACGTGCAGACCGAGCGGGTGCTCGGCATCACGCCGTTCGATCTTTTTGTCCCTGTTCTCACCTTCGTATTCGGGCAGGCCCAGCTCAATGACCGCGCCGCGGTCTTCTCCACCTTCCGTCTTCATAACGAGTTCTACGGTCTTCCCCGGTCAGGAGAACTCCTCATGGGCCGCTGCATCAAGGAAGCGCTGCACGAGCTGGGGCACACGTTCGGACTGCGGCACTGTATCACGCAGCCCTGCGTGATGAACTCTTCCACCTACGTCGAAGACATCGACCTGAAACCGGCGGATTTCTGTTTGCCTTGCCGAGAGCACCTGGGAGTCGTACTATAGCAGAAGTTCAGGGAGAACCACTGCCTTATTCGACATATCCAGGGAGACCCGCATGAAGCATTCATGTCTTTCACGCATGTACGCGTGGAGCACTCTGCTCCTCATTTCCGTCACACCATCCGCCGCGCAGCCGTGGTCCTACGATTTCGGCAGCGGAAACGCGCTGCACACCACCGGTATCAGCACGTCCTTCCTGCCCCCGCCGCCATCGGGCAACACCCGCGTACGCATCGGCACGCAGGGCGGATCGGCGCGTCTCGCCGACCCGGGAAGCCCTCTGCTGGGGAGCGGATCCGAGGCCGTGCTCACCGCACCGACGGGGTCCTCGCTCAATAAAATGCAATGGTACGATTTCAACGGCACGCGGCTGTTCACCCTGCAGGCACGCATCATTATCGGCGGCGGTCCCGGGGACACCTATTTTTTCTGCGGCAACGGCAGCTGTTTCAGTGACAACGTCGGATTCTCTTCCAGTCAGATCTTCACCGGTCTGCGGTGGAGACGCGACAGCAGCGGCCTGCAGCTGGCAATCCGCGACGGGAGCGGATGGACTGCCGCGACGCCTTCTTCCTTCCCGGCAGATTCCATGCATCTGCTTGAGATCTATGCCAATAACTCGAGTAACAGCAACACCTACGTCCACGGCAGCTCACAGACTCTCCCGCCCTTTTCCTGCGATGTGTGGGTCGACGACAGCCTGTTGTTCGATAATCTTCCGGGGGCGGGACTCGCTGACAGTCTCGATATCGACTCCTTCATGTTCTACATGTCGGCAAGCCCGGCGAACGACACCCAGCTCCTCCTCGATGATATCACGTACACCAGCAGCATCGCGGGACAGCCACTGCCGGTTGAACTGACGGCGTTCGAAGCCCGGCTGCATGAACACGGTATCCGGCTTCGCTGGCGGACGGAAACGGAAATTCAGAATTTCGGTTTCGAAATTCAGCGATATTCCGGGAGCGGCGAATGGCAGGCAATCGGCTTCGTTGCGGGAGACGGCGACCGGTACTCGCCGCGATGGTACGACTGGATCGACACGCTGAGAGGCACAACGGGACGATGCAGCTACCGCCTCCGTCAGATCGACCGCGACGGCGGCAGCACCCTTTCGCCGGAATGCCGCGTCGAGGAAGAATCGGCTCGCAAAGGTCTCCGGCTCGGTATCCCGTGGCCGAACCCCGCGCGCGAGTACGTGACGATTCCGCTTCACGCCGAAATCGGCTGCAGCATTCAGATAGAAATCATATCGCTCGCAGGAAGGCAGGCGGAGATCCTTTCCCCCGTGCGTTTCCTCCCAGCCGGTGCAGAGGAACTGCGCCTGCCCTGCGGGCATCTTCCCCGTGGTCTGCATCTCGTCGCGGTACACAGCGGCGGAGGAATGCAGTCCCGTCTCGTCCTGCTGCACTGACCAGCGGTCGTGGCATCAGCATACAACGCTTCCCGCGACAACTCGCTTTCCGCGGTATTTGCGCCGCCTGCAGAAATTTTCCGGCGTGAACCGGCGTCCCGGAAAAATCACGCGATAAGAATGGCCGATTTGAGCCCGTTTTCACTGTTTATATCGTCCAGGTTCCCAGGCATTGCTTTTTTTTCTTGACAACGTGCAGCGGAGTGCCTATGTTTGTCCATACGGTTTAACCATATGGTTAATCTATTTGGTAAAAACATGAGCACAAACACCTTTTCCGACACGGAACATCAGATACTCGAAGCAGCACTGCTCGAATTCAGCACGCACGGACGGCAGGGAGCCCGCATGCAGTGCATCGCCGACCGCGCGGGACTGAACAAGGCCCTGATACACTACTATTTTCGAAACAAGGAGCGCCTGTACGAGGAAGTGTTCCGCTACGTGTTTCAGCGCTACTTTCGCCGCCTGGGCGAAACGCTGCGGCGCGACGGTGATTTTCCGACGGTACTTCGTGCGTTCATCAACCGGTATCTCGATCTGCTGAACGAGAATCCCGCGCTCCCCATGTTCCTCCTGCGTGAAGTCTCCGAGGGTGCCCCGGTGTTCAGTCGCCGTATCTCCGAGATCGTGGAGATCAGTCCTGACGGGATGCCCTACCTCCTGCTTCAGCTGTTCGCAAAAGCGAGCAGCAGCGGAGAAATCCGTCATACTGATCCCTTCCAGGCTCTGATATCCATCATGGGCACATGCATCTATTTTTTTGCGGGATTCCCCATCTTCGCCGCGCTCATGCCGGAGCTGCAGGATCGCCGGGAAGAACTGGTCGAACAGCGGAAAGAACACATTTTCGAACTCGTCTATTACGGACTCAAACCCCGAACGGAGTAAATTCATGCCACGATACGTTCTTCTCATCGGGCTGCTCATCATTTCCTGTTCCGCTTTCGCACCGCCGCTCTCCGCACAGCGCGTGCGCACGCTCGAGGAGGTGCAGCAGTACGCACGCGAGCATGCCGAGGAACCGGCGATTGCGCGCCTCGAGCTTGAGCATGCCGAGCGCGGCGTCGACGCCGTCCGCTCGCAGCGTCTGCCGCGCGTCGATCTCTCCGCATCGTATACCCACGTCAGTGAAACCGGGGGTATCGATCTTGCCATCCCGGGACTCATTTCGCGCAGCATCCGTTTCGGCGACGGGAATCTCTATGAAACCGCGGTCACGGCCAGCGTCCCGCTCTTCACCGGGTTCCGGCTGCAGTCTGCGCAGCGCATGCAGGAAACACAGGCGGCCATTGCCGGTGCCCAGCTGCAGGGAACGGTGACGTCGCTGCATAACCGCATCGCGGCGGCATACCGCCAGGCTCAGCTCTCGCTGCGCACTCGCGCGATCTATGAACAGCAGCTGCAGTATCTCGATACGCAGCTGGCGACATTGAAAAAACTCCTGGCGCAGGGACAGGTACTCCCATACGACACGCTGCTGCTCTCCACACGCATGAGCGCACTGCGCGTCGAGCAGGCGTCCGCCGATGCTGCGTACCGCAACGCGAAAATCACCGTCGCGGATCTTGCGAACCTCGAGCCCGATTTTGACGTCACGGCCGAAATCGCGGATCAGTCCCCCCTTTCGGTTGAAGATGAAAACGTGCTGATAGAGCAAGCGCTCACCAATCGCAGCGATCTCGCGGTACTCCGGGAGCTGGGTACGATCGGCGACGAACGCATCCGTTCGGAAAAGGCGTCGTACCTCCCGTCCCTCTCGGCGTTCGCATCGTACCGATACGGAAAGCCCGGTGTGGACCAGGTTTCCAATGAGTGGATGAATTATTACACCGCAGGCGTCGCGCTGCAGTGGAACCTCTGGTCATGGGGCGGCGATCGCAGCCGCGTCGATCAGCAGGAAATCCAGCGGCGGGAGACCGACCTGCGGACGATCCGGCTCGAGCGTCAGCTGCGCGCAGCGGTGCACGGGCTGCGGAACGATCTGGCAGTGCTGGTGGAAACCCGCTCCATGCTCGATGACCAGGTGCGACAGGAGCGCGCGAAACGCGCGCTGCTCCAGGCACGCGCGGACCAGGGCCTTGCCACCGCCACGGAGCTGGTCGACGCGGAAACGGCGCTGACGACAGCCCTCCTCCGCCGCGAGCAGGTGGATATTCAGTACCTGCTCAAACTCACGGAACTCGCGAATACAATCGGTAAAGAAATATAGGAGACGAATTCATGAACCTGCGCATTCTTTCCGCGCTGTCCGTCCTGCTGCTGGCTACCGCATGCTCGAAGGGCGACGAAAAGGACATTGTCTTCACGGGCATCATGGATGCCAACACGGTGCGCGTGAGCGCGGAGACACCCGGACGCGTCCTCGCACTCTACGCCGATGAGGGTGAAGCTGTCGTCAGGGACAGTACGATCGCGGTCATCGAAACCGAACGGCTCGGGTATCAGCTCGATCAGACCGACGCGATGCTCAGCGAACTGCAGCATCAGACCGCGGCCTCGCAATCCCGTCTGCAGGCCGCCCGCGTGCAGCGGGAGAATCTTGCACGGAAATACCAGCGTTTCAAGACGCTGCTCGAACAGAACGCGGCGACGCAGCAGATGGTCGACGACCTGAAGACGCAGCTCGACGCGAGTGACGATGAATTGTCCGCCGCGGAAGCGGCCCTCGCCGCCCTGCGGAGCAAACGCGCACAGATCGCCTCCGGCGGCGACATTGTCCGCAAGCAGCAGCGGGACGCCCGGATCACCGCTCCCCTCGACGGTCGCGTACTGGTGCGCTATACCGAAGTCGGAGAATTTCTCGGTATCGGTGCTCCCCTGTTCGAAGTCGCGGATCTTCGTGAAATGTGGACGCGCATCTACGTTTCGGAAACGCAGCTCCCCGACGTGCATCTCGGACAGCAGGTGCGCGTGGAGATCGACGGCTCCTCGTCGGATTTTACCGGCCGCATCAGCTGGATTTCCGACAAGGCGGAATTCACTCCGAAAACCATTCTCACAGAGGAGACGCGCACGGCCCTGGTGTACCCGGTCAAGGTGACGATCGCGAACAGCGGGAACATGCTCAAAATCGGCATGCCGGTGACGGTGCACGTGGAAAAGGGCTCCTGATGGAAACACTGGTCTCCGTAGACGGATTCTCCAAGTCGTACGGCAAACAGCAGGCGGTGGCGGATCTCGGATTCGAGATCCGGGCGGGCGAACTGTTCGGTTTGATCGGACCCGACGGTGCCGGGAAAACCACCACGATGCGCACCCTGGTCACACTGCTGCGCCCCGATACCGGCACGCTGCATGTGCATGGATTCGATGTGGTCAGGGATGTCCGGCAGGTGCGCGCGATCACCGGGTACATGCCGCAGCGATTCTCGCTCTACCCCGACCTTTCCGTCGACCAGAACCTGCGGTTCTTCGCAGACCTCTTCGCCGTTCCGAAAAAGGAGCTTCCCGCGCGTCTCGAGCGGCTGTATCGATTCAGCCGGCTTCAGCCCTTTGCCGACCGGCTCGCGGGACGGCTTTCCGGGGGCATGAAGCAGAAGCTCGCGCTGTCCTGCACCCTCATCCACAACCCGGTTCTGCTGGTCCTCGACGAACCCACCACGGGCGTGGATCCGGTTTCGCGCAATGAGTTCTGGGCCATTCTGCGGGAGCTCCGGGAACAGGGCGTCACGATCATCGTATCGACGCCGTATATGGATGAAGCCCTGTTCTGCGACCGTATCGTCATCATGCACGAGGGCCATGCTCTCGCGCAGGGCACGCCGGAAGAACTCACGAAAATGATGAAGCTGCCGATGTACGCCCTGCGTGATGCCGAAGTCGTGATGCGATTTGCCGCCATCGAGCGGGTTCCCGGCGTGGTATCCGTCCAGACCTTCGGCGATACGCTGCATATCACCGCTGCCGAAAATTCTGACCGGTCTACGCTCGCCGAGGGCATCGGAAGCGCTCTCGGACGCCGGGTCGAACTCGATCCGATCGATCCGTCGCTCGAAGACGTGTTCATATCCCTCGTGGAAAAGGAGGCCCGGCATGCAGCCTGAACCCGTCGTCTATGCGGAAAACCTCAGCAAACGATTCGGGAGTTTCACCGCCGTTGACGGCATTTCCGTCTCCGTGCAGCCGGGGGAAATCTTCGGATTCCTCGGGGCCAATGGCGCCGGGAAAACCACCGCCATCCGGATGTTCTGCGGCCTGCTCCCCCCGAGCAGCGGCATCGCCCGCGTCGCCGGTTTCGACGTCCGCACCGAAGCACGCAAGATCAAGCAGACCATCGGATACATGAGTCAGAAATTCTCCCTGTACGAAGACCTCACCGTGGCGCAGAATATCGAGTTCTACGGCGGGATCTACGGGCTCTCGCGCGCGGAAATCACGTCCAAGACCGATCACATGCTCGAGGAGCTGTCACTCACGGACCGGCGGGACGCGCTGACCCGCTCCCTGCCGCTGGGCTGGAAACAGCGTCTCGCGCTGAGCGTGGCCATGCTGCACGATCCGTCCATCGTGTTTCTCGATGAACCGACGGGCGGTGTCGACCCGATATCGCGCCGGAACTTCTGGCGCATCATCTATGACATCGCCGCAAGCGGGAAAACCGTGTTTGTGACGACGCACTACATGGACGAGGCGGAGTACTGCGGGCGCCTTTCCATCATGTACCAGGGCCGCATTATCGAGCTCGGCAAACCGGGCGAACTGAAGGAGAAATACGGATTGAAAAGCATGCAGGAAATTTTCGTCCATCTCGTCGGCGATCCGGAAAAATCCTCACCGAAAGGCAACGGATAGCACCATGCGTCGCAGACTACTGGCCATCGTCCGCAAGGAATTCACGCACATCTTCCGAGACTGGCGCACGCTGCTGATCATCATTCTCATGCCCATCATGATGATCATCCTCTACGGCTACGCAATCACGCTTGACATGCGGAACATCACTTTCGGCGTGATCGATGACGCCCGCACTCCCGAAAGCCGGGCGCTCATCGAAGGATTCACGGAAAACGGTTTCTTCATACCTCTCGGGCGCGATGTGCGCCGGGACGAAATCGAACAGCTTTTCATGCGTCGCGATGCGCTGCTCGTGATCGTCATCCCCGAGGACTTCAGCCGCGACCTGCTGCCGGGGAACCGACCGTCGGTCCAGCTCATCATCGATGCCAGCGACAGCAACGTCGGGACCTTCGTCAGCAATTACGCGGAACAGGTGCTGCAGCTGTACAATCGGCGCATGAACGGCGCCCTCCCGATCCTCTACGAAATCGCGCCGCGGATTTTTTACAATCCGGATATGAACAGCACCAACTTCTTCGTTCCCGGACTGGTTGCGCTCATCCTGATGCTCATTTCCGCCCTGCTCACTTCGATCGCGATCACGCGCGAGAAGGAGACCGGAACGCTCGAGCAGATCCTCGTCTCGCCGGTCCGCAGCCGCGAAATCATCCTCGGGAAGGTTCTGCCCTACATTCTGCTCGGTCTGCTGAACGCCAGCGTCATTCTCATCAGCGCGCGGATTCTGTTCGACGTTCCGCTCCGCGGCAGCCTGCCGCTGCTCGGTCTGATGTCGCTCGTCTATGTGTTTGTCGCACTGAGCTTCGGACTGATGATCTCCACCGTGGCACGCACACAGCTCGTCGCGATGTTCATGACGCTGATGGCGACGATTCTTCCGACGATCATGCTCAGCGGTTTCATATTCCCGATCACGAGCATGCCGAAACCCCTGGAATACCTCGCACACATCCTGCCGGCGACGTATTTCCTGATCATCATTCGCGGCATCATGCTCAAAGGTGTGGGGCTGGCGGAACTCTGGCCGGAAACGCTCATCCTCACCGGACTCGGCATCTTCCTTGTGGCAAATGCCATCCGCCGCTTCCGCATGCGGCTCGAATGACGACAACGTAAGTGAACGGATATTCCATGCATCGCATATTCTACATCATCCAAAAAGAGTTCAGGCAGATCGTTCGCGATCCTGCCATGATCGGCGTGCTGTTTGTGGTCCCCTTCATCCAGATCGTCCTGCTCGGCAACGCGATCACAACGGACGTGAAAAACGTGAGCGTCGTATTCTCCGATATGGACCGGACACCGATGAGCCGGGACTTTCTCCAGCGTTTCACGCATAACCCGTACTTCATTCCCGTGGGCGTCGAGGACGATTACAGGGCGCTCCCGGAATGGCTGGATTACGGGCGTGCGCGCATCGCGATCGTCGTCCCGCAGCATTTTCAGCGGGACATCATTCGCGGGGAAAAGCCCGCCATCCAGCTCCTCGTCGACGGAATCGACGGCAACAGCGCGGGCGTCGCGCTCAGCTACCTCTCGCGCATCGCTCAGGAGCACCAGGCGCAGGCGATCGCTCTCGAGCCCTCGCTGGGCAGATCCTTCCGCAGTGTGCGCCTCGTCACGACCGAAACCCGATTCTGGTTCAATCCGGAAATGGAAAGCAAGGTGTATATCGTACCGGGAATCGTCGCCCTCATCCTGCTGATCATCACGGTGTTTCTTACGAGCATGGGCATCGTGCGGGAGAAGGAAATCGGCACGCTCGAGCAGCTGCTGGTCACTCCGATCCGCGCATCGCAGCTCATCCTGGGGAAGGTGCTTCCGTTCAGTATTCTCGGATTCCTCGAGATCACGATCGCGATGGGTTTCGTGTACCTGATATTCGGGATCGGCGTGCAGGGCAGCATCCTCCTGCTTTTTTTCGAATCCGCGATATTCGTTCTGACGACACTCGGCGTGGGCATTTTCATCTCGACGATATCGGAAACCCAGCAGCAGGCCCTTTTCGTCGGATGGTTCTTCATGATCTTCGCAATCCTGCTCTCCGGCTTCTTCATCCCTATCGCGAACATGCCGGATGCGATCCAGTACCTGACCTACCTTAATCCCCTGCGCTACTTCCTGGTGGTGCTGCGGGAAATCTACCTGAAGGGAACGCCGCTCCATCTCCTCATCCCCGAGACGCTCGCGATGATCGCCTTCGGTGTAAGCGTTTTCGGGATGGCAGTGCTGCGCTACAGACGCATTCTGAAATAAAATAGATCAGCCCTCTGCGGGGTGGAAGGAAACCGAAAAGGGCTGAAGGAGGATATTATGCGTGTTGTGTTACGGAATGCCCTGAACAATGTTGCATCGGGACAGAACATTGTTCAGGGCATATTCACGGTACCATGCCGGGGCTATTTTTCGTTGCCCTCTTCGTCCACCACCTTGACCGTCCCCAAGTTCAGAGAACGGATTGCAGGTTCGATTTCCGAGAGATCGCCGACGACGACGATCACGGCATCATCGAAGCGGAAGTACTTCTTCGCGACGGCGGTGATGCCCGCTGCGGACTGCGCTTCGATCTTGGGGATGAAGTCTGACAGCGTCGAAAGCGGAAGTCCGTCGGAAAGCAGCGGAGCGATCTGGCCGGCGACCATGTCGTTGCTTTCAAAGTTCTGGACGTAGCCGCGGGTCAGGTTCTTCTGCATGTTCTCGAGCTCATCGGTGCGCACGGGAATTCCGCCGCCGATACCTTCGATCTCCTTTTTGAATTCAACCATCGACTCCTTCGTGTACTTGGTCTGCACGCCGGCGCTGGCCATCCAGTAACCGTACTGCCGTTCGCTCGAGAGGCCGGAGAACGCGCCGTACGTGTAGCCCTTGTCTTCGCGCAGGTTCAGGTTGAGTCGCGAGGAGAACGCGCCCCCGAGAAGAACGTTGGTCATGAGCAGCGTGTAGTAATCCGGATCCATCCGGTCGGGAGCGAGGCTGCCGATGCGGATTTCCGACTGCGGCGCACCCTGGCGGTCGACGAGATAGACCACCTTCCCCTTCGGCGCCGACCACTTCGGAAGCTTCGTCGAGGGAATGGTGGCCCGCTTCCATTCACCGAGGTACTTCTCCGCCAGCGCGACCGCATCGTCAATGGAAATGTCGCCGACGAACAGCAGAGAGGCATTGTTCGGACGCCAGAAGGTCGACCACGTTTCCCGCAGATCCGCCGTTGACAGGGCCTCCAGCGATGCATCGGTTCCTTCCGAGCTGCGGCCGAGGGGGTGGTCGGTGCCGAACAGTTCCTTCATGAAAATCTTGTTGGCGACACGACCGGGATTGCTGTTGCTGCGTTTCAAGCCGTCGAGTGCCTGCTTCCGCTGACGCTCGAATTCTTCGTCGTTGAACGACGGATGCAGAATCACGTCGGAGAAGATCTCGAACGACTTGTCGAGGTATTTCTGCATGGCGCCCAGGGTCACCGTCGCGCGCTGCTTGCTTCCGCTGACGCCGAGTGACGAGCCATAGCGGTCGAGATCCTGCTGAATCTGGAGGGCGGTCCGCGTGTGCGTTCCTTCGTCGAGCATCGTCGCGGTCATTGAACTCCGGCCGGCTTTCTCCTCCGATTCAAGGAGGTCCTGCGTCTTGATCACGAGACGTGCCGACACGAGCGGCAGCGCGGGACGGCGGCTGACCACCACTTCCAGCCCGTTGTCGAGCGTGCGCGATTCCGTCGTGGGTGCGTTGAAGGTAATGGATCCTTCGGTGGAAGGAACAACGGTGCGGTCAAATTCTTCCGCGTCGGGACGGCCGCTGGTTTCCGGCGTTATCACGATCTCGAGCCGGTGCGCATCCGCAACCCATTTGCGGAAGCTGTTCGTGACTTCCTCCGGTGTCACGCGCTGATACCGGTCATAATCCTGCTCGAAGAAATCCGGCGTGCCCATGAAGGTATTGTATCCGCCCAGTTTGTCGGCGATACCGCCGAATCCGCCGATGCGCTCGAGACTGCTGAGGAAGTTGCTTTCGGTTTCCGCCTTGATGCGCTGCATCTCGTCCGCGCTCGGTCCGGCGGCGAGGAACGCCGCGATTTCCTCATCCACGACGGTACGAATGCGGTCGACATCCGCGCCGGGACGGGCAGTCACAATGATGGTGAATTCACCCGAAATCTCGCGGGCGGCATTGTACACAACGACGCTGCTCGCAAGCTGCAGTTCGTGCACCAGCTTTTTGTAGAGATACGAGGTTTTCCCCTGCCCGAGAATGCTGGCGGCAAAGTCGAGATGCGCTTCCTCCGCGGAATACTGCGGCGGAACGGGGTAGATGAACTGAAGCCGCGCCTGCGGCACGCGGTCGGTCGCCGTCACGTATTTGTTGCGCGGCAGGTACGGGATGTTCACTCCCGGACGCGCCTGCGGCTTGCCGGGAGCGAAGGGACCGAAGTACTTTTCGATGAGCGTTTTCGCCTCGGACGGGTCGAAATCTCCGACGAGTGTCAGCGTGCAGTTGTTCGGCACGTACCAGGTTTCGAAGAAATCCTTGACGTCATCGAGCGTGGCATTGGTCAGATCTTCGATCGATCCGATGACGGTGTGCGCATACGGATGTCCGGCGGGGTACAGATTCTCCGCCACCATGTACTGCACGGCGGCGTACGGGGCATTGTCGCCCTGACGCTTCTCGTTCTTCACGACATCCTGCTGGTTCGTGAACTTCTCCATCGTCAGGGCATCGCCGAGGAAGCCCATGCGATCGGATTCCAGCCAGAGCGCATACTCGAGGGATGTCGTCGGAACCGTTTCGAAATAGTTGGTCCGATCGCTGCTTGTCGTCCCGTTGACGCCGCCGGTGCGAAGGTTCGCTCCCGCCTGCTCCACCAGAGAGAGATACTCCCCGATGACATGCTTCGACCCCTGGAACATCATGTGCTCGAAGAGATGCGCGAAACCGGTCTTGCCCGGCGCTTCGTTCTTCGATCCGACATGGTACCAGAGATTCACGTTCACCGCCGGAATGCTCTTGTTCACGCTCAGAATGACATCGAGGCCATTGGCCAGCGTGTATTTCTCAAACGCGATCCGGGGGAGCTGCTGTGCCGATATCCCCGTTCCCGCGAGCAGGAGAAGGATACCGAGAAGAAATCCGTGTCTCATGTATTGGACTCCGCAAATTGTAGAAATTGACATAATCTCGTAATTACGAAAATTTTCGGGAAATGTTGTCATCTGACGATAATTTCCCCTGTCGTACCTCCCCAATATCCGCGACAGCCGGTGCGCAGAGAACGCTGTCCTCAGGATTACCGGTATCGGACGCCCTTGCCCACCGACATTTCGCGTGACCAGTTCACAGCTCGGTCTGAGGCGAATCGTGCTGTTCGCCGAATAATTCGAAGTGGATCGTGTCCCCGATTTTCTCTATCACCCCGGAATCCGCGATGGTCTGCTGGTAGGTTTCGTAGCAGCGAAGACATGCGACCATCATGTCTCGATCGTCCTGATCGAGTCGTATGACGCAGTTGATCTCCGCGGGGGTCGATGTCTTCAGCCGGATAAGCGCCCCGTTGAAAACCGGTTCGCCGCTGTCGGGAATGGTCAGCAGCGCGAGCCGTCTCAGATACGAATGTCCGCCGTCCCGCATCTCGAGATACTGCCGTTTCACCACGGCGTGGGTCACGAGATGATCGTGAAATCCGCTTATTCCGTGTACGGCGTAGGAGACGAGGACGTCCGGACGAAGGGCCGTGATATGCTCCCCGATCGTGCGTTCGAGCACCCGCGGATCCATGTTTTTCAGGCCGCTGTCGGGGTAGTCCCACACGGTCATGCCCGAAAGGCCGATCGTCCGTTCCACCGCCTGCATTTCCTTCAGGCGAACCGCGCCCATTTCCTCGACACTGAGACCGAGTACGTGCCGCTGTTTCGTCGCGCCGCCCCGGGTCAGAGTCAGCAGGTGGACCTCGTGTCCCGCTTTCAGCTGCTGATGCATCACCGCGACGGGGCCGAAAGATTCATCGTCGGGATGCGGAAAAATGTAGAGAAATCTCATTCAGGATATCCATGATTGATACTGTTGGCTGCACCGGGTCTAAAGTACGCACAAATCCTCTTTCGGCGGCACTCCAGATTTCGTGATTTTTTTCACTTTTCTTCTGTTGGGCACTCATTTTCTCGATGATTTCGCGTAGATTTGTAGATGGAAATCGATCTACCGGTTTCCAGAACAAGTTGAAAGGAACAACCGCCATGCACACCCAACCGGAACCCAGCGTCAAACACGATTTCATCGCGGAAATCGAACTGTTCCAGGATCTCACGCCGGAACAGAAGGATATTCTCATCGGGAACTTTGAAACCCGCCTCATACCCAAGGGAGAACTGCTTTTCTCGGAAAATACGGAACGAAAGAATCTCTACATCATCTATGAAGGGGAAATCGAGCTGTTCAAGCGCAGCCCCTTCGGTGAGGAAAAACGCATCTCCATTTTCTCCCGCCTCGATTTCCTCGGAGAGGGCGTGCTGATGGACGATTCCCCCCATGCGACCTCCGCGCGCGCGGTACTCGACTGCACCGTGTTCACCATCAGCCGGACGCGGCTGCACGAGCTGTTTGACGAGCACGGCAGCATCGGTGTGAAGGTCATTTCTCGCGTCGCGCGTGTGATTTCGCGGCGCATGCGCCAGATCACGACCCATGTCGTCAACGTCGCGACACAGTACGACAGCGGACGGACCCGCAGCGAACACGACCTTCTCGGTGACCGGGAAGTGCCCGCAGAGCGCTTCTACGGCATACAGACCCTCCGGGCGACCGAGAATTTCAATATCAGCGGCGTCCCCCTCAGTTTCTATCCCACGCTTCTCGAGGGACTGGCCATGGTGAAGATGGGAGCGGCACGCGCGAATTTCGATCTCGGACTGCTGTCGAAGCCCGTGGCCGACGCCATCGTCCAGGCGTGCACGGATATCATCAACGGCCGTCTTCACACGCATTTCGTCGTGGACATGGTGCAGGGCGGCGCGGGAACCTCGACGAACATGAACGCGAACGAGGTCATTGCGAACCGCGCACTGGAAATTCTCGGCTATGAGAAGGGAAGCTACCGCGTCGTGCATCCCAACAACCACGTCAACCTCTCGCAGTCCACCAACGACGCCTACCCCACTGCCGTCAAGTTTGCGCTGCTGCGCAGCAACGTGGTATTCATCGAAGTGCTGCAGCGCCTGATCGCGGCGTTCCGCGACAAAGCGGAGGAGTTTGCGGGTGTGATCAAAATGGGCCGCACGCAGCTGCAAGATGCCGTGCCGATGACGCTGGGGCAGACGTTCGAGGCGTGGGCGGTAACGCTGGAGGAAGAAGTGGAGCGGCTCAGCGAGAACGTGCGCCTCTTCCTGGAGATCAACATGGGGGCGACCGCGATCGGTACCGGCCTCAATGCCCCGAAGGGTTACGCTGAAAAGGTGGTGGAACATCTCCGCACGATCAGCGGATTCGAAGTCCGGACGGCGCGCAACCTCGTCGAGGCGACGCAGGACACCGGCGCCTTCATCATGTACTCCTCCGCGATCAAGCGCCTCGCGGTGAAGCTGTCGAAAATCTGCAACGATCTGCGCCTGCTTTCCTCGGGACCCCGCGCAGGCATCAACGAAATAAACCTTCCCCCGATGCAGCCGGGATCATCGATCATGCCTGGCAAGGTCAATCCCGTCATCCCGGAAGTCGTCAACCAGATCGCATTCAAGGTCATCGGCAACGATCTGACAGTGACCATGGCTGTCGAAGCCGGTCAGCTGGAACTCAACGTGTTCGAACCGATCATCGTGCAGAGTCTCTTCGAAAGCATGGAAATGCTGAAGAACGGTATGGAGACGCTCAATCATCGCTGCATCCAGGGAATCACGGCGAATATCCGGCATTCACGGGAAATGGTGGAACGCAGCATCGGTCTCGTGACAGCGCTGAATCCCGTCCTGGGGTATGAAACCTGTACGGCGCTGGCAAAGGAAGCGCTGGAGACCGAACGCGGCGTCTATGAGCTGGTCCTCGAAAAGAAACTCCTCTCGAGGGAAGAACTCGACCGGCTGCTCGCGCCGGAGAACATGGTGGGATAATCTTCCGCCACGGTCTGCATCGCGGTCAACGGAATCCACATCGAAACGTAATCGACGACGAATACACGGGACCTACATTGTGTGCGCAGAGTCTGTCTCCCACACGATGAGGTCCCGTTTCACATGATCACGTTTCGCCAGAAAGACAATCGCTTCCACCTCGAAATGCAGCATCCCAATCAGCTGGTCCACGCGCTGCTCAGGATGGTGCAGCCCGGGCTCGAGCGCATGCTCGCCTTCGACCGGCTCAACGAAATCGCCGCCGATGCCGGCCGGATAGCCGGCGACGACAGTGCCGTGGATTCCATCCTTCGTGCGCTGGATGCGCAGTGTCTCGTCGAAGAGGAGCAGTTCGCCCGCATCCCGGAAACCGGGCCGCTGATCGTCGTCGCAAACCATCCCTTCGGAGGTGTGGAGGGGCTGCTCCTGGCCTCACTGCTGATGCGGCGCCGCCCCGACGTGCTGATCATGGCGAATTCCCTGCTTGGAACGATCTCGCAGCTGCGCGACCTGTTTATTCTCGTGAACCCTTTCGGCGGGCCGGCATCCATACCGACGAACCGCAGCGGCATGAAGGAATCGCTCGCGTGGCTTCACGCCGGCGGCGTCCTCGGTATATTCCCTGCCGGGGAGGTTGCGCATTATGATCCCGAACGCGGCATGGTCACCGATCCCCCGTGGCAGAAATCGATCGGGCGGCTTGCCCAGCGATCAGGCGCATCTGTTCTCCCCGTCTGTTTTGAAGGAAGCAACGGCGCATGGTTCCACGTACTCGGGATGCTCCATCCGCAGCTGCGGACGCTCCGCCTCCCGCATGAGTTCGTGAACAAACGGGGACTGCGGACGCGTGCGCATGTCGGCAGCGTCATCCCGCCCGAACGCATCTCCCGGTTCAAAACGGCACAGGACGTCACCGCATACCTCCGGATACGGACCTACCTGCAGCATGACCGCGCCGCGGAGATTCCGGAGATCACTCCCGCGCCCGTCCCCTCTGCTCCACAGCCGATGCAGCCCGTCGTCGAGCCGCTGGATGCGGTGCAGCTGCGTGCGGAAATTCAACGGCTGCCGCAGGATGCGCTGCTGCTCTCGCATGAAGAGTACCGGGTCTGTATCGCACGTGCACAGGATATTCCTTCCGTACTCTACGAGATCGGCCGACTCCGCGAGCTGACGTTCCGCCTCAATCACGAGGGAACGGGGAAGGAAATGGACCTCGACAGCTTCGATCAGGACTATCTGCATCTTTTTCTCTGGAATGACCGAACCGGCGAGATCGTCGCGGGGTACCGGCTCGGACAGACCGACGTCGTGCTGCCGCTTCGCGGCAAACGCGGGCTGTATACCACGACGCTTTTCAACATCCGCAAGCGTCTGCTGTCGCAGATATCACCGGCACTGGAAATGGGACGGAGTTTCGTGCGGCCGGAGTATCAGCGGCAGTTCCTTCCCCTCCTCCTCCTCTGGCGCGGGATCGGCACCTACGTGGTGCGCAATCCGCGATATCGGAACCTCTTCGGCCCCGTCAGCATCAACAGCGCGTACAGCCGGATCAGCCAGGATGTCCTGGTCGACTATCTCCGCATTCACAACATGGACCCGCGCGCGCACCTCGTCCGGGCGAAAACGCCCCCTGCTTCCGATCGCACGCCCGGGTTCGATCCGAAACTGATGTCCACGGTCATACGAGATATTCAGGATCTTTCAAGTTTGATCGCGGAGATCGAGGAAGACCGCAGGGAAATCCCCATCCTGCTCAGGCAGTATCTGAAGCTCGGCGGGGTCCTGCTGGGGTTCAACATCGATCCGGATTTCAGCAATGTGCTCGACGGCCTCATCCTTGTCGATCTGAGCAAAACCGATCCCCGCATTCTTGAGCGCTACATGGGGAAGGATGGCGCCGCGGCCTTCCTTTCCAGCTGGGCGGACTGATTCCCTGACCTGGGACGCGGGCGGTTTCCCCCTTTCTCTCCAAGGGCGGATGCGCTATATTATTTGGAACCCCCTCATTCCAAAGGTGCTCCATGCGCGTTCTGCTCACGCTATTCGTCTTTCTCGCTTTATCGATCGCACTGACTGCGCAGGACAGTGTGGATGTCACGTTCCGGTACTTTCCGGCCGGCAGTCCTGGCCTGGTGCATCTGCCGGGGGAATTCAACAACTGGGCGAACAACACGAACGGGTTGATCAACCCCGGTTCCCGATGGACCATGGATAAACTGCCCGACGGATCCTGGCAGAAAACGATCCGACTGAAGATCGGAGGCGGCAGCGGCCCCGCGGGAAGCTACCAGTACAAATTCAACGAAGGCGGAACCAGCGACGGTTGGCTGTCCGATCCGCTCAATCCCCTCACGTACGGGTCTTACTCCAACAGCATCATCCATGTCACGCGACCGACGGTTTTCCATCTGCAGCCGCGCGGCGGAAGCGTCGTGGCGACGGATACGCCCGAACTCCTCGCCGATATCTTCCCGGTGCTGACGCAGAGTATCGATACCGGGAGCTCTCAGGTGCTTGTCGACGGACTCGCGGTTTCATCGTTCGGAAGCGCCTACGATCCTCTCACAGGCAAGCTCCGCATGACACTGCCCCTGCTCGGAGACGGGGATCATACCGTCACCGTGGTCGCCGCGGAAGCGCGGGACTATGAAAGCCGCGATTCAACCCGCTTCACGGTGCGTGCGGCGCCTCTCCAATGGCTTACACGCGACAACCCCCTGCTCCGTCGCGATAACGCGCAGCTGGACGTGTTCGCCTCCGATCCCGGAGTAACGGATGTGATCATCATCCGCAACGGAACCGATACCCTGACGACATCGGGCACCGGCAGTGTCTTCTCCGCATCGACAGCACTGGAGGAGGGAGATAATCGCTTTATCGCTTTCGGAATGAAAGACGCGGCGCAGGTTCAGACAACCGAACTCATTCTGCACCGCACGGTCCCGCATGCGCCTGTCGCCGTCATGCAGCTCGGCGTCAGCTCCGGAAATCTGAATCTCAACGCGTTCGCGAGCACGGATCCCGATGGCGATCAGATGGAGTTCCACTGGATGTCGGAGGATGAGCGAAACCCCGAGGCGCTGATGGTCGATCAGAGCGGCGCGCTGATCAGCGTCCCCGTCCCTTCAACACCGGGTGAGTACTATTTCACCCTCGAAGCGAAGGATCCCGATGACAACATCGGACGGGTGCGGAATTACATCCGCATCAGTCAGACCGGCGACGAACCCGCGCTGGGACGCATCAACGAAAATCCCGCCTGGGTCAGGGACGCCATCGTGTACGAGGTATTCGTTCCGGCATTCTCCACCCGCGGAGACCTGCAGGGGGTGATCGACGGTATTCCCGCGATGCGGAGCCTTGGAGTGAATACCCTGTGGCTGATGCCCATCATGGACAATGCCGGATCGATCAACTCCTTCAATGGCGGGTACAGCATCATCGATTTCTATAACGTCGATGAATCGATCGGCACTGTCGCGGATTTCGATCGCCTGATCGATTCCTGCCACGCGAACGGCATCAGGGTGATTCTCGATATCACTCCGAATCACGTGGCAGGGCTGCATCCCTGGGTCAACGACCTGCGCGCCTGGAAAGACTATTCGATCTACCGCTCTTTCATCGAAAAGCGCGTTCTCGGAGGGGATCGCGGTCTCGGCCAGTCGCTCAGAGTGGAAGACGGGTATCCGCTGTATGCCCGGTATTCGAACTGGGAACTCGCGAATCTGAATCTCTCGACACCGGAAGTCCGCGCCGCGATGTTCGACGTGTATCGCTACTGGCTGGTTGATCGGCGTGCCGACGGTTTCCGGCTCGACGTGTACTGGGGACCGCAGGAACGGTACGGCGCCGCGGTGTGGTGGCGGCCGTTCCGCGAAGATATCAAACGATACAAGCCCGACGCGTTCATCCTCGGAGAGACCGACGGAACAGGACCGGGAAGCGAGCTGAACTACGCGGACGGCGGCGGCGCGATGGACGCGGGCTACGACTGGAGCTGGTACGGACAGATCAAGAGCACGCTCACCAGCGGAGACATTGCCGCGCTGAACAGCCGGACCACCAATTACTCGCCGGACGAGTACTACAATTACCATACGGGGAGCAACGCCCACTATTTCCGCTTCATGGAAAACCACGACGAAGACCGGATCGCGCAGATATTCCAGAGCAACATCGACAGAACGAAAGCCGGAGCGGCGGTCATGCTTTCCACACCCGGAATCCCTATGATCTATGCCGGACAGGAGATCGGATGGCGGGGCAAACGCGACCGCATCGCGTTCTCGAATCCCCCGGCGCCCGCACTCCTCCCCTTCTACCGGAAACTCATCCGCCTGAGGGATACCTACCCGTCGCTTCGGTCTTCCCGCATTTCACAGCTTCTCCACGGGACGCCGGGGACATATGCCTACCTCCGGCCGGGTCCAGACCAGAACATTATCGCAGCCGCCAACTTCCGCGATATTCCGGTTACGGTCACGCTGTCCATCCCCGCGGATAAGCTGGAAACGGCGAAGGAACTGCAGCCAGGCACCGCGTACTTTCTGAACGACCTGATGGCGGACAGCACCTTCTCGATCACGACGGAAGGACTTGCCGCCTTCACCTTCGACCTTGCGCCGTTCCAGTCGCGCCTGCTGCTGTTCTCGGATTCGGCCATGTTCGCCCTGGTTACCGGACTCTCTGGCGACACCCCTGACGCGGACCGTTCGTTCTCGCTCGGCCCCAATTATCCGAATCCCGTCACCGCGGGGATGTCGACCACGGTACAGTATTCCCTCGGGGGCTCCCCCGGGAGTTCGCATGACGTCCGCTTCGCCGTGTACGATATGCTTGGCCGTGTGGTGTTCACGACACCGCCGTTGGAGCGCATCACCGGCACGCATATGCAGCCGCTCGATCTCGGCGCGCTGCCCGCCGGACAGTACCTGCTGCGCATCTCCGCAACCGGCACGAACGGCGGCGCAGTGTGGTCGCGATCACGCGGCCTGACCATTCTGAACTGAAACAGAAAAGTCCGCCCCGAGGCGGACTTTTCTGCATTGGCGGGAAGGGGTCAAAGCAGCGAATACTGCAGTCCCAGCGCAAGTGCCTGCTTGATCTGCGTGCGGCGCGTCTGCGTGATGTCGTGCACCATGAGCACGTTGAGCGAGACGTTGACATACGAATTGACTTTTGCGGTCAGCGTATTGTCCCAGCGCACATCCCATATGTCGAGCTGGTCGAAGGCGGAAAACAGGTTGAGCTGCGAAGTGAAAAGCACGTTCTCCATGACGTTCAGCTTCAGACCCGTCGCGGATTCGATACCTGTCTGGAAGCGGAAGGTTTCCACTTCTGTTTCCGTGTCCTTGTCGTCCGCGTAGCCGTATTCCGACGAGAAGGTTTCCTTGAACGCGACACCGAGACGCGTGAAGAATACATCGCCCTCGGCGTAGGTGAAACCGGCGGACTGAATGAGATATCCCGGATCCCACAACCCCGACGTCTGTACTTTCTCCTCGACTCCGGTCTGTTCGTTCAAGATCATCTTGTACCCGGGAGCCATCTGTGTGCGGAGCTGGTTGGCGACGTACGGATCGATTTTCCAGCCGATATTCCGGGCATAGAGACTTTCCCAGAAAAGCTCATCCTCCGATTTTTCAAAATCCGCATCGCCGAGTTTCGTCTGGCCGTAGGCGATCTTCAGTGTATTTTTCCAGATCCAGTCCGGCTGCTTGTATGCGAAAAGTCCGTTCGTGAGGAAGGTCCACGCGAGTGTATTCTCGCCGCCCTGTGTCCAGTCGCGGAGCGATACCTGCGTGAGATTGAAGCCTGCGACGAGGGTATTGTTCCAGCCTTCGGCGAACTCCCCTTTCCCTTCGTCCTGCGCGAATGCACTGCCGATCGTCAGCAGTACGCCCAGGAACACCACGGTGAAACGCTGTTTCATAAAAACTCCTCTCGTGTTGTAATGCGAATATCATTCAGACCTTCCCGGGACGGCAGCGACGCATCGGCACCGATATCGATTTTTCGGCTGAACAACGGCGCTGCAATGGGGAAAGACTTGAGGGAAGATAAGAAATGAGGCGGAAAAGCGGAATCAATGATCGAACTGAAAAAGGCGGGCTTTGCGGCGGACGCGCTCCGCGGCAAGTTTCTCGAACAGAAGGGTCATGACTGCGAGAATGACGAGTGTCGCCCCCGTCGCGATGTCGGAAACATAGATCAGGCGCACGAGAATGTTGATGATGATGGACATGCCGATGGCGGAAACGATGAT
>QKAF01000144.1 GCA_003246455.1 Bacteroidota bacterium
ACGCCCAATGACTCGCGCCTCAGCACGCAGTGGGCGATCACCATGCTGAAAATGGAAGAAGCGTGGGACGTCACCACGGGCGATTCGACGATTGTCATCGGCTACGTCGATTCCGGCGTGAACTACTCGCATGAGGATCTCTCCCTCTCCATCGCGATCAATGCCGGGGAGTGGGGTGTGAACGGTGAACTCAAGGACAATGGCATCGATGACGACAACAACGGAAAGGTCGACGACTGGCGCGGTTGGGATTTCATCGGCACCGGCGACCTCCAGAACCCCATTCCCGACAATGACCCGATGGATTGGAACGGGCATGGGACCAACGGCGCCGGCATCGCGGCTGCCAGGACCAACAACGGTATCGGTATCGCAGGCATCGGCTATGAGACGAAAGTCCTTCCGATCAAGGTTCAGGACGATGCCGGCACAACGGGCATGTCCGGATACGACGGCATTATCTATGCTGCCGACATGGGCTGCCGTGTCATCAACTGCAGCTGGGGCGGCAACGCACCCATCAACCAGACACTGCAGGACGTGGTGAACTACGCATGGGCGAAGGGTGCACTCGTCATCGGCGGCGCCGGAAACAGCGTCATCGACAACGACATCGATCCGTTCCTGCCGTCCTCGCTCGATCACGTGCTCAGCGTCAGCTCCATCGAATCCAACGGAAGCGCAAGCACCTGGGCTGCCTATGGCGCCTCCGTGCACGTGTACGCACCTGGAACCGATGTTCTGACGACCCGCGGCGGCTTCGGCTACCAGGCCGTGACCGGTACGTCCTTCTCCACGCCGCATATGTCGGGCCTCGCGGCACTGATTTTCGCGATTCATCCCGACTGGACCCCGGACCAGGTGCTGCAGCAGATTCGCGTCACCGCGGATCCCTTCGGCGCATCCCCGGATGCGAAGCACTACGGACGCGCGAATGCGGCCAAGGCCCTCACCCTGAATCAGTCGCTCAGCGATGTTCCCGGCGTGATGATCGAAAGCTATTCGGTGAACACCCCGACCGGTTCGGCACTCACCGAGGGCGGTCAGACCGCGGATATCAGCGTGACGTTCAAAAACGTGCTTGCGCCGACGGCGGATGCGACAGTCGAAATCATGCTCGACGGCGCACAGTTCTCCGCGTCCACGACGAGTTATTCGCTGGGTGCCCTGCAGACGCTTGACACGAAGAACATTAATCTCCAGATCCAGCTCAACAACGATGTGCTGCAGTCGGAAGGCTATATCCCCGTGGTCCTGAAGATCACCGATGGCGCGTACGTGGATTACGAACTCGTGCGTGTCCCCGTGTATCTCAACAACGCATGGCACACGGTGGTCGATCTCACGTATCCGTACAATTCGATCGACGTTCCGAATCGCTGGACGATCTGGGTCAGCGGTGATTATGCACCGAACGGCACCGTAACGCAGGATATCGCAATTCGTTCCACCGATGGCGGCGACAGCTGGCTCTATGCTTTCGGAACGGGCTACCCGAACGGTCAGGGCGTGTACTGCATCGACGGCATCGATGAAAACAGCGCCCTCGTCGGGACAGGCCCTGCCAACGGCAGTGCCGCGATCTTCCGCACGGGCGACGGCGGCCAGAACTGGTCCTCCAGCAGTGTTTCAAATCTCACCGCTTTCGTCAACTGGATTCACATGTTCGACGCTCAGAACGGCATCATGCAGGGCGATCCGAAGAACAACGTCTGGGGTATCGCCACGACCAGCAACGGCGGCGGAACCTGGACCGCACTCCCTGCGCCGCTGAGTGCCGCTGCCGGCGAAGCGGGCTGGAACAACAGCTACGATATCGTGGGCGACAACATGTGGTTCGGCACGAACAGCAGCAAAATCTATCGCTCCACGGATCGCGGACAGACATGGACCGGGTATGCGACGCCGAGCAAGAATTCGGTGGACGTGAATTTCCGTGACGAAATGGTCGGTGTGGCCCGTTTCTCGAAACAGAACGAGCAGGGCACGGATACCCTTGCGATCACGACGGACGGCGGTCTGACCTGGTCGCTGGTTTCGACCGTGGCGGCACCTTCCGGTTCGGTCGTTTTCGAGCGCAACGGAAAGCGTCTGTGGTTCTTCCAGGGCCCGAATGCGCTCGTCAGCGAAGATCTCGGCGCGACGTGGTCGGTACAGGCCGCACCCGTCAACCTCAACTACATCAACGATGCAGCGGAATGGAACGACGGGTTCGTGACATCGGTGTTTGCCGCGGGTATCGAAATTTTCCGTTATAACGGCGATTTCAAGGTTCTCGGCGTCGACGATATGGAAAACGCCGCTCCGCAGACCCCGATGCTGCAGCCGCTGTACCCGAACCCCGTTGCCTCCGGTCGCGACGGAAGCGTCATCGCGCAGCTCCAGCTTCCTTCCGCTTCCGCGGTCATTCTTGCCGTCTACGATATGAACGGCAGGAAGGTGCGGGAAGTGCTCAACGCAACCCTCGAAGCCGGCGCGCACAGCGCCCGCGTCTCGACGATCGGTCTTCCGGCCGGCAGCTACATGCTCCGCCTGAACACCGCGACGCACAGCAGCACGCAGAAACTCGTGATCCTCAACTGATAACAGTCGCGCGCCCTTTCGCGGCGCACAGAGAATCTCCTCTCTGTGCGCCGCGCTGCGCCGCGGCGGGGAAATCGTCGCGGTACCTCTCCCCCTCCCTTCACAGCCCTTCGGACCCTCCCTCCGCGGTCACGACCGTCCCGTCTTCTGCATTTCTTCTTATCCCATCCTTCATTATCTTCATTGATCTTTAGTCCGTCGCTTGTAATCAATAATGGTGAACTATGAAAGCTCTCTCCCGCCTGTGGATTGCGGCAGCGATTCTGCTGATGGCAGTCGCCCCCGTAATTGCGGATTCCCCTGAAAAGCCGTCGACCTCGACGAGCGAAGGCAAGACCACAATCGAGATCGTTCCGAATCTCGTGATCATAAAACTGCGTCCGCAGACCACCTTTACGAGCGGGGGCGACCGTCTTGGCGTGGGAAGCCTCGACGCACTGCTCCAGCGAATCGGAGCGACCTCAGTCGAATCGTTCAGCACAGTGAAGGAATCTTCGCTGCAGAAAACCGCGCGCCGACCCTACAACTACGACCGCATGGTCAAGGTGCGCTATACCTCCGGCGACCATCCTGAACTGCTCGCGAAGGAAATCTCGAACGACCCGAGCGTGGAATACGCGGAGCCCTACTACGTCTATCCGGTCAATCATACCCCGAACGACCCGCGTCTGAGTTCACAGTGGGCGGTCAACGTCCTGAAGCTCAAAGAGGCATGGGACGTGACGACCGGCGATTCCACCATCATCATTGGCGATGTCGATACCGGCGTGGACTGGACGCATGAGGATCTCGCTCCCAGCATCTGGATCAATCCCGGCGAGTACGGTGTCAACGGCGAACTGAAAGACAACGGTATTGACGACGACAACAACGGAAAGATTGACGACTGGCATGGATGGGATTATTTCGGCAACGGCAGTTTCCAGTCGCCCAATCCCGACAACGATCCCATGGACGGCACGCTCGGCCACGGCACCAACACCTCCGGCTGCGCCGCCGCGCTGGCGAACAACGGCATCGGCGTCGCGGGCAGCAGCTATCGGGCAAAGATTCTCGCGATCAAAGCGTCGACCGACGCGACAACGGGCGTCGGCGGCTACGACGGCATTCTCTACGCCGGCCAGATGGGCTGCCGGGTCATCAACTGCAGCTGGGGCGGGACGGGCGCGCGCTCGCAGGCCCTGCAGGATCTCATCGACGATGTGACGGACATGGGCGCGCTCGTCGTCGCCTCGTCCGGCAACGATCCGATCGATAACGATTACACGCCGCACTGGCCGTCTTCCTTCAACCGCGTCCTGAATGTCGGCTCGGTGGAATCCAGCGGCGCGGCATCCACATGCTGCACGTTCGGTACGTCGGTCCATACGTATTCGCCGGGCAGCGGCATCCTTACG
>QKAF01000098.1 GCA_003246455.1 Bacteroidota bacterium
CGAATCGTCTTTCACATCCAGTTTCTCCCTGAAGAAGCGGCACATCGTCCGCGGATCGGAAAAGGTTCTCGTCGACGGTCTGCCGGTCACGGCCGGGGAGGACTACATCCTGGATTACACCTCCGGCTCCCTCGTCTTCACGCGCGACGGGGCCGTGCTCGACGACAGCCGCGTAGAAGTCAGCTACGAATACATTCGCAACGAGGCGGATGAGCGTATCACGCAGGCCAGCGTAACGCTATCGCCCTCCGACTTCACACAGGCCTCCGTTACTGGCGGGACGTTTCATGAACAGAATGCAGGCACGCCGACGCGTTTTGTGCAGGGAAGCGGCGAACTGCGCTTCCAGTCTGAGGCGCTGGATATCCGGCTGCAGCCGGAATACCGGCATACGTCTTCGGATTCCGCTTCGGGTGATGCGGCCGGACTTTCCGCATCGCTCAGCACGCCCGAGGCGCGTTTCTCACTGCAATCCAGCATCCGCTCCGACGGCTACCGCCAGCCCGCCGCGAGCGATTATGTCGGCGGACGTCTGCGAGCGGATCACGCGGTGAAAGGCGAATACGACCTCAGCGACGAATTCCGTCTGTTCCTGACCCATCGGCAGCGCTCCGGCATCGATACGCTCTCCGGATTCGAAGCGGAGGACAGAGCTTCGACAGGCGGACTGCAATGGCTTCGTCAGGATTATCCCTCCGTCACGCTGCGCGGCGATTATCTCGATGTGCGGGATGTTATGGGTGAGCGGCAGCGTCGCGGGGGACGCATGGATGCGGCGTGGATTCCGTCTGCGGCTCTGCTCGACGTGACCGGATTGCATTCCGCGCGGATATCCGGCTACGCGCGCGTATCGGAGGAGGATGTTCAGGGAGAATCTCGCAAGGGCACGTACCTGACGCAGAACTATTTCCTGCGCACGGTCTTGAGTCCGCGCCCCCTCTTCACTCTCAACGCATGGTACCAGGGGGACGGGCGTGCGCGGCAGGATGCGGCGGGTTCGTATCGGCGGGATTACCAGACGGATAAAATCTACGTCGATCTGCTGATGGAACATCTGCGGGGAATCTCCCTCGGCGGACGCCTCACCGGCGACGTGCGGCAGATGGCATCCCCGGCGATGACGCAGGACTGGCAGACTTCCACGTCCCTTCAGACGAACGTGCGCATCGCACCCGGTACGTGGATCGAGACGCTGCAGCCCTTCACGATCTATGCCTCCGTCATGTACAACCGCAGCAGCTACACCACCCAGGCAACGACCTCCGCCGGTTTCTTCTCCGCGTTCATCGCTTCACCGAACGGTTTTTCCTCATCGCAGAACGGCAGCACCTGGTACGAGACGCGTCTCGAGTGGCGTCCCGATCCGACGTTCCTCTATTCCGCGACCATGATCCTGCGCCAGTTCACTTCCCGGACCTGGAGTTCTTCCTCGACTTCGAAATTCTGGCAGCTCGTGCAGCGGGCCGACTATCGTCCCGACAGCCGGTCGCTGTACGGCGGACAGTTCAACCTCCGCCGCGACGGCACTGCATCAACGTTCATCTCACCCGGAACGACGTATGCACCATCGCTCTGGGCTGAGCGCCGTATTTCGCGTGTTCTCCTTCTGCGGCTGATGACAAACAGCGAATGGAGGAACGGATCGACGGAGTACGGGAAATACGACAATTTCTCCGTCGATCCCTCCGGGAACCTGACGCTCAGCCTCGACGAACTGCCGCTGCTGCGCCGTGTCGAGCTGCGCATGGACGCGGGCTACTCTTACATGTGGAATCGAAGCGAACCCTATTACGCACCGACGACGATCAGTTCGCGCGCTTCCGCATTCAGCAACTTCTACGTGGATCTCTACCCCCACCCCGTGCTCTTCGTGCGCTTCCGGTATTTCCTGCGGTGGCGCAATGACATCCGCTACCTGAATTATCGCATCTTCGGCATCGACGGCTGGGAACAGCCCGACGCCCAGCTCCAGATTGTCATGCAGCTGTAGTTCCGGGCGTTACGCTCCGGCACACAAAGACACGAAGACACCAAGTCACAACATTGGCAGACATCACCAAATATTGTGTCTTCGTGTCTTTGTGTCTTTGTGTCGAAAATGCTTACGGATAGAAGCGAATGCCGAGGGACGGCATGATGTCGAAGCCGAAGCCCGGGCTGATGCCGATGATGGGATTGAGTTCGAGGAAGATGTCCAGCGGGGTGTTGCGGGGGATGATGTTCAGGCCGAAGGTCCCTTTCGCCGCAATGACGAGGTCATCCGAGCGGTCGCCGTAATACCAGTAGTCGTGTCCCTTCTTGTACTTGACCAGCACCCAGCCGTCGCGCTTGTCGCCGAAACCAAGGGCGGCGCCCACGCCGGCGTACAGCGAGACGATGCGGGAATTGAAGGCGTCGTTGAAATGCCAGAGATAGTCGCCATGGATATGCGGATTCCCGAGGAAGCTCGCGCCGATCGCCGCATCCCATGAATTTTCCCTGCTGGTCCAGATACGGAACGACACCGCGGTGGGATCACCGAGCGAGAATCCGACTCCGAAGCTTTTTCCCTTTGGACCCTGCGCCATCGCGGGAACAGACATACCAGCGATCAATGCGAGGACGAAAACAATCCGGAGAGAATGGCGCAAGCGCGCAACAGGAGAAACTGCAGTTTTCATGACATACTCTAAAATTGTGATGGTTTATCAGGCATATCACACATATACACCAACGCCCCGCATTCCGTTCCCCTGCGTCGTAATCGTAGGGGCGCAGTCCGCCGCGGCGGACGCCCCTGCAAAATCATGCGATCAACGCATTAAAAAACATCGTGCCTTCGTGTCTTTGTGTCTTTGTGTTTTTCTTCTACCCGGCGATGCGTTCACTCAAAAGCCGATGCGCTCCCCCGAACTTCCCGTTGCTGCAGAGCGCGATCACGTCGCCTGGTTTCATGACCGAAGCAACCCATTCCACCATCACGGCGGGATCGGGGATGGCACGGGCGGTCACCCCCCGGGCCTCGAGATCCGCGGCCACGCGATCGGGGGAGAGGCGTTCGGCCTCCGTGTAGCGATGGGGACGGTCGATCGCGCCGATCACGGCGACGTCGGCGAGCGCCAGCGCGTCGGTGATTTCCTGCTGATAGATGTTCCGCGTCGTGGTATTGGAGCGCGGCTCGAAGCAGGCGATCAGGCGGCGCCCGTCATACTTCTCCCGCAGCGCGGTGAGCGTGAGGCGCAGGGCGGTCGGATGATGCGCGAAATCGTCGATCAGTGTGATGCCGTGCTCCTCCGCGATCACCTCCATGCGCCGGCGAATGCTGCGGAAACTCGTGAAGCCCTGCTGAATCTCCGCGTCGGAGAGTCCGAGGTGCCGGGCGACGGCGATGACCGCCATGGCGTTGCGCACGTTGAAGTCGCCGGCGAGCGGAATGTGGAAGCGCTGCTCTTGGCTGCTGCGCTGGTCGGTCACGGTAAACGCGGTGTGATCGTCCACGAAACGGATGTCGCTGCCCATCAGGTCGCAGGAATTGCCGCATCCGAAGGTGACCACGGGCGTATGCGCATCCGCCGCCACCTCCATCGCGTTCGCATCGTCGCCGTTCACGATCAGCACGCCGCTGCCCGGAACCAGGTTGACGAACTGCCGGAAGGAGCGTTTAACGTGCTCGAGGGAATCAAAGATGTCTGCATGATCGAATTCCACGTTGTTGATCACGGCGACGTCGGGACGGTAATGCACGAACTTCGAGCGCTTGTCGAAAAACGCGGTGTCGTACTCGTCGCCCTCGGTGACGAATACGCCGTCGGGCTGTGCAGGACGGCACCCCTGTCCAAAATTCTCCGGAATGCCGCCGATGAGAAAGCCCGGCGCGCGCGCAGCGGACTCGAGCACCCAGGCCGCGAGCGAACTCGTCGTCGACTTGCCGTGCGTACCCGCGATCACCACGCTGGTATTCCCGGCAATCAGGTGTTCGCCG
>QKAF01000052.1 GCA_003246455.1 Bacteroidota bacterium
AGACAGGCCTGGATGCCACCGCCTGGAGAGATTCCACTCCTTCACCACGCCGATCGGATTGTGCAAGGGAATCCGACAATCGATGTGGGAAAGCAAAGAGACGCGCAGGGAGAGGCGCAGCATCCAATCAGGATTACGACCCATCGGATCGGCTTGGACGTCATGACCTGGCGACCACGAAGTCGTCGTTATGCCGGCCCTTGCTCATTCGGCTTTCACCGACGTTGACTCCGGCTCGAATATCACGATACGGGTGTTGCCGCTGCCTTTCTTCTCCGTCACCTTCCACCCCCTCCTGACGGAGGCATCAGATGTCTGCGCATCGGTGCCTTTTGCGGCAGGAGTCTTCAGAAAAATGACTTCTTCCGATTTCATTCCCTTGTTGTCGGTGACCAGGACGATCTCGTCGATGGGTGCGGCTTCCGCGGTCGTCTCCTCCTTCGTGGCAGTGCAGCCCGTGACGACGGCGCCGATCAGCAATGCGGAAAACGTGATAAACAGAGTTTTCAATTGCACCTCCCGTTCTGTGTAAAGCGTCTCAGTAATTCACAAGGATTTCATTGCTTCGCACTTTGCATGCGGTGCTCTTCCGAACCCGCTCCATCGCCGCAGGGTCATGCACACCCAACGGCACGCCTTTCCATTCCATGCCGGGCCGGTTTTCATAGTCGAAGACCACACGATATGTACCGCTGTCCTTCTCGAGCAGCGACCAGTCGTACGACCAGTCGCCCAGGTCGCAGCTGTCTCCGGGCTGAAGGGTGACGATTTCCTCCATGCGCAGCGAATTGATGTTTCCGCAGCGCAAACGCTCGTTGCGGATGGTCGTGTCCGGGTGCATCGCGGCAGGATTGTGCGCGTCGATCATCGACCACCCGATGCACGGGGTCCTCAAGTGATCCAGGCTCCCGTCTCCCGGAAGCACGATGTCGTGGCTGACCTTGTCCTTGTTTATCAGCACCACCTTGTAGGCGAATTTCATCGGCGTGGATGCCGCGACCGTGCTCAGATGCAGTTCGAAGCGGTGGTCCCACGGATCGGGAACGGACTCTGTGGGAGATTCGCAGCTGGAAAGAACGGGCAGCAGGACGAACAGGCACAGCAGGATACGCGCCGGGGTGATCACCGAGTTTCGCATGGGTTTCACCTGTATGGTTGCATTTATGCAACACTACGACATCCCGAAGACAGTTTCAAGGGAAATCCCCTGCTCACTGCAGGAGTATCCGGAAGCTCCTGTCCCCCGCACGCAGGAAATACGTCCCCGGCTGCAGACGATGCACGGGGATGCGGTTCAGGGGCGCGTCGAGCATTCCCGACGCGACAACCCTGCCGAGAAGGTCGGTGAGAATATACGATGTGTGTGAGGCGGCGGACCTCGAAACGACGATCTCTGACGAGGCGGGATTGGGATACACTTCGATCTGCATTTCCGGTGCGGGAACTTCCACGCCGCTGATAAAACGGAATTCGTAGCAGCCGATGTCCGGACCGATTCCCTGCGGGCGTGGAGTCCCGTCCAGGTCGACCGCCGGAGACGACTCCGCGTCTGCCGCGTCGATCAGCGGGCTGGTCGGACGCAGGTGGAAATTCCATTTCCGGAGGTTGACGAAATTCTCGTCGTACGCGGATGGCGTTTTCAGTACGAAGTTGTGGCTCGTATCCCCGTCAACGATGAACTGATTCGCCACATTGTTTTTCACCATGCAGCCGGTGCTTTTTTCTCCCCCCTTCGAATCGCCGACAGAAATCCAGGACGGACCGGGCGTCACGAGCGGCGTCGGATCGAGGACGGTGTTGTTGATGATACGGCAGTCGCGCGCGCCCATGAACGTGATGCCGTGCCAGTGGTCCACCACGATGAGATTGTTCTCCACCAGCCAGTCGTTGTAGAAGCCGTCGAAGCACCCGATGCCCTGCAGGGGCCCGCGCAGCGGCTGGGCGGGATCCTCGTAATTGAGGATGATGTTCCCGCGGACGATGTTGTGGTCGACGATGAGTCCGCCGGTGGTGTAGGACTGTATCCCGTCGTCGTGGTTGTCGTCCACGTCGTAGCAGTTCTTGATAGTGTTCCCTTCGAAAAGGTTCCAGCTTCCGAGCAGCCGCATCCCGTCCCCGGAGAAATTCGCGACCGTATTGTCACGCGCAGTGCAGTAATTCCCAAGCACCTGTATCCCCATATCGATATTCCGCACCAGGTTTCCGCGTATCATGACGGAGAGTGCCTTCACGAGTATCCCGGAGGCCGCGTGCGACACCCATTCTTCGGCGGAGGTCCACGGAGTCTCCGTGCTGTAGACCTCACACGATTCCATGACGATAAACGAACAGGGTCCCTGCCAGCCGTGGGATTCGAAATACACGAGATTCCCCTGGTCATACGCGCCGTACGGTTCCGAACTGACTCGCAGACCGATCAATTTCCAATGCATGCATGCCTGGAGGTGCACGCGCCGGAGTATGGGGGTCTGTCCTGCGCCCGCCATGATGACGATGTCCGCCGCGTTGTTGTAGCTCTGAAGGAATAGTGTTCCGTGAAGGCCAGAAAGAAGAATCAGTGTATCCCCCGCATGCACGGGAGAATAGGGGTTCTTCACCACCAGCCTGCTCGTGGCGGGATCATACGGTAGCGGCGACCACATGCGGGACTCGATGAAATCCGCCGCGACGACGTCTTCAAGGGTGCTCCACGGCGCCGCGGCATCGCCCAGGTTGCCCATGCTGCCGTTCACGGGATCGAGGTAGAACGTTTCCGCGAACCCCGTCCGGGCTCCGCACAGCAGAACAAGTACGATGATCGTTGTGGCGCGCATGGCTTGGTCTCCAGGTTGCGATGGCGGAAACGCGTGCATGGGTGAGTTTCCGGTGCAGGCAAAATGCGGAACACGAAACAGAGACACAATCCGGCGATTATTTTCGGACCGGAAGGAACGATCCGCCTGCTCGTGTGTCGTCCTTCCGGAGGATGCATGAAACACATCGCCGCGTTCGCGGTTTTCGTTTTCTGTGCAGGGATACTGACGCAGCCCGCCGCGGCGCAGAGCGTCGAACAGGTGTGGCCGCCCGACAGCGCCGGGGCCCTGGCGGACGTCGTCGTATGCGATTCCCGGACGATCGTCGCCTTCGGAGCGAACGACGCCATTCTCCAGAGTGATGATGCCGGCCGGCACTGGCGTACGATCCGCTGGGGCAGAGGCGAGTGGAATTTCTACCGGGCCGTGAAAACCGACGCGGGGGTCTTCGTCCTCGGACAGGCCGCGGCAGAGCGGCGGCCAATATTCCCGGAAGGCGACGATATCCGCCTCATGCGCTATGATCCTGCTTCGCAGCTGCTCATCCCCTGTTTCAGTCCCCCGATCAGCCACCTTACCGAATACGCCTCGATTGAGGCCATCGACGGCGCCCTGTTCCTTCTCCGCCAGGAGAGCCGCGGCGACGCATCCCTTTGGTGGAGTCCGGATGGAACGATGTCGTGGAAGGAGATTCCCCTGCCCGCTGCCCGCAAAGATGTATCACGTCTGGGAAATGAGTCTTTTCGGCAGGAGCTTCACGGAACTGGGCTGCATCATGCGCGATTCCCTCGCCGTGAACAATCTTTTCGTGACGACGGACGGGGGAAAGAACTGGCGCGCTGTCGGGGGGCTCCGCCTGGAACTCGAAAGACATCAGTCTCTGTTCCATCTCGCCGGTGCGGCTGCGCAGTGGACCGCGGACAACACGATTATCCTTGCGGCCCAGGCGAAACCGCCCTGGTACGAAACCTACGAATTCGCTGTCAGCACCGATGCCGGAGCCACATGGCAGCGGCGCGCCGTGCGTCCCGAGGTCGCCTTACGCATCTTCGCACGGGACAGCGGCAGCGTATACTACACCGACCTGCTGCGGAATGTCTACCGGAGCCGCGATGGCTGCCGGTCCTTTCAGCTCGTGAAGACGGGTTCTGCGAAACGGCAGCACGAATATGTTTCCCAGCATTACGACGATCTCACAACCGGCCTCGACACGGACGGATCGGGACTTCTGGCCTGCTGCGATCGCCGCGGGAATCTCTCCGTTTCAGCCGATGACGGCGACACCTGGGTGCAGGGACGCACGAATCTTCTCGATCTCGAAGACTTCACCATGTTCGACGACAACCGCGGCTTGCTGAAAGCGCGTGACCTCACCACGAATCGCATGAAAATGTATTCCACGATGCGCGGGGGCAGATCGTGGGAGGAACGGTGCGACCTGGACTCCGCAGGCTTGAGCAGCGTGCGATTCGTCACTCCCGCCCTGATTTTCGCCCTGCCCCCGCGGACGGGACCCGACAGCGCCGCCGTCTTCCGCAGCACCGACGGGGGTCGATCGTGGACCTGTGTCTGCAAGGACCGGCAGTACTCGGGGTCGTACTCGTTCATCGCCTCCGGTGCCGATACCAGCTTCGTCGCCGTGCTCTCGGAAACGGGCATCCTGATCACAACCGATGCGGGAGCGAGCTGGGGGCGCTTCCCCCGGCATCGCGGCGGATCGCTGCGATGGCTTTCCCCATCGGGGCTCGGATGGATCAGTGAGAGCGGCGACATTTGGCAATCCTGGCTCGATCTTACGCACGGCTTCTGGAGCTCACAGTACCGCGTGCTGGAAACGGAAGACACCTTCGTCGAGGTGCGGGCGTTTTCCGACCTCGAGGCCATCGTCGTCGGCTGCCGCCATGTCTGGAAAACTGCGACCGGAGGGGAAACATGGGAAACAGGGACATGGGCTGACTGCAACCATCATCGCGTCTGGTCCACGCGTGACGGCAGAGGCATCAACCTGTTCTTCGTCCAGGCCACGTTCAATCCCCGGTACTGGCAGCAGGATCATGTGTTCGTCACGCATGACGGATGGATGCACGCCGATCTTGCGAAGATCTGGTATTCCGCGGATATCGGCATGATCGACAGCTACGCCTGGTCCGCCCCGTCCTCCGCTCCCGCGCAGTACATGCTGACCGATCATCGCATACTCCGCGTCCCGTTCGACGCGGTGAACCGGATCCTGCCCCCTCCCGCTGCGCACCCGCTCACGATCGGCATCCCCCGGCCTCATCCTGCCGCGATGGGGACGACATGCATCGTCGATGTGTACGCGGACCAGGACCCGGGTGAAACCGCACTCCGGGTATTCGACCTGCGCGGCCGGCAGCTCCGGGAGGTCTACCCCGAAACGTGCGGATCCGGATCCGCACAGTACCGGCTTCCCACTGAGGGACTGCAGCCGGGATGCTATCTTCTGCGGATCGACTCCGGCGGACATTCCGCTACACGCCCCATGCTCATCTTCTGATCGAGCCGAAGCTGACCACGCGGATGCGTTTCCGCCTGACGCCGTTGCCCCGTCCCGGGGGACTCCGGCGGAGAGGGACTCCGGCGGACAGTTGTCATTGCCGTCTGAAATAAGTAATATAGGCCGGTAGGATTACCCCCTGTCCATCATTCGAAGTGACATAGGGCCCGTCTGCGAGAACTGTCGTCGGAAACGGCACGCAGAAAGGCATGGGTATGCTGTCCGCTGCGGCGGCATCTTCCTCTCACGGTGAGGAGGATGAATGAAGTAGGAACCGGTTCGATCGAGGAAGTAATGAGTGAAAAACGTGAGTCCAAGGAAGCGTCCGCCGACCTTGTCGAAGACGCAAAGCAGGCACTGATCAACTCCATTGATGAAATCGGGCAGGAGCGCCATGAGTTCGCAAGCCAGGCGCAATGGCTCAAACGCATCAACGGATTTTTCAACGTGTCGATCGTGCTTCTCGGCGTGGCCGCGCCGGCCGTCGTGACGTATATGACGCAGCAGCCGGAACCCGATCCGTCACTGACATTGAAAACAATCATTATCGTGGGAGTTGCCGGGGCCTTCGCGACGCTCCGCGGCTTCCTGAAGTGGGGAGAGAAATACGGATTCGCGGTGATGACCGCGATGAAGCTGCGCGAACTCGAGGCGAACGCGCGGCTCGAAATGGAGGAGATTCTGCACTCCACCAACGACGTGATGCTGTACGGCAAACTTTCCGCCCTGAATCGCGATATCCAGTCGCAGTGGACCGAGATCATCCGCCGGCACCTGGTCAGCGGCGGCAGCGGAGGCGAAGGGGACTGATCCCTGCACGGGAACAAAAGCAGGGAGCTTCAGATCATCGCAGCGCTTTCTCGGAAGGGCGCTTCAGATCACCGCAGCGCATTCACGGCATTGACGCGGCCGTAGCCGAACTGGCTGTCGCGCCCCACCGGACCGAGGTCGTCCGCGGTGGCTTCGAGCCTGTTCACGATTTCCGACGGACGCATCTCCGGATGTACGCTTTTCACGAGGGCGGCGACTCCGGAGACGATCGGGGCGGCCATGCTCGTTCCGCTCGAGAACATGTACCATCCGGTCGGATTCTTCAGACCGAGACGCCGTGCGACGGCAGGCGCCATCGCCGAAATCACCATGTCGCTCATGCTCGCGTAGGATCCTTCCGCGCAATCGATGCTGCCGCCGGGAGCGGCGAGCGAAACCAGACCCGCACCATAATTTGAATAGCATGCAAGATCGACGGCGCCGTCGGGGGATGCCGGCGCGCAGGCGCTGACCAGCAGCGTCCCTGCCTCATCGGTCGTCACGAAGGTCCGCAGCATGTCCTCTCTGAGATCCATGCTGTTGTTCCCCGCCGCCGCGATCACGACAACCCCGCTGCTCTCCGCGTAATCGATCGCCTGATGGAGCATCTCCGCATGATGCCTGTAGGTCAGCAGTTCCCCGACACCACCGAGACTGAGATTGATGATGCTGACATGGGCTTTGTCCACGGCGTACATGATGCCGTTGATCAGCGTTGCGAAGCTCGCGTTCCCTTCGTCGTCCAGCACCTTGATCCCGACGAGCGTGACGTCGGGCGCAACGCTGGCGACACCGAGATTGTTGGACGCGATCAGGGCGGAGACATGCGTGCCGTGATAGTGCCGGTCGATGTAATCCTGCGGATTCTTCCGATCGGACGCGCTCAGGTTGATGCTGGCATCCAGATCGTATTTCCCGGCAAGGTCGACGTGGTCGGGACTGATGCCTGTATCGAGGATGCCGACGCGCACCGCGCGGTTGCCCCGCGAAATCTTCCACGCATCCCCGGCATGGATCTGCTGCAGTCCCCACTGAATATCATAGAACTCGGCGTCAGAGGGCTTCGCAATGGCTGTGGCGTCGGCGGCGGCCTGCACGCGTACGTTCAGATTCGGGGAGAGGGCGTTCACCCAGTGCACGACGACGTCGCGCACGAGACGGAGAATGAACGACTTCCCGGCAAGCTCCGTCACCTGATCGTCCGTGAGATTGCTGATGTTCGCCACCCGCAGTTCCGGCCACAGGTTTTCGACGGTTCCCCCGAGAGCGCCGAGCGCGAAACGGAAATACGTTTCGTCGCAGGAATAGCGGACGAGGTACTGCGGCGATTCCACGGAAATCATGGACGACGGATACACCGTGCTCCGCATGTCGCTGTTTTCCGCAAATCCGACGCTCCCAGAGAAGAGCACGCAGAGGAAAAACGGGATCAGGGTACGAACTGTCAGGCGTTTCATGACACATACTCCTGGATTACGCCATCGACGTGAGCGGATGGGCTGTGAAAAAATACAGGCAGGAATGAAACCATACCTGCTCCGGCATCGTATTCCGGAGCTGCCGCCGCTTTGTTTAGACGTGGTCTATGTTAGCTTATAATGACGCAGGCAGTCTACTGTTTCGGCCGGACAATGTCAATACTCACGGATAATAAAATTGTTTTTTTCTTTTATTTCCGGTCGCGGTGGCATTTCATCCCGTTTCTCGTATTTTTCACAGGTACAACCCAGCACGATTCATTTTCCAACGCATCTCCAGGTGCCGCATGAGAGCCTTGCTCCTCACTGTGATGGAGGGAATTCTCCTGTTTTCGACGCTGTGCGCGGCGCCGGACAGCCTGGTCGTGCGGCGATATACCATAGAGAGCGGTCTGCACACGAATAACATCCGGCAGCTGCTCGAGGACGATGCGGGGTTCATCTGGCTGGGCACGGAGGAGGGGCTCATCCGCTTCGACGGATACCATTTCGAGCTCATGGGGAACATCGAAGACGGCGCGCCGGAACTGCAGGACCAGCGGATCGTGAGCATGTTCAAGGACCGCGCCGGCGTGCTCTGGTTCGCGACAGCGCTCCGGCTCTACCGCTACGCTCCCCGGACCCGCGCGTTCACCTCCTTCCCTCTTCAGGAGAACACGCCTTCGGGGATCCCCGGCGCTTCGGTATTCGGAATAATGGAGACGGCGGACCATACCCTGTTCGTGGTCACGGAAACCGCTCTGAGCGCATACCTCCCACGAGAAAAGCAGTTTGCCCACTATCCCTACGACGGACACTGGCAGAGCGGCGCATTCTCAGAATTCAGCTTCGCGGAATTCCAGCGGGAGGTCTGGATGGTCATTGCCGGCAACCTCGTCCGCATGGACAGGGCGAGCGGCGCCGTCGAGATCGTCCCGCGGGAAAAGATCGATCCCGCGATGCAGGAGCCCGATCACTACTGGCTCGTGCGCCGGGAATCAGACAGCACGCTCCTGTTTGTCAGCCGTGTCGCGCTGTACCGGTATGACGTGCGGCTTCGACGCGCGACGAGGATACACACCTTCGATCACGACTGCCGTACGGCCATCGTCAGCCGCAATGTGCTCTGGCTCGGCCTGATCGACGGACAGCTCGTTTCCCGCGATCTCACCACCGGACGCATGTCGGACTCTCCGGCCGTCGCAGGCGCGGTACCGTCCGGAGGGCGCAGACGCGGCAGTGCGGTCGAGTTCCCGCGTCAGACGCTGCTGGCCGACAGTAAGGGAAAGATCTGGTACTACCGCGGCGATCTCTTCATTCACGATCCGGAAAAAGGCAGCAACCGAATACTGCACGCGGATGAACTCGGGAATCCGCCGAACGCAATGATGCTCGAAGACCGCACCGGCTGCATCTGGTTCGCCTCCCCGGGAGAAGATCTGGTTCGCATCGAAGTCCATCTCGCGCGATTCCAGGCCTGTATCCCGGTGCCGGACGAATCCGTTTTCCCGATCATGAACAGGAATAATGTACGCGGCTTCCTGCCCTGGCAGGGCAGGAAATACATCGTCGGTTCGCTCTCGGGACTGTTCGTTTTCAACCGCGCGACGGGAGAAATCTCCGACGTCCCGTTTCTCCCTCCGGCACTGTCCGAATTGCGGTCTTTCGCCATCTGGTGCCTCGAGCGTGACGCAGCCGGACGGCTGTGGATCGGCACGGGAGGCAAAGGCGTGATCATCCTCGACCCGGCTTCCGGCCGGTACCTTCAAATCAGCGGCCGCCTGCGTTCCGGCGGACAGCTCAGCGACCGGCGGGTACGCAGCATCGAAATCGTCGAGGGACAGGGAGCATGGATCGGGACCTGGGACGGTCTCGACTACCTCGACACGCGATCGATGAAGCTCGGCGATCCGGCATCCGTCCAGACACGGCATTACCGGCACGACGCGAAGAATCCCGGAAGCCTCAGCAACAATCTGATCTTCGACCTTCACCGCGACCGCACGGGGATGCTGTGGATCGGCACCGAGTACGGACTCAACGTATACCAGCCCGCCACGCAGTCATTCCAGAAATTTTTCCACGACCCCGCCAAACCATCCTCCCTTTCATCGAGCAACGTGCGGACGATCTTCGAGGATCGCGACGGCGCCCTCTGGTTCGGCACGCATGGCGGCGGCCTCTGCCGGCTCGACCGCAGGCGGAAAGCATTCACGACGGTGGACGAGGCCGACGGCCTCCCCTCCCCCATCATCTATTCCATACTTCAGGACGATGCGGGCCAGCTCTGGATGGGAACGCATCACGGACTGTGCAGATACAATCCCGCGACCGGCAGCGTGCGGAAATTCGGCCGGCGCGACGGCCTGGTGCACCGCGAGTTCAATACGCTCGCGAGCATGAAAGCTCCCGACGGATGGCTCTTCTTCGGCAGTCCCGCGGGCTTCAATTACTTCGATCCCGCGACCATCACGGATATGCTTCCCCCGCCCAGCGTCGTGGTGACAGGCTTCATGGTTCAGAACATGCCGTATCATCTGTCAGACGAACCGATCGTCCTCGATCACGACCAGAACTTTCTTTCCTTCGAATTTTCCGCACTCAGCAATTTTGCCAACGAGGCCAACCGCTACCGCTACAAACTGGAGGGCGTGGACCGGGACTGGGTTGAAAGCGGTGCGCGCCGCTACGCATCCTACACCGAACTGCATGCCGGGGTATACGCATTCCGTGTCGAGGCGACCAACAGCGAAGGGGTGTGGAGCACGGTCGCCGCGTCGCTGCCGTTTGAAATCCGCCCTCCCTGGTGGAGTTCGGCATGGGCGATCGTCTCGTACGTGCTGTTCGTCGTCCTTTTCGTCGTGGTCGCGGATCGGGTGCAGAAACATCGCCTGCTCGCCCGGGAACGGCTGCGGACATCGATCCGTGAAACCGAACTGCGGGCGCAGGCAACGGAAGCGCGGAACAAAGCGCTGATCGCGGAAAATCGCCAGCGGCAGAGCGAACTCGAGAAATCCGAAGAGATCCGTCACACCTACGAGGCCCTTGCGGCGGCGCATGAGGAACTGAAGCTCGCGCAGAAGCAGCTCGCGACCGTCATTTCCGGGGCGCCGATCGTCCTCTTCGCCCTCGATCGCGAGGGCAACTTCACCCTGTCTGACGGCGCCGGATTGAAGCAGCTGGGCCTCGAACCGGGAGACATGGTCGGGCGCTCGGTGTTCGAAATGTACAGCAACTATCCGACCGTTATCGAATCGATGCACCGCGCGCTGCAGGGCGAGGAATTCGTGACAATCAACACCGTCGAGAACCTGGTATTCGAAACGCGGACCTCCGCGCTCCACGACGCGAATGGGGAACTCATCGGAATGATCGGTGTCGCCACGGATATCACCCAGCACACACGCATGGAAGACGAACTGCGCGCGTCACAGGAAAAACTTGCCGGCATCCTCGCGCTCGCCTCCGACGCATTCATCTCCATCGATGCCGAACAGCACATCACCCTCTTCAACAAGCAGGCCGAACGCGTCTTCGGGTACAGCGAAGCGGAGGTACTCGGGCAGCCGCTCCGCATGCTCCTCCCCTCGCGCTATGCCGCGCTGCATGAAACGCATGTGCACGCGTTCACTGATTCGCCGATCGCGACGCGGCGCATGAATCCTGACGGGAAAATCTTCGGGAAGCGGAAGGACGGCAGCGAGTTCCCGATCGAAGCCTCGATCTCCCGCCTGCAGCTGGGTGATGAAATCATCTTCACCGTCATGCTGCGTGATATCTCCCTGCAGCTCGAGACGCAGCAGGAACTCGAGAAACTCTCCAGTGCGGTCGAGCAGAGTCCGGCCATCGTCATCATCACCAACACGGACGGCCTCGTCGAATACGTGAACCCGACCTTCACCGCGGTGTCCGGATACGAACCGGGGGAGATCCTCGGCAGGAATCCGCGAATGCTCAAGTCGGGAGGCACGCCGGCAGAAGCCTACCGCCAGCTCTGGAAGACGCTCAAATCCGGTGCGCAGTGGCGCGGGGAACTGCACAACCGGAAGAAGGACGGCAGCGCGTACTGGGTTTCCGCATCCATATCTCCGCTGAAAGACCAAGACGGCGTCATCACCCACTTCATCGGGATCCAGGAAGACATCACCGAAAGGAAACACACCGAGGAAATGCTCGCACGGCGCACCGCGGAACTCGAGACCATCGATCGCATCGTCCAGGTGGTGAACAGCGAAATGGAATTCGAGAAGGTGGTCCATACGCTGCTCGAACAGGGGATGCGCCTGCTTCCGCAGGCCGACAAGTCCGTCGCGTTCATGTACGAGCCGAAGAGCGGCCAGTTCGTGCACGTCGATACCATCGGCTATAATTTCAACGGCACGACGCTGCGATTCAGCCGGGAGGAACTCACGGCCCGATACGTCATGTCCACGGAACGCCTCGAAAACGGCGTGTACATCCTGCATCACCGTCAGGATCTCGCGGGGGAGTCACGGCTCGGCGACATCCCCCGCGCGCGGTCCATGCTCATCATGGCGCTGTCTTTCAGTTCCTATGGACAGGCCGACGACGGATACCTCGTCTTCGACAGCATGTCCTCGGACGACGCGTTCGGTCCTGCCGACGCGCACAAGCTCACGCGCTTCCGGCAGCATGCGATTTCGGCCCTGGCGAAAGCGAGCACACTGCAGACGCTGAAACTGAGAAACGAGGAAATCCTCCGCACGCAGGAGCAGCTCGTCGTGCAGGAGAAGCTCGCATCGCTCGGACGCCTCACCGCGGGAATCGCGCACGAGATACAGAATCCGCTCAACTTCGTGAACAATTTCGCCGAGGTATCGGAAGAACTGATCGGCGATCTGACCGCCGCGTTCGAGGATCCGGAAGAGCGGGAGGTCATCCTCCGCGAACTGCAGCGCAGCGTCAAGAAAGTGCATGAACACGGGAAGCGCGCGCAGGGTATCGTCGGAAGCATGATGATGCACGCGCGTTCGTCCTCTGATGAACGGGAATCGACCGACGTCAACCTGCTGCTGCGTCATGCGGTGACGCTCGCGGAACACAGCGCCCGGTCGAACCGCTCGGTATGCGGCCCGGAGATACGCACGGATCTCGAGGAGGGACTCCCCGCGCTTCGCATCGTTCCCCAGGAACTGAGCCGCGTCATTCTCAACCTGCTGGAAAATGCGCTCGATGCGGTGTGCGAGCGGCGGCAGCAGATGTGGCCCGACCCGTTTACCCCCAGCATCCTTGTCAGTTCCCGGCGTTCAGACGATGCGCTGCATATCCGGATCCGCGATAACGGGACGGGTATCCCGGAAAGCGTGAACGCACATATTTTCGAACCCTTTTTCACCACGAAACCGCCCGGCAAGGGTACCGGCCTGGGACTCTCCATCAGCTATGACATCATACGTCAGCATTACGGCGGCACGCTCTCTGTCAGCACGGAGGAAGGGGTCTTCACGGAGTTCGTGATTTCTCTCCCTGTCTGAATACCCTCCCCGGCGCCTCTCCCCCGCAGCTGCACTCCTGTTCCTCTACCGCAGCGAGCGGTAGCCTCCCGGCACGCCCGACTTCGAGTACACGATCTGCCAGGTCTGATCGCGCCTGGCGCGAAACGACCCTGCGCTGGTCAGCAGCATGTACTTCCACATGCGATAGAAGCGTTCGTCATACAGCGTCGACAGCACGCCGTCCCAGTTTCGATGGAAGTTCTCGAACCATGCTTCGAGCGTGAGGGCGTAGTCGATACCGAAGGTGTGCCAGTCCTCCTGGATGAACAGGCCGCCGGCTGCGGTCGCGATCTGTTCCGCCACCGGAAGTCGGGCGCCGGGAAAGATGTACTTGTCGGTGAAGGGATCGGACGCGTCCTTGGGGACATTGGCGCCTATGGTGTGCAGAAGGAAAAGCCCGTCATCGCTGAGGCAGCGGCGCACGACCTGCATGAACGCGGGATAGTTCTTCGGACCGACATGCTCGAACATTCCGATGGAGATGATGTGATCGAAGCGCTCGTCGAGATCGCGATAATCCTGCAGCCGGAACTCCACCGGGAGTCCTTCGCACAGCTGCGTTCCCAGGGCGATCTGTTCCTTCGAAAGCGTGACGCCCACGGCCGACACCCCGTACTTCTCCGCCGCATATTTCATGAAGCAGCCCCAGCCGCATCCGATGTCGAGTACCCTGTCGCCGGTTTTCAGCCCGACTTTCCTGCAGATGAGGTCAAGTTTGGCTTCCTGTGCCGCATCGAGATCGTCCGCATCTCTCCAGTAGCCGCAGGAATACGCCATGCGTTTGTCGAGCATGCGGCGGAACAGCTCATTGCCCCGGTCGTAATGCGAAGAAACATCTTTCGCCGCGCGCTCGCGGCTCTGGGTGTTGACCAGTTTGGCTTTCAGCACCGGCAGCAGCAACCGACGCGGAGAAACCGCGTGCTCCAGGTCCGCCATCAGGACCCGCCGGATGAAATCGGTAAGGTCCGCACAGTCCCACCACCCGTCGACGTAGGATTCACCGAGTCCCAGCACCGCGTCGCGCAGCAGGCGATCATAGAGCCGCTGATCGTGCACCGTCAGATCCCAGGGACGCGATCCGCCGGGTTCGACATCGGCACGCGCAAGCAATTCGCGAATCAGAGATTCTGCCTTGTCCATAGATCCCTCCTGCGCCGCAGCGCGGTTGAGATTCAGTAGTAAAAGATGGAATGATCCGCAGAATAGGCTTTCGCATTGCCAATGTCAAGTTTCCGGCAGCTCCAGGTGACTGCCGGGACTTGACTTTTAACGAATGATCGTTTATTATTGTTTTCATGAGACACCGAGACGATAACAAGAAAGAAGCGATCATCGAAGCCACCATCCATCTCGTCAACGAGATCGGCTTCGCTTCGTGTTCGATCTCGAAAATCGCCAAACGCGCCCGCGTCTCGCCGGCCACGATCTACGTGTATTTCACGAACAAGGAAGACCTGATCGTTTCGACCTACGTCGAGATCAAGAAAAGCATGGGCGTGGCGCTGACGAAGGATTACGATCCCTCCCTGCCGATTCGCGACCGGCTCTGGCGTTTCTGGACAAACACATTCACCCATATTTCTCGGTACCCGCAGCATTTCTTCTATTCGGAGCAATTCTCGAACTCCCCGTTCACATCGCTGGTGAAGTCCGAGGAACTCGACACGTATTTCGATCCGCTGCATTCAACCGTCCGCAGCGGCATCGAGCAGAAAATCATCAAGGATGTCCCGCATGACGTCCTGGCCGTCTTCATGTTCTATCCCATCCTCCTTCTGGCGAATCACAAATTCTGTACGACATTCGAATCGTCGGACGACCAGATTCGACTCGCCTTCGACATGGCCTGGGATGCCATCCGGCTGTGATTTTTTTTGCTCTTTTTACTAAACGATCATTCATTTATAATAAGTTGAGGACAGGCAGCATGAGCAGCAAGTGGACACCCGAACGAATAGACGAACAGTCCGGCCGCGTGGCAATCGTGACGGGCGCGAGCAGCGGCATCGGAATGGAGACTGCGCGTGTCCTCGCAGAAAAGAGCATGACGGTCGTCATTGCCGTACGTAATCTGGAGAAAGGACATCTGGCGGCTTCGCTGATCCGCGCCGACAATCCCGCCGCACGACTCGATGTCCGCCTGCTGGATCTGGCGGACCTCAATTCCGTTCGCGCGTTCGCGGATCTCTTCCGCGCCTCATACGAGCGCCTCGATCTCCTGATCAACAACGCGGGCGTCATGATTCCGCCATACGGAAAGACGGCGGACGGGTTCGAACTGCAGATGGGCACGAATCACCTCGGACATTTCGCCCTCACGGGGCTGCTCATCGACATGATGATCAGCACGCCGGATCCCCGCATCGTCACCGTGTCGAGTCTCATGCACCGGCGCGGCAGACTGGATTTCTCTGATCTGCACTGGGAGAAGCGGGCATATTCCGCAACGTCCGCGTATGGCGACAGCAAACTCGCGAACCTCTACTTCACCTATGAACTGGCCCGGAAAGTGCAGCGAACGCATCCCCACCTCACGGTCGCGGCGGCACACCCCGGATGGACCGCGACGGAACTGCAGCGTCACAGCCGCATCGCGGAATTCATGAACAACTTTTTCGCACAGACTCCGCCGATGGGCGCCCTGCCGACCCTTCGCGCGGCCCTGGATATTTCGGCCCGCAACGGCGCGTTCTACGGTCCGGACGGCTTCAACCAGCTGCGCGGATTCCCGAAACGGGTGGAATCGACGCCGCTGTCGATGAACACCGCGATCGCGGCCCGTCTCTGGGAGCAGAGTGAGGTCCTTACCGATGTCGCGTTCAACGCCCTGCTGAGCGATGCGCGGATCTCCGCATCGCTCGTGAAGGAGCGCCTGGTCGAGAGCATGTGAGCGGGGAACGTGCACGCGTGCTGAACCGACTTCCCCGTTTTTTCGTTTTCAAAGACACAACCGGACTGCATGAAATCCCATCACGCAACCCCATCGAAAGGATAGAGTCTTGATACTTCCCGTCATCGCCGTCTTCCTCCTTCTAGGAGGCGCACTCTATGTCACTTCCGCTCCGCAGTTCGGCGCTCCCCCGGACGAAGCGGCGCGGGTCCGCTTCATGTCCTCACCCCAGTTCCGCAACGGACATTTCGAGAACCGCAATAATGTCACCGTCGAGCTGAAGGGCGGCTCGATGTTCAAGACACTGATGGAATACATTTCCGCATCGGACACCAGGCCGGCGAAGCCGCTTCCCGTCGCCGATCCCGCGAACCAGGGCACCGGCCAGCTCCCCGATTCCGCGGCCCGTGTCACATGGTACGGACACTCCGCGATCTTCCTCGAACTGGAGGGGAAACGCCTCCTTATCGATCCCATGCTCGGCCCCGCGGCCTCCCCGCTTCCGATCTTCGGGAAGAGGTTCTCCCTTCGCGACCGAATCGACATGCGACGGTTTTCACGCATCGATGCGGTCATCATCTCCCACGACCACTACGACCACCTCGACTTCCGGAGCATCCGCAGGCTGAAACAGCACGTCCGGCATTTCTACGTTCCCCTCGGAGTCGGTTCGCATCTACGCCGCTGGGGCGTCGCGGCCGATCGCATCACCGAACTCGACTGGTGGGAATCCGTCTCCTTCGACGGGATCGAGCTGACGGCGACCCCCGCCCAGCATTTCTCCGGACGCGGGCTCAGCGACAGGAACAGCACGCTCTGGGCTTCGTGGGTAATCAAAGGCAGGCACAGCAGCATTTTCTTCAGCGGCGACAGCGGCTACGGCCCGCACTTCCGCGAGATCGGCGATCGTTTCGGTCCCTTCGATCTCACGATGATGGAATGCGGGCAGTACAACGAAAAGTGGGCGAACATCCACTCCATGCCCGAACAGAGCGTCCAGGCCCACCGCGACCTCCGCGGAAAGGTGATGATGCCGATCCACTGGGGCGCGTTCCAGCTGGCGGTGCACCCGTGGACCGAACCGCCCGACCGCGCAGCCGCCGAAGCGGCAGCGCAGGGCGTGACGCTGATCACCCCGATGATCGGCGAAGCCGTTGAAATCGGCGGCACCCTGCCCCTCCGCCGATGGTGGAAAAAACAGGAAACAAAAACGCCGGTTCAGATATCCGAACCGGCGCACGCCTCTTCGCGGTCGTAGACAGGCCCTGGCGTCAGGCGCCCCAGAGATCGCCCGTGTTCACCGGCTGTCCCTGCAGCTTCAGGTAATAGTACAGCTGTCCCTTGTGCTGTTTCAGGTGGTCGACCATCTGCAGCATCCGCTGACCGATCGGCAGCTCCATCGTATCCCACGGAGCCGTGGCGATGCGCGTCGTCAGTTCTTCTTCACTGAGAGAGTGAAGCAGTTCGAGCGCGAGCGCCTTGTCTTCGGCGAGCAGCTGCTGCGCCTGCGCAATATTCTCCACCGCGGGCAGTTTTTCCGCTGCGGGGAGCATGTCATCCGGGGCGAGGTCGCTCAGGTCCATTCCTTCCGGCAGCCCCCAGTCGCCGGTAACGAAGCCCTTGATGCTCGCACCGCAGGAGTTGGTGATGTGCATGAGCAGCTGGCGGGTCGACATCCAGTTCGTCCCCGTGGCAGGTTTCCAATCGAGCGTGGCGGGATCGACTTTTGCGAGCAGGCGTTCGGCGACGCCATAATTGTACTCGATGGCTCCGTGAATCATTTCTTTCAACATGGGATTTCCTCGTAAAAGGTTCGGGGTCCGTGAATCGGATGAAAGGTACACACTGGCCGGGCATTCGGGCAAGCGGACAGACGGGACGCTCGCACCTTCACTGCATATTTCCCCCTTTTCCTATGATATTGAAGAAAAAAACAATATCTTCTCAGCAGTTTTCCAATACATCATATCAGTCCTGACTCTTCGGGCCGCGAGCCCGAATCATCGGAACAATCTCCGGGACACCGATGAAATCATC
>QKAF01000008.1 GCA_003246455.1 Bacteroidota bacterium
AATTCGATCTTCCAGCCGAATACTCTTCAGGGAAGCTTCCAGGAAAACTCAACTGCATACCTGTGTGACAATTTCTGGGATGGCAACACGATCTTCAACGTTTCGAATTCGACGATAAGCACCTGTGACGAGCTGCAGGCGGATAGTGCCGGCTGTGGTATTGAAGGTTTCGGAGCTGGCGGAATGAGTCCGCTGGATCTCTTTTCCACTGCGCAGGCCGCACCTGTGTCCCATGCGTGGGAAACGTTGACAGCGGATTCGCTGCGCAGACTGCTCGCAGGACAGCTCTCCTCGCTCACCGCGCTCGACGCGGCGTCGGGTTTCCGGCTCGTCTGGAATACATCCGATTCGGCAGCAGTCCGGACGTTCTTTGCGCAGGTGGTCGCAAACACCACGCGTCCCGAGGTGCTGCGACCGGCATACCGGTATCTCGGCGCGGCACGGATGCATGACGGTGACCACGCGGGTGCCGTGCAGGCATACCTCGCGATGGTGCAGCAGCAGCCATACGGCAGTAAGGGGTATGTCGCGACGCAGACCATGGCGGCGTTGGCGATGCATTTGGGAGGCAATACCACGGCGGCACGCGCAAGCATCGACACGCTGCTCGGGGTCTTCCCTGACGACTGGGATCTGGTGACGATCGATCGCCTGATTGGGGGATTCGCGTCCACGCCGAAACGCGGTGCGCGCATCGACGCTACACCGTCGAACGACGGATTCGAACTCCATGCCGCATGGCCGAATCCCACGGCGGGGACGACGACGATCGCATTTACGCTTCCATCCGCCGCGAACGTGGATGTGGTGCTGTACGACGTGATGGGACGCGCGGTGCGGCGCCTCGCCTCGGGTATCTATCCCGCGGGCACGACCAGTCTTGTGCTCAACGGCGGCGATCTGCCGGCTGGGCTCTACCTGATGCGTGCAAACGCGAATAACGTGACAAGGACGCAGACGCTGCGCATTCTCAAGTAGCAGCGCAGGATGATTCGTGGACTGTCCCGGCCGCACCGTATACCGGCCGGGACGGTCTATGCCGATTTCCAATCCCACGCGTTTCCCATGCCACCGACGAGGAGAAAATGAAATTCCGTACGATTACTTTCGCATATATATTCATCGGATTGCTTAACGTCTTCCCAGCAGATCCACTTACCGCGCAACCGAATGCCATCACACTGACAAAAGGAAGGATGACGGCCGTTCTCGACACGTTCAGCGGCCGATTCGGTGCGATGCGGGCGGATGGCAAGACACTGCTCTTCGCATCAGGAATCGGTCCAACCTCGCATGTCAGCGTCGCCATCGACAACGTGATCTGGACCAATTATCCCAAGTCGCAGATGACCGCCCCATGGCCGATCCGGAATCTCGGACGAGGTCGCGTCGAGGTCCTTGCCGACAGACTGCGATACACCTGGGACGTGCGGGCTCGAACCCGTCTCGGACAGTCTGTTCGAGGAAGTCCGCATTCACCTTGCAGTCGAGAACGGCGGAACGTACGGCCTCGATGTCGGAATGACGGTCATGGAGGATGTGGATGCCGACGGTGACGATAATGTCACCTTGCGCAGTGTGTCGGGACCGATAACAAAGGAACGGGCATATTCAGGCGAATCGATCCCCGAACGCGTGACCATGCTCTCTTCAGCGTTCCTGCCCGATTCCGCGTATTGCCGCTTCCAGGGAACCGGCGTGACCGCTCCGTATCGAATGACCATCGGGCGATGGACGTATCATGGGTTCCTTGGCACCGCCGTGTATGGGTACCAGGCCAATGGACAACAGATCAGTGATGCGGCGGTGCTCACGCAGTGGGATAGAGGCGCGCTTGCCGCGGGAAACCGGCGGGAAGAAACCACCGCAATTGGCTTCACGGCACCGCTGCCCGACAGGCCTGGATTCAGCATGTTTGCGAGGGAATTCATCGTTCCGATGGTAACGAATCAAATAGTCTTGACAATCGTGAGCGATTCGAATGCCTTGGTAACGATTCAAGCACCGTTCTGCGATGCCATCTACGAGAATATCAGCAATCCGGACAATCGATGGGATACCACGGTGACTGTCTCACCGGACCAACCTGGCTGCCTTGCGGTCTGGCTGAGGACCAAGTCTAGGACAGGAAGTATCGATTCCATCACGTATTACACGCAACGTTTTCTGAAAGTCTCCTCGGACAAGGATATCGGATTAGTTGTGCGACCGCAAGGACCTTGGTCGAATGATGCGTCTAGTGTCTTGCCAGTCACGCGCTGGGATTCGGTATACATATTGCATGGTTGTCTCACAAGCGCGAATGTTGACTCCTTTACAGACAGCATGGTTACCAGGATGACACTTTTCAGAACGATCGAGTATTTTTGGGACCACTTCGGCGATCTTCCATCAGCACATCTCCAGCCGATAGTGCCTCCATTGGTATGGACAATCCCAGCATTCGGTATATTCGGTTTCTCTGGGGGTGGTGGAGGAGCTTTTTTCGACCAGTGGACACCGTCACATGGGAATGATCGGGATATCACTATTGATGGTGCAGGCGATGTGCTTCTCGGTTCCCAAGCATTTCTACCCACATATTGGACACACTCCAGAATCTGGCCGGGGTACGACATCGGACCAACGATCTTTCCGCTGTGGGAACATCGCTATTTCCATCATCCCACGCACGCAGAACTCGGGACCGAATACGTCTTCGTACCCTTCAAGAAACGGAAGGCGAAAAGGCAGGAAGACTTTGTCCGCATCATCGCATACGAGGATTGCACGGACATCACCCTTTTCGACGGGACACCGCCGATCCAACTGAACAGATCGGGACATGTCGATACGCTGCTCTCCCAGCCGACCGTCATCCGATCGTCTAAACCCGTTGCCGTATATCAACATCATCTGAGCTGGACATGGCTCGAATCCGATACGACCTTTTCGGCCGGCGCATTTCCGCTGCTTCCGCACGGGTTGTGGGGACACAACTACTACTCAGTGACGGACGACCAATTCAAATCGAATGTTGCGCCATTGATCTCATCAGTTTTCAAGAACGGCAGACTTCATTACGACGATCTGTATCTCATTCTCGTCACGAAGTCAGTCCATCGCGGTGCCGTGTCGATCAACGATTTACCCGTCGATGCGTCCCGCTTCACCGTCTTCGGCGATTGGGCCTACGCATATATCGACATCACGCCCGGGTATCATGTCGTCAAAAGCGATTATCCTTTCCTTGCCGTCTCCTGCGGTGGTGGGCACGGCGAGGGAGAGCCGAATCCGTCGTGGCTTAAATTTGGTGTTTCCTACATCCCGCCGTACAAATAGAACCACAAATACTCCATTATTTCCCTTTGACCCTTTGACACACCCGAGATACCATGAACCGACAAGCCGCTCTCGACCTGCTCCACGAATTCACGGAGACCGACAGCCTGCGCAGGCACGCCTACGCCGTCGAGGCGGCGATGCGAGCGTACGCGAGGAAATTCGGGGAAAACGAGGAGGAGTGGGGAGCTGTGGGCCTGCTGCATGACTTCGACTATGAGAAGTATCCCACGGCGGAGGAGCATCCGTTCGTGGGCAACCGCATTCTCGTGGAGCGGGGATGGCCCGAATGGCTGCGCCGCGCGATCATGTCGCATGCGGATTATACCGGGGTGACGCGTGAGACGCGGATGGAGAAAACGCTTTTCGCGGTCGACGAACTCTGCGGCTTCATCATGGCCGTCTCCTATGTGAGGCCGGACCGGAAAATCGCCGGCATGGAGGCGCGATCGGTGAAAAAGAAAATGAAGGACAAGGGCTTCGCCCGCGCGGTGAGCCGTGAGGACATGCTCGCCGGCGCGGAACTCCTCGGTATCCCCTTCGACGAACACGTGCAGTTCGTCATCGACGCCCTCGCCGCAGGAGAAGAATAAACCACGAATACGCGAAAACGCGAAAAAGAAGCGCGAAGAATTAATTAGAAATGAAAACGCCCTGCATCGTTGCCGGGCGTTCCTTTTTTTCAAAATCTTTTGCGTTCTTCTTCGTGTTTTCGCGCTTTCGCGGTTTCTTCTTACACAGTGACGAGGTCGGCGAGGGCTTTTTCGATCGACTCGTATTGGAAGCGGTACCCCTGTTCGAGGGTGCGGGTGGGCTGGGCGCGCTGCCCGCCGAGGAGCGTCTCGCCAAGTTCGCCGAGGGCGAGCTTGATGACAAAGGCCGGGACGGAAAAGCGCGCCGGACGCTTGAGGGCTTCACCGAGCGCGACGGCGAATTCGCGATTGCGGAGGATTCCGGGACTGACGGCGTTGAGCATGCCCTTGACCTCCTGGGTATCGATCGCGTGGAGGAGGAGGCCGACGACGTCGTCGATATGGACCCAGGGAAACCACTGTTCTCCCTTTCCGACGGGTCCGCCGGCGAACATCTTGAAGGGCGTCAGAAGTTTTTCCAGCGCGCCGCCGTCTTCCGCGAGCACGATGCCCATGCGTGAGATCACGACACGGACGCCTTCGGATTCGGCCCGCAGCGCCTCACGTTCCCACTCGATGCAGGTCTCCGCGAGAAAATCGCTGCCGGCAGGGGAGTTTTCGTTCACTTCTTCCTCGCCGGTGTCGCCATAAAATCCGACCGCCGAGGCGGAAATCAGCAGTCCCGGTTTGGTTTCGGCAGCGGCGATCGCGTCGACGATGTCGCGCGTGCCAAGCACCCGGCTGTCCTGGATGCGCTTCTTGTATTCCTCGGTCCAGCGCTCCTCCGCGATCGGTTCGCCAGCCAGGTGGACCACGGCGTCGGCGCCGTCAATGGCGGATTTCCATTCCCCGGAGATGCCGGGTGCCCAGAGCAGGACGCGGTCGGCGTCGGAGAAAATCTTCCCGGCCTTGTCGGTATTGCGGGTGAGGATGGTGATCTTGTCCCCGCGCGTACGCAGGGCGTTATACAGGCGGCGGCCGATCAGTCCGGTTGCGCCGGTCAGAACGATACGTTTGGACATGGGTACCAGTCAGTGGTGGAGCGAATGAACTACTAACATATGTTGTAAACCCGTGCGAGTCACGGGAAATTCCCTGAAATACGGATTTCTGCTATCCGCGATTTTGCTCCGCTTTCCGCCAAGTCGTACATTTATGCTCATAACGTTTTTTCACAACAGCCACAGATCCGCCATGATCGACAAACTTCAGGAAATG
>QKAF01000146.1 GCA_003246455.1 Bacteroidota bacterium
GCAAATCCGCTCGTCGATTCGCTTATCACGACGCTTCCTGTGCGGGTTCGTCTGCCGAAATCCGCCGTGTTTCTCCGGGTCGACTCCGAACTCGATGACGGCAGTCTGCTCGCGTACGGATTCCCGGTGCGCTGGTACACGGCGCAGACGGAGAAGGTCGTCTGGCCGTCCTCCGTCAGTGAAACGCGCTCGGCCACAACAGTGGACAATCACATCGACCTGCGCGCGGCATCGATGCAGCGACCGGACTCCCTGTTCATCGTCGCGGATCTGGATCGCAGCAATACGCTGAATTTCTCCCGCGAGCGGATCCCCGCGCAATGGAAGGATGATCACTGGGAATGCGATTTCTCCGTGGACATCACGGGACTGCGCAGCAATTGCGGCTACGAATTCGTGGTGGAAAGCTGGTCCGGAGGCAAGGCCGCGGTGCTTCCCTCGCAGGGGAAATTCCACACAAACGTCAACAACCGGGTCAAGAACGACACCTACGGATTCTACGTGATGAACGTCGGTTCGAGCACCTGGCGACAGGCGACGATCGATCAGATTCTCCTCGCATTCTCGCGGCAGGGTTACAGCGGACTGTTCGAGGACGACACCTGGTACCGCATCGCCAGCTACGGAGGCGATTCCTATCCGCCGGTGCCGTATGACGAACTCGAATGGCGCGCGAATCTCTATGGCATGCTCGACAGCATCCGGACGGTCATCGCCCCGCGGCCGGCATATTTCAACGGGCTGTACACCGACGTTTCCGACAGTCTGCTCGCGCACACGGTGGGCGGAATGACGGAGGGATTCGCCTATACGCACTGGTCGGGTCTCGTGCGCGGCGCGAGCTGGCGCAACAGCTGCAACCGGGGACTCTCCGCCGTACATTCCTACGGCAGGACCTGGCTATGCCTCGGCGGTGCGCCGTTCGACGATATTCCCGGACGGCTTTACACGCTCGCCAGCTACCTGCTGGTTGGGGACAGCCTGTCGATGTTCGCCAACGCCACGAGCTACCAGGAATTCTCGCATTTTCCTGAATTCGATATTCCGCTCGGCGCACCGCTGGAATCGGCCGCGCTCGATGTCGACACCCTCGCGCATGTCAGCGGCAGCGGTCGTTATCACCGCCGGGAATTCGAGGGCGGCACCGTCGTGGTGAACTCCGGGACGGTGCCCGTTGTCTACCCCGATGCGCGCGGGAGAAAAAGCGTCACGGCGTATGGCGGAATCTCGACCGATGGCGGACGCATCGACACGGTGAGCGAAAGCGACACGCTCGCATCGGGCACGGCCCGCATCTATCTCAACATGGATGCCGGGGAAGTGCTCGCGTCACCGATCATCGATTCGATCGCCGTCACGCCCGCGCGGATTCCCTCCGACGGACAGACGCCGTGCACCATTCGCGTTCTCGCACATGATCCGTCCGCTCCGCGCTGGCGCAGCGATGCAGGACTGCCCCTGCACGTCGTGTGCGATGCCGGGGCGCTGGGCGGTCCGCGAGTACTCGAGCTGCAGCCGACGGCGGCGGGGAGTCCCGAACAGCCCGTATGGTTCGAGGGCTTGTTTGCCATACCCGTCGGCGCACCGCCCGACAGCGCTCGGCTGCCGGTGATCGTCCATGCCGCAACCGGACTCGTCACCGTCGGATATGCGTCGGGGTGGATCGAAAGCGGCGACGCGGGAAATCTGCTCATGAACTACAGTTTCGAAATCGACAACAACGACGACGGGGTGCCGGATTTCTGGCGGGGATACGTGAAGGGATTCGATTACGACGTAAGCGGTGCGAACGCGCGGACAGGCAGCCGCTCGGTGCATGTATTCAACGACAGCCTGACCGATTTCCGTGGTGTGCTCGTGCGCGTGGATCTGAAACAGGACAGTGCGGAGGCAATGGAGATTTCGGGCTGGTCGAAATGCGTCGACGTCAGCGGCAACGCGGACAACGATTACGCGCTGTATGTCGACAGCAGATATATGGACGGTTCATCGCTGTACGGCCAGTGCGCCCGCTTCGCGACCGGGACGCATGACTGGGAGTACTCGTCCTTTGTCATCCGTCCTGAAAAACCGATCGACTACTGCAGTGTATACGTCCTCTTCCGCCGCCATACCGGCGAAGCATGGTTCGATCAGCTCTCCCTGCGGCGGCATGAGGAAACCTCGGAAGTACCGATCCGCGGACCTGAGTCACCACTGATCGAAGCATATCCCAATCCTGCGCGGGAGGTGATCACGGTTCGCTTGCGTACTGCCGCCGCCGGGGTTCGGCGAATCGCGATGTACGATCGTCTCGGCCGCTGCCGTATGGTGAAAGAACTGGAGACACCGCCACGAGGCGAACAGGCCGTCGTGTTGTCACTCACCGCTCTCCCGGCGGGGGTGTATTATCTCTTGATCGACGGAAGGCCTACGCAGACGGTGGTTGTATTATGGTGAAGAGGGAAACGGGGGGTTGATCTTTACAACCGCCACCCGAAGAGAACCGACACCGACGGATACGCCCAGGTGCCGAGATCTTCGTAGCTCGGCGAGGTATTCGGGTACGAGAATCCGCTCGGGTAGATCGTCGTCGTACCGCTGAGAGCAGGTTCAAGCAGTCGCCGGTATTGCAGTTCGATCACGGAATTCCCGAAGACATAACCGATGCCGACCGTCACGGAAGTCTGCTGCCAGAATGAGTCGCGGTGCAGCGTGTTGGTATGATAGTAGGTCGGACCGTGTCCTCCTCTGTCCGACACTTCATCGTCAGCATCGTCGGTCCACATCCAGGTGAGTCCGCTGCAGAGATAGAACGGGCTGTTGAGCTGCATCGTCAGGACCGCCTCGCCGGACAGGAAGGTGAGTCCGGCCGCCGCGCGGGGACGAATCCCCAGCACCCAGTCCGTGTCCGCCACGCGATAGAGCGAAAAATCAAACGCTGCCGAAACCCCGATCCCGGTGCCGTACGGCTGTGTGCGCGCACCGTAGAGGCTGACAACAGTTTCGCCGCCGAACCATGTCCCTGCAATCGCGTGATTGCGCGTTGCTGATAGTGCCGGTGCTGATGCTGACAGGCGGGGTTCCTGTGCGGTATGCATGCGCCGGAAGTCCCGGATGGCATACCGCAGTTCCAGCGGCAGGCCTTCGACGAAGAGTTCACGGCTGCTGAGGCGTTCGAGGGCATCACGGACATCGTCGGTATCCATCCCGGCGTCGATGGTTTGAGGAACGGGAATCCCCTTTCCGATCAATGCGAGCAGCGCTGCGGGAATGGCGCTGTACAGCATCGAATACAGTCCCGCCGCGGCGACCATGATCGCCTCGTCATGGTTCAGCGCGTTGAACGTCATTCCGCCGACGAGTTTGTAGGTTATGGCGCCGACCATGGGAAAGATTCCGCTGAAAGCGCGACCGAACCCCATGGGAACTTCCGTACTGAGTTCAACGATGGAATCGACGGGAACAATGCGCAGCCGGTCGTTCATGTCAGCCACGGAAAACGGTCCGCCTCCGGTCCAGAGCGCAATCGCGGCAGTATCGTTCCACAGGACCGCTCCGGAGACCACGGTGGAGTCGAGCAGGGTGATGCGGGCTTCCGACGCTTCCGACATCGTACGGCGAGATACCGGATCGAACACTCCGATATCGAGAAGCGGGGAAAGCGAACGCAGCAGGTTCGGATCCGCCGCTTTTGCGATCATCGCCGAACTCGCGGAGCCATATTCCCGCTGGGCGATGGCTTCGAAGTTGTCAAGGTACCAGCGCAGGAATGCCGCATCGCGAGGGCTCAGCCGCAATTGACGGCCGGCCGGATTCCCGGTGAATATCGTAACGATGACAGAATCATGCGCCGCCTCCAGCCGGGCGGAAACGAAATCATCGAGATCGGGAAACAGATTGAAGTACACGCGGTCGGTACTGTCGATGACGCTGCCGACACGAGGTCCGAGCAGCGCGCGTGTGTCGAATGCCCTGGACGCCCCATCCGGCCTGCCCTGTGCAGACAGAAGTATCGGAAACGCGAGCAGAATGACGATCAGAGGTAGACGCATGAACGGATAATACGGTATGGTGCTCTTTCGGAAAAGACACTTCACGCAGCGATTTGTTCCTCGTGCGGGCGCAGTTCGCAAGATACCTGGGCGTTGCTGCAGGGGCGTCCGCCGCGGTGAACCAGGGATTCGAAAAACTCCCTGTCGTTGTGTAGGGGCGCAATCCGTCGCGGTGGACCAGGGATTCGAAAAACTCTCGGTCGTTGTGCAGGGGCGCAGCATGCTGCGCCCCTACAATGGGCTTGTTACCACCGCCACGCGCACAAGGGGGAGTACCTCAATGCAGTACGAGAAGCGGCGTTGACACGGCGTCTTTTCCAGCCTGCACGTGTAGGAGATACATCCCGTTCTCCAGCGCCGAGCTCTGAATCGCGAGCGTGTGCGTGCCGGGCTCGAGCACACCGTGCCGCAGCAGCATGCGTTCGCGGCCGAGCATGTCGTACACCGCGGCATGGACGGCTTCGCTGCGCGGCAGCGTGAGCAGGGCCAGGGCGGATGCCACTGCCGGCTGGGGATACACGGAAGCGAGCGAGAAGCCCGATGGAGAAAGGCTTTCGACGTCGGTCAGCATCAGTTCCGCGCTGCTGGCATTCAGCACGGGACGGTCAAGGACGCTTTCCCCATGCCGTGTCACAAACGCGACGACGCGTGTGTTATAGAAATTGGATTCGTTCCCGCGCTCGAATGCGATGAAGCTGTCGAAAACGACACCGGTCTGTGGCGTTTCGGGCATATGTATCGGGTACCCCCATGTTCCTCCCAATACGCGAATTGGGACATTCCGGTGTGCGTAGTTGGTCACGGGATTGGGCAGCGGGAAGAACGGATGGGTCGGATAGGAGGCATTGCCGCTGAAATAATTCGTCTGGTCCCAGCCCGGGCCGCTTCTCGTGACGGAATCCCTGACGAGCCAGCAGTGGACGCGATACTCCGCAGGTGGGGCGAAATCACTGAAATCGACGACCACATGGATCACCCCTGTTTGAAATGCCGCGGTATAGTGCCCGCTGACAGATATGGAGACAGGCGTGTACGCCGCGAACTGCTCCCCCGTCCGTGTGATCCACGCGTCGAAATCCCGCGAGATCGGAACGCCCGCCTGTCCGTCGAAATGCATGCGGTCGATCATCGCAGTCGGGTACGACGGAGTGAAGGTGCGCGCGAGTTCGTCCCCTTCGGGAAGGATCATCGCGTCGGTGCCGCCGGCATGTATCGCGACCGGGATCGCGAGCGGATAAGCCTGCAGGAGTTTTTCCATCTGTACCGCGCCGTCGGGACACCAGCCGCACCAGGCGCCTGTGAATTCCTCCACCAGCACGCGCTTTTCCGCAGATACTCCGAGGATGGTGAAAACCGAGGAACTCAGGGTGTCGTTCGCGGGATTCTCGTCGGTCTGTCCCGCATCGAGCTGAATACGCATCGAAACGTTGTATAGATGGCCGGCGACGGATGGAGTGAAGGCCACGTCGTGCGTGAAGTCCCAGCTTTCGTTCGAGAGCAGGTTCATCCCCGTCACCTGCATCTCCTGCTCGGGTGAACCGTCGACGCTGTAAAACAGGGTAAAATCCGTCAACGGCGTCGTGCCCAGGTTTTTCACCGTGCCGCTGACGGACGTCACCGTATTCACCTTGACGACTGCGGGAGTCAGCGCCGCGGTCAGCGCCGCGTCGGTACCGACATTCGACCAGTCAAAGATGTAGCGTATGTCATCGTTCGGATCGGCGGTGACGTCGGGATACGGAAGACGCGGACTCCCCGGCAGCAGCGTCACGACGCTTCCGTCGGCATTGACGGCGCCGACACTTCCGGAAAGCGTTCCGTTGGTGCGGCCCGCGACGAAGATGATCTCGAATCCGCCCTGCTCGTACAGCGCAATCGCGAAGCTGACATTGCTGCGGCTGAACGTCTGCCCCTTCGGCACCGCGCTGATCCACATGATCACATGCGTGCGGTTCGGCGCGGTACCGGCGGTCTTCGTGCGCACTTCGTTCGACCAGACCGGGTTGCCTCCTTCAAGGTGGAGATCGTCCCAGTATCCGAATATCGCGTTGCGCACCGCCGCGCGTTCATTCGCGGGGTCGCTCACCGTTTCAGCGGGGTCGAAGGTGATGTAGCCATTGTCGCTGATGAAATACCCGCTCACTTCCTGGTCCGCGAAGGTGAAGGGAAACGGGAGCGTCTGCCACTCCGATAGTTCTTCTTCCTTTGGCGCGGCATACACCAGCGCGCTTCCGTTGCGCATGTCCGCCACGACGGGGTGCGAACCGGTTTCCATTCTCCATGTCCATGTTTGTGCAGCGAGCGGAGCGGAGACAAGAACGAGACAGAAAAGAGCGGCAGAGATGCGCATAACATGTACTCATGCAAATGGAACGATTACAGGGAAGAACCTCGGGCGATGATCGCCGCAAGAGAGGAATTAGGGAACACGCTGCAGGTCAGCTGATCCAGATAAGGGTGAACCTGACGACCTCCCAGCCCGTTCCGCTTCTGTCGAGACGAACGAGATATCCGCCCGCGCCCAGCCCGCCGACATAATACCCGGCGTAGACCACGACGCTGCCCGAACCGGTGTAGGTAAGAGGGCCGCACCAGATGCATATCCCCCGATTCTGGAAATCGGGATGGAATACGCCCCCCATGTTGAGGGTGCATTCCTCGAACAGGCGAACGGGGTGATCGATTTCCTTGAGGTTCACGTACAGCCGCCCCTGTGCCGAGAGCAGCGTCCCATGGCTGTTGTCGACCGGGGTCCCGGTCGCCTGCGCAAATGTGACGAAGTCATACTGCGAACTCCATTGGAGTGCGGTCATGAAACGCAGGGTCGCGTCCTGGACGAGTTCGTCGTCGGAGAATTGCGGCTCGACAGGATCATCGGAGCAACGCGCCATCGTGAGGAGCAGGATGGCGGCGGCAAGGAAGCGAAGGAAGAACGCAATACGGAATGTGCGTCCGGTCTGAAATATGTACTGTCGATTCATGTCGTCATCTCCTGTAGCTGTAATAGACATTCATCGACCGGGCCTGCCATGCGCCGCCCTCGAATGCGAGATCGCAGGCCCCGTAGGCGAAGAAATTCTCCCGGTGCGTCATCCCGCAGGCGACGATCAGATGGGTGCCGTCGACACGCTCGATCCCCATCGTGAAACAGGCGACCGCGGGTTCGTCCGTGTCCGTGGTACGGTACATCGGGTAGCCGTCCGGCTGCGACACCATGGACACGTCGTGCATATCGACGATGCGGAGCGGCAGCGCCGACGCCAGGGTCTGCTTCAGGGAAGAGGAATGCGGGGTGAGAACGCGGGGCCAGAAAAAGCCGTCCTGCAGTGAATCGCCCTGACCGACGGCCATCGCGGTGCATCCGAGCGTATCGAGCGGAAGCATCTCGTACATGGCGCGGTAGACGAGAACGCGCACCGCATCGTCGTCATAGGCTTCATTGACGGGATCCTCCGAACAGGAGGAGAGAATCAGCGGCGCCATGAGCAGGAGCGAGAGTATTAACTGTCTGATGCGGATGGACATGCAGCCCCCTCAGGTGGTGTACAGTTTCGAATTGCGCAATCAGTATTACCGCGAAGACACAGCCCGATCAGGTTGGTTACATCGGCAGGCCCTCTTCAGTGCAGCACCTGCACTTTCGCGGATAGCGGACCTTCCGCCGTCAGGACGCGAAGAAAATACATGCCGCTCGGCAGGGCATGCAGATCAAGGGAGGCGTGTCCGTCCCGCAGCTCTGCGACGAGAATGCGCATGCCGGTGACGGAATAGACGGACATTGTCCGGACGGCAGTATGCGCCCGGGCATCGGTCATCAGGACTTCGACGCGTCCCCGCGTGGTGGTCGGATACGCGACAAGGCGCGGTGACACTGGAACCGCAGCCGGCATGACGGCAGAGGTTTGATCGAAGGGATAGGCACCCATGTCGTTTCGCGTTCCGTCGGGATCGTTGTACTGCGGATCGGGATGTCCCGCGTCGATGCAGGGAGAACTGCCGAGAAGCGAGAAATCGCCGATCGCGGCATTGCGGAACAGCGGATCGGCGGTCATCGCTCCCGCGCCGCCCGTACCCGGGGGACCGTTGTATCCCTGGTTGGCGAAGGTGCAGTTGTAATCCACCACCGGGTTTTCTTCGAGGAAGAAGCCGATGGTGTATCCGACGACGATGTTGTTGTAGCAGGTCGAACCCGATCTTCCGTTGACTGCAACGCCGCGGGCCGCCGCTCCATCCGCTGCGACGACTGTATTGTTGATGAAATGAACCATCGCAGCGGGATGAAAGATCGCGCCGCTGCTGTTTTCCCACAGCAGGTTCTTTCGCATGTCGACGCTGCCTTCCTCGGCAATGACAGCGGGTCCGGCACAGGAGGAAATCGTATTCTCGCGAAGGAAGGCTTCCGAGAACTCTCCTTCCACATGAATACCGCTTCCGATACAGGATCGTATGGTGTTATTCGTCGCAGTCATGGTGGAATTGTCCGTGACGGCAAGGCCCGTCGTCACCAGATCTTCCAGGATATTGTCCGCAACCGTGGCCTGTGCACCGCGAGCGACGACGATCCCGCCGGCCTGAACGGTCGTATCACGACCCGAAACGCTGTTGCCGTTGACGATGCCATCGGAATAGTCTGTGACGGATATCTGGAATTGTGCGTTGTCGAAGCAGATATTGGTGAGTGCGCTGAATCGGGAATGATTCCGGCTCATGATGCCGCCGGAGGGATTATCGTACACGGTGTTTCCTGAGGCGATCATTCTTCCGGGAATTTCCCCCGGTCTTGCGACCCAGCCTGTGCTGTCGAGTCCGATGCCTGCGCCGGTTCCCTCGGGAACACCCTCGCCGGTCGGATCCGCGCCGTTATCGAACACCGTGTTGCCGACGAGTTCGGGCCAGGCACCTTCGCGCGCCGAGATGCCGTTCCATCCGTTGCCGTATACCAGGTTGTCCTTGATCAGCGGCGATGCCCCGTTCTGAATCCCGATCCCCACCTCTCTATTCTCGTAAACTTCGTTGTCCCGTGCTTCGCCCTTCGAGGTATGATTGAATCCGATGCCGATGCCGAAGTTCCGGTACACCTTGTTGTGTATGATCATGGGATTCGCCTCGCGGCCGTCCTTGTCATGCGAACCGATGCCGGTCGATCCGTTGGAATGCACGATGCAGTTCATGACGGTGCCGGAGGTCCCACGGTTTTGCACTGCGTGGCTGTGTCCGGGGAGGTGATGGTTGACGGTATCCATCCCCGTCACCATGAAGCCGTCGAGGACAGCGCCGTCGGCGCAGTTCACCACGGGGGGAATGTCGCCGGTGCCGTCGCGCAGTCCTTCGGAATGGATGATCGTACGCAGCGCGCGGTTCCACTGCCCGTCGTCTTCTCCCTCGGCGCGCAGTACCACACCGTCGCGCAGCACGAGGAATTCGTGGTACGATCCCGCCCGCACCATGATGGTGTCGCCGGAAGACGCGGCATCGATCGCCGCCTGGATACGCGCGTACTGGTCGGGTACGATATGCTGCTGGGCCGGAGACACCGCGGTGCATGCGAAGAGCAAGGCAGGCAGGAGAAAGATGCGCGTGGTCGTCTTCATGCGGACTCACGAAATAAGAGTACAAGGTACGGTGTGCCAGAATACGGATTCCTGACAAGGAAATCAAAGCCCTGACCGTAATTCGATTATACGGACCCTGTAACCTTTATCTCTCGCATCCGTAGTATGATCCGGTGATCTGACTGTTCCCGTCTCTCAGCCGAATTCCGACAGGTGATGAAATGCGACACTCGACGCTCATGGATCGGGCACTCCGCCGTTTCGGCGGCATTCCGACAATTCTCCTTTTCTCCTCCCTCATATTTTCACTGCCCTGCACTGCGCAGAACGCCGATCGCGCAGCGGACGAAGCGGGCGGCAGGCCGGCCGCGGCACGACGCAGCATGCAGGTGCATAGGACGGAGCGGGCGCCGGTGATCGACGGCATCGTCGACGCGGTGTGGGCGACCGCCGATTCCGTGTCGAATTTTACCCAGCATTCCCCGTTCTACGGTGTTGCGCCGTCGTATCGGACGACAGCCCGGCTGCTCAGTACCGCGGACGCACTCTACTGCATGATCGTGTGCGAGGATCCGAGCGGGGATGTGCAGCAGCAGTCGGGCATGCTCGACAATTATGCGGGAGATTTCGTGTCCATCATGCTCGACACCTTCGGCGACAGGAAGAGCGCGTACAAACTGATCGTCTCTGCCGCGGGCGTGCGCGGCGACGCGCGCCTTCTCGACGATGCGCGGAATCGCGACTACAGCTGGGACGGCGTGTGGTTCGCCGATGCGGAAGTCTATTCCTGGGGCTATGTCGTCGAAATGGAAATCCCTTATCGATCGATACAGTACGACGAAAACCTCGACGTCTGGGGACTCGATTTCGACCGGTGGATCCCCACGAAATCGGAAGATATCTACTGGACTCCCTACGAGGAGTCCGAGGGCATACGGGTCTCGAAGTTCGGAGAAATGCGCTTCGATGACATCCGTCCTTCCGCCCAGAGTCTGAACTTCGAAATCTATCCCGTGGGCATCATCAAGGCCGACTACCTGCGGGACGGCGTGTATGACCTGACGCCGACCGCGGGCATCGATCTGTTCTACAATCCCTCCCCGCGCCTGACGTTCCAGCTGACCGGCAACCCGGATTTCGCGCAGATCGAGGCCGATCCGTTCGAATTCAATATCTCGCGCTACGAGACCTACTTCGAGGAGCGCCGGCCGTTTTTCACGGAGGGAAAGGAGATCTTCATGGCGTCGGGTCGGCAGCAGAACATGGGATTCTATCGTCCGCTCGAACTGTTCTATTCCCGCCGTATCGGCCGGAAGCTGACCGACGGACAGGAGGTGCCGCTGCAGATCGGCAGCAAGGCATTCGGGCGGTACGGCGCGTGGGAATACGGCGGATTCGTGGCGCATACCGGCGAGGTTTCGTACATGGACGACGGCGACCGTCTGACCGAACCGCGGGCGACCTTTGCCAGCGGACGGGCAAAGCGTGTGCTGTTCGGAAACTCCGATGTGGGTATCCTTTTTGTGGGGAAATGGTCGCAGGCGCATACCAACGGGGTTGTCGATATCGACGGCGCTCTGCGCGGATCGGACTGGCAGCTGGCCTATCAGTTCGCGCGTTCCTTCAGGGATCAGGAGGGGGATTACGCGATGTCGGCAGGTTTCACGATGCCGACCGAATCGTGGCTGACCATGGTGCGAACGCGGGCAATCGGAAAGAACTTCGATATCGATGAGGTCGGTTTCGTCCCGTGGAAGGGAACGGCGGAGGTGGTCGCACTTACCGGGCCCCGCTGGTACTTCAGCACGGGAAGCGTGAGCCAGATCCTTTTCTACCTGGGCGGCATCGCCAATTACGAGGATGTGGACCTGTACACCGACCGCAGCATCGCCGGCGGCTACAACATGCAGTTCCGGTCGAACTGGGGAGGTGAGCTCAATTTCACCTTCGGCCGCTCGAAGGATGAGGGAAAAGAGTTCACCTCGAGCGAGATCAGCCTCTCGACCTGGTTTCACACCCATCCCCGCTGGGAGGCCAGCGTCTGGGGCGCGTACCTGCGAACCTATAATTTCAACAGGGACTGGCTGGCTTTCTACGGCCATCTGAGCGGTTCGGCGGCATGGCACATGATGGACGAGGTAGCGGTGGGGCTGAATGCCGGCATGTTCATCGAAGGGAACCCGGACAACGAAATCGAAGACATCACCTGGAATGCACGTCCATCCGTGACCTGGAACCCCTGGAACAACGTAAGCCTGCGTCTCTACGTCGATAACCTTTTCGTTCGGTCGAGCGACAGAATGGAGCAGGTCATCGCAGGTTTCCTCTTCAGCTGGAATTTCCTCCCGAAAAGCTGGGTGTACTTCGCCGTCAACGATATCCGTGACCGCTCCGAGCAGTACGACGGTCTCGGAACCCCGCTCCCCGACCGCATGCACATTGTGGGGCAGGCTGCGGTGCTGAAGGTGAAATACCTGTACTACTTCTAATAATCCCGGGGACTTTTCCTCGCCCAATATTGCAGGGGCGTCCGCCATGGCGGACACTCCTGCACACGCTCATCCCGTAACCGCGCTGTGCCCCTGCAACGGGATGACTGTCATGGGCGCTGTTCTTGACAAATGAACCGCCGTTCATTATATTTGAACCCTGATTCATTATTCAGCCAGGTGCTGCATGAGAACGAGATCCGGGGACAAGGAAAAGAGCATCGCCAACGCGGCGGTGAAGGTGTTTGCCCGCGACGGCTTTCACGGCGCGAAAATCACGCGCATCGCGGAGGAAGCGGGAGTGGCCACCGGCAGCGTCTACCTGTATTTCAAGAATAAGGAGAGCATTCTCCACCACCTGTTCTCCAAGCTCTGGCACGCGATGCACGTTTCGTTTGAGGACCTGCTCAAAAGGGAGGACCTCAGCGCGCGCGAAAAGATCGAAGAGTTGTTCGACAGTATCTTCAATCTGTTCTCGCAGAATCCGCCTCTCGCGCTTCTGTTCGTCAACGAGCAGCATCATCTGCTCCGGGAAGGAACGGGTGATTTCATGCAGTACTATGTCGAATTCCTTCGCATGGGAGAACAACTCGTTCGCGACGGCATCAAACGGGGAGAATTCAACGCCAGTGTCGATCCGCGCAGCTTCACCAACTTCGTGTTCGGCGGCATTCGCCAGCTGCTCCATCAGTGGGCACGTGCACCAAGACAGTTTCCGCTGAATACCATCCGCAGGGATATCAAAGAAATAACCATGTTCGGTCTCCTGCCGCGAAGCAGCTGAGGCCGCTTTCGACCAGCAGCGGCCATTTTGTCGCATAAATAATGAACCATCATTCATTTATGATTTTCGGAACATGAAACGCACCATCCACATCGTCACGCTTCTCCTTATGACAATGGCGAGCGGCATTGCCCGGGCGCAGTCCGACGTCGCGGCCGAGCCCTGCAGTCTCCGCGCCGCGGCGGCGGCGGCACTCGCACAGCGGCCGGGATTGCGGGCCGCCGAGATCAACCGTCAGGCGCAGGCGTCGGGCGTTGCCTCCGCCTGGGGACGCCTGCTCCCAGAGGTCCGAGTGGACGCCTACTACACGCACATGAACGACAACATGGTGCTCGATCTTGATCCCATCCGTTCGGCGATGATCGCGCTGCAGACGGGGAACGCCGTGTCGTTCGCTAATATCGAAAGCATGCTCACGCAGGGCCGCCAGCTCTCGGATGCGGAGCGCGCAGCGGTATCGGCAAAAGCGAACGCCGGACTCGAACAGGCGCTGCCGCACTTTCAGGAAACGCTCAAGGAGCAGTCGTTTCTGCAGGGGGTCGTCAGCGTACGGCAGCCGATATTCACCGGGGGAAAAATCCTGGCGGGCATACGTGCGGCGCGTGCGCAGGAAAACATGGCCAGTGCGAAGTTCGACGCCAGGAGGGAAGAAATACTCTCGGAGGTGGTGATACGCTATCTCGCGGTTCTTCTGGCGAAAGAAAATGTACGGGTACGCGAACAGGCGGTACAGGCGGTCGGTCGCCATGAAGGACGCGCCGCGCGCCTTCTTGAACAGGGTGTCATCGCGAGGCACGACAAGCTGCGCGCGGATGTCGCGCTTTCCGAAGCGGACAGGAATCTCTTTGACGCAAGAGAGAAAATGCGGATCGCATGCTCCGCCCTTGCCGTCGCAACAGGAAGCAGCGTGGAGATGATGGGTGCGAGCGATACGCTCGCGTTCTCCGAGGTCGGAGAGGAACTGGCCTTACTGCAGGAGCGCGTGCAGGAAAATAACAGCACTCTGCGACAGATGCGCGAAGGGCGGAATGCGCTGGAAGCAAAAACCACCGCGCGATTCGGCAATTATTTCCCGACCGTGTACGCCTTCGGGATGTACAATCTCTTCGATCACTATATGATTGACCGGGCGGAGCCGAAATGGGCTGTGGGCATCGGAGCGGCTTTCACGCTTTTCGACGGCGCCAGACGGACGCACGAGTATCAGGAAGCGCGGATGGAGGCGGAGGCCATGCAGTTGATGACAGAGGACGCCGAGCGCAGCGTGAGGCTGCTGGCGCGGAATGCCAACATGGAAATCGGCCTCGCCCGAGAGCGCTACCGGCAGCTCGCCGGCGCAGAGGAACAGGCGGCAGAGAATACCCGACTGAACATCAAGCGCTTTGAGGAAGGGCTCGGTACATCGCTGGAAGTGCTCGATGCACAGCTGCAGCTCGATGCGACAAAACTGCAGAAGGCGGCTGCACTCTACGACTATTATGGCAGCTTCTTCGCGCTCTGCAAAGTGAGTGGAAACACGGAAGAGTTCTTCCGGCAGTGGGAAACCGTACAATCCAACATCCAGAAAAATG
>QKAF01000013.1 GCA_003246455.1 Bacteroidota bacterium
ATGCTTGACGAATTAGATATTCTGATCCTGGACACCCTGCAGAGAAACGGCCGCATCAAGCGCAGCGAGCTGGCGGAGGTGGTGAAGCTGTCGCTGCCCGCGACGAGCGACCGTCTGCGCAAGCTGGAGGATCGGGGATACATCCGGGGTTATGCCGCGGTTCTGGACCCGGCGAAGTTCGGGAAAGACATCACGGCGTTCGTGCAGGTGTCCGTCGATACCTCGCTGCACTACGACAATTTTCTCAAGCACGTGCAGAAAAGTCCGGAAATCCTCGAGTGTCATGCCATCACGGGCGAAGGGTCCCATCTGCTCAAGATCCGGACCGACAATACCGCCGCGCTGGAGCACGTGCTTTCCCAGATACAGTCCTGGAAGGAAGTGCGGCGGACGCAGACGAGCATCGTCCTGTCGACGACGAAAGAAACGTTGAACATCAATCTCAAATCATTTTCCCCCCAATCATAGAGGAACAAACGCCATGAGCGACGCGCGCACCGACGCTATTCGCAAAGTATTCGAAACGATCAAGGACAACAATGTCACCATGATCGACTTCAAGTTCATGGACTTCCCCGGTCAGTGGCAGCATTTCTCCGTACCGAAGCACCAGCTGAGCGAAGACAGCTTCGCCGAGGGCTTCGGTTTCGACGGCTCGAGCCTTCGCGGCTTCAAGGCCATTCACGAAAGCGACATGGTCATCATCCCCGATCCCGCGACCGCGATGATCGATCCGTTTGTAAAGGAGCCCACGCTCAGCCTCATCTGCGATATCTACGAACCGCTGACGATGGAGAAGTACGAGCGGTGCCCGCGGAATATCGCCCAGAAAGCGGAGCAGTATCTGAAATCGACAGGGATTGCCGACACCGCCTTTTTCGGACCGGAAGCCGAGTTCTTTATTTTCGACGACGTGCGCTATTCCACCGGGGAGAATCACTCGTATTACGAAGTCGATTCCATCGAAGGCGGCTGGAACACCGGACGCGACGAAGGTCCCAACCTCGGGTACAAACCGCGTTACAAGGAAGGCTACTTTCCCGTTCCGCCGACCGATCACTTCAACGACCTGCGGAACGAAATGGTGCGCGTCCTGATGGAATGCGGACTGGACGTCGAGACGCAGCATCACGAAGTCGCTTCGGGCGGACAGTCCGAGATCGATCTCCGTTTCGCCCCGCTGCTCAAGTCCGCGGACGACCTGCTCCTCTTCAAGTATATCATCAAGAACGTCGCGCACCGGAACAACCGCACCGCCACCTTCATGCCCAAGCCCGTGTTCGGAGACAACGGTTCGGGAATGCACGTGCATATGAGCCTGTGGAAAGACGGGAAGCCGCTGTTCTACGGCGACCGCTATGCAGGACTGAGCGAAATGGGTCTGCACTTCATCGGCGGTCTGCTCAAGCATGCGCCCGCACTCTGCGCGATCACCAATCCGACCACCAACAGCTACAAGCGCCTGGTGCCCGGATTCGAAGCGCCGGTGAACCTGGCATACTCGCAGCGCAACCGTTCCGCGTCCGTGCGCATTCCGATGTACTCTTCATCGCCGAAAGCCAAGCGCGTGGAATTCCGCACCCCCGATCCCAGCACCAACCCGTATCTCGCGTTCTCGGCCCTGCTGATGGCGGGACTCGACGGCGTCATCAACCGCATCGATCCGGGCGAGCCGCTGGATAAGGACATCTACGACATGGCACCCGAGGAACTGAAGAATGTACCGTCCACGCCGGCGACGCTCGAGGAAGCGCTGATGGCGCTCGAACGGGACCACGACTTCCTTCTCAAGGGCGGCGTCTTCACGGAAAGCGTCATCCAGACATGGATCGACTACAAGATGAACCGCGAAGCCAAGCAGATCGCCCTGCGGCCGCATCCGTTCGAATTCGGACTGTATTTCGACGTCTAAGCGTCGCTGCGCTCCGCACGTGCGCCGCTTGCGCGGCGTGCAGGAGGCAGGAGGCAGGAAGCAGGAGGCAGGAAGCCATTAACACGATGGACCGCTCCCATGGTTGTCATGGGAGCGGTTTCGTTATGATCCCCGCCGATCGATGCCTGTGCCCAATGTCAGTGGCCGATTACCCAGGGGTGTATGTACTGGAATGCCAGGACAAATCCCACCACCGCGCCACTGACAAGGCCGTAACCGATCAGGGTCCGCAGCCGTTCTTTTTCGCCCTCCTTTGGATCGATCAGTGTGACCTCGGCGGGCTCGTCGGTCGGCCGGTTTGCGTATCCCGCAATGAGGATCCCTGAAACGCGTCCATCCGCCAGGGAGAAGCCCGTCTCTCCGGTACTGCAAAACTGTGCTTTTCCATCTCTGTACGTAACGATGCTTTTGACCTGCGGCCAGATCGCGACGAGACTGTCGAGCGCGAAGAGACGGTCGCCGCTGTCCTGTACCGTGCCGCGCAGGAATCGCTGTCCCCGGGTTTCTCCGATCACGCCCGTTCCTCCCTTTATGAGATATCTGTTCGTGGAGGTATGGACGGACAGATCCCAACGCAGCAGCGCATCGAAATACCCGGCGCCCTCGTCAGGACGCATCGTCATGGTAGATGAACAGCCCGCGAGTGCGGAAAGCAGTATGATGCAGAGAAATGCCTTCATCCCGAAACCCCTCTTGGACGATGGGAAAACTCATCACGCGGGAAGATACGAAAAAGTATTCAGCGGTATATTTTCTCGCATCTGTGTTTTATTATGCAGGGAACCGATCCCGGAAAGACATGCAAATCGCACAGGCCGGAGCGTGGGCGTGCTCCCCGGCGAATTCGAACGAACCCTGACATGGAGGAAGAGATGGCTGAACTGAAAACACGGGCAAATGACGCCAGCGTCGACGCATTTCTCTCCGCGGTGGAGAACCCGGAGCGGCGGGAAGACTGTTTTACCGTGCTGGCGCTGATGAAGAAAATCACGAAGGAAGAACCCCGCATGTGGGGACCGAGCATTGTGGGCTTCGGCACGTACCGGTACAAATACGCGAGCGGCCGCGAAGGGGACTGGATGCTCACGGGATTCTCTCCGCGGAAACAGGCGCTCACGGTGTACATCATGGCGGGATTCGCGCGCTACGATGAGCTCATGGCGAAGCTGGGAAAATACAAGACCGGGCAGTCCTGTTTGTATATACGGAAGCTCGGGGATGTGGATATGAAGGTGCTCGCAGAGCTTGTCAAGCTGAGTGTCGCGCACATGAAAAAGCAGAAATGAGTGACGCCATGCCGCGTCCGGATCCGGAACGTGCGCGGAGTCTCCGCCGCTACATTCGCATCGGCCAGACCACGGGCGGTTTCGTCCTCCTGCTGGGAATGGCGCTTCTGATACACGGGGCAGGCTGGAGCACGCGACCGCTGCCGTATGCGGCGTTCGGCGGGGTCATAGCAGTCACGGGATTCGTTTTCATTCGCTACTTCCACCGATCGGCAACACGGCTGCAGTGGATTTTCCGCTTCGGCGTGCCGTTCGCAATGCGGGTTTCGGTCAGGATGGCTGACAGCGGGGAATTCGAGGCGCAGCTGTTCGAGGAGGACGCGCAGAGCGGCGGAAGGGTCGTCCGATACGTGGTCCCGATTCAGACACCGGACGCGACCGCAGCGACGGAAGGGGAGCCCCTTGCCTGCGCGGTGTACCCGGACCCGGAGTCCGGGCTCCCTGCGGTGATACGGACGGAGGATGCGGTGTACTGGGTGCGGGGCTGACAGGTGACCCGGTGAAGGGATGATGGGCGGCCAGGTGAGGAGAAGGCCTGCGGTGACGCAGCATGCTCTGCCCCTGCAGGGAAAGGGGGATTTCGATTGATTTCTAGAACCGGAACTGCATGCCGAGTCCGTTGGGATTCGGCAAGAGCTGAAGACTGGCTTCGTCGGAAACGTCAAAGCTGAACAGCGCCGCGTCGACATAGGCGTCCGCGAGCTGCAGGAGGTATGTCACCAGCAGCCACCAGCCGTACGTGTCGCGCCTGTCCCGGTAGAATTCACGCCAGCGTTTAAAGAGCAGATCCCCGTTGGGCTTATCCTTGGTGATCGTCGCTTCGTACCAGGCGTCGTACTTCGTGTAATTGTTGTGTTCGGTGACAACGCCCCAGACGAGAAACCCGGTAAGCCCCACGACCACCGGCACTTTCAGGTACGAACGATTGTAAAGCTGCCCCCAGCCGGGAACCACCGCCGAACGGAGAACCGCACCGAGACCGGATTTCGTCTCCGGTTCCTCGATGACCGGAACTCCGATCCCTTCCTTCAGCGTGATGCGCATCGAATCGTCCGCGGTTTCCGTATCCGCCTGCGGCTGCTTTCGAAGCATGATGCTGAGGGAATCCTTCTCGCCGAGGGGCGGGGCGGCGTAGTCCTTTTTCAGCGTGACTCGCGCGGAATCGTCCTGCGCCAGCGCTGGATGCGCGCAGGCGATAAGGATGAGCAGGATGGACAGCGTTCGTCTCATTCGATCAACTTAGCATGCATCCGTGGGAGAAACAATGCCCCTGCGCCGCCGGGGGCGGCATGCACGCATTCCGCGCAGCGAGCATGGGCTCGCTTCCGGTCGATGCCGGGATTGCATCTCCCCGGACATGGCAGTAATTTTCATGCCTGTATCATCTCCATTGCCTGTGAGTGCGATGAATCTCAAAACCATTGCTGTGATCTTTGGCGGACGTTCCGGCGAGCACGAAGTCTCGCTGGTTTCGGCCGAATCTGTCATGAAAGCGCTCGACCCGGCGCGCCACAGGGTCGTCCCCATCGGCGTCGACAAGGAAGGACGCTGGTGGACGGGACCCGGCGCGATGCCGTACCTCCGCCGCGGCGAAGGCGCGCCGCCGGAGGACTGCCGGCCCTGCCTGCTGCCGCCGGATCCTACCCGTCGTTCGCTGCTGGTCCTCGGTGACGGCGGCGGGGAAGAGATTCCCATCGACGTGGTGTTCCCCGTGATCCACGGCACCTTCGGTGAGGACGGGACGATGCAGGGGCTTTTCGAGCTCGCCGACCTGCCCTATGTCGGGGCCGGCGTTGCCGGATCCGCCGTGGCGATGGACAAGATTCTGCAGAAGCGGCTGCACCGCGATGCCGGACTTCCCGTCCCGGCATTCCTCCACTACTATTCCACCGCCATCCAGGAGCGTGCCGAGGAAATCGCCGCGGAAGTGGAATCGGCGCTGGGCATGCCGCTGTTCGTCAAACCGCCCAACCTGGGGTCGAGCGTCGGCATCAGCAAGGCCCGGAATCGCCAGGAGCTCGTCACCGCCCTCATTCACGCCGCGCAGTTCGACCGCAAGGTGCTTGTCGAACGCGCCGTGCCCGAGGCGCGGGAAATCGAAGTCGCCGTGCTGGGCAACCAGGATCCGGTCGCGAGTATCCCCGGCGAGGTGGTGCCGAGCAACGATTTCTACGACTACGATGCAAAGTATGTCGATAACGCCTCCGCGCTCCACATCCCGGCCGATCTGCCCGACGGACTTGCCGAACGCGTACGGACGCTCGCGGTCAAGGCCTTCCGGACGCTGGACTGCGAGGGGATGGCGCGAGTGGATTTTCTGCTTTCACGCGTGGACGGCGCGCTGTTCATCAATGAAATCAATACGATCCCCGGTTTCACATCGATCAGCATGTACCCGAAACTGTTTGCCGCCGCAGGAATTCCGTATCCCGAACTGCTCGAACGTTTGATTTCCCTGGCACAGCGCAGGCACGCCGAGCAGCGCGCGCTGCTGCGCTCATACACGCCGAAAACTGACTGGCATCGACGTGACGGCTGACATCAATACCCCCGGGTTCTGGGATGCCGCCTACCGTGAGGATCGCGACAACTGGGACATGGGGACCCCCACGCCGGTGTTCGTCGACCTGCTCGAAAGGATGGAGATGGACTTTCGGCCGCTCGGCGGTCCGGATTTCTCGTCGCTCGGGCGCGCCCCCCGGGTCCTGATCCCCTGCAGCGGCAGAGGTTACGATGCGCTGCTGTTCGCGGAGCGCGGTTGGGAGGTCACGGCGGTGGATTTTTCCGCAGAACCCCTGCAGTGGCTGGAAGCGGAAAGGAGCCGGCGCGGTCTCGATGTTCGCGTGCTGCAGGAGGACATGTTCGCTCTCGGCGGAGAGCGGTCTCCGCAATACGACCTTGTGCTCGAGTATACCTGTGTCTGCGCCATCGAACCGGCGCGGAGGACCGAGTTTCTCGCATTCGCCGCGCGGGTGCTGCCGCCGGGAGGCGCGCTGCTCGCGCTGCTTTTCCCGGTCGACGGCCGTCCGGGCGGTCCGCCGTTCTCGATCGACGTCGATACCTTCAAGCAGGAAGCGGCGCGCGCATTTGCGCTCGTCCATGAAAGTATCCCCGACACGTCGGTGAAACCCCGGCGCGGCAAGGAACGCCTTCTGCTGTTCACGAAATCATAGCCCCCTGCACGGCGCCGGCCGATTCCACGGGGCGCGGCTGAATACCGCCCATGTCCCCCTGCAAACCGCGCAGGGCCTTTCCTGATGAGAGAATACCGTATGTCTGACACGTCTCCACACCCCTCCTCCGAATCGCTGCGGAAGCTCCGGCACGAGGAGATACTCCGGACGGCGCCGGAAGAGATTTCCGCGAAGCGGCGCCATCCGATCGTCATTGTGGTCGATAACGTCCGGTCGCTCTACAACGTCGGATCGATTTTTCGAAGCTGTGACGGAGCGCTGGTGGAAAAACTGTACCTGTGCGGCTTTTCCCCGTATCCTCCGCGGAAGGAGATCGCGAAAACGGCGCTCAGTGCGGACGAATCGGTCCCGTGGGAGTATGTCTATGATGTCTGCGACGCGATTCGAACGCTGAGGTCGGAAGGGTGGCGTATCGCGGCGCTGGAGCACACCACCGGGAGCATTTCCTGCTTCGAAATGACCACAGAGATGTTCCCGCTCGCGATCGTGGTGGGAAACGAGGTGGCCGGGGTTTCGGACGATGCGCTGGCGCTCTGCGATCTGGCGATTGAGATTCCCATGTTCGGGACAAAACAGTCACTCAACGTCGCGGTCGCCACCGGTATCATCTGCTTCGAAAGTGTTCGCGCCCTCTCCGCCGATTTCCCTTGCCAGAATCATAAATAGTTCAGATTTTGTGCCTTGGATTTCCCCCCGGGGAGATCTATATTTTGGATATAATATGTCCCAAAAACACCATTATTAATACACAGGAGCACCCATGAAGAAAGTTCTCAGCCTCGTCGCGATGTTCGCCCTTGCGATGTCCCTGAACACTGCCCACGCGCAGGACAAGCCGAAGGAAACCGCCAAGAAGGAAGCGAAGACCGAGTGCAGCACCGATGCCAAGAAGGGCGGATGCTGCGATCACAGCGCCACCAAGACCAAGAAAATGGCCTCCAAGAAGGATTGCGGCGACAAGTGCGGCGATGGATGCGAAATGGCCCACAAGACCAGCACCAAGAAAGACGAAGCGAAGAAGAACTGACGCGCTTCTTCTGTCAGAACCGGGAGTTTTCGGGACAGTTCCGATGAACCCGCGGTTTCAAAGAAGTATTACGACAACGCCCCGCCAAATGGCGGGGCGTTTCATTTTCGGTGCGCGGACCGGGTCGTGTGCGGATCTGGCATCCGACGCCCCGCGAAACTAGAAAACGTATTTGACGGCCACGAATCCCAGCACGAGGAGGACGACGAACGCGATCGACAGCTTGTCAAAGTACTTGTCGATGAAGGTTTTGATCGATGGCCCGAATTTCCAGATCAGGCCGGCGACGAGGAAAAACCGTGCCGCGCGACCCAGTGCGGATGCGACGAGGAAGGGGATGAACGGCATCTGCGTCGCGCCGGCTGCGATCGTGGCCACCTTGTAGGGAATGGGGGTGAATGCCGCGGCGACGAGGAACCAGACGCCCACCGGTCCGCGGTACGCTTCCTCCACGCGAAGCCAGTAGTGGTTGGCGTTGTAAAAATCGATGATCGGCCGCCCGACGATTTCCATGAGTTCATAGCCGATGAAATAGCCGAAAATCCCGCCGAGTACGGATCCCAGAGCACAGACGGCGGCGAAACGCATCGACTTTGTCGGCATGGCGACCGCCAGCGCGATAAGGAGCACATCGGGAGGAACCGGGAAGAACGACGATTCCATGAAGGCAATGATGAAAAGCGCCCATAGCGCTCCCGGCTTGGTCGAAAATCCCTCGACCCAGTTGTACATTTTTCGAATCCAGGCAAATAACGGCTTCACTCAGTCCTGCCAGCGGTGGATAAAATCCCAAATTACGGAAAAGGGGTGAGAATTCAGCGCAGGATTATTCCCCTTCATTTTGCCCCGCCCATGCGGTGCGCAGTATTGCTTTTGAGATGATTTCTGTTAAAGTTGCTCGTAATTGTCAGAATCAACATTTCCCATCTGCCGCATCCCATGCGATCGGTCCCCGATCCGCCGTGTTTTTCCCTTCGGCGCGGGGGCGCTGGGCGCGTGGATTGCAGCCATACGAAGGAGGAGTATATGAGCGTTCAGGCAGAAAGCAGCCTGCAGGAAGCACCGCTGCGCGCACTGATTGATTCGTTTGGCGGCGAGATCGTTCTTCCGTCGGATTCGGGGTATGATGAGCATCGGAAAATCTGGAACGGATCGATCGACAGGCGTCCGGCAATCATTGCGCGCTGCTCAGGCGTCGCGGACGTCATTGCGGCGCTGCGCTTCGGCAGGGAGCAGGCCCTGCAGATCGCCGTACGCAGCGGCGGGCACAGTTTCCCCGGGCAGTCCATCTGCGACGACGGACTGGTGATCGATCTCCGGCAGATGCGCGGGGTGCGTGTCGATCCCGATGCGCGGACCGTACGCGCACAGGCGGGCGCGCTGCTCGGCGAACTGGATCGCGAGACCCAGGCGTTCGGGCTGGCGGTGACGGCCGGGATCGTGACGCATACCGGTATTGCAGGGCTGACGCTCGGCGGGGGCGTCGGCTGGCTCCAGCGAAAATACGGCCTTACGATCGATAACCTTCTGTCGGTTGACCTCGTCACGGCAGACGGTCGCTTCGTGAAGGCGAGCGCGACCGAAAATCCGGAGCTGTTCTGGGGTGTCCGGGGAGGCGGCGGCAACTTCGGAATCGCCACTGCGTTCGAGTACCGGCTGCATCCGGTCGGTCCGGAATTGATGGCCGGAACGCTGTTCTGGCCCGCCGAGATGGCGCACGACGTGCTGCATTATTACAGGGACTGGATCGCGGGCTGTCCCGATGAACTGATGACGATCGTCGTGCAGCGGAAAGCGCCGCCGATTCCCGGCGTCCCTCCCGACATCGTGGGCAAGAGGGTGATCGGCGTGATTTCCTGCTATGCCGGGAGCGTGGAAGACGGAGCACGGGTGCTGCAGCCGCTGAAGGATTTCCGCAGTCCGGTCGTGGACACCTGCCGGGCGAAGCCATATCTTGAGCACCAGAAGTCCTTCGATCCATCGTTCAAACATGGCCGCTGGTACTATGTCAGGTCCTGCGACGTCGATACCCTGAGCGACGACGTCATCGATACCATGGCGGAGTTCGGCAGCCGTATCGAGTCACCCATTACCAGCATTGCACTCTGGCAGATGGGAGGCGCGATTGCCCGCGTCGGAGAAAACGAAACGGCGTTTCACGGCAGGCAGGCAGGATTCACATTCAACATCAACGGCAACAGCGAGACGTCAGACGGTTTCGAGGCGGAACGCACGTGGGCGCGTACTTACTGGTCCGCCCTCGCGCCGCATCACACCAGCGTGTACGTGAATTTTCTCATGGAGGAAGGTGAGGAGCGGATCCGGGCCGCCTACGGTGAGGAGAAGTATGACCGGCTGAAGGCGCTCAAACGGCAGTATGATCCGGAAAACGTTTTCCGTTTGAACCAGAATATTGCTCCGGACTGAAAGCGTCCGGACATTCCGATACGGTAATGAAGCACGCGCACGCGGCGAATGAATCCCATTCGCCGCATTTGCGCCCCCTTCGGCTGTTTCACGAATAAAGGATTCTCATGAAGTGTTCCGTATTCATCGCCACCAGTCTTGACGGATTCATCGCTCGAGAGGACGGGGGAATCGACTGGCTCCCGGGGCCGGAGGTGGCTGGTCCCGATGAGGATTTCGGCTACCAGGATTTCTTCGGCGCGATCGATGCGATCGTGATGGGTCGAAACACCTTCGAGCTGCTCCTGACCTTCAACGAATGGTACTACGGCGAGACCCCGCTGTTCGTGCTCAGCTCTCGCGAGATCGTCCTTCCGCAGCACCTCCCGACGACCGTATCGCGGATCAGCGGCCCGCCCGCCGAGGTTGTCCGTCTCCTCGAGGAGCGGGGTCTGCAGCATCTCTATGTCGACGGCGGACGAACCATCCAGGAATTTCTTCGCTCTGGCCTGATTGACGAGATGACGATCACACGAATACCCGTGCTCCTCGGAAACGGCGTCCCGCTGTTCGGTTCGTTGGAATCGGATATTCGACTCCGGCACATCGAAACACGGAGCTTCCCGGGCGGGATCGTCCAGAGCCGATATGCAGCAGTCAAGCGCGATATCGATGTGAATCAGCGCGGGTAGGACGGGGAACAGGGAGGCTTCCGATTTTCAATGCAGTGTGAAATTGCAGGGGCGCAGCCAGCTGCGCCCCTGCATGCATGGTATGAACCGCGTGGACTATCGTGCGATGATCAGCGGTTTCGTCACGGCTCCGGTGTCACCCGAGAGACGGACGAAGTACGTGCCCGGCGCGAGTCCCGACATGTCGAGGTGCGCGCTGTGCAGTCCGGAGGTTTCGAACCCGGGATCGATTTGCGCGACACGCTCTCCAAGCTGATTGAACAGCTCGAGCTGTACTGCCATGGCGCGCTTGAGTGCGTAGTTGATCGTCGCGGAATGTGCGGCCGGATTCGGGAAGGACTGCAGCAGTTCGAAGTCGCTGCTGAGCGACATGCTGCCGCTTCCGCGGATGGTGAGTACCGTCCCGCTGATACCGACGGTATCGGTCGCAAGGGCGTTGCCGTCGGCATCGTACGTGGTCCAGCGGACGACCGGGGTGCCGCTCGATGCGGAATCCCGCGCGACGACGAGGTTGAAATCGCCGCTGCTTCCCCCCGCCGGGACCGCTGTTTCGAAGGTGAACAGTGCGTCCGTCGCTCCCTGCTCGTATCCTTCGAGCGCTTCGTAGCCCGGAGACAGCGCTGTCCCTTCCCAGTGCTGACCGGATCCTGCCACGATGACATCGGACGCCGATTCGACACTGACCGAAATCCACTTCACGGGTTCGCTGCCGGAGGGATTCTGCAGCCGCAGCTTTTTCGCGTAGACACGGCCCTTGATCGGATCGGTGAGCACGACACCCGTGCCGACCCCGAGCTTGGCTTTCCATGGTCCGTAGGTGAACAGGCAGCTGTCACCGTCGGCATGATGAACGACGATCTGGACGTTGCCCGTCCAGTTGCACGAGTAGTTGATGGCCAGGTTGAAACTCACGGCCAGGTTCGCGCTGATGAAGCCGCTGGTCGGAATGCGCGTGTACGGCGCCGGCCAGACCGTGGGGACGTAATCGACTTTCAGTCCGCCGCCGACCACGCTGCACGGCGTGGGAATCGGCGTGACGTCGATATGCGTGATCGGGGAAGCGGGGACCTTGGTGTTCAGGATCTTGAACGTTCGTCCCGACAGCGCGAGACCGGCGGTGATGAACGGTTTGACCTTGATCTCGTCGCAGTGCTGCAGCGGGGTGCGGTCGCAGGTGTACTCGAAGCGGATCGTACAGGAGTCCTGTCCGTGATGCACGACGAGTGTGACGAAGATGGTGTTCGATGCGGTCGTCGGATTGCCCTGGAAGCTGAACATGATATTGCCCGCGCAGGGAGGACTGAAGTTCAGCACTCCCGATGTGCTTCCGGCAGGTGCGGGCGCAACGGGCGGACAGGGCGACGTGCTGAGGTCGGCGACGGTCCCGCCGGTCACGTAGTACGAAATCGAGGTGATGGGCGTCCCCGGACCATTGAAGATGGTCGCGGAATATTCGCAGCAGACCGTGTCGAGTTCAGCCTTGATGAGCGAATCGCAGGGCTTGGTGTCGCCGCAGGGCTCGATATCGAAACAGACGCTGTCGCAGAGCACGCGCTGCTGCGGCTGGACGCCCTGGAAAGTGCCGTAGCGGATACACACGAAGGTATCGCCCGGAGGGGTGTCGGTAAACGTCAGCGTCTGGATGCTCGGACCCGACGGAACGGTCAGGCCGCCGGGGACGACCGTTCCTTCGAAGGAATCGAACCACATCGGAATCGGCGAGGAAGACGCGTTGGTGACGCTGAGGGCAACCGTGTAGTTGCAGTTGCCAGTGGCGTCGACGCCGGAAGAAGTCACGGCGGAGACCTTCACGGAGAGCGAGTCGCAGGGATCCGTGCCGCCGCAGGGGGGGAGATCGATGCAGAGACTGTCGCACAGCCGACGGACGCCGGTGGCGTCGTCGATGCCGTAGCGGATGCAGATGAACGAATCGGCCGGCGGCAGGTCGACAAAGGTCAGCGTATCCGTCGACGTGCCGGTCGGGATCGGGATCGGCGACGGGCTCACCGTGCCGGAGAAGGATTCGAAATATCCCATGGTCGCGGGACCGGGATTGGAGATGCTGACCACGATGTCATAGGTGCAGTTCCCGACTGCATCGACCCCGGTGCTCAGGATGGACTGCGGTTTGACGTTGAAGCAGTCTTTCTGACCCGTGGTGTCCGCGGTCACGGTGACGCAGGCCGTCCCGGACTCGAGATTTCCCGTCACCTGATCGGTGTACACAGCGCTGTTGATCAGATGGCGGACGGCGGCGTTCGCTGCGAACGTATTGCAGGCGACGGCACTGTCAGGCGCGCCGGGCGCGACGGTCGCGGTGAATACGGTGGTCGCGGTGCTGCCGGCCCCGAGAGGAGCCGACCCGAAATACCAGCCGAGGTTGCGATCCAGCGGTGCGATGCCGGGAACCCATGTTCCCATCGTGCCGCAGCCGCTCGTGAACATGGGCGCCGGGGCGCCCGACGGCGTGAAGATGTTTACGTTGGAGAAGCTCGTGGCATTCTTGTAGTCGGCTGCCGCGGGCACGGATGATACCGGTGCGGAGAAGCCCAGGTTGAACGCGCTGCCCCGCGGCGTGCAGGGTCCGAGAATGAGATTGTCGCCGGGCGGATTATCACGCGGGAGCAGATCGGCGAACGTGACATGCCGCAGTCCGACGCTGCCGGGGGACACTGTGAGACGGAGGCGGTAATTCACGTTCGCGCCCGCCGTCGTGCTCAGCGTGGATGCCCAGCTGGTGGTGTCCGACGCGACGCCCTTGTCGAGGGAGAATCCCGCCGTCCCGACGACGTTGACGTACTCGATGTTCGACGACGTCGTCCCGGTCAGATTCCCGCCCGCGATATCGAAGCTGTTGGGGATATTCCCCAGCGCCGTCGTGTCGCTGACCTTGACGTCGAATTCGATGAAGTAGTAGGGGACGCCCGGAGTGCCGTACATCCCGCAGCTGCCGTAGAAGATATTCTGGCACGTGGCCGGAATGGTCGGGAGCGTGAAGGTCAGGGTGTTGCCCGCCTGGGAGAGCGTGACGCCCGACCAGTTCGACGTCGTCTGGCAGGGGACATTCCACGCCGAGGCGGTGTAATAGGACGGGCTGCCCACGTATTCGAGATTGGGATCGAGGACATCGGTAATCGTGGCGGCGGTGATCGGGAGTCCGCCGATATTCTGTACGCGCAGACGGTAACGGAACACGTCGCCCGGGGAATAGGAAGGCTGCTTATTGCAGACCTCTTTGCGGACGCAGGGCTTCGGTGCCGGCGCCGCGACGGTGAAACTCGCGCAGGCCGACAGCGGCGCGGTGCCGACGATGGTCGCCTGTGCGCAGTTCGTCACCACGCTGCCGACCGTCGCGAAATTGGGAATGGTGAAATTGACCTCGAAGTACACGCAGGCGGTGGGAGCCAGCGGGGAGGTCAGCGTCGCCGTGACGATATTCCCGGCAAGCGTCGCCGAAACGGACGCCGACGAACCGCCGATGGAGAGGCCGGTCAGCGGGAAGGGGATCGTGTCGGTCACGGTCATGGAGGTGATTGGCACACTGCCGTTGTTGCAGATCCAGATGCTGTATTTCCCGGTGCAGCCCGGCTGTCCGTTGGTGTAGACATACTTGCTGATCGTCCCGGATGTAATGGTCTTGATCTCGACGCAGGTCTGGTTGCTCACATGCAGGGCCGGACCGCAGGGGCTGTTGCCGCTTCCCAGTGTCCCCTGCAGCGTCGCCTGGTTCAGCAGCTGCGTCCCGGTGGGGAAAAGCGCCGGCGGGTAAAGCACCGAGTAGGTGCAGCACACGGTGTTGTACATCGGAAGCGCGGACAGCGACCCGATGTTCCATGTCACGACATTGCCCGTCTGCGTGGCTCCGCAGGTTGAGTTCACGAGCATGGCGCCCGGCGGCAGAGTGTCGTAGACGACGGCGCTTTCCATGTTCAGCTGCCCCGTGGTCCCGACATTCTTGTACACGCAGATCTGGTAGGTGACGATGGAGTCCGCGGTCACTTTCGTGCATGGTCCCGGCTGCGTTCCCGCACCGATCACCCACTTCCCGATGTTCCACGGATCGGAAGCGGTCGCGGTGGTGCTGATATAGCCGGTGCAGAAATCGATCGGGGCACCGCCCAGCAGCGCCGTCATGCAGACGTTGTTGCGCGCCGCGGTCCCGGGACAGGTGATGCCATTGGGAAACTGCACGGTGACGACGAACGACCCTGAGCAGCCCGTGGGCACTGTTCCCCAGCTGAGCGAGACCGTACCGTTCGCGCCCACTGCCGGGGTCGTGACTGTCGGCGCACCGCACGCGCTCGTCACACTGATCGCCTGGTACGTCAGCGCCGGAGGAAGGGCGTCGGTGATGGTGACGCCGGTCGCTCCGGCCGGTATGGAGAAGTAGACGGTGTAGGAGAAATTCTGTCCTGTCGCGATAAGCGTGTCGCTGACGACTTTCTTGAGCGTGAATCCGCCTGAACCTGCTTCCGTGACATACGACTGCGCGTGTGCATAGGAAAGCAGCCCAAGACAGAGCAGCGCCCACCATACCAGTGCAAGGTGTATCGAACGTTTCATTGCAGTGCCCCGATCTGTGAGAAATCTGGAAACGGTCCAATGAATACAACGGACGCGGCGGCCGTGAAGGCTGCCTCGTGTTCGTATGAAACCGTACGTAGTTGTGAGTACAGGGCAACGTACAAGGAAATCGAACAAAATGCAAAAATGATAAGAATTATCCGGAATTAATTTTGCGAAAGGAAATACGGACCGGAATGAATTGCCGATGTTTCCTGTTAATCAAGCATCATCGATTCCCATGTGCGAATCCGACAGCCTGTCGCGCTGCTGTACGGTCACGGAAGGTGTTCCATGTCGTCACGATGCAGACACCGGATGGTCGTGTGCCGGGTCGGGGCGGCCGGAGCGGCTGTCACGCGCATGCGACGTGGAAATGCGGAATGCGAAAAGGACGGTACGTTTGACTGATGCAACTCGCCTTATTCTCGTCACCGGTGCAACCGGGTATATCGGCGGACGCCTCGTGGTGCGTCTGCTCGAGATGGGCTATCGGATTCGCTGTCTGGTCAGGGATCCGGAACGGCTCCAGGGGCACCCGTGGCGCGATGCTGTAGAGATCATCGCGGGCGACGTCCTCGATGCGAACAGCCTGGGACCCGCGATGTCAGGAGTCGATGCCGCGTACTATCTCATCCACAGCCTGGCCGGGGGAGCGGATTTCCATGAACGGGACATGACGGCGGCACGCAATTTCAGTGCGGCGGCGTGCGAGGGAGGAGTGAAGCGGATCCTCTTTCTCGGAGGACTTGCCGCGGAGGCCCCGGATCTTTCCGAGCACCTGCGGTCGCGGCAGGACACGGGCGATGCGCTGCGCAGCGGCGGCGTTCCGGTCACGGAATTCCGTGCCGGGGTGATCGTCGGTTCGGGCAGCCTTTCGTTTGAAATGATCCGCTATCTCTCGGAGCGGCTTCCGGTGATGATCTGTCCCCGCTGGGTGTACACCCGCACCCAGCCCATCGGAATCCGCGACGTGCTCACGTATCTCACCGCCGCGCTCGAAACGCCGGCGAGCACGGGACACATCATAGAAATCGGCGGCGCCGACGTCGTTACCTACGGGGATATGATGAAGATCTACGCGGAAGTGCGGGGGCTCCGCCGCTGGCTGCTGCAGGTGCCGCTGCTCACGCCGCGGCTGTCATCGTACTGGGTGAATATCGTTACACCCATCCCTGCCGTGATCGCGCGTCCGCTGATCGAGGGACTTCGCAACGAGAACGTCGTTCGCGCTCCGCTCGCACGGCGGCTCTTTCCATCCATCGAGCCGGTGGGCTACCGCACCTCCGTGGAACGGGCGCTCGCCCGGCTGCAGGCGGACAACGTGGAAACGATATGGAGCGACGCGCTCAGCAGCAGCCAGGGCGATATTCGCCCGGTAACACTCGAGGTGAACGAAGGGATGATCATCGAACGCCGCCTGCGGGTGGTAACCGCGGCACCGGATCGGCTCTTCCGGATATTCACCGGCCTGGGCGGCGAACGCGGATGGCTGACGATGAACTGGGCATGGAATATTCGCGGGTTCTTCGATAAACTGATCGGGGGGGTGGGACTCCGCCGCGGACGCCGGCATCCTGACGAACTGCGCGTCGGCGATGCGCTCGATTTCTGGCGCGTGGAAGCGGTCGAAGCGGATCACCTCCTGCGTCTCCGCGCGGAGATGATCGTCCCCGGCAAAGCCTGGCTGCAGTTTCAGGTGGTGACGCGTGAGGATGGCGGGACGCTGCTTTCACAGACCGCGTTCTTCGCTCCCCGCGGATTGGCGGGCTGGACCTACTGGTACGCACTGTACCCTCTGCACGCAATTATCTTCAGCAGGCTCATCAGCAACATCGCCAAACGGGCGATGGTCTGATCACGCTGCCGCGCAGACGGCCATCCGGTCGCTTACATCCTTTTGCGACGCACTTCGTAGAGCGCGAGCGCGGCGGCGACCGACGCGTTGAGTGAGTCGACTTTTCCCCACATCGGAATGCGCAGGTTGATGTCGCAGGCCTTGCGAATCATCGGGCGCAGTCCCTTCCCTTCACTCCCCACCACGAGGCAGATGGGCCGGTATCCGTCGAACGTCAGCAGATCGCTTTCGCCCTCGGCGTCGAGTCCGGCGATCCAGATGTCGGCTTCCTTGATCTGCAGCAGTGCCTGGTGCAGGTTCCCCACTCGTGCGATAGGGAGATGCGCGGTCGCGCCCGCGGAAGTCTTGACGACGACGTCCGTAATGGGGGAAGAATCCCGCTGCGGAAGGATGATGCCGTGTACGCCCGCGCATTCCGCGCTTCGCAGAATGGCTCCCAGGTTGCGCGGGTCGGTGACATTATCGACCGCGAGGAGGAACGGCGGGTCCTGTTCCCGACGCATGGCAAGGAGTTCCTCGAGCGAAAGGAGCTGGATTTCCTCTATCAGCGCGACGATGCCCTGCGCCTCGCGGGGAGCGCCGAGGCGATCGAATTTCTGTTTGTCGAGCTGGGTGACCGGGACGCCGTGCTCCCGCGCATACCGTTTTATTTCCTCGACCACATGTCCCTGCGTGCCGAAGCGTATGAAGACCTTCGCCACGGTGGTGCCGGACTTGAAGGCTTCGATGATGGGATTTCTGCCGTGTATGTACATGATGCCTCGGAAAGAAAAATGTGGCGGAATTTCGGATCGCGGAGTCGGGAATCCGTGTCGTCAGGAAATGGTCGAAAGACCGAGCTGTTCGCGTATGCGCGGACCGAGCACCTCGCGAATGCCGCTGTGTTCCGGCGAACGCAGCTGCGGATCTTCTTCGATAATGGTGAATGCGCGATCGCGCGCGCGCTGGAGAATGTGTCCGTGCTCCAGGAGATTCGCGATGCGAAATGCCGGATAGCCGCTCTGCTGCGTGCCCCAGAGATCGCCCGGTCCGCGGATTTCCATGTCCACCTCCGCGATGCGGAAGCCGTCGGTCGAGTCCCGCATGGTATCGAGACGGCGCCGCAGGTCGCTGATCTCCTTCTGCTCTTCCGTCGTGCGCGCCTTGCCGGCGAAATACAGCCGCTTCGAAGTGACGAGGATGCAGTACGCCTGCTTGTCGCTGCGGCCGACACGGCCCCGCAGCTGATGGAGCTGTGCGAGACCGAAACGCTCGGCATGCTCGATGACCATCACGGTCGCGTCAGGCACATCGACACCGACCTCAATAACGGTGGTCGAGACGAGAATATCAATCTGCCGCTTCTTGAACGCCGTCATGATCGCGTCTTTCTCCTCCGGTTTCATGCGTCCGTGGAGCAGGCCGAGACGGAGGTCGGGAAATACGCTCGCGCGCAGGGTCTCGTATTCTTCCGTCGCCGCTTTCAGATCGAGCTTCTCCGATTCACTGACGAGCGGGAAAACGATATAGGCCTGGTTGCCCGCAGCGATCTCGTCGCGGACGAAACTGTGAACCCCGCCCAGATCCTCATCGAAACGGATGGCGGTTTTCACCTGCTTCCGGTTTGCCGGGAGTTCGTCGATCACGGAGACGTCCAGGTCTCCATACAGTGTCATCGAGAGCGTGCGGGGGATCGGGGTGGCGGTCATCACCAGTACATCGGGCGCGGTGGCTTTCCCGCGAAGATCCGCCCGCTGCATCACGCCGAAACGGTGCTGTTCGTCGATGACCACCAGGCCGAGCCGGTGAAACTGCACCGCTTCCTGAATCAGGGCATGCGTGCCGACGACGACGTGCACGTCGCCGTTCGCGATCGCGGCGCCGAGCTGCTGTTTCTGTCCGGCGGACTGCTGACCGGTGAGCAGTTCGACGCGAATGCTCAGATCGTCGACGAGGCCCGTGATGGTCCGGAAATGCTGCTCGGCGAGAATTTCCGTCGGCACCATCAGGGCGCATTGATGTCCGTTGTCCACCGCAAGCAGCATGGCCAGCAGCGCGACCACGGTTTTTCCGGAGCCGACATCGCCCTGCAGAAGGCGGTTCATGGGCTGCGCACGCCGCATGTCGCCGACGATCTCGCGCAGCACCCGTTTCTGCGCGGCGGTGAGTTCGAACGGAAGGCGGTGTACCAGGTCGCGGGCGGTCGGACTCTCTGCCGTGAAGGCGATGCCGGGAACCGCGCCCGCCTGCATGCGCTTGCGCAGGGCGAGCTGCAGCGAGAGAATGAAGAACTCGTCGAATATCAGGCGTTCCTTCGCGGCGTTCAGGCGGTCGGTGTCCGGCGGCCCATGAATGATTTCGATGGCGTCATGAAGCGGCAGCAGCGTTTCGCTTTTCAGGACAGCAGGGGAATACCATTCCCTCAGGCCCGCGAGATGCCGCTGCAGAACGGCGTGGATGAGTTTCCGGAAACCGCCGTGCCGGTTGAGCCCGACCTTCTCCAGTTCCGCGTTCGAGGGATAGACCGGGACGATGCCCCCGGTGTTGATGAAGGCAAGGGTTTCCCCGTCCTGCAGGCGGTCGATGTCGGGGTGCACCATGCTGGCCCTGCGCCCGTACAGCTGTACCTCGCCGGAAACGGCGACGTCCTCGCCCTCTTTGAATGCACTCTGCCAGTAGTGAAGTCCCTGGAAGAAAACGAGTTCCATCGACCAGCGCTGATCCCGCAGCGTGACGACCAGCCGCTTGCGGCGCGCCCGCACCGTGGCGATGCTGCCGACGCGTCCGACAACCGTGACGACGAGCCCCGCATAGCGATGCAGTTCTCCCATCGGGACGATGGTGCTGCGGTCGAGGTAGCGGCGCGGGAAATAATACAGCAGATCCCAGGCCGTGTGTATGCCGGCTGCCTCGAGCACGCGCGCGCGTCCGGGGCCCACCCCCGGCAGCTGTGCCACGGGAACCTTCTCCGGCAGTATGGTTGCGTCGATCGCCAACGGGTATGATTTCCCTGTGAAAACCCTAAAGCTACGTCGCCCCGTCATGAAAGGCAACGGCCGCAGCCGCAGCTTCCCTTGATCGCATGCCCGCGAAAAGCGTATATTTTCTGATTATTCGCAGGTGAAACAAGACAGACGTGAGTCCATGGAGAAATCGAAGAAGCAGGCGAAGGGGGCTGCCGCGATGAAGGTGCCCGGCGCGTTCCATTTCACTCATACGCAGAAGCAGGCGCTTGGATGGGCGTTCCCCGTTCTCGCGGCCATTGCGGGACTGCTGTATGCGCTGTCGATGCCATCCTCCGTCGGTGAGACCGGATTTCCTTTCGATGACGCCTACACCGCGCTGACATTCGCACGGAACCTGATCGAAAACGGGGTGTACTCCTTCCACGCCGGGGCGCCGGCGACGTCGGGACTGACGGCGCCGCTGCAGGTGTTTCTGCTTGCCGCGCTCGGCACGGTGATCGAAGGCCTGCGCGCCAGCTTCGCGCTCGGCATCGTGAGCTTTGCCGCGGTGGCCGGTCTCACGTTCCTGCTGGGGCTTCGGCTTTTCCGCGATCAGGAATGGATCGCCGCCGCTGCCGCGCTTTTCGTCGCCGTGTCTCCGCATATGGCCAGCGCCGCGGTATCGGGACTCCCGACCATGCTGTTCACCTCCCTGATTCTTGCCTCGGCGTACTTCTATTTCGCGCGCCGGTCGATGCTGTTCTTCCTTTTTGCAGGGCTGGCGCTCTGGGCGCATCCCGCCGCGCTGGTCTTCTTCCTCGCGGCCCTCATCCACCTGCTCTACAGCCATCTTGCGGTGAGCGGGGAGAACAAACCGTCGTTCGAAGGAGAGCGGGCGGTCACCGGGCGTGAGACCGCCATCGGCGGGATCCTCTACCTGCTGCTGGTCGCCGCGTACGGCGTCTTCAATTTCTCGCTCTCCGGGACGTTCTTCGTCAATCCTGTCACGGCAAAGCTGACCTATTATGCGAATGCGACCACGGCCTTCCCACGGGAAGTCTGGAATTTCTATTCGCACTCCTGGGCGGCGGCGATCGTGCTGTTTGCGATCTTCGGGCTGGGAGCGATGGCCATCGATATCCTTCGGCGCAGGCACGTTCCGCTCCTGATGAGCGCCGCATTCATCCTCGGGATAATTGCGGCATACGGAATCATCTTCCCGATCGTGCAGGACCATCATGTGCTGCTGCCCACGCTTCCGTTCTTCGCCCTGCTCGGGGTATGGGGACTGTGGCGCGCGTTCGATCTGCTCACGATGGCGCTGCCCCTGCCCATCATGCGGACGGTGACCAGAGCCCTGATCGGGCTGGTGTGCGCCGCTGCAGTGCTGATCGCACTGGCGGACTGGTTGCCGTACCGCGATTCGCATTACCGCACCGTGCGTTTCGTCCTCGATCGCCAGGTGGCGGCAGGCCGGTGGATCGCCGCAAACACGTTCGAGGATGCCCGCATTGCGACGCATTTTCCCGGCGCGGTGACCTATTACGGTCACCGGCCCGTTCTCGACATCACCGGTCGGCTCACCCCTGCCGTCGTTCAGCACATGAGCAACCTGGCGGAGCTTGTCGCGGAATTCCGTACGAGCCGCGTGACGCATGTCGCCACGCAGCGGGACGAATTCGAGGTCGTGAACTCCAATCCGCTGTTCACGTCCGATCCGGGAAAGCCGGGAGTGACGGAGGTGTTTCTCTACACGCCCGGGCAGACACACCTGATGTCGCAGGTCGCCAGCGCCCTGAACGTCGAAGCCGCGCGCTACATGACCCAGAAGCGCTGGCGCGACGCGGAGGCGGTACTGCAGCGCTCGTTCAAGGAAGACCCCTACTCCTCACGGACGAGTACGCTGTACGGACTGACGATTCTGCAGCTCGGCGACACCGCGAACGCGCGCACCTATCTCGAACAGGCGATCACCCTGCACGAACAGTATGCGCCGGCGATGGTGCCGCTCGCGGACATTCTCATCGGACAGCGGCAGCTCGACGAAGGCATTCGACTCCTGCAGAGGGCGCTGCAGATCAATCCGCAGTCGTTCCAGGCGCGGTCGTCGCTCAATGCCGCGAAGAAGCTCAAGCGCACCGATTCGCTCGAGGCGCGCGGCATCCACTCATATACGTTCACGCGGTAAGCCGCCATGCGCCGCAGGGCTTCATCGCTTCCCGTCCTCCTGTTCTTCACGCTCCTGCTCTGCGGAGCGGTTCTTCCGCAGCATGCCGCTCCGGCGCAGAATGCGCGGCGGGAACTGCGGGGAGTGTGGCTGACGACGCTGCTGGGTCTGGACTGGCCCGCCGCATCGCTGCGCGGAAACGTGGAAGCCCAGAAGCAGGCGCTGCGGGACATTCTTGACGACCTGCGGGAGAGGCATTACAACACCGTTTTCTTCCAGGTCCGGTCGCGCGGAAACGCGATGTACCGGTCCGCGTTCGAACCGTGGGCCTCGGAAATGACCGGCGTCCTGGGACGCGATCCCGGCTGGGATCCCCTCGCATTCGCGATAGCGGAATGCCATGCCCGGGGGCTGCAGCTCCATGCCTGGTTCAACGTCTGTCGTGTCTGGAGCAAGGGGGATCCTCCTGCGTCCGATCCGATGCATGTCGCGCGACTGCACCCGGAATGGGTGCAGCGGTTCGGCGACGACCTGTGGATCGATCCCGGAATCCCCGCCGCCCGCTCCTACACCGTGCAGGTCGCCGAGGACCTGGTCCGCAGCTACGCCGTGGACGGACTGCATTTCGACTATGTCCGCTATCCCGATCGCGGATTCAAGGATGACGACACCTACCGTCGATTCGGGGGCGGCAAAGGGCTGGACGACTGGAGGCGGGACAACGTGTGTGCCTTCGTGCAGGAAGCATACGCGCGCTGCACGGCGCTGCGGCCCTCGCTGCAGGTCGGTTCCGCCCCGATCGGCATCTACCAGAACCTTCCGACGGCGAAAGGCTGGGAGGGTCGCAATGCGATCTACCAGGACTCCCGCCGCTGGCTCCGCGACGGCTACCATGACTATGTCGTGCCGCAGATCTACTGGGGGCTGGTACGGAAGGGAAGCAAAATCGATTTCGAGGCGCTGGTCGCCGACTGGAAAAGGGGGGCGTCCGGACGCCAGGTGTTCCCCGGTATCGCCGCGTACAAGGACAACGTCCAGCCGTGGCTCGCGGATCACATCGATGCCGCGCGTGACCGGGGAGGAGACGGCGTCGTGTTCTTCCGTTACGAACACGTGAAAGGAAACGCGCTTGGCGGGCGCTTCGACCATGTGGCCATCCCTCCCGCGATGCCCTGGCGCGATGCCCTGCGGCCGAATCCGCCCATGCGGCTCCGCGGCGAAAACGGGTCGCTCGCCTGGGATGCTCCGGTCGCGGCCTCGGACGGCGACGTCGCTTCCTGGTACGCGGTGTATCGCCGTGACGCGCACGGCGGCAGTGATGCACCCGTGGCGCTGCTTCCCGCATCCCAGCTCCGATGGACGCTCCCCGCAGGTATTTCCGCAGACGAATTCACCGTGACCGCACTTGACGCCTTCTGGAACGAAAGCGCGACGGCCGGTGCCGGCGCGGCGATCGCGGCCGCCGATGCGGCAGGCTCGCCGGCGGAGGAAATCGTCGCGGCACCATCGATCCCGGTATTCGAACCGCGCATTTCCACACCGCAGGCAGCGGGCAACGATCTCGTTCTTCTCGGGTACGAACTCGGCCAGCCGGAGTTCGTCCGTCTCCGGCTCATGGACAGCAACGGTGCGGAGAGTCTCGTCCTCGTCGACGGATGGCAGGGAACCGGCACCCATGTGATCGGCATCGAGCGCGACCGTCTTCCTGACGATGTCCGGCGGTACTTCTTCGAAGCCGGCGATCTCCGCATTATCATGGATTTCACGATCGAAAACTGAGTCCCCGCTCCGGACTCCCGGAATTCTCGTATTTTACCCTGTGATTCAGCGATCCCATACGGAAAAGCGTCTGCTCGAGGAGTTGAACGATCTTCGCCCCGCGGATAGCATCCTCTCGCGCTGCGATGATCCGGAGCGCTGCGCGCGGCTCTACCGGGGCATCCTGGTACGCGCGGCCCTCACGATCGAGCGCGGCGCGGTCATCATGGAGGCCCTGCTCGGCGATGCCCTGCAGCGGGTCCCTTCCCCTGAACGCGCGCTGGTGCACCTCGACCGCTTTCTCGAAGCCTCCCTGAGCCCGAGCGGCATCCTCGAGCATTTCCTGCGCGCGCCGCGCCTTCTTTCCGATTATCTGGTCCTGATATCCGCTTCTCTCTGGCTCGCCGATACGATGGTGCGGGACGCCGGTCTCTTCCGCTGGCTTCTTGCCTCCGACGTGCTCGAACAGACGCCGTCGCGCGTCGCGCTGTTCGATGCGGCACGGGGGGCGCTGCGCCGTTTCGACCGGCCGGAGACGCGGTACAACGCATTGCGGCGATTCCAGCGCAGGGAACTGCTGCGCATCGCCGCGGCGGATGTCCTGGGACGCAAACCGTTTGCGCAGGTGGTCAGGGAACTCAGCGCGCTTGCCGACGCGGTCGTCAACTGTGCGCTCGAGGAAGCGGCGGCAACCGTCGCCCGTCGGAGAGGCCGCGCGGGAAGGGGACGCATCGCCGTGCTCGCCCTGGGAAAACTTGGAGGGAGCGAACTGAACTACAGTTCGGACATCGACCTGATGATCGTGTACGATACCGCCGTCGCTGCGGACGAATTACCGTCACTGGCGCCGAAGGAGGAGACGGACAGGGACATCACGTCCGAAGTACACGATGAGGTGATCGCGGTCGTCAAGGAAATGCTCCGGATGCTGACCGAGAGCAGCAGCGAAGGGATGCTGTACCGCACGGATCTGCGGCTGCGCCCCGATGGCGCCGCGGGCGCGCTGGCCCTTTCTCTGACCGCCACCCTCGCCTATTACGAGCGCCGGGGAGCGCTGTGGGAACGGCAGATGCTGCTGCGCGCGCGGTTCTGTGCGGGGAACGGGGAACTGGGCCGGGAGGTGCTGCAGCGGATCGAGCCGTTCGTGCATCCGCGCACCATCCTGCGTCCGCCCTCGCAGATGCGGGCGGATGTCCAATCCCGGCTGGCCGAACGCTGGCGTGCCGATACGGATGTCAAGCACATGCGCGGAGGCATACGGCACATCGAGTTCAGTCTTCAGACCATGCAGATGCTGCATGGTCAGCAGCGGGGCGTGCGCACGCCTTCGACGCTCGAATCGATCGCTGCGCTGGCGACGGCAGGATTGCTGCGGCCGGAGGAAGAGGCGCTGCTTCGGAACGCATACGTTTTCCTGCGTCGCGTGGAGCATGTACTCCAGCTCGAGCGATTCGAGCAGACGCACACGCTGCCGGAGTCGGCGACAGACCTTCTTCGCGTCGCATGGGTGCTGGGATTCGACACCGTCGAAGCATTCCGCCGCCGGCTGCAGGAGACGCGCGCGGATGTTTCCCGGATATGTGATGAAATCCTGGGCGGATCGTCTGGGAGCGGAGAGGACGACGCGTTCGCCGTTCCTCCATCGCTTCCCGACGATGTCCGAACCCGTGCACTTCTCCACGACCTGATTTACGGACGCAGCAGCGCGCCGCGAAGAACAGGGGAACGCCACCGGCTCCGGGAACTGCTCCCGGACCTGCTTCGCGACGTATCGGCCACGCCGCTTCCCGCCCACGGACTCGCGGGGGTCGAGCACTTCATTCATGCCGCGGGCACGTCGGGCGGATTGACCTACCTCGCGCATCCCCGTGCGCGCCAGCTTCTGCTGCGCCTGGCCGCGCTCGCGCCGGCGGTGCTCCGGCAGCTCGAACGCGATCCCCTTGCACTGGAGCTTGTCTTCAGCGGCTGGGATGGAGATATCCTCGATGCACCGCGTCTCCAGCGCGTCGTCTCGGTCTCGGCCCTCGCGTCACTGCTTCTTGACGATCAGGGGATGGACGCCTGCAGCAGGACTCTGACCGGGGTCGCCGACACCCTGCTTCTGCGCGCGCTCGCGCGCCTGCACGACGACAGCTTTCCTTTCGCGGTACTGGCGCTCGGAAAATACGGCAGCGCGGAGCTGATCCCCGGAAGCGATCTCGACGTCATTCTGCTCTATGAAGCGCGGGCGGCCGAGGATCACGAGCGCGCACAGCGCCTGGCGCGGGATCTCATCCGGGAAATGCAGGGCGGGGTCATCCCGGCGCTGTACGAGGTCGATGCGCGGCTGCGCCCGGAAGGACGCAACGCCCCGCTCGCCGTGACGCGTGAAGCCTGGGAGCGCTATCTCCATGAACGCGCGTCGCTGTGGGAACGGCAGTCGCTGCTCCGCGCGCGCATCGCCGCCGGGGATTCCCGTCTCTCCGAGGAGATCGCGGGCGTGGTCGAGAAACTCCGGACCGGGATGCGGCTCACGGGAACGGACGTCGGTACCATCCGCGGGATGCGCGCAAAGATGGAACCGGAGAACCGTTTCCGCCAGCACGATTTTTTCGATGTCAAGAAATCCGCCGGCGGGCTCGTCGACGCCGAGTTCGCCGCCCAGGCGCTGCAGCTGGCTCTCCCGCAGATCCGCACCGGCGGAACCATCACGGTTCTCACCGAGGCAGCGGCCCATGTCCCGGGCATCGCCGGGGCTCTTGTGCGTCTCCGCGAGCAGTATCAGTTCCTGCGCCGGGTGCAGCTGTTTCTCCGTCTGCTCATCGAAACGCCGTCAAACCTTTTTCCGCAGGACGACGAACAGCGCATGCGTCTCGCCGCCGCCATGGGATTCGATACCGGCTCGGCGCTGATCGACCATGTGCGGAAGGGAATGCTGGCGGCAAGAAAGGATTTCGAAATCGTACTCGACACCGTATCTTCCATCGTTACGGCAACCGGAGCGCAGGCAGAACCATGATCGAAGAACAGGGCAGACGGTATCGCCTCCTGATTGAATATGACGGCACGGACTTCGTCGGATGGCAGCTGCAGCCGAACGGCCGTTCGGTGCAGGGCGAAATCGAACTGGCACTCCAGCGGCTGTTTCAGCAGCAGGTCCGTGTGCACGGGGCCGGACGCACCGACGCGGGGGTGCATGCTTCGGGCCAGGTCGCCCATTTCGATCTTCACAGCAGGCTGGATGCCGAAACCGTCGCGCGGGCACTGAACGCAGAGCTGCCGAACGATGTCACGATCCGTGAAGCCGGGGAAGTGGACAATGCGTTTCATTCGCGCTTCTCCGCCTCTTCCCGCTCGTACGATTACACCATCGTCCAGGAGCGCGTTTCGCTCATGCGCCGGCAGCAGTGGATCCTGTATTCATCGCTCGATCATGGCGCGATCCGGGAAGCGGTCGCATCGCTCCGGGGAACCCACGACTTCACCACGTTCTCAAAACATGTTCCCGGAATGCCGCATCACTTCTGCCATGTCTTCGAGGCAGTCTGGGAGCACGATCGTACCGAAAACCATTTCCGCATCAAGGCAAATCGGTTCCTGCAGGGAATGGTTCGCTGCCTGGTCGGCGGCATCGTTCACGTCGGCCGCCAGCGCATCACCCCGCAGGAGTTCGCCGCAATGCTCGAGGCGCGGGACCGGGGACGCGCGCCGATGCTGGCGCCGGCGCACGGACTCGTACTCACCCGCGTCGCCTATGACGCGGAAGAGCGCGCGCTCGTGAACGGGATCATGACCGAGCTGCGCATGGCGCGGGAGATGGAGGAGTAAACCGGGCTTCCCGCATCGCGAAAGGGAGGAGGGGAGGGAAACAGTTACGGGGACCAGCGGACGTGCGACACCTGCCTGCCGTCCGAGGTGAAAATCACCGCGCCTTCAATGTCCGTTCGATGAATCTGCGCACCCGCCAGCCGCAGACGCGTGAGTATTTCCTGACGCGGGTGATTGAACTGGTTATTCCGTCCCACGCTGATAACGGCATACCTGGGCTTGACCTTCACCGCGAAACCCGGGCTCGTGCTCGTCGTACTTCCGTGATGCCCGACTTTCAGCACGTCCGCATGCAGAAACGAATCGTAGCGGGCGAGCATCTGCCGTTCCGCTTCGACATCGGCATCGCCGGTGAAGAGGAAACGGGTTTTTCCATAGACCAGCAGCACGACGACGGAATTCCTGTTCGACGGAGTGCAGTCGGTATCCGCGGGCGGCGAAAGAACGTACAGCCGCGTGCGCGACCCGAGCGCGAATCGGTCGCCGGCGCGGACATCACGCACGCCGCGGGTGCGCGACTGCATCAGCGCATACAGGGCGCCGCTTTCGCCGTCGCGTTTCCATGTGCAGCTGATGTAGGCGCTGTCGACGCGAACGCCCTCGAGCACCGCCTCGGCGCCGCCGCGATGGTCGTCATCCGGATGCGTGATGATGAGTCCGCCAAGCCTGGCGATGCCCCTCGCCCGGAGGTAGGGCAGGATGGTCTGCGTTCCGCTGCCGCTGCGCGCACCGCCGGGACCGGTATCGATCAGCCATGGCGCGCTCCCCGGAACTTCGATCAGCGCCGCGTCTCCCTGGCCGACATCGAGGAATGTCACCCGCAGCTGCGGATCGGGGGACGGTGCGAGCGCCGAACCGGTGATGACGGCGGTGAGAATGAAGAGCGCGAGGATGAAAAGTTTCTGACGCATACGTCCTGGGGTTGCGGCGAGATAAGCGATAGCCGAAACATACAGAAAGAGCACCGCGGATGGAAGCGCCGGCAGGTCGATCACGCCGCCGGGCAGCGCGGCCAGCTGATCGGACGCGATGAAGATCAGGTCGAGCGCACCGCCCGCGGTCGCGGCGAAAAGATGCGCGGGAGCGCTCCACACGGCCAGCGTCAGAACCGAGAGAATTCCGCAGCAGACCACGACGAATACGAGCGGGACGGCCAGGATATTGGTCAGCAGGCCTGAGGCGCTGATCTGCCCGAAGTTCGCCGCGAGCAGAGGCAGGGTCAGCGCCTGTGCGGAAAGCGTGAGGGAGAGCAGTGCCAGAACCGTGTCCGCCGCTTTGCCCCGCAGCATCCGGGGGAGCAGCGATGTGAGGGAGTTCTGGATCCGGTCGTGGAACAGGAGAATGCCCAGCACCGCACCGAAGGAAAGCTGGAAACTGAGTCCGAGCAGACTGAGCGGATCCAGGATCAGAATGATCACGCCGGCGACGGCCAATGCGTTGATGCTGCTGCCGGGTCGTTGAAACTGTATGCCGCCGAGGAAGAGCGTCGCCATCAGCGAGGCGCGCGTGACGGGCGGCGCGAAGCCCGTCACCGCCGCGAACACCCAGAGAAATGCGAGCGCAATACCGGCGCGCAGCGGGAAACGCAGCCGCTCGAACGGGACGAACGCCATCATGAGCACGATGCCTGCATGCAGTCCCGAGACCGCGAGGATATGCATGATCCCGGAGCGCCGGAAATCGTCGAGCGTTTCGGCATCGATCCCGCTTCTGTCTCCGAGCAGCAGTCCGGTCATCACGGCCGCCGGGTGAGGGGGATACAGGCGGGTGATGGCGTCGCGCACGGCGTCGCGCAGTTCCCCGACCCGCAGCCGCCACCAGGCCGCTTCCCCGCGCGCGATGAGACGGAGATCGCTTCCTTTCGACGCGGACGCCTGGAGCAGCGCGCCTTCCTGCAGCATCCAGCTGCGTGCGTCGAAGGCGTGCGGATTGCGCGGCGGCCGCGGAACACGCAGCCGGCAGCGGATCTCGACGGCGTCGCCGACCTGCAGCCGCAGCAGCGTGTCGCTGCTGTCGAAACGGCTGCGGTTATATGAAAACAGCACGGTGCCCGCAGCCGCGGCCGAGTTCTGGCCGTCGATCACACGTGTGATACGGAGGATGCACCTCTGACGATCGGACGTGGCGCGCGGATGCGACGCGACGACTCCATGAAGCCGTACTTTCTCCCTCCGATCGGCGTACGGCAGGAGATCGGCGGGGAAGCGCGCAAGGGCCGCCGCGCCGCTCAGCATACCGGCGAGAAGGAGGAGCAGAACCAGGCAGACGTCGCGGGGCAGCTGCAGCGCGGGCTGACGGCGTGCCGCGAGCAGGAAGAAAACCGCGCATGCAAATACCGTCGCGGCAGCGGCGAGGATCACGCGATCACCGCACGGCGCATGCCATTGCAGAATGATCCCCGCGGAGAAGAATAGGAAAATGCGCATCGCCGGAAGGAGCGCGATGCGGCGCCAAGGATGACGCATGTCTGATCTCCCGCTTCATTGAGATTCGCGGTCGGCCCGTTTCCCTGAAAATGCGAATGGCCGTCCGGCGCTATCCCAAAAAGCTACGGATGGCGGGTACAAGATGCGAGAGAGAAAGCAGTCCGTCCAGGGGAAATCCCTCACGATTCCCGAAGAAGACGGCCGGCACAGGGTGACGCGTATGCGTCTTGATGCCGATTTCCTCCATGTTGCCGTGATCGCTCGTCACGATGACCAGCGTGTTCGCAAGGTCTGCATGATCATACACCCCGCGGAGCAGCTCGTCAACCTCCCCTAGGACGTGCCGCGCCTTGGCGCGGTTCATCTCGTGCCCCGCCTTGTCGGTGCGGAAGTACTCGAACAGAGTGAAAGCGTGCGTGTCGGCGACACGGGCAAGAATCGCCCCCGCTTCGTACGGCGTGGAGACCGGTGCGTCGGGATGCCCGATGGCGTGCCACCGCTCGGCGGTGATATCGGTGGAAACGGCAAGTCCTGCCTTCAGATCGTCGATGTCGCGGAAGGGTACGCCCGCGGTGAGGGCGGCGTACATGCCCGCGACAATGCGTCGCCGCGGTCCGTCGAGGTAGTCGAAAAACCGCTGCGGAAAGGCGTTCGCCAGGGCGACGGGACGGGAGCTCCCGTTGGATTTGAGCTGCGCGAAGATACTGTGAGCCTCGACGACCGGTTTCAGCGTCGAGTAGAGATAGGGCCCGAAATGCTGGCGGATGATGCGCGCCGCGTTGATGCCGGTGTACAGTGTCGCCTGTCCCGTTCCGCTCTGGGGGAGCCCCGCCACACCGAGGTTGGGATCGAGCGGGATGCACGACGCGACGGCGCTTTCCAGGGTGCGGCTGCCGAGCGAGGGAAGCTCGCCGTCGAACAGGGCGGAGAGAAAGGGGGGACGGGTTTCGAAGAGCGGGTTGCGGCGCGGGTCCTTCACCCCGATGCCGATGCCGTCGAGAAAGACCAGCAGCACACGGCGCTTTTCCTTCCCGTGCGGGGAGGGGGGAGGAGGATCAGTACGATTCATCGCCTGCGCCGTATTCGGATTTGCTCTTTACCGTCACGGTCACCGGACCGTCGTTCACCAGTTCCACCTGCATCATGGCGCCGAATTCTCCTGTTCCCACGCGGCGGTCGCCGAGCAGGACACGCATTTCCCCGACGAAGCGCTCGTACAGACGCTCGGCGAGCACGGGTTCGGCGGCATGACCGTAGCTGGGCCTGTTCCCTTTACGCGTATCCGCGTGGAGGGTGAACTGCGACACCACGAGCGCCTCACCGCCGGTGTCGAGCAGCGAGAGATTCATCTTTCCTTCCGTGTCCTCGAAGACGCGCAGCCGGGCGACGCGTCCGGCGAGGTATATCGCGTCGGCTTCCGTATCCCCGTGACGGACACCGCAGAGCACCAGCAGGCCGGGACCGATCGCGCCCGTGATGCGCGGATCGGTATCGCCCACGGTCACGCGGGCATGGCTGACACGTTGAATGAGAACACGCATGCGGAATCCGATCAGGAGTAGAGTTTGCGCTTGATGCTGTCCATTTCCTCAACGATGCGATCGAGCATTTCGTTCTGCTCCTCACGCGCCATCGGGTAATAATCCCGCTCGGTTGCCTCGATGTAACCGAAGGGATTGCGCTTTACGCCGAATTCGAGACAGCGGTAATTGTCCAGCCGCTCGGCGAACTTGACGATTTTACAATCGATGCTGCTGAAGCGCAGTCGTTCGATGTACTCGGTGTCTTCCTGCTCCCGCTGGACCCCCATGAGACGGATATTCTTCGTGAGCACTTCCACGATGTAGGAAATGTAGGCGCTGAAATTGTACTTGATCACTTCGGCGGTGATGATTTCCGAATCCTCGAGCACGTCGTGCAGAAGCGCCGCGCTGATGACATCGGCGTTCAGGTAGCGGAGTTCGTGAATCACGATGCGGGCGACGCGGGAGAGGTGCCAGAAGTAGGGAGTGGAATCGTTGCGCCGCTGGTACTCGTGCACGCTGCTCGCCATTTCATACGCGCCGAGTACGGTCGTGAGTTCGACGGGATCCAGTTTCGTCGCGATGGCGTCGATCAGTTCCTGGCGCGTGAAATGGGTCTGATTGTATAGCGGAAGCGTAGATTCCATAGCGTGCGTGCTTGCGGGTGACATGCGGGCGGTTCGTGTATCCGCGGTATCGGGTAAAAAAAAGCGGGACACCGCGGCTGCGATGTCCCGTTTTGCTCGGGTTCGATCAGTACTTGTTCTTGATGCGCGCGAAGATGTCCTCGATGGTCATCTTGTCGCCTTCGATCTTGATGCGGCGCCACTCGTCGGGGAAGGTCTCCGCACCGTCCCAGGTGCCCTGACCGCCGGAGTTGCAGTACTTGTACAGCAGATCGCCTTCGTCGAGTTCGACGATCAGCGTCCACTGGTTGTCGCCGTAGTTCTTGTCGCCGTTCTCGCCGTTGTCCCACATCCGGATGGTGTTCGGTTCCATGTTCGCAAGTTCCTTGCGGTTGCCTGCGATGAACACGGAGGTAATGGCTTCACGGTCGACCAGTTTGCAGAGGAAGGTCACGGTCGTGCGCTTGCGCGGCTTGCTCCATTCCGGGGAGAAGTCCGCCGGATTGACGAACGCGTCGAACTTGGTCGGCTTCGCGAGGCCTGCCGTCACGTACGCGTCGGCAAGCTGGTTGCGGAACTGAACCTCGAACGGTTTCGGCGGCATTCCCTGCACGGAACTGCTGTTGAACAGCTGCATCCAGTGGGGGCTGGTCGCGGCGTAGAAGAAATTCATCGGCTGCTGCGTGAAGTTGTCGAGGTACTCGACGGTGGTGACTGCCGCGGCGCCCTTGCCCAGATCGGTGCGCGCCTGGCGGAGATAATCCCACGCCTTGTTCATCTCGCGGCTTCCGATCCACATGTTGAACTTGCCGTTGAAACGGGAACCGGCGGCCAGTTCCTTGATCCCGTCGAAGTCGTCGACCTTGTTGGCCGGGATACCGCGCAGGCGGTTGCCCTTGACGTATTCGCTCAGCGTCACGGAGACGACGGCGCGGGTCTTGAACAGCTTGTTGAGCTTGCGGTAGATCCCGTTCATGATGCCCTTGCCGTCGATATCGCGCTGGTAATACTGCCAGGCATCATCGCCGTCGATCACGACCGTCACGAGCGCGTGCTTCTTCGGATTGTTCGGCGCCATGGCCAGCACGTTCGAGATGAAATCGTCGGCGGAGTTTTCCGCGTAGTAATTGCGGTAGCTCCAGTTGATGCGGTTCGTCAGCAGGGAATTCGAGAACGCGCCGTACATGGTTTTGCCGTCGATCGTGACGGAGTAGGGAAGCGTGCTCGGAAGGTTTTTCGGTGAGGAGTTCTTCAGGACCTGCTCGTCGGAGACGAACCAGTCGAAGCCGTTGTCTTTCAGCAGCGGAATCACCGCCGGGGAGATGGCGCCGAACGGTGCCACGTACCCGGTCGGGGTGTAATTGAAATACTTCTGATATGCGGTGAGGCTCATCTTCAGCTGCGCGTCCGCATCCTCGGGATGCATGTAGGCCGCGGGAAGGCTGACGTTCGGATCCGCCTGCTTGGCGATGTCGGAGTTGATCAGCAGCGGGAGGATCGCGTCGGAGTACGACGACGCCGCCAGTTCGAGCTGTCCGATCATCGCGCGGCTGTCGAATTTCGTCTTGTCGAAGGCCGGCTGAATACTGGCCATGATATACCAAGCGGAAGCGACGATGCGGCGGCAGTCTTCTTCCGTGATCGCACGCTTGAGATAGTATTTGCCGTCGCTGCGGAAAGAAACGAGGTCGCGCAGGTCGAGCGAACGGTAGATGCGCGTGCCGGTCTGAATCAGGGGAACGCGGCGCTCGTAGAATTCACTGTCGAAATTGGAGAAGATCGCGAAGAACTTGAGCAGACGAAGTTCGTCCACCGTGTAGCTCGGATTGCCGTTCGCGTCGCGCCATTTCGCGTAGAGCTCCATCAGCTCGGGGAAGCGGTACAGCCGCACTTCGCTCATCGTGAATGCGTTCCACTCGTTCTTGTACAGCCACGCCTTGTCTTCGTCGGTCAGCTGCTCGGCCGGGGTGAGGCAGGCGTCGATCCAGGGATCGGTCTTGCCTTTCATTTCGCGGAGGAAACGCGCGGCGTCCATGTCGGCGGAGCGCGGATTCATCGCGCGGTACTTGGCGATATACGGTTCGAGCCGCTTGACGTAGATTTCCTGCAGCTGCCAGAGCAGGGTGGGAGAAAGAGCCACGGTCGCGTGCACGTTCGGATAGCGCTGGATCACGTCGGCCATCTGGAAGTAGTCGCGCAGCGCGTGCTGGCGGACGAAAGGCGCTTCGATGCGATCAGTCTGCGCGCTGTAATAAAGCGGCACGTGATGGCGGAAAACGATATTCAGATAGACGGTCCCACCCTTTTTCTCGTAATTATCATCAAGATTCATTCGTACCGGGTATCCCTGGGTACGCAGGCTGCCGTCATCCGAAACCGATACCAGTGAATTCAGACGACGGCCGTCGATCGACTCGAACGTCAGCGGATTGGCCGGATCGATTTCGATGCTGCTGCCGTCAACCGAGTACGCGTACTGGTAGGTACCGGGAAGAAGGGGAACGGTCACCGACCAGGTACCGTCGCCTGCCTTGCTCATCGGATGCGCTTCCTTCGACCAGGCATTGAAATCGCCGACCAGCGAAACAGATGCGGCCTCGGCATTCGCGTATACGAAAGAGATGCCCTCAGCCGTTTTTGTCGGCTGGGCATTGGCGAATACGGATACAAACAGGAGTGCAACCAGCAGGTGGAGGGAACTGCGTCTCATAATACTCCGCGAAGGCTATTGAAGAGATAGAATAAGCTCAGGGCTCTGGAACTGATGTGCCATCAAGACGTCAAACTACTTTTTTATCGCTAGAAATGCAACAAAATCAAAGGTGTTGCAGGGTATCGGGGGAGGCGTGAATCATGCGCACAGGGCAGTTGTACGGTTTCGCTCCGCGCGCGGTTCCGGCGTCTGTATGCCTCCGCTTCCGCTCCGATGCATGGCGGCGCTTCTCCGCATCCCTCGCCGCCGGTCCAAAGTCCGTGCCCCGCGCGGGGAAAAGCGCGTTTTTCCGTACTTTGCAGTGATACTCGGTTAAAGAAGAGAAGAAAGGTCCGCAGATGGATATCTCACCCCAGGTCGAGCTGATTCTCGAATTCCTGCAGCAATATGCGCCCGAGGGACTCCGTGACGAGAAGCTTTTCGCGCAGTTCATGCAGCATGCCCAGAACGGCGGCAAGCAGGAGGCACTCGGCGCGCTCGCCTTCCACGGGAAATACCTGCGGAACCTCTATATCACCATCCGCCGGCAGACGCGGGAAACGGAACTCTACGACAAGATCGAGCAGGAATTCTCCCGCGCGGTGAATGATTTCCACGGGATGATCACCGAGTTCGTCGCGGACGCGGACGCGGATTTCCGGGCGACGGTCGAACGGCATGCGCTTGCCGTCAGTGAATCCGGCCTGAAAAACCTGCTCGCGCTGGCGGAAGATTTCACCGCGCTGAAGAACCTCGAACTCGACTATCTCAAGGACGAAGGAGCGGACAGTACCGAGGAATGACCGCTACGTCGCCACATCTGGAAGCGCGCGTGACGGAGTTCCTCCGCACGCATCGCCTGCTTGATCCCGGGTCCGAATCCTCCCCGCCGGATGCGGGCGAGACCGGGGCTGATGCCGCCGGTGCCTCCGAGCGGGGAAGCACCCACCTGCTCGTGGCCGCAAGCGGAGGATGCGATTCCACGGTCCTCGCACACCTGGCGGCGCGTATCGGGAACGCCTGGCACTGCCGGGTGACCCTCGCCACCGTGCATCACGGACTCCGTCCGGAAGCGGATGCGGAAGTCGCGTTCGTGCGCGCGCTGGCAGGCACACTCGGGACGGGATTCCTTGTCCGCCATGTCGACGTGCATGCGGAAATGCGGCGCAGCGGCTCGTCCGTGCAGGACGCGGCGCGTACCCTGCGGTACGATGCCCTCGAGGAGATGTGCGACGAGGCGGGAGCCTCGGTCATACTCACCGCGCATCATGCGGACGATCAGGCCGAAACCCTGCTGGCGCATTTTCTCCGTGGCGCGGGACCCGACGGGCTCGCGGGAATCCGGCCCCTGCGCGGTCGCATCGCCCGTCCGCTTCTTCGTTCCACGCAGGAGGAAATCCACGTGTGGGCGGAGACGGAGGGAATCTCCTGGATGCATGACGCATCGAATGACAGTGACAGGTACCGGAGAAACGCACTGCGGCATCATGTCGCGCCCGCGATCACGCAGGTCATGGGCAGCGGGTGGGTACACGCGCTTGGGGACACGGCACGGGTCTTCGAGATGCTGTCATCCTCCCTGCTCCTGCGCGGCGCGCAGCTGGCCGAGGGACGCGTTCTCGACGAAGGCGAGTCCGTCCTGGTGCGGGGAAATTCCTTGAATGACAGCACGGATTTTGAGAAATTAACCGTCTGCCGATACGCGCTCCGGGCATTGCGCGGAACGGAGGCGACGCTGGAGGAAAGTCTCACACTGCTTCGGCTTCTCGACGCCGATGCCGGAACAACCGCGCAGCTGCGCGGAGGTGCATCCGCAGTCGTCGATCATGACGGACTGCACATCCTGCCGCCGGCAGAAGCGCGGCTGCCGCTGTCGCTTCTTCCCGGAGCGGAGGCGGACTGGGGGCACTGGCATTTCACCGCGGAAGACCTCGGTACGGAACGTCCGGGGTTTGCCGGTGATGCGGAAACGGAACTGATCGATCTGGACGCAGTCGGCGTTCCGTGGCAGCTGCGGCAGTGGACGCAGGATGACCGGTTCGAGCCGCTCGGGTTCGGCCGTGAAAAGAATGTCGGGACGTTCCTCGCCGACAGCGGGTACCCGTTCGCGCGGAGACGCCGCATCCCGGTCCTTGCCGGACCGCACGGAATCATCTGGATCTGCGGGGTACGCCTCGCCCAGCACGCCGCCCTGCGCGGCGATTCGCGGCACATCGGCCGCATCCGGTTTTCCAAAACAGACAAGACCGCACATGATACCTGACACAGCGATTCCACCGCACATCGAAATCAAGGGCGACCGTTTCGTACCGTACATTCCCATCGACCGCCTGCAGGGCCGCATCAGCGAACTGGCGGCGGAGATCAACCGGGACATGGAAGGGAAGGCCCCGATTTTCATCTGTGTGCTCAACGGCGCGTTCATGTTCTTCGCCGACCTGGTCCGTCAGATAACCATCGACTGCGAGGTCGACTTCCTGAAGCTGTCCAGTTACGGCGCCTCGAAAATTTCATCCGGACAGGTCGAACTCGTGAAGGATCTCAGCTGCGAGGTGACGGACCGGCATATCGTTCTGATCGAGGATATCGTCGATACGGGCTATTCCATCGATTTCATGAAGAAATGGATCGAAAAAAAGAACCCCGCTTCATTGAAAATTGTTACATTGTTGCATAAACCCGCGAGCACGAAAATCGCCCATAATCTGGATTATGTCGGTTTCGAGATCCCTCCCCAGTTTGTGGTCGGATTCGGGCTCGATTACGCGCAGAAAGCGCGAAATCTTCCGGCGATTTACATTCTTGCGGGAAACGGATCACAGAATAACGAATAACATACTTTCATCTTATAGCATTACATGCAGGAATTCAGAAATCCCCGCTGGCTGATGGCCGGCACAGACGACGAGGGCGGTTCACGTCCGTCGCCGAAACGCGACAACAAGCAGACGCCGCGGCCTCCCGACGAGAACAACTGGACGCGGTATTCGAAGGTCATCCTTACCTGGCTGCTCGTCCTGGTGCTCGTCTTCGCCGCGATCTCGATGTTCAACCCGAAAAGCGACGTTCCCGCCATCACCTATTCGCGATACGAGGAACTGCTTTCGGGCAAGGTCACCACGCTCGACGATACGGAAGTCAAGATCGTCAAGGCGGTCGTCAAGAAGTCGAACTTCAACGATTACGAGCTGTACGGGACGCTGAACCAGGCCATTCCGCTGAAGGACAAGGACGCCAAGGTGACGAAGGAGTCCGCGGAATTCATGGTGACGCTGGGTGCGGTGGACGCCGAGATCCAGCGCGAATGGATCGCGCGCGGTATCGAGGTCACGTTCGAAGAAAAGGATTCGCTCTGGACGCAGACCCTGATCGGTTTTCTCCCCTGGATTCTCATCATCGGTGTCTGGCTGTTTTTCATGCGCCGCATGCAGGCCGGTGCGGGCGGAGGCCAGAAGGGGCTTTTCTCCTTTGGCAAGAGCCGGGCCAAGATGATCAACGAGAATTCCATCCGGGTGAATTTTTCCGATGTCGCCGGGGCGGACGAGGCGAAATATGAGCTGCAGGAAGTGATCGAATTCCTCAAGGAACCCGATAAATTCCAGCGCCTCGGGGGAAAGATCCCGCGCGGCGTGCTGCTGCTCGGACCTCCGGGAACCGGGAAAACCCTGCTCGCGCGCGCCGTGGCCGGAGAAGCCGGCGTGCCGTTCTTCTCGATTTCTGGCGCGGAATTCGTCGAGATGTTCGTCGGCGTCGGCGCGAGCCGCGTACGCGACCTTTTCGAAAACGCGAAGAAGAATTCTCCCTGTATCGTGTTCATCGACGAAATCGATGCCGTCGGACGTCAGCGCGGGGCAGGACTCGGCGGCGGTCATGACGAACGGGAACAGACGCTCAATCAGCTGCTGGTGGAAATGGACGGCTTCGAACAGGGCAACACGGTGATCATCATCGCGGCGACAAACCGCCCCGATGTCCTCGATCCCGCGCTCCTGCGCCCGGGCCGTTTCGACCGCCAGATCGTCGTCGACCGTCCCGACGTGAAGGGACGCCTCGGCATTCTCAAAGTCCATACGCGGAAAATTCCGCTGGATCCGGACGTCGACATCGAAACGCTCGCCAAGGGCACGCCGGGACTCGCCGGCGCGGAGCTGGCGAACCTCGTCAACGAGGCGGCGCTGTACGCGGCCCGGCGCAACATGAAGACCGTGACCATGCGCGACTTCGAGGAAGCAAAGGACAAGATCATGATGGGCATGGAGCGGAAGAGCCTCATCATCTCGGACGATGAAAAACGCATGACCGCGTATCACGAAGCGGGACACGTCCTCGTGGCCAAGATGATTCCGGAAGCGGATCCCGTGCACAAGGTCACGATCATTCCCCGCGGACGCGCGCTCGGTGTGACCACGTATCTCCCGATCGACGAGAAGCACACCTATTCCAAACCGTATCTCGAGGCGATGATCGCCTACGCGATGGGCGGCCGGGCCGCGGAAATGCTGATCTTCGGACAGCTGACCACCGGTGCGGGCAACGACATCGAGCGCGCGACCTCGCTGGCGCGAAAAATGGTGTGTGAATGGGGCATGAGCGAGCTCGGGCCGCTGACTTTCGGCGCGAAGCAGGAAGAGATATTCCTGGGCCGCGAGATCTCGCAGCATCGCGACTACAGCGAACAGACCGCGGTCGCCATCGACGAGGCCGTGCGCGTCATCGTCCTTCGCGGAATGAAGCGCGCGGAAGACATCCTGCTCGAGAACCGGGCGACGCTCGACGAACTTTCCGAGGCGCTGCTCGAGCGCGAAATCCTCGACAGTGACGAGATCGACGCGATCCTTCGCGGCGACACGCTGCCGCCGAAAAAAATCTCCGGGAACGGAGACGGAAACGGAGACGCGCGCCGGCAGGGCGAGGAGCGTCTGCGTATCGACCAGGAGCGGGCGGACAAGATCCGCAAGGCGGTCGAGGAAATTCAGCGCCAGGAAGGAAAGGAAACGAAAAAGGACGGGGATGCATGAGTGAACCGCAGGCGGCTGCAGCCGGCAGCCAACACGTCTCCTTCCAGTATGAGCTGATCCGGAAAGGCATCCACATGATGTCTCTCTCCATCCCGGTCTCGTACTATTTCATGTCGAAGGAGCTGGCGCTCACGCTTATCATCCCGCTCGCGCTGATCTTTGTTGTCGCGGATGTGCTTCGGTCGTACCACGCGCCGACCTTCACGCTGTACAACAGGATTTTCGGACGCATGCTGCGTCCGCATGAAAAGACGCTGAAAAAGAAAACGCTCAACGGCGCCAGCTGGGTGCTCATCTCCGCCGCCGTCTGCGTGCTGGTATTTCCCAAGCTGATCACGATCACCGCGTTTTCGATCCTGATCATTTCCGATACCACCGCCGCGCTGATCGGGCGGCGTTTCGGAACGCGGAAGTTTAACGATAAGACGCTGGAGGGATCGACAGCCTTCGTCGTGTCCGCAGCGATCGTCATCCTGTTCACCCCGAAGGTTCAGCACCTGTTCATGGAGTACCTCATCGCGATCCTTTCGGCGGTGATCGGCGCGCTGGCAGAGGTGTTTTCCTTCGACATCATCGACGACAACTTCGCCATCCCCGTGGCCATCGGCGCATCGCTGTGGCTGTTCTATCTCGTATTCTTGCCGGAACTGAACATTTATCTTCTGGATGGCTGACATGACTCTTCGCATCCCTGTCGTTCTCGCCACGCTGATGCTGCTTGGCACGGCATCCTGCGGGCTCCAGACCAAAAACGAAGCACTGGGCGAAAACGACTTCATCACCATCATCGCCGACAGCAGCGATTACGATGCGCTCGGCGACGTCATCGAAAATGCTTTCGGCCAGCCGTTTTTCACCCCGCAGCCGGAGACCTGGTTCACCTGGCAGCGGTTTGACCTGGCCGACCTGCTCGATCACAAACGTGACCGCAACATCCTGATCGTGGCCCCGCTCGACGCCGAGGGACGCATGGGCGAGTACATGCGCACAGCGCTTGATTCCTCCGTGCGGACGCTCGTGCGCGAAGGCAAGGAACATGTGTTCGTAAAAAAGGATCTCTGGTATCGCGGACAGACCGTCGTGCATTTGACCGGAAAAACGATGGAAGACCTGCGCGACTTCATGGCATCGAACGCCCAGCAGCTGGAATACTACTTCAAACAGGCCTGGGACGAACGTGAACTGGCCCATCTTCGCAGCCTGCCGCGTGAGACGGAGATCGAACAGCGGCTGCTCGACGAACACGGCTTCACGTTCACGCTCATCAAGAGCTGGTTCGTGGCGAAGGACAGCAGCGAAATCAACACCGTCCTCCTTCGCCGACAGGCGCCGAAGGAAACCGAGCGCTGGCTGATGGTGCACTGGCTCGACACCACGAACACCGCGCTTCTCACCAGCGATTTCGCCCTTGCCACACGAAACCGCCTGACGGAAATCCTGTATCGGACCTATGACGATTCCGCGTGGGTGGTGGTGGACACCACGCACTACCTGCAGTTCGACGAGGTGAATTTTCAGGACCGGTTCGCCATCCGTATGAAAGGACTCTGGCGGATGAGCGACTATTCGATGGGCGGTCCCTTCGTCAGTTACCTGTTTTATGACGAACAGCAGCGCCGCATCTACTTCGTCGAGGGCTCGATCTTCGCGCCGCGCTACGAAAAGAAGAAGCTGATACAGGATATCGACATGATCATCAAGTCGATGCGCACGGTCCCGCTGAAGGGGTCGCAAGCGGCATCCTGATGAAGCAGCGGCGCGACGACATACGCCGCTGGTCCCTGTGGTCGGGGAAGCTTCTGCTCGCCGCGCTGCTGATTGCATTGCTGGCGCGGTCCCTGCAGAGTCAGGCGATCATCTCGGTGATCGTCCGGGCAAATCCTCTTCTCATTGCAGCGGCCCTGCTGCTGCTCCCGGTAAACCTGTTCTTCCAGTTTCGGAAATGGCGGCTGCTCGTGCGCAGCCGCTTTCCTTTTGTCTCCCGGCGCGATCTGACGACATCCCTCCTGCTCGGGTTCACCTTCGGCATCGTCACCCCCGCTCGGATCGGCGAGTTCGGCGGGCGCGCCGCGGGGATCCGCCGGAAAGGACGGCCCGCCGGAGGACCGGTCGTCGGCGTACCGCCCCCCGGGATGCCGGCTGAAGGAATGCCGGCCGACGAGAAGCTGTCCGCAGGCGACCGCCTGACCCTGGTCGGACTCACCGGGCTCGACAAACTGGCCACCATGCTTATCACCCTTTCCGCCGGACTCGGCGGCCTGCTGTATTTCGGCTGGCGCCATCCGTTCATGGATCCCGTGCTCCTGACGGGCATCATCGCCACGGTCGCAGTCGCAGCGCCCGTGATCATCCGACGTCAGTGGCATGCCGTACAGCGTGCCACGCGGGACGGCAGCACCGACGGGGACGACAGCACGCACAGGGACACGGCTGCGGCAGGGAAATTCGGTTTTCTCCGGAAGCCGATGGCAGAGGCCGGGAAACTGCTTCGAACGCTCGACAGGCAGCGGCTGCGTTCGCTGCTCATTCTTTCATCGCTGTTCTATGCGACGTTTCTGCTGCAGTTTTTTTTCCTGCTGCTCGCTTTCGGTCCCATCGACGCGCTGAGCGCGATCGCGGGCATATGCACGATCATGCTCGTGAAAACCGTGATTCCGCCCGTCACCGTCGGAGAACTCGGCATTCGCGAGGGTGCGAGCGTCTATGTGCTCGGCCATGCGGGGATCGCCGCGGCTGCCGCCTTCAACGCATCGCTGCTTCTTTTCGCGATCAACGTGGTTCTCCCGAGCATCGCGGGTCTCGCCCTGCTCTTCACCGCAGGTGCGTCCGCGCGGCTGGTTCCGCCGGTCACGAAAACGACCTCCGGGGGACGCCCTTGATCGCCTACGCATTTTTCTCCCTCTTCGCCGCACTGACGGGAGTGTACGTGCTCTTCCTCCTCCGCATGCGCGCCGGACTGCGCTTCATCGCTCAGCAGCACAGCGACGGGGAGAGACCTTCATCGGAAAAAGATCTTCCCGTCGTGACGGTTCTCGTTCCCATGCGGAATGAGGAAGATCAGATCAGGGGACTCGTGTCCTCGCTCCGCGGACAGGATTATGCGCCGGAAAGGACGGAGGTGCTGCTTCTGGACGACCATTCCGACGACGGGACCGCACGGCACGCCGCGGAGGCGATCGGCGGCGATGCGCGCTTCCGCATTCTGCCGATCGCGGGCACTGGGAAGAAGGCCGCCATCACCGAGGGCGTTCATGCCTCGCGGGGAGAGATCGTCGTCACGACCGACGCCGACTGCCGTCACGCAGCCGGCTGGCTCGCGGCCATGGCCGCGCCGTTCCGGGACGGCGCCGACATCGTCGCGGGACCGGTGGTGTATGATGACCGACGAACGCTGTTCCAGCGCTTCCAGGCGATGGAGTTTCTCGGATTGATGGGGGTGGGCGCGGGCTTTTTCGGGATCGGCTATCCGCGGCTGTGCAACGGCGCGAACCTCGCGTATCGGCGCGCGATGTTCACCACCGTCTCGGGATTCGAAGGAAATGCGCACGTGCAGAGCGGGGATGACGAGTTCCTCCTGCACAAGATCATCTACCGGCAGGGGGGTGTCGGGCGGTTTACCGCCCATCCGGATGCGCTCGTGCGCACCGCCGCCGCGCCCACGGTCCGGAGCTTCCTGCAGCAGCGCGTGCGATGGGCGTCAAAGGGGCGGTCATACGACGACGGTCGGTTCGTTTCCTTCCTTGTCCTGCTCTTCATCTACATGCTGTTTGCTGCAGCGGCACCCTTCGTGAGCTTCGCCTCGGGTCCGGCGCTGCTCGCGGGCATACTGTTTTTCGCGGTGAAAGTTATTGCGGACGCAACTGTCCTGTATTCGGCCGCCGCGCTGTTCCGCCAGCCGCTGCGAATTCCGGACCTGGTGGCGGCGGAATTTCTGCATGCGTATTATCTGGTGTCTGTTTCCATCATCGGGTTTTTCGGAGGCTACACATGGAAGGATCGCAGGATCAGGAGCCGGGAGCAGTAACGCCGGCGCGGGAGGGAACGGCGCGGAGCGATTTCTGGTATCGGGAAGGCGATCTCCGTGCCGTGTGGAAGCTCAGCGTGTACGGCACCGTCGCCTTTTTCGCGATGCTTTTCATCGGGGCAGGATTCTACACGGTGTTTCGAGACGCCGACTGGCGGTTCGCCACGCCGGGCATCACGATCGCCGTCGCGCTCGCCGCGACATTGTTCTGTACGTGGCTGATCGAACAGGTTCGCCTAACGGATGTCGGGACGGTGCTGGATTTCATCGGGCTGCGGCCGCGCCCGCAGATGTGGCGGCATCTCGGACTGGGTCTCGGTATCACCCTTGTCCTGCAGGGACTGCTCCTTGGCATGGAACTTCTTTTCTGCGACGCGCGTATGTTGTCCGGCCATGTGACAATCGCCAACACCCTGTCACTGCTCCTCTACGGATTTGCATCGTTTATCCTGGTCGGATTCGCCGAGGAGATTCTCGTACGCGGGTATGCGTTCCGCGTGCTGCAGAAACAGGGGAGTGACCTCGCGGCGCTGTTCATCACTTCGGGCGTGTTCAGCCTCATGCACGCGCTGAATCCCGGCATCGGCTGGATCGGCTTCGCGAACATCTTCCTTGCGGGAATCTGGCTCGGTGTGGCGCGCGTGGTTACCGGGTCGCTCTGGCTGTCGGTGGGAATGCATATCGGATGGAATTTCTTTCTCGGTCCGGTATTCGGCTTCCCCGTCAGCGGCATTATCGAACGCAGCGTCTTCGTCACCACACCCGGCGGAGCCGAGTGGATCAGCGGCGGGGCGTTCGGTCCGGAAGGCGGTATCCTTGTCACACTGCTGCTGATTGCGGCCATTGCCGTGCAGTATCACCCGCGTTTCCGCGTTGTCACTGCCTCGGCTGCCGGAGAGACAACGTTCCATGCACCGATCGAGGAATCCGAATGAAATACATCACCCTGTTCCTGCTGTTCCTCACATCGTCCGTCGCCACCGCGCAGTGGATCGAGGATCCGGCCATCGACGCGCTGATACGGGAAGGCATACAAAACACCTACAACATGAAGTTCGAATCGGCCGACGCCGCCTTCAAGAAAGTGGCGAAGGCGTATCCCGACCATCCCGCGGGGCCGTTCTTTCTCGCCATGGTCGAGTGGTGGCGCATTCTGATCGATATCAATGACGAGTCCCGCGACGACCATTTCTACGAGATGCTCGACGACGTGATCGACATGTGCGATGAGCGGCTCGACAGGAACGAACAGGATATCGCCGGGCTGTTTTTCAAAGGCGGTTCCATCGGCTTCAAGGGGCGGCTGCTCGCCAACAGGAAGAGCTGGGTGAAAGCGGCGACGACGGGCAAGGAGGCGCTGCCCGTGGTAATGGACGCCGCGGAACTGGCGCCGAACAATGCCGATCTCGCTTTCGGCACCGGTATCTACGATTATTACGCCGCGGTGCTGCCCGACCGGTACCCGGTGCTCAAGCCGCTGATGATGTTCCTGCCCGAGGGAAACAAGACCCTGGGCCTGAAGGAACTGCGTCACGCCGCGGAGAAGGGGCGCTACGCCAACTACGAGGCGATGTACTTCCTGATGCAGGTGTATTACAGCAACGAAAACAAGCCCTCGTCCGCGCTGACGTATATTCGCAAACTGCGCGCCGCCTTCCCGGATAATCCGGTGTTTCACCGCTACCTGGGGCGGATCTACATCAAGCTGGGCAACTGGGAGCGCGCAGCGCAGGTGTTCGCCGATATCGTCACCGCCGTGAACGCCGGGAAACGCGGCTATTCTCCCCAGATGGAGCGCGAAGCCCAGTACTATCTCGGTTACAACGACATGCTTCAGAATAAACCGTCCACCGCGATGAAGCATCTCGTAGAGTGCGACCGGCTCTCACGAAAGGTCGACGAGGATCCTTCCGGCTTCATGATCATGGCGAACCTGCGCATGGGACAGCTCCATGACATGATGGATCAGCGCGACTACGCGCTCAAACAGTACGACAAAGTCCTGCGCATGCCGGATTTCAAGGGATCGCACGATCTGGCCGAGAAGTACAAAAAATCCGCATACGTGAGGTAGGGGAGGAGTAAGGGAGGGAGGGAGCAGAGGGCACCGAGAAGATTTTACCGCAGAGGCGCAGAGAGGGACACAGAGGATTTTTTCGGATCGCATTGGAGTTCCCTGCGGGGGAATGGACCGACATCAGAGATGGAACATGTAAAAAATCCTCAGTGCGCCTCAGTGCGCCTCTGCGGTAAAATCTTCTCTGCGTTCTCTGCTCCCTCCCTCCCTTTCTCCTCCTTCGCCTTGCCATACTTTTTCCCCCGAAAATCCCTATCTTTGTAATCAGCACCGATTTC
>QKAF01000019.1 GCA_003246455.1 Bacteroidota bacterium
GCCCCGGAGGCCTCGATCATCTCATCGCGAATCTCGACGTCCGATCCGGTACAGCTCATCGAGGCCTGCCGCTTCATTTTCGCTACCGCGGATTCGCTCGACATGTGCTGTGCGATTTCCATCTCGGAGGTCATGGCCTCGCCTGTCCCTGATGGATCCGATGCGGCCTCCATCGCCCTCAGCGATATGGTGGAGGAACGAGACGGCAGGCTGATCTTCTCCAGCGCCGGAAACAACGGCCACCTCAAGTTCCATGCACGCTATGACGGAACGGACAGCCCCGAGGAACGCTTCATCTTTCTTCCGTCTCCCGCACGGACAAACTACCTGAGGCTGAAGACGCCGTTGCGGGACCTCAAGACGCTGAAGCTGGGCGTCTCCATACAGACTTCATGCGAGGCTGCTAGCTCCGCAGCGCATGCATGGGTGCGCCTGGCGGACTGCTTTCAAAATCTCGGACAGACCTTCCGGGCCGCTGCCGGGGATTCCTCCTCGGTGACGTACTCCGTCCATCCGTCGCTGCTGACCGATTCGACCGTCATGTTCTTTCTCCGGATGGAATCCGTCGATCTGGGCGGTGCGGACCTGGACGCCGTAACCCAGCTCTCATTCCAGGGCGAGGGTACGGTCGATATTTGGTCGACGATGTACTGGCCGCTTGTCCGGAGGGAGTGGATGGAAGATTGCGAACCCGGAAACAGGTACATCTACCCGGACAGTCTGCAGGGTGTGGACGCCGTCGCCTCGGCAGCGAAGGTCATTGCGGTCGGAGGGTATTACAACCAGGTCGTGTTCCCTGACCAGACGGGAAAGATGAAATCGTATGCAGAATTTGCCGGAGAGGAAACGGAGCATGTCACGGGAGAGCCATACGAAACCACCCAGGCCGGGTTCATTCATCCCGATGCAGTGAAGCCGGAGATCCTGTCACCCGGCATAGGGGTGGCGGCGGCCGTGCCGCTGGATCTGGATTCGCTGGAACGCAGCGGAATGTTCATGCTTCCCGGCGGACTGCACGCCGTGTACAGCGGCACTTCATGCGCCTCGCCGCTTGCCTGCGGGATGGCGGTCCTGTACATGCAGCTTTACGGACGCGTCTCCCACGGCACCTTCCTGTCCGCCTTGAAATCGGCCTGTAACCGCGACGGTCTGCCGCCGTTCGGGGATCCGCGGTACGGGTACGGAAAGCTCAACCTGCATTCGCTGCTTACGACCCGACCCGGGGAATAACGAGGGTACCCAGAGTACTGATAAAAATAAAAACGGCGGTTCCTGAGGAAGGAACCGCCGCCGTTCGCGCTCGAAGGAGGGATTAGAACAGGACGAGCATGTTCAGTCCGATCGTGGACTGCGCATCGCTGTTGTTGGTGGAAGGATTCGTAAACGAGTCCCCGTCCTCGAACACTTCCTGGTCGGAACTGTCCATGCGGAACTCGGCGCGAAACACGAGATTGTCCGTCGGCCGGTATTCCGGCGTCACGGTGAGGCTGGTCAGCTTCTGTACCATGCCGGTGCGGAGGCCGTCCGCATCGTCGAACTGTTCGCCGCGAAGCGCCAGCGAGAATGCATCGCTGAAGTTGAGGCGGACATAGCCGGCGAAACCGGTCCATGCAGCGTCTTCGCCGTTCTCTGCCGCGGCCTGGGCCGATCCGAGATCGACGTTGACACCGACACTGAACAGATCGCTTGCCGACCAGCTCGCAACCAGGTCGATGACCGAGGTATTATTGCTGTTGTCGTTGCTGCCTTCGGCGCCGTAAATCGCGTTTGCGATGAGATTCAGGCCGTCGACGGGAACGAACGCCAGCTGCGCGCCCACGGTTTTGTTGCTGTTGTTTTCGACGGCGTTATCCCAGCCGTTCGCGAGCATGACCATCGCCGAAACGCGTTCGCCGAAGCCGTAGCGCGCGCGGAGACCGGTGTGCGCGAAGGGGATGGCATAGCCGAAGCAGAAGGAGCGGCTGATATTGTCGTTCCAGCCGTCGCGGCCTTCGATCAGTTCATATCCCATGTGCGTGAGGAACTTACCGCCGTCGAGCGTCAGTCCGTCACCGATCGGGATGATGTACGTGGCATAGGCCTGGAGCACGTCGAGGTTTTCCCCGCCGAACAGGCCCGAGGAGGCGGTGTACATCGGCAGCTGACCGAAGATTCCGTCGAAACGGAAACCGGCATCGCCCGCTTTCTCCGCGTCGCGTTTCAGCACGAGCTGAAACACGTCGAGGTTGAAGCTGTTGTGGTGGCGGTCGAAGATACGGTAACCGTTTTCTCCGCTCGCCGGGGTGTTGAGGTTATAGGTGAAAGAGGTGGAGAGAAAACCCTGCATTTCCACGGAGTCGTACCACCGGGCATCCTGTGCATGCAGGGAAATGCCGGTGAAAAGGAACAGTGCGAACAGCGTGATGGTGCGGAATTTCATATCAGATACCCTCGATATATGCGGTTTCGCCGTGCAGCACTTCGTCCATGTTCGCCTCTTCGGCGTCGGAGGTGCGCACGGGGGTGATGAGATTGATGAGCTTCAGGGCTCCGTAGGTGAAGAAGAACGCGTACGCGCTGGCGCCGACAACGGCGACGAGCTGCTTGAAGAAGAAGTCCGAGCCGCCGAAGAGAAGGCCGTTGGCGCCCGCGGAGTTCACTGCCGTGGTGGCGAAGAGGCCAAGAGCGATGGTACCGATGATGCCGCCGACGCCGTGGACACCCCACACGTCAAGCGCATCGTCCCATTTCAGCTTGTTCTTCATCGCGACGGCGAAGTAGCAGATCACGCCCGAGGCGATACCGATGATGACCGCGCTGCTCGTGGAAACGAAGCCCGCGGCGGGGGTGATGGTCGCGAGTCCGGCAACCGCGCCGGTGAGCAGACCGACGAATTTCGGTTTTTTCTCGATGACCCAGGCGAGGATCAGCCAGGTGACGCCGGCGAAGGAGGCCGCGACGTCGGTGTTGAGGAATGCGAGCGCGGTCACTTCATCCACGCGCAGTTCGCTTCCGGCGTTGAAGCCGTACCAGCCGAACCAGAGAAGACCGGTGCCCAGTGCCACGAGCGGAATGCTGTGCGGGCCTTTTTCTTCGACGCGGCGCTTGCCCAGGTAGAAGACCGAAGCGAGTGCCGCCATACCTGCGATCGCATGCACGACGATACCGCCGGCGAAATCGAGCACGCCCCACTGCGCGAGCATGCCGCCGCCCCACACCATGTGCACGAACGGGAAGTAGACGAACAGCAGCCATACGACGAGGAAGATCAGGTAGGCCTTGAAGGTCACGCGGTTCGTGAAGGCGCCGGTGATGAGCGCCGGGGTGATGATCGCAAACATCATCTGATAGGCGATGAAGACGAGCAGGGGAATGTTGTTCTGCCCGCTGCCGAAGATGTCGGTGACGGATACACCGGCAAGGAAGGCATGATCGAGGTTTCCGATGATGCCGCCGATATCACCGCTGAAGCACAGCGAGTATCCGACTGCGAACCACAGCACCGTGGTGATGCCCATGGATACGAAGCTCTGGATCATGATGGTGAGAACGTTTTTTCGGCCGACCAGGCCGCCATAGAAGAAGGCGAGACCCGGGGTCATGAGCATGACCAGACTGGTCGCCACAAGCATGAAGCCGGTATTTCCGGTGTCAAACATGGAGATCTCCTGAGTATGGTATGGGTTGAACGATGGTATTCGGCGCGATTCTGCAAAAAGCAGATAATACGCTCTGAAACTATCGTTCCAGACTTCGCCGCCAAATACGCGGAAGCCTGATTTCCCTGTGCGGATGTGCGCCGTGCGGATGTAGGGGATTCCCTACGGGATGGAGTGCCATATCTGTCACCCCGAGCAGC
>QKAF01000004.1 GCA_003246455.1 Bacteroidota bacterium
GGACCTCGACAGGTGTATCGTCAGCGCAGGCGCAAACGAAAACGCCGAACACGATCATCAGCGCGATGATCACCGCTCTTACCATAGGAGTAATCCGATACCGAAATTGAATTCCATGCCGCTGCTGACGATGCTGTGAGCCGAATCAGCATTGCGTATGATGCCGACAATACCGTCGCCGATGACGATATCGGAAGCGCTCGTGACAGCGGGCGATATCCTTGCAATGGTGAAATTAACGCCGATACGGGCCTGAAGCATGCTGCTGAGCTGACGATATGCAGAGATTCCGGAGGTGATCATGATTGCCGCATCCTTTCCCAGGAGCATCCCCGTGCCGCCACCTGCCTCGATCTGCCAGGCCGCCAGTTCTGCGACATCGAACCCGAAACGGAACCGCAGCCAGTTGCGGAGTTCACGCATACGCATTCGATCGATGACTACGAGATCCGCATTGTTTCCGCCGGGGAGCGCAACCCTGGATTCATGCAGTGTCTCCTGCAGAAACGGAGATTGTCCGAATTCGAGGGAAGCAGAGAGCCATGGGAACACCGTGTACCTGAATCCCGCGAGCAGCACCCCAGGGTGCCCCGAAGTCGAGCCGCTCGATGTTCCTCCGCCGATCACCTGCGTCATGCCGCCCAGGAAGTAGATCATGGCGAAGGGCGATTGCCGCTCCGACGCGAAGTCGGGCATTTCAAACCCAGGCAAAGAGGAAGGAGCAGGATAATCGAGGGCAGCGGAGAACGACGTAATCGTGTTCATCGGCAGTTGTGCCTCCTGCGAGGCCGGATGAGACACGAGACTTCCTGAACGGAGAACGCTCCTGTCTCCAGACTCTGGCGCGGCGGCGACGGATGCGCCGCTTCGGGGGTCGCGAGGTTGCACCCCCGCGTCGGACTGTGTACCCCGGTCCGGTGCCCCGCGATCGGAGTGGGAATATGAACCGGGATGCGTTCCGTCATCTGCGAGCGAGCCGCGCACCCTCCCGGCGGATGCGGCTGTTTCAGGTGTCGATTGATTGTTCCCGGATCGAATTTCCGATGCGAAATCTTCTCCCGCTTCCGAATGATGAGCGGGCTCCGCCTGTCGCAGGTACTCGACCGACACGTAGCTGATCCCGAGGAAGAGCAGGAGGAGTGCGGCGGTGAGGGCGATACGCTGCCGTCCGCCCGCGTCTGCCCGCGGCTGTTTCCCCGCTGCCGCTGCCAGTATCGGTATGCGCGATGCGAGCGCGTGGTGCAGGGCATCGGGGACATCGAGCGGCACACTGCTCTCCTCGAGCGCATTTTCAAGCTCTCGATACTGCGCGTAGATTTCCCCTTTCCACGGGGTGGTTCGCACTTCCTCGAGAAACGCGCGTGCCTCCGCTTTGCCCATGCTGCCGTCCAGGAACGCGAGCACTCTGTTGTCAAAAGCACTATTCATCTTCATCCTCATTTCTGCTGGAAGCCGGCTGTCTGCGCAGGATCGGGGCCAGCGCGATACGAAGCGCCTGCTTCGCCCGCCAGAGCCGCTGCCTGACCACACCGACATTCGTAGACGTAATCCCGGCAACCTCGGCGTAGCTGAGTCCTTCGAGATCGTGGAGGATCACCGCCTCGCGTTGATTCTCCGGCAGCTGCGCAAGAGCCTGTGTCAGCTGTGATTTCAGGGTCGCATCGTGTGCAGCGTCGTCCGGCTGCGGGGTCTGGAGATCCTCGATGTCCAGGTGCTCGGTCGCAAGCGGTACCTGGCGTTTCTGTCGCTTGAGCGCGCCGAGGCAGTTGTTCCTCGCGATCGTATATATCCAAGAACGGACGGCCTCCGCATCCCGGACCATCCCGGCCTGCCGGTAAATCGTCACGAAAGTATCCTGGAACACGTCGGCTGCCGCTTCGAGATCGCCGCCGAGAACGCGGACGATGTAGCGATAGATGTCTCCTCGACATCGATGATACAGTTCGGCGAAGGCCTCTTCGTGCCCCGCCTGGAATCGTATCAGCAATTCGCCGTCAGTCGGCGATTCGGATACCACCGTATGTCGCACCGTCTCAGCTTCCTGGATCACTGGGGCGGATATGTCCTTCCGTGAATCCTTCAACTGACCGACCGGCAGGGTTACCTCATTCAACGGACCTCAGTGTATTAACGGACGCAGCGGACGGTGACTGCTCCGTCCGCTGCGTCTGTGAAAGGAAATTATCGAACGATCAGAACTTTTCTGGCAATCGAGACATTTCGCCCTGTGCTGTCCTGTCCGCGGACGAATATCGTATACGATCCCGGTTGGACCGGGACGCCGCTCCGGCTGCCGTCCCATGTCCATGACGTGAGCCGATCCGCAGTCGTGTGACTGACAGACTGTCCGATTACGTCGAAGATCTGCACGGTGACATTTGTGAGGGCTTCGGAGAGCCGAACGGTCACCGCGTCGGTTGACGGATTCGGTGATGTCGACATCGAGATTTCCTCCGGGGTGGGGGATGGATTCCCCACGCCCGATGTCCCTGTTTTTGCCAGCAGGACGAATCCCGCGCTCAGGGATTCGTGTGATCCATGCACGTTCAGGTCTTCGCTGGCCTGGCCGCCGGTCGCAGTAATGCAGCGCAGTTCGAGCTCGACAGTTCCCATCGGCGCGAGATCCAGCGGGAAATCGCCGGTGTTCGCGACCTCGAAACGATCGCCCTCGATCTCGAATCCGCTGACAGTTACAGGCACCTGCAGATTGTTCATGAACTCGATGCGGCGTGTCTCGCTCATGAGCACGTTGCCGAGGTTCACTTCCTGCTGCCGTTCGTCCCGCGGGAAGAGCAGGAGTGTCGTCGGCGGGGTGGAGTGCGGCAGAGGGGTACCGATCATCACCACCATGCATTTCCACGGAGGATTGGATGTGACGGATTGCAGTTCGAAAATACCGGAATCATCGGTTCCAACCGTGCTTGCGGTATCAGAGGGAGTGTAGCGGAGGACGATATTGGCAGAACCCATCTGCGGGATGCTGGGATCCGCTGCCGGCAGGGTGAACGGGAGTGGAGTCACCAGCTCGAAAGCGCCGTTCGGGTGTATGTATTTCCAGGTCAGGTTCTCGAATGTGATGTCCTCGGAGTAGATATTGTTGATCGTGAGAGTGGTCTCCGACTGTCCGCCGATCGGCGCAGTGAGAGCGACCACGCCGCCCGGGACGTGGCGCGGATTGGGCTGCCGCGATTCCCCGGACAGGAAGACATTTACTGACTGAATTCGCGGAGAGGAAGCCGGATTGTCGAATGTGATGGTGAGAATTTCCGATTCCTTCACGCCGGGAATGCTCGGATGGTAACAGATCGACAGATCTGTCATGCGTCCGTCGCGAAGCGTGATCGGGAACAACTGGTCTCCCATCGAGAAGCTGCTTGAGAAACCACTCAGCACGGCACTGATCACCATGATCGTTCCCTGCGTCGTATTGCGCAGGAGTAAATCCTCGCAATCCTGTTCCGATGTATCCATGGTCATCAAGCTGAGACGTTTTGCAACCCTGAATCCGTCGATATCGTTGAAATACGCTTCATGACCGGAGAGGTAGAGCATCGCGCTCTGCGTCCGGCCGTTGATGATCAGCCGGTCCGACGCTCCGCCGATACCGTCATTCGTATACGAGATGCTGAACGTGGCTTTTTCATCGATTCCGAGCGAGATCTGGTTGTGGGACAGGGTGAATCGTGCATCGTTGCCGAACAGACCCAGCTGCAGGCTGAGCGTGTCCCCCGATATGTTCTCGACCTGAATCTGTTTTGTGATCGTGGTGTTCGGTTCCGCCTCGAGTGTCAATGAACTGCTTATTCCGCTTTCCAGGGCGAAGTACTCTTGCGTCTCCCTGATCATGACAATCACTCTCGCGGAGTCAACGAGCACCCCGTCGGTGGCATACAGCATGCAAACGTATGGGCCCGACCGCGCAGGAGCGAAATCGATAAGGATATCCTGGGTTGTATTCGGGGGGAGCGTGACGGGATTGCTGCCGCTGTAACTGAAGAGACTGTCACCCGTGAGTGTCAGGGTAACGTCAGTGCTGACCGCGGAGTAATTGTGTGCAAGCACCTTCACTGTCACAGGCTGGTTATTCTTCCCAAACGCAGTAAGCGCCGTCAGCTTGAAGCCGGTCGGGTTTTCAATGATTCTGGCCGTGTAAACAAGCGAATCCGTTTTACCGCCGTCGCTGACCGTCAGGAGTGTCGAGTATGTGCCGACGGCGGTGCCGAGAATGCCGATGTGGAGGTCTTTCCCTGTTCCGGGCTGAAGGGTGAACGACTGATCGGAGGGATCGAGGCTGAAGATACTCGATCCAGTGAGAGTCGCCTGAAGCGTCGCGGCGGTCGTTCCCTGATTGTCGACCGCGAGGGGATGGGTCTCCGCGACTCCGACAAGAGCGACCTCGTCATACAGCTTCGGATCGATGATCCACGCATACTTGCGGATCTTGGCGTACATGGTAAAATACGTCTCGAGAGTCGCGCTGCCATCGGTGGCGGACAGGCGGCCGTCATACGTTCCTTCGCGCGTCGCCATGAAATTGATGATGAGAGTCTGGCTGCCATAGGCCGGCAGCGTAATCGAACTCGGTCCGACAAGCGAGAACGCGGGATTCGCCAGCATGCTGAGCTGGACGGTCAGGTTCGCATTCGTGAGGTTCTGGACCGTGACCGGTATCTGTTCGGGTTGATTTGTGAATACTTCGCGGGCAGTGAGCGCGGGGTGAAGCGCGAAGTTTTCCAGCGCCGGCAGCACCGTCGCCGAAACCGTCAGCGTGTCGGTCAGCGTCCCGTCCGTGACTGACAGCAGCGCGGAGAAATCGCCCACCTCGGGGGAAAGAAAATACACGAAGAACATGCTCGACTGACCCGGCGCAATATCCGCAGTGCTGTTGAGCGTGTCGATGGAAAAGTATCCGGATGGATTGACTGGAAGGGTCACATCCAGCGAAATCATGCTCGAACCGTTGTTTTCGACGGAGAACAACACTCCCTTGACCTCACCGGCCGTTGCATCGAAATGATCGACGACATTTGTCAGAAAGTTGTACGTCGGCGGAGCGGCTGAGCCAAGGTAGGTGGTGAGGAGCAGAAGCAGGGCAGTGGTGCGGAAAACGGTACATCGTTTTGAAATCATGTCGCTACCTCGATGGTGTTGCAATCTTTGTGACTGCCGGGATGACCGACTGTATATGGGAGGTCGCGGAAGAAAAAAAAATCACGCCGGGAGGCGTGATTTGTCATAAAAAATTCGCGGAACCCGCCCCCCCGGTTGGCCAGCGACTGCCCTGCCATGCAGGAGCGTCTTACATCAGCAACTGGAGCCCGAAGAGGATGCCAATTTCGGAGCCTTTCATGTCGACGTCGAGATCAGGCTGTCCCGATGTCTGGTAGCTGCCGGAGAGCCATCCGTAGGAGTAGCGAAGCGACGCGTCGAGAACGACATTGCGCGAGAGAAAATACCCGAGACCTGCACCGGCGTTGATGCCGAAGCCGCGCGCGGTGGTGGTCACTGGGAGGGTCGTGACGGTTGAACTGCTGGCTTCGGATTCTCCGAGATAGTGACGGTAGCCCAGCGATACTTCCGGGTAGGCGAACCAGCGCACGCTCAGTGGCTGGTACCAGCGAAGCAGCGGTCCGACGAACAGGCTGCGTTCATACTGTTTGTAACGCTCGTTCCTCGGATTCGGCTTGGGACGGCTTTCTCCGCGGGTCTGGTCCCACGACAGCTCGAGTCCGAGTACGACGTTCCTCGATACGAAGTAGCCGTTGCGGGTGGCAATCCTCACCGTCTCGTAATCGAACTCCGTCCCGGAGGGAGCTCCGACGCCTTTGATATCCGTATCATTCTGCCCCGAGGAGAACGATCCGCTCACGCTGTACATCATGCGATACATGCGCATCATGCCCTGCGCACTGAGCGATCCCGGCAGCAGGAAAAGTATGGACAGAATGAATGCAGCCGCGCGCATGCGCCCTCCTCTGGACTGGTGTACAAGATTCCGCTGTCGCGAATACGACGAAAATGACTCAATACTCCGCAAAGTAGCGATGCATCACGTCAACTGCAACGGCCGTGCTATTTCCTGTACTTGATGCTGCAGCCAATGGCCTTGGTGGTTTCGGTGTCGGGGCTGCGTCCGGCGAGCAGGGCATCGACGGCGGCCTCGACATAGTGCTCGTCGGCGGCGTCGGCATCGCCGTAATTGTTGTCTATGGCCCCGATATAGCGGACACGCAGGTCCTTCCCGTCTTTCTGAAGAACGAAGACATGCGGCGTCCGCGTTGCCCCGTATGCGGGATAGATCTGCTGTCCTTCATCGAACAGGTACGGGAAGGTGAATCCCTTTTCGCTGGCACGTTCCTTCATGGCGTCGAAGCTGTCCGCGGGCTGCACCTCCGGATCGTTCGGATTGATCGCGATGACCGGATACCCACGGTTCGCGTATTTGTCGTTGAGCGCAATGATGCGGTCTTCGTAGGCGACGGAATACGGGCAGTGATTGCAGGTGAAAATCACGATGAAGCCTTCCGCGGTGGGATAATCCGCGAGCGAAACCAGGGTTCCGTCAATATTGCGGAGTTTGAAATCGGTCGCTTTGTCGCCGACGTCGTACCCGCCGGCGATGACGGTGGCGGAGGCAGCCGCAAACAGCATGAGTACTGCGAGGATGTATGTTCTCATTGAGCGTGTCCCGTGAATGATGTTACGAGTGTGGTGAGTTCTTCGGAAGTAAAAGACTGTTCCCGGAATTCGCGCCTGGCGGCATTGAAAATGACCGTTGCCGGAATCGCACCGCTCCACGTGGGGTCGATGCGATCAATCCATGCATTCGCATCCGGATCGTCGAGGACCACGACGGTCGATTGCAGTTCGTGTTTCTCGAGGAACGGAATCAGCCGGGTTGACAGCTGTTTCCGGAAGTCGAGATTGACCAGAATGATAAGGTACTTCTCCGATGTGCGCCGGCGGGTAAGCTCTTCGAAGTAGGGAAGTTCTTCGACGCACGGGGCGCACCATGTCGCCCAGAAATTGACGATCACCGTCGTGTCGCCACGCGGGGCAAACAACGGGGCGAGCGCCTCGAAGCCCTCGTAGACCGGGATCGAAATGCCGGCGTGCTCGATGACCGTGCTCGCGGGCGGAAGCTGCTGGGCACGAAGAGTCAAAGGAACAGTGAGCGCGAAAAGAAGAATCAGGCGAAATCGCATAAATAACCGGACCTATTGTATCTGGAATACATCATAACAGAGAAGCGCCGCCTCTTGTTCCGGGAGGCGGCGTTCAGGGGAGGGGTGCGGCAGGATCCCCGCTGCCGCATTGAAGCCGATGGCGGTTATTTTATCCGTCTCAGCGCGTGACCAGCAGGCGCTGCGTCGAGACTCCTTCCGAAGTGGTGAGACGGAGCAGGTAATTCCCGGCCGGCAGGGACGCCGTGCCGATTCGGAAGCGATAGGATCCCGGAAGGAGATCCTGCTTCTGGAATACGATCTGTCTGATTTTTCCTGCGAGATCCACGATCACGAGCGAACCGGTCAGTTCCATGCCCGTGCTCAGTGCAGCCAACGTTTCCGCATTGGCCGGGTTCGGAGAGCAGGGGGCGAGGGAAACGTGTTCAGTGCCCGCGGATTCCACGCGGAGTTCCCCGGTGGAACTTTCCTCTCCTTCGCGGTCAATCTGCCGCAAGCGATACTCGACCGCGCCCTCGGGGGGATTTGCATGGATCCATGAGTAATATCTCGGTGTGCTGCTCTCGCCGGCTGCGGGGAGGATGTCGACGACCTGCCATTCCGGCGCGCCCGCTTTACGGCATTCGATCTTGAACCACGCGCTGCCGCGTTCGCTCGACGTCGACCAGCGAAGCAGCATGCCCTTTTCCGAACGGACCCCCGCCAGGCCGGTCCATTCCGCCGGGAGGGAAGCATCCGAACGCAGCCCGCGGGTACTGGGGGCGCCCGCGGCACGCAGGTATTTTTCATCATCCATGCGGAAATGGGGGCCGCCGCGCTGCGCCATGGCGGAGGATCCCATGACGAGCACCATCAGTGCGGTGAGAAATATCGTAGAAGTGATCTGTCGCATTGCTGCACCTTTCGGACCTGGGAGTGTTTCACGGAAGCGCGGCGGTGAAGCCGCTCCGCCGGGTTCTCGGTTCATCGTTTGTACTCGAAGGGCCGGTGATACCGACCTTCGCTGGTAAAAAGCAGTACCTGGTATCTGCCGCTGGGGAGACGGGAGCACTCGAGCGCAAATTCATGCTTCCCGCTGGGAACGTGCTGCTTTCGCACGATATGTTCGAGCACGTTGCCGTTTCTGTCTGTCAGCTGCAGCGAAATGGTTTCATCCTTGAGGAGGTCGATGCTCACCTGCGGGATCGTTTTCGGGTCGTCCTCCTGCGCCCGCACCACGAACGCACGAAGAGTGCCCGTGACGAGCACGGAGACGATCTGGGAATACTGCACCATCCCGTCGTCCCCGATGATGCGCAGCATGTAGCGCAGGTCTTCGGGGGGGACTCCGCGGTCACGGAAGGTGTATTCCCGGGTCAGACTGCCGTCACCGCCGCCGGGAACGAAGCCTGCCTGCTGCCATCCCCGGCTCTCCGACGATGCGCGCTGTACCTCGAAACCGCGATTCCCGACCTCCCGGAGCGTGATCCACTCCAGCAACACGTCGTTTCCGATACGATTCGCGCGGAATTTCCCGAGATCGGTGTGAAATGGAGCCGCATCAGGGCGGTTCTGCACCGCCGTCACGGACCCTTCCGGCAGCAGCCTGTCGGCGACGGGCTGCGCATCCGCGCGCACACCAAACGACAGCGCGAACAGTGCCGCGGTGCCCAGGAGTCGTGTCTGCCGTCGAAATCGGAACATGCCGTATCGCCCTTCAGGGGTGGTCAGGGGAGTTCAAGTGATGTACGGATTGCAATCTATATGCTGCTTCCCTACAGAAAACTTAACCCAGCATTACTTTTCTGTAAGGATCGTGGGCCATGGGGGAAGTTGTCCGACGATTACCCTTTTGCGGGGCATATGAAAAAAAAATCGGCAATACTGTATTCATACCTGAATCGCCTGTTACTTTTGTGCATCCTATTATTCTCACCACTGTCCTCTCACTCTGGAAGCCTCCCATGAAAAATCTCGTGATTCTCGGGGCCGGCACTGCAGGCACCATGATGCTCAACAAGCTGCACGCCATGCTCGACAGCAGCCAGTGGCAGATAACCATAGTGGATCAGTTCGAAACGCACTACTATCAGCCCGGTTTTTTGTTCATCCCGTTCGGAATTTACTCCAGAAAGGACGTCGTCAAGCCCAAACGGGATTTCTTTCCCGCCGGGGCCAAAGTCGTATCGGCTGAAATCGACCGGATCGAAGCCGAAGAGAATCGCGTCCTGCTGAAAAACAACGTGGTGCTCAACTACGATCTACTCATCGTCGCGACCGGTGCGAAGATCAACCCGGATGAGACGGAGGGAATGAAGGACGGACTCTGGTATAAGAATATCTTCGATTTCTATACCATTGAGGGCGCGTGTGCGCTCGCGGACTTCTTCCGCCGATGGGAAGGGGGGAAGCTCGTTCTCAACGTCGCCGAAATGCCGATCAAATGCCCCGTCGCGCCGCTGGAATTCGTCTTCCTCGCGGATTGGTGGTTCACCGAACGCGGAATTCGCGACAAAGTGGACATCCATTACGTCACGCCGCTCCCCGGCGCGTTTACGAAACCCCGTGCCTCGGGGATCCTCGGGGATTTCCTCGACAAGAAAAACATCCATCTCACCCCGGATTTCAGTATCGCGCGGGTGGAGAACGAAGAAAGAAAGATCGTCTCCTGGGACGAAACGGAAATCCCTTTTGACGTGCTCGTGACCATACCCACGAACATGGGAGATGAAATGGTCGAGCGCAGCGGCCTCGGGGATGAACTCCGCTTCATCCCGACGAACAAGCAGACGCTCCAGTCCGAAGCACACGAGAATATTTTCGTGATCGGAGATGCCACGAATCTCCCCAGCTCAAAAGCCGGCTCCGTGGCGCACTTTCAGGCCGATATCCTCACCGAAAACATCCTGTCGTGGATGGAGGGGCGCCCGCTGCGCGCCCAGTTCGACGGCCATGCCAACTGCTTCATCGAATCCGGCTTCGGGAAGGGCATCCTGATCGATTTCAACTACGATACGGAACCTCTGCCCGGAAAATTCCCCCTGCCGGGTGTCGGTCCGTTCTCCCTGCTCGAAGAAACGGAAATGAACCACTACGGAAAGATCATGTTCCGCTGGATGTACTGGAACTTCCTCCTGCGCGGCAAGGAACTGCCCATCGAGTCCCACATGTCGATGGCGGGGAAGAGGATGTAAGCCATGGAATCAGAAAGCATCCAACCCCAGATTGACGCGCTCAATGCCAAGCTCGATATCATCCTCGAGGAAATGGAACATCAGCGCAGGCACCGCCGCGAGATGGAGGACCTCAAGGAAGATCTCATGCGCGTCGGACACGACCTGTATAAGACGACAGTGGAGGAGCTCGAGGAGATCAGCGATGAGGTGAACACCGGCGATATCGCCTATCTCGGAAAGAAACTGCTTCGCAACGTCAATCACATCACCCGTGCGTTCGAACAGTTCGAGAACATGCGGGATTTCGTCGAGGATTTCGCGCCGATTTCGCGGCAGCTCTCGCTCGACCTCATGCACCGCCTTCACGAAATGGACCAGAAGGGCTACTTTGAATTCATGCGCGAGGTACTGCGCATCACCGATACCGTGGTTACATCATTCAGCGTGGAGGATGTAAAACACCTCGCGGACAATGTCGTCACGATTCTCAACACGGTGAAGAATCTCACGCAGCCCGATATGCTGCACGCCGTCAACAATGCGCTGAACGTCTATAAAAATCTTGACATCACCGTCGAAGGGGACGTCTCGCTCATGAAGCTCATGCGCGATATCAATTCCCCCGAGGCGCGCCGCGGCCTGGCGTTCATGACGGAGTTCCTCAAGAACATCGCGAATCCCGCCGCGGGCAACGCAGTACCCACCACCACTATTCATCACTAAGGAGCACATGCATGGAGACACGTGAAATCGCCGGCAAAACTCTCGCATTCGACGCGGATGGCAACCTGGCCAATCTCGCCGACTGGAATGAGGAAATTGCCCAGGCGCTGGCCACCGAAGAAGGAATAGAATCGCTGACCGATCGGCACTGGCTGGTGCTGAACTACATGCGCAGCGAATTCCAGGAAAAGGGTGACGCCCCTTCGATCCGCAAGCTTACCAAGGAAAGCGGTGTCGACACCAAGGAGCTCTACCAGCTCTTCCCGAAGGGTCCCGCGAAGAAGGCGGCGAGAATCGCCGGCCTCCCGAAGCCGAAGGGCTGTATCTGAAACACGAGGAGCACACCATGGCCGATCCCATTGAAAAAGTCTCTATCATTATTTCACGCGGCTCGCTCGAAGGAGTGTATCCCGGGCTGATCATGGCAAACGGTGCCCGCATGGAAGGCATCGAAGCGACACTCTTTTTCACCTTCTTCGGGCTCGACGCCATCATCAATAAACGCATGGACAACCTCAAGGTCGCAACGGTGGGAAATCCCGCCATGCATATCCCGACCCTTGTTGGCGCCATTCCGGGGATGTCGGCGTTCGCAACCTCGCAGATGAAGAAGGAGATGGAGAAGCTCGACATCCCGCCCGTTCGTGAATTCATCGAAATGATTCACGATACCGGTGCAGGACTCTTCGCCTGCAAGGCGACGGTGGATATGTTTCATCTGACGCAGGCGGATTTCTGCCCGCAATGCGATGACATCATTTCCGTCGGCCAGTTCTATGAAATGGCAGCGGGCGGACAGATCATCTTCACCTGATTTCGAAATGCCGGCTCAGCCGGCCATCGCATCGATCGGCGTCACCCGGATATCGTATCCGGGTGACGCTTCTGTTTTTCAGCTGCGCCCTTTGGGAGAAGGTATTCCGGGGCTTCGTCGCTCCCGCGGCAGGGGCCGCGCCGATGTCATGTATTGCGATGGGAAAGTCCGTCCACGGGAAGCGTGATGATGAACTCCGTGTATTCTCCCAGTTCGGAGTCCACGGCGAGCGTGCCGCCATGTTTCTGGACGATGATGTCGTAGCTGATCGACAGTCCCAGCCCGGTACCGAAGCCCGGGGATTTCGTGGTGAAGAAGGGTTCGAAAATCTTGTTCCGTACCGTCTCCGGTATTCCCGTCCCGTTATCGCGGATGCTGATCACCACGGCGCGACCAGCGAGCCGTGTACGGGCCTTCACATGCGGCTCGTACGTCCCGGAATCCTCGTGTTCGGCGCGTTCGCAGACCGAATCGATGGCGTTGTTCAGGATGTTCAGGAAGACGCGGCTGATGTCCTGCGGCACGACCCGGATCACGGGCAGAAAACTCTCGGCGTCGATTTCGATCTGGGGCCGGCAGGTCCTGCCGTGCACGTGGCTCCCATGCGAGGCGAGCTGCGTCGCGTCATGGAGCAGGGCGTTGACATCCACCGTGTGCCGGTCGTCGGTGGATGTCCGCGCATGCATCATCATGCTGCGGATGATCCCGTCGACGCGTTTCCCGTGATGCAGAATCTTCTCGATGTTCTGCCGAAGGTCGGAGACCGTGGTTTTCCGGTCTTCCGGCGTCGTCTGCTCATTCTCCAGATCGTCGATCCACTCCATGCTGAGCAGGGCGAAGTTGTTTATGAAATTCATCGGGTTCTGCATCTCGTGCGCGATTCCCGCGGTCAGCTGTCCCAGCGACGCCAGTTTTTCCTGCGTGATGAGCATCCGCTGCGTCGTCTGCAGTTCCCGGTTGATCTGTGTCTTGCTCCGGTAGGCGCGGAAGAGTACCACGGCAAGGATGAGAACCAGCAGCAGTCCGGAAGAAATCGTGAAGACGAGAATCTGCTGCATCCTGTTCGTCTCTTTGAGCGAATGAATCTCCTGCTGCTTCTTCTCCATCAGGTAGGAGGCTTCCATTTTCACAATCGCGCGCGCTTTTTCCTGGTCGATCACGCTATCCTTCATCCCGGAATACAGTTTATGATACCGGTATGCATTGTAGTAATCGCCCTTGGCCTCGAACATGCTGGCGATATCCTGGTAGGCCTCCTTGATCTGAATTTTCTCTCCGAGTTCTCGGTTCAGCGCAAGGGCGCGATTGAAAAAATTCAGCGCTTCGTCGAACCTGCCGAGTTTTGTCAGGACGGAACCGATCGCCGCGCAGCAGCTCGCCAGGCGGCGTTTGTCGCCGAGATGCTCGCGGATAGCCAGGCATTGCAGGTAATAATCGAGCGCAGCGCTGGGATTCTTCTGCTGTTCGTCCACCCACCCGAGATTGTTGAGACAGACGGATTCGTAGAAGCGGTCCCCGAGAGCGATGGCTTTCTTCAGTGCGAGGTTGATGTAGATCCGCGCCGGTGCATGCTGCCCGACTTCGGAATACAGCATTCCCAGATTGCCTGTCGCGATCATGGTCTGATAGGGACTGGGCTTGAGTCCGATGGCGGTTTTGAATTCCGCAATCGCTTTCTGAAACTCTTTCAGCTTCCAGTACACGAGACCGATATTGATGCAGCTCGAAGCGAGGCCGTCCACACTTTCAATTTTCTCGAAAATGCGCCGTGCCTTCATGGAGTGATCAAGCGCCTTGACGAGATTCCCCTGGATGTAATCCACGACCGCGAGGTTCCGATGCGACCATCCGATACCATCTTTGAATGCGATCTGTTCGGCGAAATGCAGCGCCTCTTCGGAGAGCTTCCGTGCCAGCGCAGGATCGTTGTGACGGACGTCCCAGCCGATCTCGATCAGACGATTGATGCGGCTCGAGTCCATCTTCCCCGCATCAAGCATTGCGTTCAGGGAATCCGGCACCTGCGCCCACCCGGGGCAGGAGACCACATGAAGGAGTGAAAGCAATCCGACGCAGAATATGACGCGCGATAACGCAGATGATTTCATCGGTGTCCCGGAGATTGTTCCGATGATTCGGGCTCGCGGCCCGAAGAGTCAGGACTGATATGATGTATTGGAAAACTGCTGAGAAGATATTGTTTTTTTCTTCAATATCATAGGAAAAGGGGGAAATATGCAG
>QKAF01000115.1 GCA_003246455.1 Bacteroidota bacterium
CCTTTTTGCACTCTTCTCGTGGCTTGCCGTCAATCGGAGCATTGTCATACAGACAGAAAATAGTCGCTTCACATAAAACAGGCAAGTCCAAACTTCATTTTTTTCACATGTGACTATTTTTCACTTATTGCGAAGCTGCGCAGCCCGTAGAGGCCAAATACGGACTATTTTAGCGTTTTTTTAGTTCGCCGGCGCGCCTAATGGTACCGTTCAGAGACTTCGCCGGATTGGTTCGGGGCTGTTCGGCGGCGATAAACCGAAGCCATTATCTCCGAATGCCACGTCAGCCGCGTCCGATAATGTGAAACTATTTCACATATCTGGTCGGCGATGTTATATGGGGGAGACCGGGCCGGAGCGCTCCCCTGCTCCGGCCTCAACCTTATCGGTTCTGCAGAATCTGAAGGGCACGTGCCGCTTCAGGGGATTCCGGGGCCTCGAGGATGCTGCGCGCTTTCTCCCTGTTCCCGGTGAAAGAGAAATGAAGTTCCGCCGCGACGAGGTACCAGGAGGGGTACAGCGACGGTTCGCGTTCGAGCGCGGTGTCATATTCATCAGATGCGCGTTCATAGGCTTCGCGCTGCTGGTACATGCCTCCCGCGGTCATATGAAGGAACGGATCTTCCGTCTCCGGTGTGACGGCTGCAGCGATCCGGGACAGTTCGTCCTCGCGGCTGCCCGTTCCCGTCTGCAGAAGTTCGAGCAGGCCGTATTCCGGCCAGACGGTGAAGAGCTTTCCGAACGATGCTGCCGCGGAATGCACCAGGTCCCTTTCGCCGATCTGCCACGCGCTGAGAAGCAGGCGGGCGGCAAATTCCCGCGCGGTCCGCGGTGGAATCGTGCGGAAATCGTCTTCGGCTCCGTGCGCCGCCGCGGCTCTCTCGTATCTGTCGATCAGCCACGAGAGTTCCTCGCGACGCAGCGCGGCGTCCGACAGCTTCAGCAGCGAACTGAGGTACTCGGCATACCCGATGTGCGCACGATACCCCGTTTCGATCTGGCTGCGCAGAACACGGAAGTACGCCCGCGTTTCCCCGCCGGACTGGTAGAACTTTCTCAGGTTCTCATAGGCGGTGAAGGTATTCATGGGCAGCAGCAGTCCCGCGTCCATCGCGGCGATGCTTTCGAATCGCTCCGCCGAAGGCTGTTCCTGCGTATTGAGCCCCGTCCAGAGAATGAGCTGGGAGAGAACGGCCGCGGTGAGCACGGGCATGACCGCCGTTCGCGTAGTCTTCGGTGTCAGGGTCCAGAGGGAAAAGGCCAGCAATGCCGACCCGAGCAGTGCGAAGGCACCGACGTCCCAGTCCCGGGCAAGCCCGAGGAAGGTGTTTCCGAAGAGCAGCAGCGTCAATCCGCCGGCGGCTGCGGTCGCGCTGAACAGGATGGTCGGATGGCGCAGCAGGCCTTCTTTTCTTCCTGACCAGAGGAGCACCGGGAGGATGAATGCCACCGCTCCAAGGCCGAGCAGCAGCATGCTGCCGATGTCCGCCCAGCGCTGGGGAGCGAAAAAAACGTAGCGCTGCCAGCCGGTATGCAGTCCATCCACCACCCGTTCGTAGGGCGAGAGCGCGACGAGATAGGCGCTTTCGCCCGCACCGCCGCCCAGCGCATAGAGCACAGCGATGCCCGCCAGCGGAAGCAGCATCAGGATGACCGCAGCCCTCTGCAGGGGAAACGCGCCTTCTTCACCGCGGAATTTCCAATGCAGCAGCAGAAGCAGCGACGGCAGCCATACGACCGCCGAGGCGCCGAACAGCATCGCCAGCACTAGCAATAACGCCGGCAGCCAGACAGAGCCGGTCCCGCGGAGGGAGCGCCACGCGGTGATCATGTACGCAACGCTCAGGCCGTACACCAGTGCGTAGAGTTCGATATACCCGAGGAACACCAGTGTCCCCGCTCCCCCGAGCAGGAATACCGCGGCGGAAAGCACGTCGGAGGTGCTCTCGCGACGCGTGGAGAAAAAGACCGCACCGGCAGCGACGAGCATGCCTGCCACGCCAGCGGCAATAAACGGGAGACGAATATCCTCGGGACGGAAGGTCCGGGCGAATCCGTCGAGAACGATCCCGGTCAGCCAGGCGCTCGGTTTGATCATGCTGTTGGCATAAGCCGGGAGCGTCATGCTGCGGTAGAGTTCCGCGGCGTACCAGGTGCCGTCGCCCAGGAACGCATACGCCACGTGGATCCACCAGGCAAGCGCACCCGCCAGCAGCGTCATCACCAGGGCACCGGTCATTCGGCCGGCGGAGGAGCCGGTCGGCGGAGCCGATCCGCTGCGCGTACCTCGGAACATCTCGGCGATGGGCGGGAACAGAAAGACAACGGGGAGCCAGAGTACGAGCAGCCACAGCGGGCTCGCGCCCAGCCATGCCGCGAAATCGATTCCCCAGAGCCGCACGCCGGCGGGATGCAGCATGACAGCGAGACCGCGCAGCAGAAGGAAGCTTCCGATGGCGATCAGCAGGGCGATCGCCGACGGGGTCAGTGCCACATGCGTCTTCAGCCCGGTGCCGCGCTTCCGACCGCTATCTCCGCGCTCCGCCGACACGCTTCCCTTCCGCGGACCGCCTCCCTCGCGGACGCTTCCGCCGCGGGCGCTGCTTCTGTTTCCGGATGCCGTTTCATGTTTTCCTGCCGTCGCCATGAGAGCCTTCACTTGTCAGGGAATGGAGAGTCGCCGCACCGCGAGGGTCGCGGATTTGGTCTGCGCGTCGATAGCCGGGACGTTCGGCGTCCGGGTTCGGCCTGACGGTTTCTGTTTCGCGTTTGCCACGGGAGAATGCCTCAGAACTGTGTCACGACGATGCGATTGCGGACACCGCCGATATCGAGCACGTAAACTCCGGGCGAAAGATCAGGCACCGTGAAGCGGATTATTTCATCCGCGAGGCGCTCCGGGAGCGGCTCCGCGACGATGCGGCCGAGCAGATCGAAGACCGCGGACCGCCGGCTTCCGTCCTGCGTGAATTCCGCGGGGAGGCGAACATACGCCGATGTCCCGGCGCGAAGCGGCTGCGGCCATATCGCCACGGCCGAAGGCGCCGGAGGCGCATTGACGGCGGCGGGACGCGTGAACATCCGTTCGATCAGATCCCACAATTCCGGGAGATCCGCATCATACCCCAGCGCCCACATGCCGATCCCTGCGATGCCGAGATCTTTCACGAGCGCGTATTTGAATTCCAGACTTTCCGCATCATCGTACCACAGCTGCTGCCAGCTGCTGCTCTCGTAGGCGATCCACGGATTGAGGAAGACCTCGCTCCATTGCCTGCTGCGGTTCTGAAGCGACGAGGCAGCGGCGGAATAGGTTCGCGCAGTGCCCCGCCCTTTGGTCGCGGCTCCCGCGGAAGAGCTTATCACCGGCCAGTCGTAACCGTAATACGGGACGCCCATCAGAAGCTTTTCTTGAGGGACCCCCTGAGCGAGATACCAGCGGAGTGTCCGGTCGACGTTGTAGGTCATGCCGCGGATCGGGGCGACAGGACCGGCATTGCTGCTGGACGACCAGGAGTAATCGTAGCACATCACGAAAAACAGGTCCACCGAAGCAGCCAGCGCGGCGACGTCCCATGCGCTGTTCCAGTCCACGGCGGGTGCGGCGGTGCTGATCACCGCATCGGGGATTTCCGCATCGAGCCGGGTTCTCAGCGCCGAAAAAAAGGTCACGAGGTTCTCGCGCTGGTCCCCCGGAACGGCTTCGAAATCGATGCTCACTCCGTTCGCCCCACGTTCCTGCACGAGTCCGATCAGCCGTGTGATCAGGGTATCGCGGGCGGCAGGCGATGTGAGCAGCGTGCGATTATTGGCCGCGCCGAAATTCGTCACGGCGAGGAGCACCGAGACTCCCTCGGTTTTCGCCCGATCGATCACCGTGGTCGTGCGCCAGTTCCGGACCGTAAGGGCTTCACCTGACGCCGGATCGACTTCGTACGAAAAATACGCCAGGTGGCTCAGGAGATTCCAGCGGTAGTTGTCCGCTGCCGCATCGGAGATCCAGTATGGATGGTAGCCGTGCACGGCGTGCGTCAGGATCCCGCTCAACGGCGAACGCCGCAACGGAACCTGTCCGGAGAAAACCGGCTGCGGGTGTGTCCGCGCCTGCGCCGCGTGCGCTGTTTCGGCTTCCTCCGACCTGTCGGCGCTTCGCGTCGGGGATTCCTGCGCGGCAGTGCGCGGCGGAAGGAGGAGCAGGCCTGCCAGCATCATGCCGGCGAGCGGAAAGAAAGGGAATCGGATGTTGTGCATGGAGAAAATCAGGACTGTTCTTCGCCTTCCCCGGCGAGCGCGCTGAGCTGGTCCGGGGTGAACGCCCCACGTTCGGTGATGAATGCCGTAACGAATTCCACGGGCGTCCATTCAAAATAGCGGTTCCAGATGTGAAAACCGTCCCTCTCTTCCCTGTGCAGCAGTTCCTCTCCCGGACGATCCTCGACAAGAATCTGCGTGTGCAGCTGAGGGGAGAACTTCAGCGAATCGCAGAGGACGTACAGCGGAATATCCAGCGCCTTACAGCAGAGCGCCAGCGGATACGTTCCGGTTTTGTTCAGCAGGTACCCGTCCGCGCTGATGGAATCCGCACCGACCACCACCGCGTCGGCGCGGGCAAGCGCCTCCGCCATGGCCGCGTCCACCATCAGCGTACAGGGGACGCCATGACGAAAAAGATCATGAATGCTGCGGTGTCCCTCGAACATCGGACGTCCTTCAAGCACATACGCATGCGTGAGCCGCCCCAGCGACTGCATGTGGTACAGTGCGGACAGCACGGTGGAACTTCGCGAGAGCGTCGCGAACGCCGTCGGTTTCTCGAACAGCTGTCCGAAAACCTCGGCGATCTGCTCGCCCGACTGTGTGAGGATTTTTTCGAGGGATGAGAGATACGAAATGGCGTCGGCGATCTCGCTGTCGTCATGCAGTTTGGACAGGAAATCGGATTTGAGGATATGCAGAACCGCATGCAGCGAGGGCATGCTTTTCTGCGCGCCTTCGAGCAGCGTAAAACCTTCTCGCAGTTCGTCGAAGCGGTAGCCGATGGCACAGCTCTCACAGAGCGCGAGCAGTTTCCGAACCAGTTCTGTTGCACCGGATGTATTATCCGATGCGAGTAGCTCAAATTCTTTCAGCACATCAATCAGCGGATGTAATGCCGAAAAGATAGGCTACCCCGGGGAGATGCGCAAGCGCCGACGAGGCGGATACGCGGGCGCCCCTCGGCCTGTGCCTGAGGGGCGCTCGCGCTTTGTCCTCTGGGGGACCACTGACGTGCAGGTGCCTCTCTTCCCGCTCCGCGGGATTTCGTATCACGGAGGCGCGTGCAGATGCGCCAGCTACTGCTCGAAGAAAAATTTCTCCTGGCCGAACGCGGGACGCAGATGCGTCAGCCAGCTGGCTTTGTCGTCGTATTTCGCGAAAAAGGGTTTCCCCACCCACTCGGGATTCCTTCCCTGGAGGAAACGCAGTGCGAGCACTTTTTCTCCCGCGACCTCTCCCAGACCGGTGACTTCCACCTTCCCGGGGGTCGCCGACATCGAGGGTCCGCGGACCGTGCGGGCGAGCCCGTTCACGTGGCGGAATGCTTCACGGAATATCTTGTATGCACGGATCAGCGGGATCTTGAAATACTGCTCCGCGCCGGTATCGCGCTCGACAAACATGTAGTACGGGATGATGCCGAGGCGGACCTGTTCACGCCACATCAGTTCCCACACTCCTGCGTTGTCATTGATGTGCGACAGAATGGGCGATTGTGACCGGATCACGGCGCCCGTATCGCGAATCCGCCGTATCGCCTCGCGGGCGATGACGGTGTCGAGTTCCTTGTAATGATTGAAGTGCGCCATGATGGCGACGGAGCGGCCGGAGGCGATGATCTTCTCGAAAAGCCGCAGCATATCGTCCGCGTCCGGATCGGTCACGAATCGCTGGGGCCAGTACGCCACGGATTTGGTGCCGAAGCGGATGGTCTGCACGTGTTCGAGCGACGCGTCCAGCAGCGGATCGATGTACTGCTCGAGCTTGTGCGTCTTCATGACCATCGGGTCGCCGCCGGTGACGAGCACGTTTGTCACTTCCGGATGACGGCGGATGTACTCCGCCAGCTGCGTGGCTTCCTTCGCGGCGAATCGCAGGTCCGTCATGCCGACAAACTGCGCCCAGCGGAAACAGAAGGTGCAGTAGCTGTGGCAGGTCTGCCCGGCAGCAGGAAAGAACAGCACCGTCTCCCGGTACTTGTGCTGCAGTCCGGGCAGCGGCTCACCGTCGAGATGCGGCACGTTGAGCGTCTTCTGCCCCGCCGGATGCGGATTGAGTTCGAGACGGATTCGATTCGCGGCTTCCTTGATCTGGTCGCGTGTCGCACCCGCGCGATGCAGGTTCGCCATGAGTTCGAAATGCTCGTCGGAGAGCATGCCGCGCTGGGGAAATGTCAGTTGGAAGATGGGGTCGTCAGGAATGTCGGACCAGTCAATGAGCTGGTTGATCACGTAGGAGTTGACCTTGAACGGGAGGACGCTTGACACCACCTTCATGTCGAACCGCAGTTCCTGCGGGAGTTCGTGCACCTGGGTGATGTTCTCGAAATTCCGCTCGGTGAAGTACGCGAACGGTTCCACGTCGCGCTGATTCATTGCGAAAACGTGGGGTTTTGCCCTGCCGGGTGGAGAAAACGGGCGCATATCCATCGGGGGCCTCCTTTTCGATTTAAAGACACAAATACTGCAAAGAACTGGCTTCAAAAGCTCTTTTCTGCTTTCCCTGTGGCCTATGTGTTATTGAAGCCTAGCATTTTTAAAGTAATAAAAATGCGACGTGATGCAAGGGGAATCGGATTTCCACTGCATCAGAAGGAGGAGAAGCGGGCGGGAAGTATCTGTCAGCGGCCGTTTTTCTGAAGAAAGAGCTCTTTTCGAAGAATCGACGCGGAGCCGAACACACCCAGTCCGCCATCGATATTGCTCTCCCGCTGATCGAACTCGGCGGAGATCCTGCTGAACTGCGTGCTCTTGAACCACTCCAAAAACCAGTAATCCGGCGCGAAAACGGTGATTTCATTTCTCCCGAACCAGGTAAAGGAAGTCCAGCCGAGGCGCATCCGATTCAGGGGCGCATATACCCACTGTGTCACGCTGTAGGTGGTCCCGCGCTTTTCACCCCGGCTGTTCGTGCGCGCGTTGCTTTCTTCCGACGGAGGGTCCAGGTACCGGCCGTACCCCACGGTGTCGACAGCCCGCACGCGAAGGAGATACTCGGCACTGTTTCCGGGAGACCAGATCATACGGAGAGAATCACTGCTTTCCAGCTTCGTGGTATCCCGAGGATACTGAAGGTCAGACGGAGGTTCGAGCACCCAGGATATGGACTGCGGCGTCGTGGTTTCGGCGCGAAGCACCTCGCCGCCAGGCATGCGTACAACGAGACGATACGTCGTCTCCGGGGCGACGCGTACCGTCGTATCGGGACAGAAGTAGCTGCCCCCGCCGTCCGGATCGTCGCGGTAGATCAGGTGCATCTCCACCCCGCCGCCTTCGATGGAAACCGATGCGTCACGGACGATGCTCGCCGAATAATCGAACGGCCTGTCAATCGGCTGGGACTGCGCGACGACGATGTTTTCGATGCGTTCTCCCACGAGCAGATAGCCCTGGACATAGGGCCGCGCGACATACTCCGTCGGGGGCGCATCCTCGCAGCCAGCTGCGAGGACGAGAGTACACAGGACAAGAAGCAGGGACCGGGATTTTTTCATGCCATGCCTAGAAGGAAATTTCGATTGCGACGCTGGGAATGATCGGGAGAAGCACGACGTCGGTCACCTCGGTCACGTCCTCGCTGGTATCATAGTACCGATACCAGATATCCCGATGGGAATACACGTTGTAGAGATCGAGCAGCAGCCGGGCCGGCTGTCCGAACAGTGTCGTGTAGTAGTTGGCGTTGAGATTGAGCTGATGCGAGGCCGGCAGCCGCAAGCCGTAGAGGTCTGCCGGCACCGTCACGCCGATCCCCTGATTGTCTCCCGGAAACGATGTCTGGAACCGGGATGTCTGCGCCGTGTACGACTGACCGCTCTGATATGTGAACGATGCGCCGATTTCCCACCGTTCATTCAGCCGGTACTGCGCCACCAGCTTGATGTCATGCCTTCTGTCCCATTTCGGACGGAACGGTTCTCCCCCGTTGAGTTCATCGAAACGGGATTCGATAGAGCCGAGGGCATACCCCGCCCATCCGGTGAAATTACCCACGCGCTTCTGGAGAAACAGCTCCACCCCGTACGCCTGTCCCGTTCCGTTGTAGAAGATCTCGCGGACCGCCGTGGACTGTGTGACGAATTCCCGCAGTTCGCTCACGTTCGACAGTCCTTTATAATACCCTTCGACGTTGAACTCATACCCCTCGAAGGGACGCGTTTCCACACCGAGGACGTAGTGTATGGCGCGGGACGGATCGACCGTCTCATCCGTGGGGAGCCAGGTATCGAAAAAGCTGAAATCGGGCACCGATGCAAGACGGAAGTACTGGTGGTAAACGCCCCACGCGGCCTTGATCGCAAGATCCGGCTGCAGCCGGTAACGGAGGGCAAAACGCGGATCGAACGTGAGGATATCGCGGAGGCGATAATAGCTGCCTCGCAGTCCCAGCTGTAGGGACAGACGCGCCGACAGTTCATAGTTGACCTGCCCGAACCCCGCCAGCACCTCATCCTCCGAATCGATATTCATCGCGCCGTCGCCTGCGGACAGGGATGAATCCGCGTCACCGCCGAACTGCTGAAGATACTGCAGCGCGTATCTGCTGGTCTCGAAACCGGCGAGAATTTTCACGTCGCTGCCGGCGAACCATTCGATGGTTCCTTTCACCGTCAGGTCCTCGATACGGTTGTCGATGCGCGCGCCGAAGCCTCCGCGCTCGTTCTCGAGCCCGTTCCGGTATTCACTCCAGCTGGCATTGAACACCGAGAACACGCTGCCGCTGAACAGGTGCATCCACCGCATCGCCGCGGCGCTGTTCCGGACACCGAGACCGAGCGTCATGCCTTTCGGGTTGGTGAAATCCATCTGATCCTTCGCCATGAAGCCGGACAGCGACAATTTGTCGTCGACGCCCAGATCCTGGGTGATCTTCCCGTTGAAATCGTAGAAATAGTACGAAGGCAGCGGCGAGGCGTCGGTCTCGATCAGGGAGGTCAGCATGTCGATATAGGTGCGCCGGCCGCCGAGAAACCATGATCCGCTCCCGACCGGTCCCTCGAGGGAAAGCCGCGAGGAAATCAGCCCGAGCGATGCCTTTCCCTCGAACTCCTCCCGATTGCCGTCCTGCTGCACAAGGTCCAGCACAGCCGACATGCGGCCTCCGTATTCTGCCGGGAATCCCCCCTTGATCAGTTCCACGTCCTTGATCGCGTCGGGATTGAAGGTCGAGTAGAAGCCGAAGAGATGCGACGGGTTGTAGACGGCGGAACCGTCGAGAAGGACCAGGGTCTGATCAGGCGAACCGCCGCGAATATACAGTCCGCTCGAAATTTGCGAGGATGCGAGAACCCCTGGCAGAAACTGCAGTGACCGGAACACATCGGCTTCGCCGGCCACGCGCAGCTGGCTGATCTGGCGCAGCGGGATCGTGACACTGCTCACGCTGATCTGCCTGCCGTCGTCCTGCCGGGTGCCTTCCACCGTCACCTCCGCCATTTCGACTACGGATTCCGTGAGGGAGATGTCGAGTCTGCGCGACTCCCCCTCCGAGAGCTGCAGCGTGATTTCCCTCGTCTCATAGCCGAGATAACTGACAACGGCGACGCTTTCACCTGCGGGTATGCCGGAGATGGAGAAAAAACCGCTCTTGTTGGTCGCGGCCCCCCGCTGTGTCCCCTGCAGCAGCACGGTCGCACCGATGAGTGTTTCCCGCGTCACGGCGTCTCGGACAAACCCCGACACCGTCGCTCCGCCGAGCTGCGCGCCGGAATCGCGGTCATGGTCGCGTCCCTGCGCCGACCGGTGCGAGATAGCGCTCACCGACACGAGGATGATGAGCCAATGGATCAGGCGGGTATTCATGTCTTGGGGATTCTCCTTCTTCGCGGCACGTGGCGGTTCTCCCTTCTTCGCAGTAGATGTGGGATGAAAACCGCGGGGAAACGGTTCTTCCGCGGTCTGCCGCGGAAAAATAAAAGCTCCCCTGCCCTACTGCAGACAGGGGAGCGAGGAAATTCTTCCGCGTGAGGCGGATGCGCCGGTTACGACGCGTCGGTCAGCGAAGCTTTCAGGAAATCGCGGTTCATCAGCGCGATCGCGGCGACGGAAATGCCCTTCGGGCATACCGCTTCGCATTCGTACTGGTTCGTGCAGCCGCCGAAGCCTTCGGCATCCATCTGCGCGACCATGTTCAGCACGCGTTTTTTCCGCTCGGGCTGGCCCTGGGGCAGGTACGCGTACTGCGACACCTTCGCAGCGACGAAGAGCATTGCGGAAGCGTTTTTGCACGCGGCCACGCAGGCGCCGCAGCCGATGCAGGCAGCGTAGTCCATCGCCTTGTCGGCGTCGATCTTGCTGATGGGCGTCGCGTTGGCGTCGGGGACGCCGCCGGTATGGGCGGAGACGAATCCTCCGGCCTGCATGATGCGGTCGAACGCGGCGCGGTCGACGACGAGATCCTTGATCACCGGGAAAGCGCGTGCGCGCCAGGGCTCGATGTAGATCGTGTCGCCGTCCTTGAAGTGCCGCATATGCAGCTGACAGATGGTGGTTTCCTTTTCGAAGCCGTGGGGAATGCCGTTGATGGTCAGCGAGCAGGCGCCGCAGATACCTTCACGACAGTCGTGGTCGAAGGCCACGGGCTCTTCGCCGTTGACGATCAGCTTTTCGTTGAGCACGTCAAGCATTTCGAGAAAGGACATGTCCTCGATGATCCCGTCTACTTCGTAGGTGACCATCTTCCCTTTATCCTGGGCGTGTTTCTGACGCCAGATGTGCAGTTTGAGTTTCATTATTTGTAACTCCTTGTCTGAAGCTTGACGTTCTCGAAGACCAGCGGTTCTTTATGCAGGTTCGGTTTCGAACCCACACCGGTGAATTCCCATGCAGCGACATGTGCGTATTCCTCGTCGTTGCGCAGCGCTTCGCCGTCCTCGGTCTGATATTCCTCACGGAAGTGACCGCCGCAGCTTTCGTTGCGCGCGAGTGCGTCATGGCACATCAGTTCGCTGAACTCGAGGAAATCGGCCACGCGGCCCGCGCGTTCGAGAGCGTTATTGAGGCTTTCTCCGTCACCGACGACCTTGGCGTTCTGCCAGAATTCCTCGCGCAGTGCGGGAATCAGCTCGAGGGCCTTTTTCAGCCCGGTCTCGTTGCGGCCCATTCCGCAGTATTCCCACATGATGTTGCCGAGTTCGCGGTGAATCGACGCCACCGTGCGGCTGCCGTTGAGAGAGAGCAGCGAACCGATGCGTCCGCGCACTTCCTCCTCGGCCTTGCGGAATTCCGGATGGTCGGTGGTCACTTTCTCCTTCTTGTAGGAAGCGAGATAATGGCCGATGGTGTACGGAATCACGAAGTATCCGTCGGCGAGCCCCTGCATCAGCGCGCTGGCGCCGAGACGGTTTGCCCCGTGATCGGAGAAATTGGCTTCCCCGAGCACGTGCAGTCCGGGAACGTTGCTCATGAGGTTGTAATCCACCCAGAGGCCGCCCATCGTGTAATGCGCCGCGGGATAGATGCGCATCGGGACGCTGTAGGGATCCTCGCCCGTAATGCGCTCATACATCTGGAAGAGGTTGCCGTACCGTTCCTCGATCACATGCTTCCCGAGGCGGTTGATCGCATCGCGGAAATCAAGGTTGACGCCGTAGCCCGACTGCCCCACACCGCGGCCGTCGTCGCAGGCTTCCTTGGCGCTGCGCGATGAAATGTCGCGCGGCGAGAGGTTCCCGAAACTCGGGTACTTGCGCTCGAGGTAGTAATCGCGCTCCTCCTCGGGGATGTCGTTCGGATTGCGCTTGTCGGCTTTGGCTTTCGGAACCCAGATGCGGCCGTCATTGCGGAGCGATTCCGACATGAGGGTCAGCTTCGACTGGTGATCGCCCGACACGGGGATGCAGGTCGGATGGATCTGCGTGTAGCACGGATTCGCGAAGCCGGCGCCCTTCTTGTACGCACGGTACGCCGCGGTCACGTTGCAGGCGATGGCGTTCGTGGAGAGGAAGAAGACGTTGGCATAGCCGCCCGTCGCGAGGATGACCGCGTCGGCGGCGTAGGATGCGATCTTGCCGGTGACCATGTCGCGCATGACCACGCCGCGGGCATGGCCGTCGACGAGAACGACTTCCATCATTTCGTGGCGGCAGTACAGCTTCACATTGCCGAGGCCGGTCTGACGCATGAGCGCGGAATAGGCGCCGAGAAGCAGCTGCTGTCCTGTCTGTCCGCGGGCGTAGAACGTGCGGGAGACCTGTGCGCCGCCGAAGCTGCGGTTGTCGAGGTAGCCGCCGTATTCGCGTGCGAAGGGCACGCCCTGCGCGACGCACTGATCGATGATGTTGTTGCTTACCTGGGCGAGACGATAGACGTTGGCCTCGCGCGCGCGGAAGTCGCCGCCCTTGACCGTGTCGTAAAACAGCCGGTAGATGCTGTCGCCGTCGTTCGGATAGTTCTTCGCCGCATTGATACCGCCCTGTGCGGCGATGCTGTGCGCGCGCCGGGCGCTGTCATTGTAGCAGAATGCCGTGACTTCATACCCGAGTTCGGCCAGCGACGCGGCAGCGGAGGCGCCGGCGAGACCGGTCCCCACCACGATGACGCTGTATTTTCTCTTGTTGGCGGGATTGATCAGCTTCATTTCGAAGCGATGCTTGTCCCATTTCTCCGCAATCGGTCCGGAAGGGATCTTTGAGTCCAGTGTCATAACGCTACCACTCCTGCCGGCAATGCGATCCAGCCGAATAAGACGCCAACGGGAATCGAGATGAAGCCGATGACGATGACCAGCGACAAGGTGACGCTGAGCCGGTGAATGAAGGAATTGTACTTGGGATGGTTGATGCCGAGTGTCTGGAACATGCTTTCGATCGCGTGGATCAGGTGGTAGCCCAGGAGGACCATCGCCGCGATGTACACGATCGAGATCAGAACGTTCTGATACCCGAGAACGACCATCGAATACACGTCATGCCGTCCGACGGCGTCCACCAGCCCGCCGAATTGCGGATTCGTGGCCTTGATGGTGAAGTGCAGGAGATGATAGGTGAGAAACAGGGCGATCATCACTCCGGTCCAGATCATCGTGCGCGATGCCAGCGTGGCCTTGACGGTGTTCTTGAACGCGTAGGCCTCGGGACGCGCAGACAGATTCAGTGCCTTGAGGCGTATGGACGCGATGATGTGCAGTACCAGGAAAAGCAGAAGGCCGGATCGGATGATCCACAGGACGCCGCCGAGATGCTGAAGCGTTTCGGCGTAGACGTTCATCTTTTCCTGTCCGATGTGCATCTGGAGATTACCGATCATATGTCCGAGCAGGAAAAGCACAAGCACCAGTCCTGTCCCGGCCATCACGACCTTGCTCAAGATAGTGGATTGGAAAAAGCGTACCAGTGCAGACATAGTACCCTTGGTTTATGTGGTATGAAAAAGTGAGATGTGGCTGCGGAATGACAGCACGTACGAGAACGGCGTTCCCATGGGCATAAAGAGTTCGCTGTCAGGTGCTGGAGGCAAAACGTATTTCGCAAAAGGTACCAACTTCCGCAGGGAATATCAACATCACGGGTCCGAAAATCGTGTAGGAGCGGGGAGGCGGGGAGGAACGGAAGGAGCGGAAGGGGCGGAAGGAACGGAAGGAGCGGAAGGAGCGGAAGGAGCGGAAGGAGCGGAAGGAGCGGAAACTCGGTGCTGCGAATGCAGTCTGCGGCCGAGCCATCGGCTCGACCGCATTACCACGAATTCAGCTTGCACCGGGCATTCACGTAGGGCCGAGCCGGCGGCTCGGCCATGGGGCGACGTCATCCCGTACGCGGGGTCATCCCGTACGCGGGGTCATCCCGTACGCGGGGTTATCCCGGACGCGACGTCATCCCGTACGCGGGGTCATCCCGTACGCGGGGTCATCCCGTACGCGGGGACACCCCGGTTCCCGGTCGACGCGGATCAGGACAGTGTGCGGGGGACCTGGGAGGAGTGGTGGTGCAGAATCGGATCGGATGTTGCGGTATCGATCACGAAGGTGAACCGCGACGGGAAGGTGAGCCTGTCGTCGTCGACGACGAAGCTGAAAGAATAAATCCCGACGAGGGCATACGACGTTCCGCTCATCGGGAGGATGCGCAGCGACGCTTCGTGCAAATCGACCTGCAGCTGTTCGCGGGTGAACAGCGCGGCGAAATATTCACGCAGCCCTCCCTCGCTCGCGATCCGGTGCGGGGAGAACGTCGGCAGCAGCACGCTGTTCGCGGCATACATGGCGACGACTCCGTCGAGATCTCCGCCGCGCACTTTTTCAATCCAGGTGTCGAGAACCTGCCTTGCTTCCATCAATCGAGACTCCTTTCTGGTGTCGTGTGTTCGTTTTCGCAGACGTCGTTGCCCCGGTCGAAGATGATCCTCCAGGTTCCGGGTGCTTCCCGCCGCCAGATGGACGTGAATGTGGCGATGAGCGTCCCCGCCGGGTCGTAGACCGGTCCTGTGCTGAGTGCCAGGTCTCCTGAGTCCAGCACTTCCACCTGACCGGGTTCCCAGGAGAAAGGCGCAGCGGGATCGGAGTAGTACCGCTTCCACGCCGCGGAAACCTCGGCTTTCCCGCGCAGGGGCGTCGGCCCGGAGAAAAAAATACATTCCTCCGAAAGGAATGACGCGAAGGCTTCGAAATCCCGGTCGGCCATCGACTGCGCGAACGCCCGTTCGGTGGCAAGGACTTCCTGCTTGAGTTCCGCAGGGGACGGCGTGTTCATCACCGCCGTACAGCCCGCCAGCAGCAGCGCTCCGGCGGCGGCGAAGGTCAGGATCGTGTGCATGGGGACATCAACGCATGCGTGTGAATGAAAAAACCCGCGGGATGGTTTTCCCCGCTTTCGATTTCTGCAATGTGATCAGCAGTGTGTCGGGAGCGCTGCGCTCATAAATCAGCCGGGTTTCGGTGTCCTTGTTTTCGAACACCGCTCTGCCCTCTCCGAGTTCCACCAGCGGGTACGGATCGAGGTCGTCCTTCTCCTCCCATGCGACGAGTCCCTGGCTGAAATGGCGGAGCCGCAGTACCGGCGTCCCTCCTGCCCGCTCGATCGTCATGAACTCGTAAAAAACGCCCTCGCCGTCCTTCACGAGACGGAACATCCCCATCATGTTATCCCCTTCCGGAGCGCTCCACCGTTCCTCGATCACTCCGCCGTTCAGCGTCCCGCGCCACTCGCCGGCGATGAACGCGAGTTCCGCAAGCTCCGCGTTCTTCGCATTCGCGGATGGCTGCGCCGAAACGGAGAAGACACTCATGGCAAAGAGAGAAAGAATCAGGGACAGGGAAGCGAGAGGGCGGTCCGGCATGCGCATCTGCAATCCTTTTGCTGGGAGGGTTCCTGAAGATATCCCTGCCCGGGCAGAGACGCAAACGCATCCGTCGGCGGCAGAGCGTCCCTGGGTACGCCGTTCGGGACATGAACATTCGCGGGGATTCTCTATCTTTGTGGACGTATCTCGCGGTGCGGATGGAGCGGATGATCCCGAGAGTTTTCAGAGCAGTATCACTTTAGTGAAAGTATCGTCCATGCGTCTTGTCCCATCCTTCCTTCTGGCCTGTTTTCTCACCAGTCTCGTCAGCGCGGGCGCGTTCGCGCAGGGTGCGCATTCGGCGGACGGCGGCCGCATCACGGCACGCATCATCGACGAAACCGGAGGCGGTGCGATCGCCTACGCCAATGTCGTGCTCCATCGCACCACCGACAGCTCGATGGTCGCGGGAGCGGTGTCCGACGACGGAGGAAGGTTTTCGTTCTACGACGTCGCCCCGGGCACGTACTATCTTGCCATCCATTTCATCGGGTATGAGGACGCATACCATAATCACATCCATATCCGCGGCACCGAGACCCTCGACCTCGGCGAACTGCGCCTGAAAGTCGTGGCCATCGAAATGCAGGAAGTGGAAGTCGAGGCCCAGCGCGCACCGGTGGAATACCAGATCGACCGGAAAGTCATCAACGTGGACCGCCAGCTGACCGCGGCAGCGGGGACGGCGGTCGATGCGCTGCAGAACGTTCCGTCGGTGACCGTCGATCTCGACGGATCGGTACGGCTGCGAGGCAGCGGCAGCTTCACGGTGCTTATCAACGGACAGCCGTCCGCGCTCGAATCCTCGGAAGCGCTGCAGCAGATCGCGGCAAGCTCCATCCAGAATATCGAGATCATCACCAATCCTTCCGCCCGCTACGATCCCGACGGGGTGGCCGGCATCATCAACGTGATCATGAAGAAGGACGGGAAAACCGGGACCAGCGGCCTGTTCAATCTCAGCGCCGGGACCTTCGACAACTATCGCGGCGACTTCCTCCTGACCCTGCGCAGCGCGGACTACGCCGTCTACGTCGGTGCGGATTACGGGAAATTCAATCATACCGGCGAGGAGCGTGAGCGACGGGAATTCTATTCCCCGGGATCCACGCTCTTCAACATCTCCGACGGCAGCAGCCACCGCCGCCACTCCTCCTACGGGTTCCGCGGCGGCATGGAACTCTCGCTGTCCGAGCGCGACAACATCAGCCTCGGCCTGCGCTACGGCGATCGGACGCACTCGCATGGATCGCAGCTCGACTATGCCGAATTCACGATTCCGGAGAGCACGCGGATCACGCATCTCAGTCTGGGCGATTCGAAGCGCGGGGGCATGTTCTATGCCGCCGACCTCAATTACCGCCACCGGTTCGAAACGCCCCGGCACGAGCTGACAGCACAGTTCTCCCTGCGCCATCGCGAGGGAGAGGAAACCAGCGTGGACGAACTCCGGGCCCTCGACGGCGCGGTTGTGAGCGGACGCAGCGCGACGGAAGACGGCCCGGGCGGACACATACAGCTTCGCGTGGACTACGTCCTCCCATTCAGCGAAACGGACAGGCTCGAGGCAGGATACCAGGCCAGCGTCCATGACTCGAAGGACATCACGACCCTTTCGGAATACAACACTGCGACGGGAAACTACGACCTGCTCCCCGCCTTCGGGCACTCGACGGATTATTTCCGCAACGTGCAGGCGATGTACTCGATGTATGCGATGGAAATCGGCGACTGGGGCCTGCAGGCAGGGCTGCGCGGGGAATTCACCGACAGGCAGGTGACACTTGAAGACAGCACGGCGGAGTTCAGCATCAACCGCTGGGATATCTTCCCCTCCGTCCACATGTCGTACAGCCTGTCGGCAACCGAACAGCTCATGGCAAGCTACACACGACGGATCGACCGTCCGCGCGGATGGTATCTCGAACCGTTCGAAACCTGGTCCGACGCCTTCACCGTCCGTCGCGGCAATCCCGAGCTGAAACCCGAGTACATCGATTCCTGGGAAATGGGATTCCAGACCCATGTCGGTACGTCGCTCGCCTCGGCGGAAGTCTACCACCGCGCAACGAACAACAAGGTGGAATTCGTCCGCAGTGTCTACCGCGACAACATCACCCTGCGGACGGTGGAAAATGTGGGACAGGAGTTTTCCACCGGTGTGGAACTGATGTTCAACGCGAACGTCGAAAATTTCTGGGATGTGTACCTGCTCGGCAACCTGTACGACTACCGGGTGGAAGGCGAACTCAGCGGAATATCCTTCGCGGAGAAACGCTTCACGTGGAATGTGCGCTTCAACAACACGTTCACCATGACTCCCACGACCGTGCTGCAGGCGAACGCCAGCTATAACAGTCCCTCGGTGTCCGCACAGGGACGAACCGAGGGTTTCTACGTCCTCAACGCCGCCATCCGGCAGGAATTTTTCGGGAAATCCCTCTCCGCCGTTCTCGACTTCAGCGACATTCTGCGCACGGGCAAGCGGGAATCGACCATCGCCGGCCCTGATTTTTCGGCGTGGAACTACTATCTCGCCGACGGTCCGCTCATCACCCTGACGCTCCGGTACAGCATCAACAACGGACCATCCGACGAGAAGAAGGATAAACAGGAGCGCGACAACTTCGGTACCGATGAGTTCTGATTTCGGGAATTGGCTCGGAAACACTCGAGTAGCGTGACACAAGATTTCAATCTGTGAAATCCGTGTCATCTGTGTTTACGCCTCGAAGGAGTGCGTAGCCATCCTGACGCAGAAGGGAGACCTGTGTCCGTATCTCATCCTCGCTGATGCCGAGACTTCTCAGCGTTCGCACGAAGATTTCCACGGCGGTTTCGAATTCCTCCGGGATGACTTCATCCGCGCCGAGTGAAAGCAGCCTGCCTACTTCGGACGTGAAACGCGTCCGGGTGATCACATGCGCCTCCGGGTGCAGGGCGCGGACACGCTCGGTGATGCGGCCGGTCGCCGCGGGATCGGAAATGGCGATGACCACGACCCGTGCTTCCCGCAGGCCGGCATGCAGCAGCACGGCATCCTGCGTGGCGTCGCCGAAGCGGATCGGCACGCCACGGGCGCTCTCGATGCGGACGGTATCGGGATTCATTTCCAGGATCGAGACCGGTACGCCCGCGCACTGCGCCGCGCTGTACAGATTTCTGCCGTTGAGTCCGAACCCCACGATGAGCAGTCCCGCACGCTCCGACCCTTTTCCCTCTGTTTCTTCCCCAGCGCCGGCAGGTTTTTGCAGAGCGGAAGCATCGGCGCCGGATAGTTCCCGGCCGTTCCCGATCCCGCGCAAACCGCCGGCAACGCGTCCGGATGCGAGCGCATCGCTGAGTCGCGGCGCGAGCAGCATCATCACCGGCGTCATCGCCATGCTGAGCACCGATACGGCGAGAAACAGCTGGTAGGTGGCGTCGGTGAGGAGCCCCTGCTCCACGCCGACGCGGGACAGGATAAAACTGAATTCCCCGATCTGGCTCAGTCCCATCGCCGCCAGGAGAGCCGTACGGAGCGGATACCGCAGCAGCAGTACGGCGACCGCGGTCAGCAGGGTTTTCCCGAAAAGCACCGCGGCCGTGAGCAGGAGGACGATGAGCGGATGTGCCAGAACATAGAGCGGATCCAGCAGCATGCCGACGGAAACGAAGAAGAAGCTCGTAAACAGGTCCCGGAAGGGCAGAACGTTTCCCAGGGCGTGAAGCGCGTAATCGGAATCCGCGAGCGTCATGCCGGCGAGGAAGGCGCCCAGGGCGAGAGAGAGACCGATGCTTGCGGTCAGCCATGCGACGAGAAAACACAGCGCAATGACAAACAGGAAAAACAGCTCCTGATTTCTTGTTCCTGCCACCTGGTGCATGAGCGGGGGGATGACGTAGCGCGCGGCGAGCACGACCAGGGCCACCGCGCCGACGCTTTTCGCCAGCAGGATGAGCAGTTCCGTGCCGATGCTCCCGGATGCCGTGCCCGCCAGCATCGGCGTCAGCAGCATCATCGGGACAATCATCACGTCCTGGAAGATGAGAATGCCGAGCGTGGTGCGTCCGTGCGGACTTTCTGTCTGCGCGGATGCCTGGAGCTGACGCAGAACGATGGCCGTGCTGCTCAGCGCGACGAGAAAGCCGGCAAAGACCCCGACCGCCGGCGCCGCGCCCCATGCGAGCGATACCAGCAGCGTGCCCCCGACCACCAGCCCGACTTGAAGTCCGCCCCCTCCCAGCACTGCTTTCTTCATTCTCAGCAGATCCCGGATGGAAAATTCGAGCCCGATGGTGAACATCAGCAGGATCACCCCGATCTCCGCGAGCACCTCGACCTCCGCGACCGCGGTAACGGCGCCGAGCCCTCCGGGTCCCGCGATGACCCCGGTAAACAGGAACCCGATGATCGGCGGGATCTTCAGCCGGTGAAACACGAACAGCACCAGCGCGGAGAGCGCGAAGATGATTACGATATCAGCGAGCGCGGGGTAATGCATATCGACCTGAAAAAGAGAAACCACGGATTACACGGATTGCACAGATTGGTTTTTGTTCACGCTTCTCGAAAGTGCCGAGCTTCCCCGTGTCCGGAGATGGGCTCATGCACGCTCGAAATGAGCT
>QKAF01000048.1 GCA_003246455.1 Bacteroidota bacterium
GGGGCGTCAATAGTAGAGCCAGTACCCCTCGGTCTTTCCGAGTGAGTTCAGTTCGAGTGCGGGAGATGGCAGTTTTAAGAATGTGAGTCCCGTGAGGATCGTCCGGAGAATCGGCGAATCGGTCTCGATGCGTGTCCAGTCGATGTCGAACGAGAGCAGAAACTGCCGGTATCGCGTGGCGGGGGGAATGCGGACGCCCTCGTATTCCTCGATGTTCCGGTATTCCCCGTACATCCCGTTCGCCCCGTAGCCGAAAGAGACGCAGAGCCAGGGCGGCAGGCCGCTGCGCGGCAGGATCCTGTCCAGCGGCAGCGACAGCCAGTAGGTCTGGCCGTTGTAGTCCTTGAGTACGCGGTCAAGCGAGGTTTTCCCGAGGTAGCCGTTGGCCTGGCGGGAATAGCGCGACTCCCAGTAGCTGAACTTGCACTTGATCACCTGTTCGTCGAAAAGCAGTTCCTGCCCCACGACGATTCCAGATCCGAGTGTGTTCGCGAGCATGTCGCCCCAGGAAAATCCCCACCCTTCATGAATGCCGTCCATGATTTCGATGGGCGTCTGCATGATCAGTCCGAGTGAACCCCCGAACACCAGCGCGTTCGTCCGCGAGAGTCCCGCCCCCCGCAGCAGCGCGTAGCCCGCGTAGCTTTCGACGTAGGCGCCGAAGGCATGGCCGCACTTGTCCACCTGCAGGTAGGCCCGGTTGTCGTTGTAGAAATGAAACGGCACCACCGCGCGGCCGCGGTACCAGGTGTTCTGCAGCACGGTCATCGAAAGGGCATAGTATCCGGCCTCCGCGGCGATGGCGGTATACAGCGCACCGCTGTCCATGCCGCTCGAATCAACCGGCGCACTGTCGGTCTGCGCCCGGACACCGCCGGACGAGAGCAGAAAGAGAATGGAGCAGAGGAAAACGGTTTTCACTTGTACACTCGGGGAGAAACTCGGGCGTCGCGCATCGATCAACGTATCATATCGGCCGGGAGAAAGCAACCCGGCCGGAACTGCAGGATCGGCGTGACAACGACAGGTGGGAACGATTCATCCGCTCATGTGTCATGTAAATACAGGCCGCCCACCATGCGGATTTCTTATAAAGCACACACCGCATGTTCGGAAGGAAACGAAACTCATCGCGCACGGAGTCCGAATGAAAACCGTTCCCTACGTCATTGCCCTTCTCCTGGTCGCTCTCGCCTGCGCTGCCCGCCCGATTTCAGCCGCGGCGGGAACCGTCGCCGCTTTCCAGCTCGACATCACATGGCCCCGGGATAGCCTGCACGAGGTGTATCTCGCGCGTCCCTTCGAACTGCGCATCACGCCGCGGGACCGCGACGGAAACCCCATCGATACGCTCCTGCGCGTGCGGTTGACGGCACGGTTCCCGGGCGAGTTCGATGCCGCATCGCAAGGATACTTCCAGCATGCGTTCGAGATCCGCGGCATGACGTCGATCCTGCTCGCGCCTTCCTTCGAACGCACGAGCGGGAACGCGCAGCAGTGGCTGCTGCTGTACTGCGACGACGCGGCGGATATCAACGGACGCAGCGATCCGTTTTCCATTCTCCCGCATGCGCCCGCGCCGTTCGCCCTGACCTGGCCCCCGCCGCGAGGGACTGTCGAAGTCCATTACTTCGACCGTAACAAGACGGCCAGCTTCCGCTGGGAAAAGCCTTCTCCGCCGGATCCGTACGCGGATATGCGGCGCTCGCGCACGGATTCCTCGCTCTGGTCGGACAGCGTCCGTTACACGCTCGTGATCGAAAACGAGCAGGGCACAACCGTTCTCCGCCTCCCTTCCGACAGCGGCGGAGCGCTGCCGAGGACGACGGTGGCGAACGGGCAGCTGGTCGCCCTTATTCGTTCACTCTGCACGCATTGCAGAGCCTGGTATCTGCGCTGGTACGTGGAAGCTTTCGACGGAACCGCCGTGACGATCAGTTCCCCCGCGCGGTCGGACTTCATTCTTGCATGGGAAATCTATGACGACGTGGGCCCTGACACCGACGCCTCCGATTTCGCCCTCGAGCCCAATGCTCCCAATCCCTTCCGTTCGCGCACGCAGATCCCTTTCACGCTGTCACGGGCCGGTGCGGTGCGTCTGAGCATCGTCAACATCCTGGGCGAGACCGTGCGCATACTCGCCGAAGGAGAGTTTCCGCCGGGGCGCCAGGTACGAACCCTGGATGCGGGAGACCTTCCGCCCGGATTCTACTTCACGCGGCTCGAGACTTCCTCCGGGACACGGACGCGCAGGATGCTGCTGCAGCGGTAGAACTCACCCCCCGCCCTCCATCTTCCCCAATGGAGATCCCGCCGGCTGTAACCCGGTGGGGAGTGATGTGTTCTTTCCAGGCATACATCACGGAAATCTCATATCTTCGAAGCAGGAAACCGTAACATGTCCCATTCGTGAGGTGAACCACCATGAGAGTACCTCGAAGCCGTTTCGTGCCGATCGCCATCGCATTGTTCCTCTGCGCGGCTGCGTTTCCCTTACGCGCGTTTGCCCAGGAACGCGTCATCATGTTTGACGGGACACACGTTCCACCCTTCTCCTTCGCCATGCTGATGGATTCGACGAAGTATTTTTCCGACAGGGACATTGCCGGCAAGTGCTGCATCCTCGTGTTCGGATACGTGTCGATGGGTGAGTACGCTTCTCTCGGGGAAGTCCATGACCGCTATCACGCCGACGGTCTCGAGATCGTCCAGGTCTGGCCGTACAACCATCACTCCCGCACGCGCATTCCGCCGGACGACAACGCGGTGCGCGCGTTGCGCAATGACGGCTATCCGCTCCCATGGACACATCTCCAGGCATCCGACGTGGAAATCAGGAGCTACCGGTCCACGGTCCAATCCGAAGAAGAGGGCATCATCCTGATTTCGCCCGACGGCGCGATCGTCGCTTCCGGTTCGCAAATGAAAGGCGCGGCCAAGGAGGCCGCGATCGGGCGCTGTTTCAACGGACGATGAATCGCGGGCGCGGCGACGGATCGCATCCTTCATCTGACGACGAAAGGAAACACGGCGAAGCACTTTGGAGGTGATCATGAAATCACATCGTACGCCCGATAACGTGCCCAGACGTCGCCGTTTATGGCGGGTCGTTCATGTTATCATCCTAATTGCTGCCGTCGTACTCCTCCCGCTCCGGGCAACCGCGCAGCCGGTGCTTGAATGCACGGCAGCCGCGCCGGACATCGTGGCGGACAACGCGAACGTCCGCTACCTGCCGATGCCCTTCCCCGTCACGGTGACGGTGACAAACGGCGGGACGGCGCTGGCGACGCCTGTTTCGGCACGCATTATCGTCCCGCACGATCTGACGCTCGCCGGCGACGACGCGCCGGACGGATATTCGAAGCCGCTGGAGCCGTTCTGGCTGTTCCCGAAAGACTCGGGCCGGGTGCAGTGGATGCTGCGGCATCCGCCGACGACGATGGAGAAGCGGTATGTCATCCAGGTGTGGGTAAAGGCACCGAATGCGGATTCTGTTCTCTGCGAAACGACCGTGATCATTCCGCCGCTGGATTCGCCGATACTCGCACCGCGCTGCTACGTGCCCGACTCGCTGCATTTCGACGACGCGGCGGATTCGTATGTGCCCAACCCGTTCATGCTGCGCCTCACCTGCGTCAACAACGGGAACACACCCGCCGAGGACGTCACCGGGACGCTCATTCT
>QKAF01000016.1 GCA_003246455.1 Bacteroidota bacterium
AGCTCGAGGAAGACCCCTCGCACCCGCGATCCATTCTTACGGTGCACGGGATCGGGTACAAACTGGTATGATGCGCGGCAGCAGGACGGATGCCTGTCGGCGCTGAACGCAATGCCCTCCCACCGGTGATGACATTCGCTGACATTTCTTTACCCTACGGCGACACTCCGGCGCGTGCAGTTTTCTAATTTCCGGTCAGAGGTACGACACAGTTGCGGCAATTCACCATACATATTTTGATCGCTCTGCTGTTCTGCGGGACAGCGAACGCCCAGAGCAGCATGGAGCGCATCGTCGATCTGACCGGAGATTGGAAGTTCGAGATCGGAGACAATCCGGACCGTGCCGCCGCGGACTTCGACGACGCCTCATGGGACGAGATCCACGTCCCGGATTTCTGGGAAAATCAGGGGTATCCGGGATACGACGGCTGGGCCTGGTATCGAACGACGTTCGTGCTGTCTGCCGACCGGAGGAACGACGCGCTGTTCCTGTACCTCGGTACGATTGACGATGTCGACGAGGTGTATCTGAACGGACGTTTCATCGGCTTCCAGGGGCTCCCGCCGCCGCATTACATAACGGCCTACGCCGACCGTCGATGGTACTACATGCCCACGGAGTATCTGCACTTCGACGATGAAAATGTGATCGCCGTGCGCGTGTACGACAATGAGATGGGAGGCGGCATCGTCCAGGGCTCCATCGGCGTCTACCGCGATCGCAGCTACCTCATCCCAGACCAGTCGCTGCGCGGCCCGTGGAAACTCCGGACCGGAGACGACATGGAGCGCGCCCGGGTCTCATACGACGACAGCGGCTGGAACTCGGTGCTCGTCCCCCTGCCCTGGGAGACACAGGGACTCAAGGGGTATGACGGGTTCGCGTGGTATCGGAAGGACTTCGTCATCAATCCTGCGCTCCGCGATCAGCGGCTCGTTCTCCTGCTCGGGAAGATCGACGATGTGGACGAGGTGTGGGTGAACGGGCGGCGTATCGGGAAAACCGGCGATATGCCGATGGAGGGGGGCACGTTTTTCGACAACGCCAGCTTTCAGCAGCTGCGCGCTTATTACGTGCCGAGAGAGGCCCTCAATCTCAGCGGCGGCAACGTCATCGCCGTCCGCGTGTACGACGGATTCATGCACGGAGGTATCTACCAGGGGCCGGTGGGACTCGTCCGACAGGACCGTTATCGCGCGTGGGCCAAGGAGAATGCCGGAGAAAAGGGAAAAGGCATGAAGGGACTGTTCGAATGGTTCTTTGGCGATTGAGCGCAATCGCGCACGCCAGAGGCGAATGCTCCCCGGAACCCGCGCTCCCCTTTTCCCTCCATGAAAGGTCAATCGATTTGCCGTCAGGCCTTCTCACCCGGGAGCCAGAATTCCCCTGCCCGCTGCATCCCGATCCCGCTCACGATGAGCAGCAGACCGGCCACGGTGGACGCGGCTATTGTTTCCCCGACGGTGAAATGGATAATGATCAGCGACAGAAAGGGCGAAAGGTAAACGAGGTTGCTGACGCGCGCGGTGTTCTCTGAAAGCGTGAGCGCCCTGAGCCAGAAAACGAACGTGAGTCCCATCTCAAAAGTGCCGACGTAGACGCCGCCGATCAGCCCTGCCACCGTGATCGGCTCGGACGGCATCAGCAGAACGTAGCAGAGTCCGACGTAGATACTGCCGAAAAGGAAGCTGGCGAGGAGCCGGAGCGTCTGATCGACCGTGCTTCGCATGTTCATTATCCAGTAGGAGGCCCACAGCAGAGAACTCCCCATCGCAAGCGATACTCCCTCGATACTGGAGAAACGGAGCGAGGCGAAATCGCCGCGGGTGGAAATCACCAGTACGCCCGCGAAGCTCGCGGTCATCGCAAGCATGGTGAACCAGCGAAGACGCTGGCGAAGAAGCACCGTCGAAAGAAGCACGAGCACGATAGGCCAGGTGTAGTTCAGCGGCTGCGCTTCCTGCGCGGGCAGAATATCGTACGCGCGAAACAGGACGAGGTAGTACAGGAAGGGATTGAGAATACCCAGGACGGCGCTGCGTCGCCATTCTGCTGCGGGCCAGGACCTGATCGCCGCCAGCTTATTCTGAGCGACGGCGACCAGGGCCAGGACAAGGAATGACGTCCACGTCGAAACGAGGAGCAATTCACCAACGCCGGTTTCTCCGAGAGTCAGCTTGAACGCCGACGCAACCGTGGACCAGCAGAGAATCGCGGCGAAGGCATAGAGATACGCGCGCGATTGGGTGTTCATTACACGCCGTGGTAGCACTTCCGGCATTGCTGATAAATGCTGCCGGTATGGTGGAGAATCTCCTCGTATTCCGTAAGCAGCTCGAGATACAGCAGGCTGGTGCGCGATGTGTACTTCTCTTTCTTCGATCGTTTGAGCTGATGTTTGTCCGATTTCCGAATCAGCGTACGGACCTGTTCCAGGTTTTCCGCGACGGCGTCCGCCATGGAGAAGTCCGCTCTCTGGAGGTATTCCGAAATGACGATCAGCTGTTTCCGCACTTCGCGGACAATCAACGCAAGCTCTTCGCTCTGAACATCCGACAGCTGCTTGTGATTGTTGTCGACATGTTCGAAGCACTGCGCCGTCATGTGACGCATGCTCCTCAGAAGGAGCTGCAGGGAGCTGATGACTTCCGCATAGGTCTTGTTGTCCAGCGATTCGTCGCCGTCCTCCAGCTGGGAGGTACGGAGGATGGTCGCGGACATCGTTTTACCGTTTTTCTCGAGATCTTTCGCCAGCTTTCGCGCCTCCTTGAGCATCATGCGGTTCTCCGTCGAGACTCCTTCGTGCGTCCGGTCGACGATCTGCACCGTGGTCGTCAGCACCGTGCTCAATTCGTTCTTCAGCGACGCGAGCGCTTCGTGAATCGTCGTCATGGGACCGGTGAACTGACGCTCTTTCTCAGCGAAGTCCTTCTCACGCTTCCTGTGCAAGAACATCGAGCGCGTCATGAGGAACGCGGCAAGTACCGCGAGTGCGATCAGTCCGAAAAGCTCGGTATAGAATATGACCGTCGCCAGGATCGCGGCCACGGTCGCAGCGACCAGCGCGGTGAAAAACCAGCCGCCGACCACGGTCAGCACGCCGGAAATGCGGTACACTGCGGAATCGCGTCCCCACGCCCGGTCAGGCAGAGCGGTCGCCATCGCCACCATGAAGGTTACGTACGTCGTCGAGAGCGGCAGCTTCAGCGAGGTGCCCAGCGATACGAGCAGGGCCGCAACGATGAGATTCACCGCCGCGCGGAGCAGGTCGAACGCCGGGAGTTCTCCGTTTTCGTCCGGCTGCGGCCTGTACTTGGAGGTGTCGAAGCGCTGCGCGATTTTGCGGCGCACGCCGGCGGGAGTGATCACGGCGAACACATTGAACAGCATCAGCACGAAGCGAACGATCGCTCGGGCAGGGGCAATGGATTCGAATCGCTCGAAGCCTTCGCTCTGCCGGCCGAGATTGACCGACGTCGCGGTCACGGTTCTCGCCTTTTTGTTCACCCACAGGGTAACCGCCATGATCGCGCCGGCGAGGAGGAGCATCCAGGTGTTGGCCCGGACAGGTTCCTTCAGCGCCTCCATCATCAGCGACATGGGGTTCGACGAGTCCGCGGCATGGGTATAGGAAGCCAGGCCTGCGAGCGGGGCTCCGATGAAGTTCACGAGATCGTTCGCCGCGAATGCCATCGCGAGCGCGAACGTTCCGGCAAGAACGACCGGTTTGAAGACGTTGAGTTTTATCGTCCACTGCAGCAGGAGGAGCAGGAGCGTCCATCCAACGAACGATGTCCCCGCGATGGTCAGGGCATGGCTCTTCAGCCAGAGTGCCTGGTCCGCCGTCAGGAAAGATGCGCCTTTGGCGCCCTTGACCATCAGGAAATAGCTGATCGCGGCGAGCGCGAAGCCTCCCCATATCGCGCCGTAGCGTTTGATGCGCACGCTGAAATCGAAAGTGAAGAGCATACGCGACAGGTACTGCACGAGCGCACCCGCCACAAAAGCGATCACCACGGAGGAAACGATGCCGAAGAGAATCTTGAGCACGCTTCCGGTGTTGATGTAGGTCAGCGCCTCACTGATGCCGCCGCCCGCCTGCGTCACCTTGATAAACGAGACGGCGAAGGCTGCACCCAGCAGTTCGAAGACCAGGGACACCGTCGTCGAAGTCGGCAGACCGAACGTGTTGTAAAAATCGAGCAGGAGTACATCGGTCAGCATCGTTGCGGCAAAAATGAACATGACATCCGGGAAGGTGAGCATCTCCGGGTTGAAAATGCCGGATCGCGCGACTTCCATCATGCCGCTGGAGAAGGTCACGCCGACGATGATTCCCAGGGTCGCGATGATCATGATAACGGTTCGAGACGCGACCTTGGCGCCGATCGCGGAGTTGAGGAAGTTCACCGCGTCGTTCGCGACTCCAACCATCAGATCCAGGATCGCCGTTGCGAGCAGAATGATGAGAATGATGGTAAAAATTTCCATGAGGGCTCTGCGGAATTTTATTGATGAATTGAATATGTCCTTCTGAGAGGCGCAGAAATATTATTCGGTACCGCCGTAATCCTGGTGCCGGATAATTCGACCTTCACCGATGAAAACGACGTCTTCTGCTATGTTGGTGGCGTAATCGGCTATGCGCTCAAGATATCGCGAAATACTCAGGAAATTCAAGAGCTTTTCTGATTGTGCCGGTTCGGCGAGCAGGCGATCCTGAACGACCTTGTACATCTGCCGGTTGAGCCGATCGACCTCGTTGTCCCGCTGGCAGACGCTGCGTGCGAGGTCCATGTCGAGATCGACGAAAGCGTCGATGCTTGTTGTGACCATTTCGAGGGTGTATTCCGCGAGCGTCAGGAGTTCCTGCGGGAACCGCGCCTGCTCGTTCTGCCCGAAATGCAGCACCCGTCGCGCGACATTGCCCGCCAGATCACCGATGCGCTCCAGATCGTTGTTGATCTTCAGCACGGCAATGATGAACCGCGTGTCTTCGACGGAACGATGCGTGCTGCCGAGCAGGCTCACACAATCTTCCTCGATGGAGATTTCGATGTCGTTGATCTCGCGGTCGACCTTGATGATCTCGGCCGCCGCTGCGCGGTCACGCGCGCGGAAGGCGAGCACCGACCGGCGGGTGTTCTCTTCGACAAGCGCGCAGAGCTGAAGAAGCCTGCGCTTGAGTTGTTCTATATTTTCTGCACGTTTTTCCAGCATGGTCCTTCAGCAATCATCAGTGTTCGTATCCGCATGATTTCGACGGTGTCCGGTAAGTCCGGAGTTTCCAGGGTATCCCTGACGTTCATGTTGCCTGCTCGTCCGCCGTCTTTTCCGATTCACCCGGCAGTATCACGGTAAATTCGCTGCCCTCCCCGGGTGCGCTCTGCACTTCCACGGTGCCGTGATGCGCCTGCGCGATGTGCTTGACGATGGCCAGTCCGAGTCCTGTCCCGCCCAGCTTGCGGCTGCGCGCCTTGTCGATGCGGTAGAACCGCTCGAACAGCCGCGGCAGGTGTTCGGACTCGATGCCGTATCCCTCGTCCTTCACCGTGATCCGGATTTCACCCGCAGGAGCGACGGATGCCCGAACCTGGATGGTCTGGCCTTCATCGCTGTATTTAATGCCGTTGTTGATCAGGTTGATCAGCGCCTGTTCGAGGAGCTGCGGGTTCATCACCGCCTGAAGATCGGGTGCGCAGTCCATATCGATGCGCATGCGCTTCGCGTCGGCTTCCACCTGGCAGCTCTGTACCGCGGAAACGAGAACGTCGCGCATGGAGGCGGGAAACATGTCAATCTGCTCCTGGTCGCTCCCCTGCTCGATCCGCGACAGGCTGAGAAGATCCTCGATGATCGCATTCAGCCTGTCAGCCTGCCGGGAGATGATGCCGAGGAAACGCATGGCATCCTCCCGGTCGTTCACGGCGCCGTCGATCAGGGTCTCGACGAAGCCCTTGATGCTCGTGATCGGCGTCTTGAGTTCGTGTGATACGTTCGCCACGAATTCCCGCCGGACGTTCTCGAGTTTGCGCAGCTCGGTATAATCGTTCATGACGACCACCACCCCGATGGGCTGACGCTGCGCATCCCGGAGAATGCTTCCATGCACCTGCACGAAGCGCTCGGTATCGTCCACGATCGTGATGTATCCCTCGGTGGCGAGTTCGCTCGCAAGACTCTGTTCGACAAATCTCTGCAGACCGACGTTCCGGACGATCTCCTGGATGCTTTTCCCTTTCGCCCGCTCGAGACTGATGCGCAGCATGCGCGAGGCCGAACGGTTGACATTGATGAGACGCTCCTCCATATCGAAGGCTATCACTCCCTCGACCATGCTCGAAAGCACGGCATCCTGTTCGCTGTGCTGCTGCGTGATCTGCGAGATGCGTTCCTGCAGCTGCTTGGCCATGTCGTTCATGACCTCCGCCAGGTTGCTGAGTTCTTCCGAGCGCGGATCGGGAAGGCGGAATTCAAGGTCGCCCTTGGCGAAGCGCTGTGCGCCGCGGGTAAGCGCTTCGATCGGCCGCGTGATCCGGCGCGATATCAGCAGGCTCATGAGCCCGGCGACGAGCGCGATGACGAGTCCCCCCATCAGAACCTGGAGCTGCAGTCCCTCGATACTGGCTTCGACGGTCTGCAGGGGCACGGCGGTGCGGAGGACACCGAGCAGCCTGTCTCCCTCCCTGACCGTCACCGCGGCATACATGGTGTTCCGCTGCAGCGTCCGGCTGAAACGGGTCGACGTCCCGTTCTTCTTTCGCAGCGCTTCGCGTATCTCCGGACGGTGGGAATGGTTATCCATCGTCAGCGGGTCATGCCATGAATCCGCCAGCACCAGTCCGTCTTTCGCGATGACGGTGACCCGTGTGTCGGTGCGCGCACTGATGTCGGCACAGGTCTCCTGGAGCTTCCGCATATCCCCCGCGATCCACAGCTGCAGCACTTCGTTGCGCATGATGGCCGCACGGGCAAGGAGATCCTCCGAAACCTGATCCAGCAGAATGCTTTTGAACGAGTACGATGTCAGGAAAATAAAAGCGGTGAGTGCCAGAACGATGACAAGGAGGCTGGAGATGTAAAGCTGCCAGAACAGCTTTTTCTTTCTCATTCCATTACTCCATGAATCGATAGCCGACGCCGCGCACGGTTTCGATATATCGTCCGGCGTCTCCGAGTTTCTTGCGCAGTCCGACGATCTGGACGTCGACGGAACGATCGGTCACGGGGTAATCGTCGCCGCGCACCGCTTCGACGATCTGCGAACGGGTGAACACCCAGCCGGGCCGGTTCGCCAGGAAATGCAGCACGCGAAACTCCGTGAGCGTGAGAACAACGGCCTCCCCGTTGACCAGCACTTCGTGGCGGCCGGGGTTGATGACGAATTCATGAATGCGTACCTGCCCGTTTTCATCTGTCGTGGCGGGCTCCGTGCTGCGCCGCAGCACCGCCTTCACCCGTGCGAGCAGCACCCGCCGGCTGAATGGTTTCGTGATGTAGTCATCGGCGCCGAGTTCAAGGCCGGTCACGATGTCCGCTTCCTCGCTCTTGGCCGTCAGCATGATGATCGGCACGCTTCGTGTCTCCTCATCGGCTTTGAGGGATTTGCAGACCTCGAGACCGTCGATGCCGGGAAGCATGATGTCGAGCAAAACGAGGTCTGTCGGCTGCTGTTTGACCGCGCGCAGTGCCTGCTCGCCCGATGTCACCGTCTGCACGGTGTACCCTTCCTTGCCGAGATTATAGGAAATCAGTTCGAGGATTTCCTCTTCATCTTCCACGGCCAGAATGTTTGCTTTTGCCATTGTTCTCGTCGTCCACGTTCTTCTTACGTTTCCCTAATATCGCAATTCAATTGTTAGATTCCGGTTAGGATCCGGCGAGGATTCGGTGAATCGGGGTGTTTTCTGCGCGATCGGGGATTAGAACAGTGTGAGCTGATCATTTCCCGGCTTCAAGAACGCGCTTGCGGAGAGCGACGGACCCTCTTCACGCAATCCGGTTTTTGCGCAGGCCACACGATACATCGTCAGGATCTGGCGCGCGTACTCCCCCTCACCGCGCATCCGCCCGCCGTAGCGCGCGTCATTGAGCTCTCCTCCCCGCATGGCGCGGATGCGATGGAGGATTTTCTCCTTGCGATCCGGGAAATGGCGCTCCAGCCAGTCGACAAACAGGCCGGCGACCGCCCGCGGCAGTCGCAGCGGTGTGCAGGTCGCATACTCCGCTCCGCGAGCCGCAGCTTCTGTCATCAGCCCCGGCATCTCGTGATCCGTGAGTGCCGGGATTACGGGAGACAGACTGATGCCCACGGGAATCCCCGCCGCCGCCAGTTTTTCCATCGCGCGGAATCGCCGTTCCGGAACGGAGGTCCGCGGTTCGAGAATGCGCGCGAGGTCGGCATCCATCGTCGGGATGGAGATCATGACCGTCGCTGCATGCACCGCGGCGAGTTCTCCGAGCAGATCCAGGTCCCGCGTGACCAGCTCATTCTTGGTGATCACATGCACGGGATTGCGGAACGCCGTGAGCACCTCCAGGCAGCCTCGCGTGATCCGAAGTCTTCGCTCGGCAGGCTGATAGGGATCGGTGACGCCGCTGAGTGCGATCGTCCGCGGCACCCACCGCGGGGAAGCGAGTTCCGCGCGGAGAAGCTCAGGTGCATCCTCCTTCACCAGGATCCGTGTCTCGAAATCGAGTCCGGCGGAGAATCCAAGGTACTCGTGAAAAGGACGCGCATAGCAGTAGACGCACCCATGCTCGCATCCGCGGTACGGATTGATACTGGCGTCGAACGGGATATCCGGACTCTGGTTTCGGGCGATGACCGTCTTTGTCGCGTCGCGGTAGAAACGCGTCGGTACGGGCCGATCGTCCTCCCCGAACTCCTCATCGCGCTCGTACGAAAGCCGCTCGAAGCGGTTTTCGGGATTCCGCTGGGTGCCCCGTGAAGGCGCCCGCCGTTTCCCCCTTTCACCGCCGCGATGCGGCCGGTTTTCGTCCTGCGTACTCACATATTCCTCGTGCGAAATAACCGTCGTTTCCGGGCCGTTTTGGCCGTTTTCACCCGCCGAGGTAGGAAAAAAGACAACACAGTATTATCTTAGGAACTGACCTCTTGGTAGGTTTACTACCTGTTGTAACGACCTTACGATATAACACAAAAAGGAATGCACATGAAACGGATGCTGCTGCTCGGTGACGAGGCGATCGCCCAGGGCGCTCTCGACGCCGGACTCTCCGGGGTTTATGCGTACCCCGGCACCCCGTCGACTGAAATTACGGAATACATTCAGCGCTCGAAAGAGGCCCGCGAACGGGGGGTTCACTCCGACTGGAGCGCAAACGAAAAAACGGCGATGGAAGCCGCGCTGGGAATGTCCTATGCCGGCAAGCGTGCAATGACCTGCATGAAGCACGTCGGGCTGAATGTCGCCGCCGACGGTTTCGTCAATGCCGGCATCACCGGTGCCAACGGCGGCCTGCTCGTGGTCGTGGCCGACGATCCTTCGATGCATTCGTCGCAGAACGAACAGGATTCCCGTTTTTACGGGAAGTTCGCCCTCGTCCCGGTACTCGAACCCGCCAATCAGCAGGAATGCTACCTTGCGGCAGGATACGGACTGGAGCTTTCCGAGAAATACGGTACGCCGGTGATGATTCGCATCACCACGCGCCTCGCGCACTCCCGCGCCGGTGTCGAACTCACCGAGCAGCGCGCGGAAAATGAACTCCGCCTGCCCACGGACAAGCAGCAGTTCATCCTCCTGCCGGCGATCGCCCGCAAGAGCTATCAGACGCTGCTCGGAAAGCAGGCTGCGTTCGAGGAAGAATCGGAATCTTCGCCGCTCAACCGCTATGAAGACGGGGACGACAAATCGCTCGGCATCATCGCCTGCGGTATCGGTTACAACTACCTGATGGAGAACTTCCCCGAAGGCTGCCCGCATCCCGTGCTCAAAATCGGACAGTATCCGGTGCCGCGCAAGCAGATCAAGCAGATCCTCGACGCGTGCGACCGCGTTCTCATCCTCGAGGAAGGCGCCCCCATTCTGGAAGAACAGATTCGCGGTCTGCTCGACACCTCGTTCAACATCGCCGGACGTCTCGATGGCACCGTGCCCCGCGCCGGGGAACTGAATCCGAACATCGTCGCGAAAGCGCTTGGCGGTGAGATCGCCGCAGGCGAGAAGCAGCCCGAAATCGTCCAGCCGCGTCCCCCCGAACTCTGCAAGGGATGCCCGCACATCGACAGCTACAACGCGCTGAATGAAGCGCTCAGCGAACTCGACCCCGGTCGTGTGTTCAGCGATATCGGCTGCTACACGCTCGGCGCGCTCGCACCCTTCCATTCGATCAATACCTGCGTCGACATGGGCGCGTCGATCACCATGGCGAAGGGCGCAGCCGATGCCGGTCTCTTCCCCGCTGTCGCGGTGATCGGCGATTCGACGTTCACACATTCCGGCATGACCGGACTGCTGGACGCGATTATCGAAAATTCCCCGATCACCGTGATGATCGTCGACAATGAAACCACCGGCATGACCGGCGGCCAGACGTCTTCCGCCCGCGGGAAGCTCGAAGACATCTGCAAGGGTCTCGGTGTACCCGAAGAACATATCATCGTGGTGGAACCTCTGAAAAAGCACCACGAGGAGAACGTGACGGCGATCAAGAACGAGCTGTTCCACCGCGGCATCTCCGTGGTGATCGAACGCCGCGAGTGCATTCAGACGGCCAAAGTCACGGTGAAGATCAAGAAGGAGGCGAACGCATGAAACGTGATATCATCATTGCCGGTGTCGGCGGACAGGGCATTCTGACCATCGCCACGATTATCGGCTATGCATCGGTGGAGCGCGGCCTCTATCTCAAACAGGCGGAAGTGCACGGCATGTCGCAGCGCGGAGGCGACGTGCAGTCGCACCTGCGCATCAGCGACAATCCCGTGCATTCGGACCTGATCCCCGAAGGACGCGCGGATCTGATCATTTCGGTCGAGCCCATGGAAGCGCTGCGCTATACCTCCTTTCTCGCGCCCGACGGCTGGATCATCGCAAACAAGAAGCCGTTCGTGAATATTCCGACGTACCCGGACTTCGACGAACTCTGGGGCAAGTTCGAGGACATGAAGCGCAGCATCCTGCTCGACGGTGAAAAGCTCGCGCGCGAAGTCGCGACCGCCCGTTCGATGAACATCGTCATCCTCGGTGCTTCCTCCCCCTTCCTTCCCTTTGAAATGTCGGAGTTCGAAAAGGCGATCGAAGCCATCTTCAGCCGCAAGGGTGAAGCGATCGTCGCGCAGAACCTCGCCGCCTTCCGCGCTGGACGCGCACTGGCGGAAGAACGCAACCTCGCGCTCCAGTAACTCGGATCTCAATCGAGACAAAGAAAAACCCCGCCGCGGCGGGGTTTTTCTTTTCGTATGTTCGCGGATTCTTATTCGACGATCTTTCCGGCGCGCAGTTCACGCGCGAGACGGTCGAGGCGATAGATGTTGTTGATCGCTTCGATCATTGCCGCGGAGTGCAGGGAGACCGTACGGTTGCCCATCTCCGGTGCGAAGATGAATTCACCCGGCAGGCTCTCGATGTTGCCGTCGAAGGCCAGACCGACGATTTCCTTGTTGCGGTTGATCAGCGGACTGCCCGAATTGCCCCCGATGATGTCGTTCGTGGAGCAGAAATTCAGCGGTGTGCTCATGTTGAAATCCGCGGGCGGATTGAGCCAGCGCTCGGGGAGGGCCCACTGCTCGTCGGTCGGGAAGGAATAATGCCGGTCGTACATGCCATAGAAGGTCGTGTGCGACGGGGCTTTCGTACCGTTGTACGGATAGCCGTCGACAACACCGTCGCTGATGCGAAGAGTGAAGGTGGCGTCCGGCGGGATTTCCGTTCCGTATACATCGAACAGAGCCCGGCCAAGCAGCGCGTTGTTTACCTGGTCGCGTGCACGAATGGCACCGGAGACTTCGCCGGCCGCGTCGCGACGCGGAAGCGCCATGCGCGCGATGACCACGAAAGGATCATTCGACGAAGCGATCGATTCCGGGAAGCCGGCTGCAAACTGCTCGAACTTCACCGAGTCGACCAGGATGCTCTCGCTGAGCAGACGCTTGGCTGCATCCATGCAATTCTCTCCCTTGAGCGCGAATTTCACGACGGGATCTTCGCTTCCGAGAAGGCGCTTCATCATGAGGAGTTTCTTCGAGAGCACCAGCCGTTCCATATCCATGTCGGCGGATTTGTACTTCCGGAGCGCGCGCATCGTCAGATCGAGGGCGTTGCCCTTGAAGGCGTTCGCACGATCATCCTCAGACTTGCCGAGTTCCTCGGTAAGGCGCACGAGGCTCATCGCCTGGTTGAGATACGTCGGGGGACCGAGCACCTCGAAGCGGAATGCGAGGAGGTCGGAGGCGACATCGCGGACTTTCTGCCGCGATTCCGCGATTTCGTCCCACACCTGGCCATACTTGGCGGCGAGTTCCGGTTTGGCCATGACTTTCGCGCGGAATTTCGCGTCGAAGTCCTTGCGGCGCTGCATCAGAACATCGTTCTCGAGACCGTTCAGCTGTCCGCGATACGCCTTCTGGGAGTTCGCGATGCTGAAGAGCTGATTGGTCATCTCTTCCTTCTGTTCGGGATGGATCTTCATGTACTGCTTCAGCACGTCGACATAGTCGTCAAGCAGGTTGGCGACCCAGGGGAACTGCACGTCACGGTTGAACTCGAGCTGCGAGGCGGTGCTCAGGCGGCTCGTGCTGCCCGGATTACCGATGGTAAAGACGAGTTCACCTTCTGCCGCACCGTTCGCACTCCATTTGAAGAAATGGTCGGTCTTGAGCGGTTTGCCGTTCTCGTCGTACACGCGGAAGAAATTGCAGTCAAGCGTGTAACGGGGGTACGTGAAGTTGTCATCGTCGCCGCCGAAGAATCCGAGTGAAAGCTCGGGAGAGAAAACCAGGCGCACGTCGTCGTAGCGCTTGTAGATGTACGCGGAGTACTTGCCGCCGTTGAAGAAGGTCACGAGCTGGCAGCGGTTCCCGGTCTCTTCACCGAGCGTTTCTTCGATTTCGTTGATCTTCTTGTCGCGCGCCGCGAGACGTTCCGCGTCCGTCGACGCCGCATCCATCGCCGCGATGACCTGGCTGGTAACGTCGCGGATTTCCACGAGCTGCTCGACGAACAGGCCGTCGACCTTGCGCTCGTCCTCGAGCGTCGCAGCCTGGAACCCGTGGATCGTGAGATTTTCTCCTTCCTTCGAGACCTGCTCGACGGGATCACGGCCGCAGTGATGGTTCGTCATGACCAGGCCGTCCGCACTCACGAATGACGCGGAGCACCACGTGGCGAAACGCAGCGCCGACATGCGCACGTCATCCATCCACTGCTGGCCCGGGTTGAAATCATACTGTTCCTTGAAATACTCGGTCGGCGGATAGTCGAATGTCCACATCCGTCCGTTGTCGAAGCGCTGTGCTTCGATGCTTTCCAGTTCTGCCTGCTTGGCCTTCTGGTAGGGGGTCAGTTCCTGGGTACTGCTGCAGCCCACAAACAATGATGCCGCGAGGAGGAGGAACATCCCCTTCTGTACCATGTTTCGCATCATGAAAATGTCCTGATAAATATGAATTGAGTGGAAGGTCACAAATTCCCTGAGAAGGGCTAATAGATAAGGTACGAAATTTCTGCAAGATCTTGAACGGACGATCACGTCCGTCGAATCCTGCTATTACGGAAAAAATGGTGCAAAGTTGCGCCGCCCCGCCAGAGGGGAAAACAAAAAGGGCTGCCCGAAGGCAGCCCCAGTCGCGTGCGGGAACGGAGCCATCGCTCCGCCGCAGCATCAGTCCATTGCGGGGAGACTCCCGCGCTCGAGCTCGCGTGCGACTCGGTCCGCCTTGAACACGTGGCGCACCGCTTCGAGGATACCGGAGGAGTGGACGGAGACCGTGCGGTTCCCGGCATCTTCGGCGAAGATGAAATCTCCGGGAAGGCTTTCGATGTTGCCGTCAAAGATCAGTCCCACGATTTCACGATCCCTGTTGATCATCGGGCTGCCCGAGTTGCCGCCGATGATGTCGTTCGTCGATACGAAATCCATCGGCGTGGAGAGATCGAGACCTGCGGGCGGTGTCTGCCAGCGCGTCGGCAGTTCCCATTCCTCAACGCCGGGATTGGAGAAGTGCCGATCGTACAGGCCGTAGAAGGTCGTGTTCACCGGCGCCTGTGTCCCGTTGTACGGGTAACCCTTGACGACGCCATCAGCGATGCGGAGCGTGAATGTCGCGTCCGGCGGAATATCCGTTCCGTAGACATCGAAGAGCGCGCGGCCCAGGAGGGTCCGGTTCACTTCGTCCTTCGCGCTGGTTTCCCGCGCGACATCGCCTGCCGCGTCAAGGCGGGGCTGTGCGAGCTTTGCCGCGACGACAAACGGATCCCTGCATTCAGTAAGCGAACCCGGGATTTCCGCGACCAGCGCTTCGAGCTTGCTCGAATCCGCCAGGATGCTGCCGGCGATCAGGGCCTTGGCCGCATCGCCGCAGGTACGTCCCTGCAGAAGTGTCACGACCACGGGATCATCCTTGCCGAGCTGCCGGACCATGGATTTGAGCTGACGTTCGAGAGTGAGCAGTTCCATGTCCGCATCGAACGACACGGGCTTGCGGAGCGAACGAAGGGCGAGTTCAATCTTGTCGCTCTTGAACGCGGGGTTCCGCTCTTCTTCGGGCTTGCCGAGCTGGTCGGCATAGGCGGCGAGTGAAGCCGCTTTCGCGTACAGCAGAGAAACGCCGAGACCGCCCGAGCGCAGGCCGAAAAGGTCCGGTGCGACGGTGCGCATTTTTTCTCTCGTTTCCGCGATCTCATCCCAGACGTGGCCGTATTTTTCCTTCAGTTCAGGACGCTTCATGACTTCTGCCTTGAACTGACGATCGAAGTCGCGGCGGCGCTGCATGAGCATATCGTCGCGAAGGCCGTCGAGACGTCCCATGAAGGACTTCTGTCCGTTGGAGATCCCGAGGATCTGGGTCTTCATTTCGTGCTTCTTCTCGGGGTGCTTTTCCACGTAGAGAAGCATCGCTTCCATGCGGTCATTGAGCAGATTGAAGATATACGGGTACTGGACATCACGGTAGTATGCCAGCTGGTCGACGGTGCTCAGGCGGTTCGTACTGCCGGGGTTTCCGATGACGAACACCGTTTCGCCCTCCTTCGCGCCCTTCTTGCTCCAGTTGAAGAAATGATCGGGTTTGTACGGCTTTCCATCTTCGTCGTACAGACGGACGAAAGTGAAATCGAGACAGTAGCGCGGATAGGTGAAGTTGTCATAGTCGCCGCCGAAATGCGCGATCTGCAGTTCCGGAGCGAGCACGAGCCGCACATCGCTGAAGCGTTTGTAGATGTAAAGCGAGTAGCGTCCGCCGTGATACAGGGTGACGACCTGTGCGCGATTGCCGGTCTCCGCTTCCGCGGCTTTCTGGATTTCCTCGATCTTCGCATCGCGGACCTCGAGACGCGCCTCGTCGGTTTCAGCCGCATCCATCGCGGCATGAATGTCCTTGCTTACATCGCGGATCTCCACCAGCTGCTCGAAATAGACGTTCGGAATTTTCCTTTCGTCTTCGAGAGTCTCGGCGAAAAACCCGGTGGTGAGGAGGTCTTCCCCTTCCTTCTGGATGCTCGCGAGAGTTCCCCGCGCGCAGTGATGGTTTGTCATGACGAGCCCGTCGCCGCTGACGAACGATGCCGAACAGCCGGTCGACATGCGCAGAGCGGACATACGGACATCATCGAACCAGTCCTGACCCGGATGAAAATCGTAGGTCTTCTGGAAATAATCCACGGGGGCGGCTTCGAAGGTCCACATTCGGCCGCTGTCGAATTTTCCAGCCCGAACCTGGTCGAGCTGCGCTTTCTTTGCCATGTCATAAGACGACATGTCACCGCTCGATCCGCAGCCGGAGAGCAGTGCAATGGTCATGACGATGGCGACGGAACGGAGTGCGTTTCGTAGCATCATATTCATGCTGTTCCTGGTGAATGGTACATGTATGACAGGAGAAATTTCATTCCTGTTGGAGTCAGTACGGAAAAGTACGAAAAACCGCGGATAATCGCGTCCTCAGATGCGAAATGCCCCGCCACCTGCTCGCGCCTGCGTCCGCTGCGTCCACGCGGAGCGGACCGTCCGTCGCCTCCTCCGTGAACGTTACCCGGCAGGCAGATATTCCGGGGGAATTGCGACGCCGGGGCGCTCATCATCCCACAGAATGGATGTGATCCACCAGCGCGCCCCGTCGTGAAACAGCTGAATGCTGTTGATTCCCCGCTTCTGCGGCACGGGGGCGTCGGCCCCGCTGTAGGTTTCGTAGGTGCTGAATACCTGGGCAATGCTCCCGAAGCGATCCACCTTCCGGGCGATTTCCTTTTCATGAAATCCGTTGCTGCTGAAGAACGCGCCCGCCCGCTTGACGTATTCTTCGACGCTCAGCACCCGCAGGGAAATATTCCCTTCACCGCGCCAGATCACCGCCTCCAGCCGGGCTTCCGGGATGAACAGGGCGTGAAACCGTTTCCAGTCGCGCGGACCGGCGGGACCAGACACGCACTCATACAATGCGGCCACGATGGCATCGATCGAAGCACCGTCGGATGCCCGGAAGGACTTCCGCTCGCCGGATTGCGTCAGTATCCCGGCCTGGGATGATGCGAAAAATGTGAAGACAAGGAGAAAGGAGAGAAGCAGTCGGCTCATGACATTACCTCAGCCGTGACGGGACGGGATCATTCTCCTGTATTCGAAGGAATCGTGAAAAAGTTGCCTTTACCAGTCCCCGGACAGCAAAAGGGCGACTTGATGCACGTTGAAGTCATGATAGGCGTTGTTGGACTGGTTGCGCACGAACCCGTACGCCAGTCCGACCGAGAGTCCGGTCCCGTCCGCCGAACGAAACAGCGGGTAGAATGCCTGCAGCTGCAGCTGCAGACGGAAGTCGCGCCGCTGCGGATCACCGGGAAGCGCAACGCCGTCGAGATCCGTCGCAGTGCGCGGGTAGCGTTTATCGAGGAGCTGCAGCGTATTCGTCGTGCGAATCGCACCGGGGAGCGTGCCTTCGAAGTGGAGCCGCAGTTCGTGCGACTGATACCCGTAATGATCATCGAAGACTTCATCCTCGGAGGTTCCGAAAATCGCACCCTCGTTAATGAAACGGGCATCGTTTTGCGGATTGCTTCGCCGGAGATATGAAAGCGCCAGTTCGGCATTCGGGAGCAGATCCCAGGCGACGCCCGCGGACAGGACGAACTGCGTCGTCGACGGCGTGGAGAATTCCGAGATGACGGCTCGCGGCGGCTTCACCCCGCCCTTTCCTTTCCCGCTTTTCTTGTCTTCGACCCAGAGCGTATCGCTGGTACTCTCGGTGTAGGACTTGTAACCGGCATCGAGACCGGCGAATACGTCGAAGCCGCTTCCGAGCGGCCGGTTGAACAGCAGTCCCGCGTAGTGTTCGACATGCGTGAACTGCTCAAGATTCGGGTACCGCTTGTATTGCACGGTGTAATGCGGCCGGAGCATGATGTCCTGCCAGAGATACAGGCGCAGCTTCAGCAGCAGTGATGCGCGCTGGAAATCGTAGAAGTCCCATACCTGCTGATCGAAGCGGCCTCCGACCTGCGGGATAACGAAGAGGTAGGAAACGAGACTGTCGCTGAACACCTCGGGCTCGCGCGCCTCCGCGGCCTCCCCCTCCCCGCCTTCCCCGTCACCGTTTTCATCGGAATCCTCCGTTGGATCTTCCCCGCCCCGGTAGTTCAGCTGAATCTGGGTGTAGGCACCCGCGGTATGGATGTGATACGTCCGCTCGCTGTAGGTACGGAACAGCACGACGGCGCCGTAATAGAATCCCTGCACATACATGAAATCGCTCTGCGTATCGATCGTGGCGGCGCCGAACAGGGAGTGATAGACATCCGCGCGCTTTTCGTAGAACGAAAAACTGTTGTCGTCGTACATGCTCGATGTGAACAGCGAGAAATGCTGCGCATGCGCTGCGGCCGTCAGACAGAGAAACAGCGGGACGATCATGACGGATTTCATTGTGGCGCGTCCTCGATTTTGAAGCGTGTCGTCTTTGCCCACGACATGGATTCCTTTCTGATGACGTCCTTGTAAAACGCGAGGCCCACCACGACGAGCCAGAGCTGACAGTAGGTAAGATACATCACGCCGATCAGAAGAAGCGCCAGCGGGGTATCTTCCCGATCGTAGGAGAGCGCCAGCATGATTTCCGCGAAAAACAGCACTACCGCCATGATCCAGACCAGCGTGTAGGGACCGGGCAGCGGGATGGCAATGACCCCGGTGCCGGCAAGAAGGAAGAGGATATCCGAGATGAGGATCGCGACGAAAAAGACGTAATACAGTGCGATGGAATAGAGCAGTTCGAAACGCAGCCGGAAGCTGGGAATCTTTTTCCGTTCCTTGAGAAATTTTGTCGATACGTAGTTGTTTCCGCGTACCCATCGCGTTCTCTGACGCAGCCAGACGCTCCAGGTTTCCGGCTCCTGCTCCCAGGTCACGGAATACGGGATGAACTTGATCTTCCATCCGGCAATATACATGCGGATGCTGAGTTCCGAATCTTCGGTGATCGCATCCTCGTCCCAGCCGTTCATTTCCTCGATCACCTCCCGCCGCATCAGGAAGTTCGTGCCGGGGAGCGTTGCCACACGCAGCAGCTTCCAGCGTCCGGCCTGCAGAATGGACTGGAAGCTGAGCGTCTCGATATTGATGAAGCGCGTCAGAAGCGTACGGGTCTTGTTGACGGTGCGGAATTTCCCCAGCACGGCGCCCAGTTCGGGATGCAGCAGCAGCTGCGCGGCGAGATAGCGCAGCGCCGACGGCTCGGGAGTATTGTCCGCGTCATAGATCGCGATATACGGATGCGAGGCCTGTGCGAGGCCGAGATTCAGGGCACGGGACTTTCCCTTCCCTCCCTGTCCCGCAGGTACGTCATAACAGATCACCCGTGAGTCCCGCGCGGCATACTCCTTGATGATTTCTCCCGTCCTGTCGCTGCTCCCGTCATTGATGACGATGATTTCCAGCCGGTCTTCCGGGTAGTCGAGGGCGCACATTGCATCGAGCGTCCGCCCGATGACAATCTCTTCGTTGTGTGCCGGGATGAGAATGGATACCGGCGGGTAGTCGAAGTCCATCCCGTCGATCTTCCGCCGCTCGCGCAGGGAGGCGCTTTCATGAAAATACCCCGCGAGCGTGAGCAGCAGCTGCCACCCGATCATGAACCAGATCAGAATGACCGCGACCACGAACAGTCCGGCTGCGATTTGCTGTACGGTTTCAATCATCGTCCCCCCTCCCGGACTGCAACGGCGGCAAGGCGTGTGAACCTGCGCCTGCGCACGCGGACCATCACGTACAGTATCATGAGAAGGATCAGTGAAACGATGCCGAAGAGCACGATGAAGGTCGACGACCAGAGACTCGTCAGATTGATGCTGTACGAGACGGTTCCTTCGGTAATGATCCGTACCCGATGGGTTCCCGGGGGCAGCTGCACGGAGTAGCGCTCGATGCCTTCACGGATGGGAACATCGACGGATTCGCCATCGATGATCACTTCAATCGGTTCCTTGTTTGTCGTTGCAAAACAACGCTCACCGCTTTCGTAGCTGAAGGAAATGCTCCGTTCTCCTTCCTCGATCGACAGGACGTTTCCCGTGCATGAGAGCAGCGTCGCATGGAGGGTATTCGGGTCGAAATACCCTTCGCCCTTCTCCTCCAGGGAAATGACATGCCGTCCGGCGGGGATGAGGAATCGTCCGTCGCCTGCCGCCGTGCGCACCACCCCCCCAACGCGTACGAAGCGCTGGCTGGGTCCGAGGTGCAGTGTCAGGGAATGCGGCGACGTGACGACATAGCCGTCTTCAGCGCGACGGATTTCCGCTCTGCCGGTCGATGCGAAGGCGAACAGCGGAAAATCCTGGGGATTGACGCTCGACTCGGCGTACACGAGTGTGCGGTTTACCTCGCTGCTGCTGGAGCGGAACAGATGAAACGCTTCGATACCGGACTGCACCAGCGAGGGAAATGCCGTGGGACTCGATTCACTGCGGAAGGCGAGAATGTTCACGTCCAGCGCGAAGTCGTCGCCCAGGAGCGCGCGATACACCTCCGCGATGTCATGATAGCGGCGGGGATCCTCCGACCAGCGGGACATCGGGTCCTCGACGACGAGCGTGAAGTCGAATTCCTTCTTCAACGCAATGATTCTCCGCATGTCCACTCCCTGTGAACGGCGGAGCTCCGGGGTGCCGATCTGGTCGAGCATGGTCACCATGACGCCGAACCCGGGTTTTCCGCGGCGGATCTCCTCCGCCAGTGTCAGAATCCTGCGATGCATGCGCGTGACCACGTCGACGCGGTAGTCCTCGAACTGTCGCCATGCGGCGGGATTCCGCTTCCAGTAGCGAGGCGATGCCTCATCGAAAAGCTCCCGGGGATCGAAGCCGCTGCGTGCGCGGAATTCCTTTCTCGCGCTGGGATGCATGGGCGCAAAGCTGCCGGGTTCCTGGGGGCCGCGCACGTCGGATTCGAAGTACAGTTCCCCGATGTTCACGCCGTCGAAATCATGCATGTTGAGGAAGCGCCGATAGTCGCGAAGCATGGCGGAGACGCAGGCGGAATCCGTCATCGCCAGCGGGTACCGCCACGACGCGCGGTTGTCGACCCCGTGGACATTTTTCTCGCGCCATTCGGGATGCGCCTCCCAGAACTTATGACTGACCTGCGGAGGCTCGAGCCATGCGTAGACGAGGATGCCGTTTTGATGGCACAGCCGAATCAGCCGCTCGTAGTCATAGGTGTAGGCATGGTAATCATGCCAGCTTCCGACGTAGATCGTGCGCACGCCGTTATTCACCCATCGGCGCACGAGTGTTTCTATCGGAATGTTGTTTCGGAAGCCGGGATCGAAGTACATCTCCAGCGCGTCGCGCCGGAACGCCGGGTGAAGATCCGCCAGCTTCGCCACATACTGCATCAGGTACGGATAGCGGCTGAATCCGCCGTCTCCGAGCGGATCGAAGCGCGTACCGAGATACAGCAGCTGTCCCTTGCCGAAGCGCCGCCCGATCACGACCGGCGCCTCCGTTTCCGGATCGGCGGCAAAGGTGACATCGCCCGGCTCGATTTCGAACTTGTGCGACGGCGTGCGGTACTGCCAGATAATCCGTTCCTCCGGATAGAGACGTTCGCGCAGTCCGGTCAGCGATATCGTCGAGCCGGTAAACTGCAGCCCCAGTTCGAGTGCGAAATCCGTTTTTCCGTCGAGGATCACGTTTCCTCCCTTTCGTACCCATTCCACGAGTTGGCTGAAGAGCGGATTCTCGAGGCGTTCGACCGCGGCATACGGAACGACGAGCAGGTTGCAGCCGCGCAGTGCGAACGGCGATTCAATATGGAGGGTATCGGGTTCGACCCCGAGCGTTCGAAACGCGGAGACGAAACTCTGCTGATCTCGCATCCCCCCTCCGGTCGCAAGCGAGTCCCAGAGTACCGTCACCCGCATTTCCGCACGGGTGTCCTTCTCCTCGAACAGGTCGTCATACCACGACCGGAGTTTCCGCGCGATGCGGTCGACGAAGCTGTCATGAACCTGCCGGATCTCCGTCGGCGTCGCGAGATAGAGTTCTCCATCGCGCAGCGTAACGGACTTCCGGACAATGCCCGACCGCCGGGCGGATGACACGGAGGTCCGGGCAACATTGCCTTCACGGTCGAACCAGTATTCACGCAGGTATTGATCCTGCAGCTCGATCGTGATGTCCCCTCCGCCGGTTACGATCGCCTTGTCGCGCAGGCGCACAACGTTTCGCTGCCGCTGCAGGTCCATGAACGTGTATCCTTCCGAGCGGAAGCCGCGGACGAGGCGGCGCAGATTTTCCAACGGGACGAAAGAGTGAAAGAAACAGGAAGCGAACCCGTCGCGGACGGCCAGGTTCGTCCGGGCGAATTCGAGCATCCGTGTGACCTGTGTCGCCGAGGCAGACGGATCCTGCGGATCCACCGGCACGTACCCGAGATTTTCGGCATACAGTTTCTGGCCGTGCTGGTCATGGTAAATGGTGTACGGAAAAAACTGCGTGTAATCCGCATTGTCGATCGCACAGCGCTGTTCCATCGCGGAAGAGAACATCGTGGCGACCGCGTCGTACGTGATCATCGATCCCGTGTAATGCGGCGTTTCCCACACGATCGGGTAGATGCCGTTGCGGATGCACTCTTCGAGGCCGTCCGTCACTTTCGCCCGCACGTACTCCATCGTCTCGTGTTCGATCGGCGCATTGGTGGCCACGTTCCAGAATTCGTAGTCGACCGCGGTCACGCCCCGGTATTGATGCGTCGCGCCGTGCATGACGATCGCAGCACCCTTGCGGACCATGTAATGGATGGCGTCGACGAGATCGGGCTTGTCCGTCAGGCTGACCCGAAGTCCCGCTTCGGTATCGATGTAGAACGGGATGAGCCCGACGGCGAACGGGACGCCTTCGTCATGCAGCACGTCGGCGACCTTGCGCAGCCGTTCCGGATCCTCGAGCGGATTGATGTCCTCGATGCGGATCAGGGCGCGGTGTGAGACCGGATGGTTCTCGCCGAGGATGTCATGGAGAAGATCCGCGAACAGCAGGTAGCGGTCGTTCTCGTAGGCCAGCGCAAACGGAGAATCCGCCACATACCAGAAGCTGCCGCTGCGAAGGATGTAGGGCGTGCGTCCTTTGCGGCGCGATACCGCCGTCGCCACCTCACGGCACTTCTTCGAATCGGTGATGCGGCACAGGGTGATGTTCGGTTCCGTCTTCGTAAAAACGTCGGTCCCGCGGCGAACTTCCGTCCACCCGCGTGCGGTGTCGACGGAGACCGCGGTGAAACCGAACCGTGCGGCGATATCATGCGCACGGCCGAAGGCGGTCATCCCGGTATGCATCCAGATTGCCGTCCGTGTGCGCTTGCCCATGTCATCCATGAATGCCGGCGGCGGACTGCATCGCAGTGTGTATCCGATAAACGCCACGACATCATACTTTTCCATTTCACCGCGACGATACTCCTCCACGGAACGGACGTCGCAGCGGGTCTTGAAATGCCCGAGCAGCTGGGCGAGCTGGAAAGCATCACCCCGACCGAGATTCGTTGGCACGTCTCGTCCTTCGAAGAGGACCAGGACACTCTGCTGCGCCGACACATTTCCGGCGAGCAGAACGACCAGCAGCAGCATGCCGAGCGTGCGGCCGTTCATTTCGTCACCAGGATTTCTTTCACCGCGAACGCATCTTTCGATTGAAGCGCGACGATGTATGCGCCTGACGCCCCGAATGCTGCCGCCGGCACTTCCAGCGATACGCCGTCATCTCTTGCATCGACGCTGCGCGCGTAAACGATTCGGCCCGCTGCGTCGGCAATGGTCAGTGCAGCATCCATTCCCCCCGTGCGCAGCGCGAGATGCAGGTCCGCTTGCACAGGCTGCGGCCACGCGTCAATGGAAAATGGAATCCGCACTCCTTCTCCGGAGACACTGATTTCGGGCCCATATTCCACCTCTCCCGCCATACCGATTATTTTCAGACGATATCGAAAGGTCTCATCCGACATCTGGCAGTCGTACCAGTGATACGCCCCGCCCTCGGTTCCTGCGGAAGGAAAGAACGCGATGTCTGTCCAGTCCTCGCCGTGCGATCGCTGCAGCGCGATGCCCAGGTGCGCGATTTCGCGAACGGTTTGCCAGTCCAGGCGGACACAGCCGTTTTCGCGCCGCGCGGTGAATCCCGTCAGCTCGACGGGATACGGGTAGCTCGTATTGCGGAGACCGAGTCCGAAATCGCCGACGGCATACACCGTCCCGCCGTGCGCATCGGCTCCGTAAAAGGTGTACATGGCATGGGATATCTCACGCACCCAGCTCTGTCCGCTGTTGCTGGTGCGCATGATGACGCCGTCGGCGCCCACCGCGGCATACTCTCCCGGGGCGGGATGCGTCAGGCGAAACAGCGGAACCGTCGTGGGGACGGGGACAGTGGTCCACGAAACGCCGCCGTCATCGGTATATATCACGGTTCCCGCGTCACCACAGATCATTCCGTGGTCCCCTTCACGGATCACGCTGAACAGTGCGTCGAGCGTCCACCCCTGCTGCGCGCTCCAGGTATATCCCCCGTTCGTCGTACTGATCACCGTTCCCGCGGCGCCGACGACAGTACCGTGATCGGAATCCGTAAAATGCACGCCGAAGAGAGGCTGAAGCGTCCCGCTCGCGACATTGTACCAGCCGGCTCCCCCGTTCGTCGTTTTCAGGATGCGACCGCTGCTTCCGACGATGTATCCGATTCCGTTGTCGAGCAGATCGATACCGTTGAGGGATACACCGACGCCGCTGGATACCGAAGACCAGCTCTGTCCGCCGTTCGTGCTGCGGACGATGACTCCCCCGTTGCCGCAAGCGACGACCGTGCTCCCGTTGATGTTGTCGACCGCGAAGAGGGCCTGAGTCGTCCCGCTGGAGAGCGGCTGCCAGTACTGTCCGGCGCTCTGCGTCATGACGATCTCCCCGTCACTGCCCACCGCCCATGCCGAACCGGGAATGGCCGCGCTCACGGCGTTGAGCGTTCGCCGTGAGCCGCTGGTGATCATCGAGCAGCCTGCCCCGTTCGCGGAGCGCAGGATGTCGCCGAATACTCCCACGGCGACCACCGATGTCCCGGAAGCCGCGAGTCCCTCGAGTCCGTTCAGTGTCCCCGTGGTCACCGCAGACCAGGTTGTCCCGCCGTTGGTGCTGCGAAGCATCGTGCCCCCTTCTCCCGCCGCCCAGCCGTTCTGCATGCCGTCGAAGACGATGCGATTCAGATCGGCCGTCGTCCCGGAGTTCACGGTGATCCAATTGAGTCCTCCGTCCGTGCTGCGCAGGATGTGTCCGCCCGTGCCGGCCGCCCAGCCGTGGAGCGCGTCGGTGAAGCGGACATCGATCAGATCGAAGGTCATCCCTGCGAACCAGACGGGGGTCCAGGTCAATCCGGCGTCGGTGGTGCGAATCATCGTTTTCGAACTCCCGACGGCGAAACCGACGGAAGGAGACGTAAAGAACACCGCATTCAGGTTGAACTGCGTGCCGGTGCTTCGCGGGATCCAGGACTGACCGCCGTTGGTTGTCGTATGCAGCATGCCTGCATCGCCGACGAAGGCTGCCGACGAAGCGGAGACGGCACGGATCACGTTGATCCCCGCCGTGGTGCCGCTGGCCTGCTGATGCCAGCTCGAGCCGCCGTCACTTGTCTTGAGGACGACGCCGTTATCGCCGACGACCCACGCCGTCTGGGAATCGACGGCTTCGACGCCCCGGAAAAAATCTTCATGTCCGCATTCTTGCGTCTGCCATGTCATTCCGCCGTCCATCGTTTTGACGATCATGCCGGCACCGCCTGCCGCCCATCCCGTGCTGCTGCCCGGGGCGAAGGCGACATTCCACAGATCATTCCCCTGCGGTGCGGGATTGCTCCATTGCCACTGCGCATGGAGGGGAGACGCGAGAAGGAAAACGGCTTGAACGATCAGGAGTTTGCTTGACAGGCGCATCGGGTTCCTTTCAGAAACAGACAAGGAGACGGGATTCAGAATGATCAGGCCAGGCCAGGACGATGAGATAGGTCCCGGGCGTCGGAAAATACTCCCGGGGGATATGTATCGTCATTCCTGCGCCGATGGCGCTCAGGCTGCGGGTCAGATCGCGCACTTTCCGACCCAGGGCGTCATAGAGCGCGAGCGTCGCTGGCGGATTCCCGGGAAGAGGCGCGATGGCGATTTCAACCGCATCCCGGAAGGGGTTGGGGTATGGGGCGGCGAGATACGATTCCGCGACCGGCGCGGGCGGAAGAATACCCGTCGTTGAATTCTTCCATGTGAGCACTGTGGCATAATCCCCGGATATCCATCCGTGCGTGGGGGAAACGAAATCGAGACCGAAAAGATCGTAGCGGGTGCGGGCGTAGCGTCTCTGCCAGCTGCTGCCCGCGTCGCTGCTGAAAAGGACTGTTCCGCTGTCCCCGACCGCCCACAGCGTCTCGCGCGAAGGAGCATCCACGACATACAAGGGACGCTGCGTGCCGGTCGCCTGCAGCGCCCAGCTTGCACCTGCATCCGTCGTATGGAGAATGCTGCCGAGTTCTCCGGCAATCCAGCCTTCCGCATCGCTGACGAAGCAGGGCCAGTACAGTGTCGTGCCGGTCCCGCTCGGCTGCGAATGCCAGCTGGCCCCGCCGTCGAAACTGCTGAGCACGAGGCCGCCATCGCCGACGACAACGAGATGCGTGGCGGATACCGCGTCGATGCCGAAAAGATAATTTTCCGTCCCGCTCTCCTGCCGCAGCCAGGAGGCGCCGCCATCCGTGGTTCTCAGGATAATCCCCAGTTCTCCAACAGCCCATCCCCGGTTTTCGTCGATGAAGTCGACGGCCAGGAGAATGTTGCTGTAATCGTTCTGCTGCTGCTGCCAGCTGCTTCCCCCGTCGGTCGTCGCCAGGATGATCCCGAATTCACCGACAGCCCAGGCTTTCCGGTCGCTGACGGACTTCCCGCCGTAAAGACTGTTCCCGAGGATCGCGGTTTCTTCCCGCCAGCTTCCGCCGCCGTCGGTGCTGTGGAGTATGAGTCCGTCCTCGCCGAAGCACCACCCGTTCGACTCGTCGGCGAAGCTGATCCAGTTCGCGGATTTTCGCGACTCCGGATTCGCAATCACCCAGGTGAGACCCGTGTCGGTGGACCGCAGCATATGCCCGAATTCACCGACGGCGAGCAGCAGGTTCGCGGTACCCGTAATGCTTTCCAGCACGGAATTCGGCAGCAGCACCGGAAGCGCGATCCAGTCGGCGCCGCTGTTGCTGCTGTGGAGCATGGTTCCTCCGTCGCCGACGATCCAGATTTCCGAACTGGAACGCAGCAGCATGCCGTTCAGATGCCGAGTCGAACCGCTGTTCTGCCGGTCCCAGCGAAATCCGCCGTTCACCGTGTGGAAGATGCTTCCCCGGGTGCCGCAGATCCATCCGTTTCCCGCATCCGCGAAGGCCACGGAGAAAAGGTCTTCGGGCGGGGACAGCTTCGTCACGTCCCATGCGGCTCCGGCGTCACCGCTGCGAAGGACGGTCCCGTTCTCCCCGACAATGACGCAGCCCACCGCACCTACGGGAGCGACGCCGTTGAGGGAAACGCTCACGCCGCTCGGAACCGTTGCCCAGGTCGCCCCGGCATCAGTGGTACGGATGATCGTGCCTGCGTCACCGCACGCGACACCGATATCCGCGGTAATGAATGAGATCGCATTGAGTCCCTGCGTGGTGACCGACTGACGGTCGATCCAGTCGAGCCCCCCGTTCGTGCTCTCGAGCAGGATTCCGTTGTCTGCCACGGCCCACAGCCGTCCCGGGCCAGCTTCGACGGATTGCAGGACGTTGTCGGTCAAGCCGAACATCGTATGCTTCCATGAAGCGCCCGCATCGCTGCTGCGGAGGATGGTACCGTAGTGGCCGGTTGCGATCAACGTGCCGTCGCTCGTGGCGGTGACGGACATCAACATGTTCCCCTGTGGATCGGGGTGCTGCCATTCGAGGGTGGTCTGTCCCTGCAGCATCGCGGCGTTCAAAATGACACCGAACAGCAGAATGAGAGAGAGAGTAATTTTCAACGGGTTCATGCCCTTTCCAGCAGCAAATTCCATGCCTGCTTCTCCATTCTGACGGGCATGGAGAAGCAACCGTCGATATCTAGGGACGGATTCAATGATGGACGGTTTCAGGAAGACGTATTTCGGGTCCGGATCTCGACAAATTGGTCGACTCAGGCGACAGAAACGGCCAGTTTTGTCGATGGCATCTACCAATGTATGCCTCCCCCTTCCGAAGTTCAATGCAAAAACATTAATAAAATGTAATGTTGGGAAATCATGCCTTCCCCTCTCGCGGATGTGTATATTTCACGATGAAGCGCGGATGCGACCGCAGGTTATCGGGCAGAATGATGCATGTAAACAACACCGTACCGGATTTCGAGGAACTCGAGCACACCGCGGATATCGCCATCCGGGTGCGCGGCCATTCGCTGGCCTCCCTGTTCGAGAACGCGTCCCGGGGAATGGTTGCACTGATTTCCGGCGGAACGTTCGAAGATGCTCCTGCCGAACGCCGGAGTATCCGTGTCGAAGCGGACCGGACGGATGCACTCCTCCGGGAGTGGCTTTCGGAAATAATCTTCCTGATTTCCGTGGAGCGTGCCCTCCCGGTTCGCTACGCGTTCGAGGGCATTGACGAACGGTCCGCTGCCGCGATCCTCGACATCGTACCGATGACGGAGGAGGTCGCGCGGAATGCGACGGAAATCAAGGCAGTGACCTGGCATGGACTCCGCGTGGAAAGGACTCCGGGTGGATTCATGGCTGAAGTGGTATTCGATACGTGAACGTTGGTGGGATGGCAATGCAGCAGAATCTTCCTGTCCTCCTCAAGCAGCTCGATGCGAACCTGTGGGAAATTCCCGCAACGGGAAAGATGCGGGTGCCTGGACGCGTGTACGCCAGCAGTGCAATGATGCGGGCCATTGAAAAGGACCAGAGTCTGCAGCAGGTCGTGAACGTCGCGCATCTTCCGGGCATCGTCAAATACTCCCTTGCCATGCCCGACATACACTGGGGATACGGATTTCCCATCGGCGGCGTGTGCGCGACGCACAGGGACGACGGCGTGGTCTCACCCGGAGGCGTGGGCTATGACATCAACTGCGGGGTGCGGCTCATCGCAACCGCGTTGGACGCTGACGAGCTGCGGCCGCGGATCAAGCCCCTGCTGTCCGGACTGTTCCGCCATATTCCGACTGGAGTCGGCGCCTCGAAGGCCATTCCGAAGCTCAACCGCTCAGAATTGCATGCGGTCGCGGTGGAAGGCGCCCGGTGGGCGGTGCGCAGGGGTTTCGGGACGAGCGCGCAGCTCGAACGCATCGAGGAACACGGCTGCCTTGCCGAAGCAGAACCCGAAGCGGTCGACGATCGTCCCTGGCAGCGTGGTGCGGATCAGCTCGGCACCCTCGGTTCGGGGAATCATTTTCTCGAAATCGGGATGGTGGAGGAAATCTACCATCCGGAGGCCGCGCGCGTCTTCGGACTGCAGACCGGAAAAATCGTGGTGATGATCCACTGCGGTTCGCGGGGATACGGGTATCAGATCTGTGACGATTACCTGAAAGTTGCGCTGCGGGCGACAGAGAAATATGGCATCAGCGTCCCCGACCGGCAGTTGGCCTGTGCTCCCATTCGGAGCGAAGAAGGACGCGCCTACCTCGGGGCCATGCGCTGCGCGGCGAACTACGCTTTTGCGAACCGGCAGATCATCATGCACCTGGCAGAACAGTCGTTCATGGAAACCCTGGGACTGTCGCAGCGCGAGCTTGGGTTTCAGCTCATCTACGACATCTGCCACAACATCGCGAAGTTCGAGTCGCATGAGGTTGACGGAGAAACGGTTGACGTCTGCATGCACCGGAAAGGGGCGACGCGGGCGTTCGGGCCGGGAAATCCCGGGATTCCTGTCGAATTTCGCGGCGTCGGTCAGCCCGTGCTCATCCCCGGAGATATGGGCCGGTATTCCTTCCTCTCCGTGGGGACGGAGCGGGCGATGAAAGAAACCTTCGGAAGCAGCTGCCACGGCGCGGGAAGGCACATGAGCAGGAAAAAAGCCATGGCGGAGAGCCGGGGCCACGATATGATCGGCGAACTGCGCGATCGCGGTGTCGAAATCCAGGCGACGGGATTGCGCACGATCGCGGAGGAAATGCCGCACGCATACAAGGATGTCGCCGACGTGGTCAACGTGATGCATGACGCCGGCATCACGCTGAAAGTTGCGAAGTTCAAGCCTGTAGGCGTAATTAAAGGTTGAAACGCGCAGATCCGGCTGTTTGAGACACTTCTCGCGAGAAGAGTCCAGACTCCACGGAACCGTTTCCGGTTTTCAGGCATATAACAGGAATGGACTCGAGCGGGAATTGTCCCGAGATCCCCGGCCTGAACTTCATCCAATCATCGTAAGCCATTTTCATGAAATGGTTTACGCAATTTCGCTCAACTGCAGGACAGCAAGCTCTGTCGGGCAGTATTCAAAGAACTCACGTACATTTCATATCCCATGAGGTTACTGATGAAACGAACCAGCATTCTTCTCCTCACTCTTTTTCTCATCGCAGTCGGCTTCTCCGCCTGCAGCGATGACGACACCTCCACACCCGCGACGACCGCCACGCTCTCTGTCAGTCTGACAGATGCTCCCGCCGAATATGATGAAGTGAACATCACTTTTTCCGAGGTCGCCGTGAGCATGAACGGCGGCTGGGTGGTTCTGAGCGGAGAGGCGGTCACGGTGAATCTCCTGGAGTGGAATAACGGGAAGTCCATCGAAATCGGCCGACAGGAAGTCGACCCGGGCAAGGTGACGCAGATCCGGCTGATGGTGACCAAAGCCGAGGTCGTTGTTGATGGACAGACCCACCCTGTCACCATTCCGAGCGCCGAGCAGACCGGTCTGAAAATCGTGACGAACTTCGATCTGGTCGCCGGTTCGACCTATAATCTCGTGCTCGACTTCGACGCAAACCAGTCCATCGTCACCACGGGCAATCCTTCGAATCCGAATGGATACAAACTCAAACCGACCATTCGTGCAGTGGACATGGCGGTGACCGGTTCCATTTCCGGTACTGTCACCAATGCCGAGAATGCGCCGCTTGCCATCGCTCTCCAGGGCGGTGTCGAAATCACGTCCACCCCGGTGGACATGACCGACGGCACATTCCGGCTTTCCTACCTCGCACCCGGCGTGTATGACATCCGCATCGAGGATACGATGGGAAAGGTGTACACGCAGCCTGAACTGACGGTCGTCGCCGGGCAGGACAATCCGGTGGGATCGGTGACCCTGCAATAACCCGAAGCGCATAACCGTAAAACACACGCAGGGCGGATCCGTGGATCCGCCCTGTTTCGTTTTGTCGCCCTGCGGAACGATCAGAGATCGTGACCTTCATGCGATTCCATCTCGTGTTCGGCATCGGCGTCCTCTTTCACGAGATCCATGCCGCAGACCGGGCAGCTCCCTGGCTCCGAATAGGTCTTGTCCCCTTCGCATTTCATGGGGCAGTAATAGACCGCGGCCTGCGCCTCCTGCTGCATTTCCTGCTGCGCGGGTTCCTGCTGCGCTTCCTGCTTGTCGCTGCCGCACGCGGTGAAAAGAACGGCGGCGGCGAATATCGCTGCGAGTGTGGTTTTCATGGTAATTCTCCTGTTGACTGGTGAGAGATGATATGGAATGAGGGTTCGCTTCAGATTTCTTCTTTCACTACACCGCACTTGAGCATTTTCTCGCCGAAATACGGGTTTCTGATTTCCTTCCGGGGGCTGAGCCAGTTCGCCCCCCTGTCGTCGAACGCCATCGGGCAGTGCTGCCAGTAGATCGCGCCTTCACCGGCACCGAAGGTTTTTACCGCGCGGTAGAGTGCATTGCTGAGGCCGGAATACTGCGCCCGCTGCGCTTCGACATCCCGCGTTGCCAGGATGGCGTCGAGCTTCTGCCTGAGTTCCGTGGAGAGTTCTGCCCACGCGACGCGGGAAGCCTGCGGCAGCGAGGCGACATCGACACTGGCCAGGGCGTCCCGCATCTTTTTCACGGAGGCGACTGCGGCGACGGGGTCCGTTTCCACCAGATCGGCAGTCAGGCCGCTGTACCGCTCGAACACCGTCCGAAGCTGCCGCTGGAAGGCGGCCGGCGCTTCTGTTCCCCCGGCGGCCGGCTGCGTCCCCGATACGGCAGCACCGTGGGTACCGTGTTCGTGTCCCATGACGGTCTTCCCGCCGGCAGGATTCATCATGCTGGTTTTACCCTGCAGCTGTGCGGCGGCGTCGATGGCGAAAACGCCGTTCGAAACGATCTCCTCCCCTTCAGACAGCCCGTCCAGTATCACGTAGCTGTCGCCTGCTTCCTCGCCGAGCGTCACTTCCCGGAATGAGAACGCGGGCAGATCGCTCTGCGGATCCTTCACCCAGACGACGGCGCGTTCCCCGGTCCAGAGTACCGCGGAGCGCGGAACGAGGAGCGCATCGTGCTTTCCGGGCAGCATGCTCTTGACAACGCCGGTCGCGAACATATCCGGTTTCAGCACGCCGGCGGGGTTCGGCATCTCCACACGCACACGCGCGACGCGCGTCATGGGATTGATCACCGGATCGATGAATGCAATGCTGCCCCTGTGCGTGACACCCGCCTGCCCGGCGACCGTGAATGTCACGGGCATGCCGGTACGCAGCCAGGCGAGGTCGCTTTCATAGGCGTCGAACTGCGCCCAAACCCTCGAGAGATCAGCGATGGCGAACATCCCCTGTCCCTGGCGGACGTAGTCGCCCGTGAGCACATGGCGCGCGAGGACGGTACCGCTCTGCGGAGCGAGAATGTCGACGATTCCCCGCACGTTCGCTTCCTGTTCCATTTCCGCAATCTGTTCCGGCGTAAAATCCCAGTAGCGCAGCTTGTTCTTCGCGGCTTCGTAGTACGCCGGGTTGCGCGACTTCAATTTCGCCGCTTCGCTCAGTTCCTTCTGTGCGGCGAGCAGTTCCGGTGAGTAGATCGATGCGAGCTTCATGCCCTTGCGCACGACCTGGCCGGTACTGTTCACATACAGCTGCTCGATGCGTCCGGAGACGCGGGCTGTGATCTCCGCGCGGCGCGTTTCATCGGCTTCGATGCGGCCCGGCATGCGAATTTCCCGGTACGGCATGCCGTGCGCCACGGTTGTTGTCTGCACATTCGCCGCTGCGACCGCCTCCGGGGTCATTTGCAGCAGACCCGGATCAGCGGCAGCATCGTCAGCCTCCAGCGGAATCAAATCCATACCGCAGATAGGGCACTGCCCCGGTTCCGGCTGCCGAATATTCGGATGCATCGAGCAGGTCCAGATGGTCCCGGCATTCTCTCCGGAATGCACGTGACCGTCCGCTTCGGCGCTTCCGCCTCCGGCGAAAAACATCCAGCCGAGGAAGATTCCGATTGCGACCAGCAGGACGCCGGGAATAACGTTCTTCAGCGGGAGAAGGGATTTCCATTCTGTATTCATCTTCTTAGTCCTCAGCTGTCAGATACATGATCGAATCATACGCGGTACGGAGATCGGCTTCCGCCTGTTCTCTCGCCAGTGCGTATCGCAGCAGACTGCGTTCTATGATGAGCAGGTCTTCGAGATTCTTCAGACCCGCGGAATATTCCTGCACTCCCAGATCACGGGTCTGTTCCGCGATGCCGGTGAGCCGCTTGTTGAGATCTCTGCGCCGCTGCGCGTCGCGATAATCGCGGAGCCGCTCTTCCAGCTGCAGCAGCAGTCGATTTCGCAGATCCGCACGCGCTTCACCGGCGGCGATCTCCTGCTGTTTCGCCTGTTCCTGCATCGCGGACGATCGCGATCCGAACAGCGGGACGGATATGCCCAGCTGCGGAAGGATCGCATCACGCCCGTTCTCCTCCACCGCCATGTCGGTGCGCGGATCGATGGCGGTATAGGTGACCCCGATCGTGAACATCGGGTACCCCGTCAGCCGCGCCGCGTCACCGCGATGCTTCCAGTACGCGCCTTCCTCGTCGAAACCCTGGAGGCGCGGATTGCGCATCAGCAGCGACTCCCGCAGAGCATCGTCGGAAGGAAGCAGCGGCAGCGGGGCAAGAGAATCGGGGAATGCGACAGCGGACGGGATGTCGGTATTTGTCCACAGCGCCATCTGCTGCCGCAGCGTCACGCGGCCGTCTTCCAGCGACCGGATGCGCGTATCGAGTTCCTCCCCTTCCATCTGGAGACGCAGCACATCCGTGTAGCCGGTTTTCCCGGCTTCATAGCGCACCTGCGCCAATTCCTGGATGACAGAAAGAAACGCGCGCTGTTCACGGCTGCGCTGAATGGAGCGTTCGAGCACGAACATGCGGTACCACGTCTCGTGCACTTCCGCCACAAGGCGGTTTCGCTGGTCGCGGTACTCCGCGAGGGCCTGACGGGCACGCGCGCCGGCCGCATCCTCTTCCGCTCCCAGCGTACCGAACCAGGGGAAGGACTGCGAGACGGACAGTGTGGCGCGCTGCGGTCCGAGACGGGTCTCGACGGGCACCGCGAAGTACCCGGCGCCGATCTTCAGATCCGGCAGCGCCGCGGCCTGGGGCGCCTGAAGGAGCGCCGCTTCGTACCGCGCGTGGGCGGCCCGCAGCGCGGCATTGTTTTCCATGGCCGTCGTCACATAGCCCTCCAGTCCTTCCTGTGCGGCGGAAGGTACGGCGGTCATCATGAGCATGGACAGGAAAAAGATGAATGCCGCGCCTGCATGGACGCTTCGTGCGGACATACGACCCGCTTCTGCAGTGCCGGGAATGGCTGTCTGTTTCATGCTGCACTCTCCTCTCCGGGGTTTCCATGACGCATCTTCCGCTCCTCCCACCATGAATACAGGACTGGAACGACGAACAGGGTCAGGAGTTCGATCGTCATTCCGCCGAACGCCGGAATCGCCATCGGTACCATGATATCCGATCCGCGTCCCGTGGAGGTGAGCACGGGCAGCAGCGCAAGCAGCGTGGTGGCCGTGGTCATCAGGCAGGGACGTATGCGTCGCTGACCGCCTTCGAGAACGGATTTTCGGATTTCCTCCCTGCTGCGCGGACGGTTCCGCCGGAAGCTCTGGTCGAGGTACGTGGCCATCACGACACCGTCATCGGTAGCGATTCCGAACAGCGCGATGAAGCCCACCCAGACCGCGACACTCAGATTCACCGTGTGCATCTGGAACAGCGCGCGAAGCGATTCCCCGAACAGGGGGAAATTCATGAACCATTCCTGCCCATAGAACCAGAGAAGGATGAAGCCGCCCGAGAAGGACACCGCGATCGCGGAGAAAATAAACAGCGTGGTGGGGACCGACCGGAACTGCAGGTACAGGATCAGGAAAATCACCATGAGGGAAATCGGGATCACGATGCTCAGGCGCTTTTCCGCGCGGAGCTGATTCTCGTAGTTGCCGGCGAAACGGTACGATACGCCTGCGGGCACCACCAGTTCACCGGACGCGATTTTCCGGTCGAGATACTGCTGTGCGGAGCGCACGACGTTGACCTCCGCCTGTCCCTCGTCCCGGTCAAAAATCACATAGCCGACGAGGAAGGTGTTTTCACTCTTGATGCTCTGGGGACCGCGTTCATACTTGATGGAGGCAACTTCCCCCAGCGGAACCTGCACTCCCATCGCACCCGGCAGGAGGACATTTTTGATCTGCTCGGGATCCCCGCGAAGTTCGCGCGGATACCGGATGCGCATGGCGTAACGTTCGCGGCCTTCGACGGTCGTGCTCATCGTCATTCCGCCGACGGCCACCTCGAGATACTGCTGTGCTTCGGCGATGGTGATGCCGTAACGACCGAGAAGCGCGCGGTTCCATTCCACTTCGAGATAGGGTTTTCCGACGATTCGGTCCGCAAACACCGCCGAGGATTTCACTCCCGGAACTTCCGTCAGCAGCTTTTCCAGCTTGAGTCCGAATTGCTCGATGGTCGGGAGATCCGGGCCGAAAACCTTGATGCCCATGGGCGCCCGCATCCCGGTCTGCAGCATGACCAGCCGCGTCTGTATCGGCTGCAGCTTCGGTGCGGACGTCATGCCCGGGATATTCGATTTCTTCACGATTTCTTCCCAGATATCGTCCGCGGAGCGGATATGGTCACGCCAGTTTCGATAGAAACGGCCATCCGGATCCCGTATGAGTTCGCCCTTGCTGTCACGAAGGTAGCGGCCTTCGGCATCGACTTTGAACCGCAGGCGGGTGCCGTCCTCGTCGACGACATACTCGGGTTTGTAGAGGATGACATTCTCGTACATGGAGATGGGCGCGGGATCGAGCGCCGACTCCACGCGCCCGAGCTTCCCGACGACCTGCTCCACCTCCGGAATGCCCGCAACGGACATGTCGAGTCTGCGAACCACATCGAGATTCTGTTCCATCCCCGCATGCGGCATCGAGGTCGGCATGAGCAGAAAGGCGCCTTCGTCGAGCGCCGGCATGAATTCCTTCCCTGTTCCGGGGAACAGGGCTTCGAGGTTCTGCCACGGACGTGTCGCACGTACGTCGACACCGACCGCGGCGAGACCGTCCGCGGCACCGCCGAGAAGACCGCCCACGCCGATCCACGCCAGCACTCCCCAGAGAATAAGCGCGCCGACAATGCCGAGGAACGTGCGACGGTGTTCGAGGCACCAGCGCAGCATTGGTGTATAGTAGCGGATGATGAGCATGAAGCTGCCGAGAACGAGTGCGGCGATGATCAGGATGAACAGCAGGTTGACGACGATGCCGTGCGACGGACCGAGCGGCATCCAGTGCCCGGCGAGCAGCCACGACACCGAAAGCACCGCGACAGCAGGAATGACGTATTCCCGCCACGCTGCGTCGCTCCCGCGGGAGTAGTCACGCACGGCGTTCGCCACTCCGAGCATGAACAGCGTTATCCCGGCCCATGCGAATCCGGAGAAGAAAAGGATCAGACCGCCGACCGCCAGCAGTCCGTCGCGGTACCAGGCCATCCCTGCAGGCATGGACCAGCGTACGGCGCGGCCTCTCATCTTCGCGCGAATGGAGTACAGAACGTGCGCGACGGCAGGCAGAAACACGAGCGCGACGATCACGGAAGCAATCAGTGCGTACGTCTTCGTGAACGCGAGCGGGGTGAACAGCTTCCCTTCGGCCGCCTGCAGCGAAAACACGGGCAGGAAGCTCACGACAGTCGTCGCGACCGCCGTCACGATCGCGGATCCGACCTCCGATGCTGCGCGGCCGATGATCTCGATCAGCGCCTCCCCGGGAGCGGCTTCGTCCATGTGCTTGAGGACATTCTCGGTGAGAATGATTCCCATGTCGACCATTGTCCCGATCGCAATGGCGATGCCGGAAAGCGCGACAATGTTCGCGTCCACGCTTGTGTACTTCATGGCGACGAACACCATGAGCACCGCGACCGGCAGAAGGCTTGAAATCAGCAGCGAGGCGCGCAGATTGATGACCATGACGATGACGACGAGGATGGTGATCAGGATTTCCAGGGAGAGCGCGTCTTCCAGCGTGCCGAGGGTTTCCTTGATCAGCTGCGTCCGGTCGTAGAAAGGAACGATCTGCAGCTTGGAGATGCGGCCGTCATGCAGAACCTTCTCCGGAAGTCCCGATTCGATTTCCCGGATTTTCTCCTTCACATTGTCGATGACCGCGAGGGGGTTGCTCCCGTAGCGCGCCACGACCACTCCCCCGACCACATCGGCACCGGTCTTGTCGAGTGCGCCGCGACGGGTTGCGGGACCGATCACCACGCGCGCGATATCACGAATGCGCAGCGCCGTGTTGTCGCGGGTTTTCACCACCGACTCCTCGATGTCGGCGACGTTCCTGACATAACCGAGTCCGCGCACGAAGTACTCGACCTTGTTGACCTCGAGCGTTTTCGCGCCGATGTCGATATTCGATTTCCGAACCGCCTCGACAACATCCTTCAACGATATCCCGTAGGTTTTCATCGCATCGGGATTGACGTCGATCTGGTATTCCTTCACGTATCCGCCAACGGAGGCGACTTCCGAAACACCTTCGACGCTGTTGAGCGCGTACTTGACGTAGTAGTCCTGCACGCTGCGCAGTTCGTCGAGATCCCAGCCGCCTGCCGGCTTTCCCTCCGCGTCCCGTCCTTCGAGGGTATACCAGAACACCTGTCCCAGCGCCGTCGCATCCGGGCCGAGCTGCGGCTGGGTACCATCGGGCAGCGTATTGGGAGGCAGCGAATTCAGCTTCTCGAGAATACGGGAGCGTGACCAGTAGAATTCGATGTCGTCATCGAAGATGACGTAGATGCTCGAAAAGCCGAACATGGAATTCGAGCGGATGGTTTTTACGCCGGGAATCCCCAGCAGGGACGTCGTCAGAGGATACGTGATCTGGTCTTCCACGTCCTGCGGCGAGCGGCCCATCCACCGGGTGAAGACGATCTGCTGGTTTTCCCCGATATCCGGGATGGCGTCCACCGGGACCGGATCACGCGGCAGCAGGTCCGTTTTCCACGGGAAGGGAGCGGTCGCGATCCCCCAGCCGATGACCAGCGTCAGCAGCGTGAACGTCACGACTTTATTTTCCAGAAAGAATCGAATGATTTTTTCGAGCATGATGACAAATCCGTTTTGATGATGAAACGTCACGGTGTCCCGCATGGGGATACACGAATGCCATCCGGAACGGACATGGCGATGCCGTTCCAGTCAAAGGGACTTGCCGGAAATCAGATCAGGAAGGAGGAGAAAAGGATGGGAATGGACACACCGCGATCGACGCCGGGTGGTCCGAGGGAAGCTGCCCGGGGCTGTGAAAGCTCCGCATCAGTGGAAATCGAAGGGCAAAGTGCCGCGACGGTCGCCTGGGCCGTAAAATTGCCGCTGCCGTCTGACGGAAGCATGACCGTCGTCGGAGTGGTCAGCACATTGCTGTGGATCTCGTCCTTGCAGGACGGGCATGCGGGCATGTCATCGCCGCAGCAGGACGATGGTTCGTTATCCACCGCGACGGTGGAGTACCGCGCCGTCCCATTGCAGTAATGCGTCTGTATCGAAACGCCGGTCACTGCGATAAGCAGAAACAGGCTCATGGCGATATGTGCGGCAGAACGCATAAAATATAAATACGCCGAATTATGCTTACATGCAAGGGGGAAATCCGTGGAGCAGCGGAAGCAGCGGAAGCAGCGGAAGCAGCGGAAGCAGCGGAAGCAGCGGGAGGAGCGGGAGCAGCGGGAGCAGCGGGAGGAGGGGAAAAAGTCCGGAGGACGAGCCTGGACGCTCATCCTCCGGATGTGTTATCACGGGATCGCGTGGGGTCAGTCGACCAGCACGAATTTTTCGCCCTTGAGTCCGCAGACCGGGCATTCCGCCGGAGGCGTGCCGAGTTCGATATTGCCGCATACCGGACAGAGGTAGAATTTCACTTCCGTGAGGTCCTTCCCCGATGCCGCAGCTTCCAGAGCGAGCGCATACAGCTTCGCGTGTACCGCTTCGGCACTGAGCGCATAATCGAACATGCGGGCTGCCGCCTTGTGACCTTCGGCCTTCGCCTGTTCGAGCATGGGCGGGTACATTTCCGTGAATTCATACGTTTCACCGCCGATGGCGGCCTTCAGGTTCTCGGCGGTCGAACCGATCCCGTCCATCGAGCCCAGGTGACCGGCTGCGTGAATGCGTTCGGCTTCCGCCGTCGTGCGGAACAGTTTCGCAATGTTGGGAAATCCTTCCCTTTCGGCCTTGTCCGCAAATGCGCGGTATTTCTGATTGGCCTGACTTTCTCCGGCGAACGCGGTTTTCAGATCTTCGGCTGTACTCATTTCAATTCCTCTGAATGTATGGGAGGTCGGATGTGCTTGCCCAGCGGAGCGTGCCCCGCTGCAATTCGGATTTCCCGTAATGTAATTCCCGACCGGATACTCCGCAAATAAAATGGCTGATGGCTGATGACAAATGGCGGATACGTGCCCGCTGAAGGAGGATCTTCTCCCGAGCCCGTTTCGCATCCGCCGTCCCCGCCGATTTCGCGTCTATGCGAAGAGGGATTCCTGCGCAACCCCTTCCTGATCGAGAATGAGGCGAACGTGCCGCAGGGGTATTGACGTCCGCTCCGCGATCGCCGCCTCTTCCATCCCCTGCCTCGCGAGGCGCGCCACGACGAGCGGCATGGGCTCGCCGATTTCCACGATCGTCCCGTCGGGATCGAACACGCGGATTACCCGCTGTGCCCAGGACTGCTCCCGCAGCGGATGCACGTACGGCACCCCTGCTTCACGGAGGCGCGCATCGACCGCATCGATATCCTCGCTTTCGAAATACAGCTCCATGTCATAGCGGTGTTTCCCGTCATGCTGCTCCCCCGCGTCCTGAGGAGCCGCGCCGCTGCCGTTTCCCGGAAACGCCCGGTCATGATGCACGGCGGAAGATGCCAGCAGTCGGTGGAAGTGACCGCGTTCATGCAGCGCGAAGCCGCCGGCAAACGATACGTTTTCCCCGAAATCATACTCCACCTCCTGCCCGAGGAGGCGTTCGTAGAAATCCCGCGATGCATTCATGTTCAGGACTGTTATCAGGGTGCTTGTGAAACGGATGGGGGTGCTCATATGTGATCTCCTGTGTTATTTCAACGTCCGAACAGCTGTGTAAGCAGGGCGACGCGTACGGCCCATGTCCCCTACACCACGACGCCCCCCGCATCCTGCGTCCTGCGTCCTGCCTCCTGCCGCTGTTCGAGCACGCTGCCATAGGTGATGGCGTGTTTGCCGAAGCGGCGGCGGATGTCGTCGAGGCCGGCGTAGAGCGAATCGGACTTCTCTTCCTCCTCGCTGAAGAGAAAGAGCTGGCCATAGTCGTCGATCAGGTCGCTGGTGCCGATGCCCAGCAGGCGCACGCGCACGCGCCGGGTGTAGAGGGCGCGGAACAGCCGTTCGGCGATGCCGTAGAGCGTGTGATCGGCATTGGTGTAGTCGCAGTGCAGCGTCTTCGTCGCGGTAATGAAGTCGGCATAGCGCAGCTTCAGGGTGACGGTGCGCGTCAGGAACCCCCGCTCGCGCAGGTCGCGTCCCACCCGCGCCGCCAGCTGCTTGAGCGCGGCTTCCATCGCGCGCGGGTCGAGTACGTCTTCATTGAAGGTGTGCTCGGCGCTGAGGGTTTTCTGACGGCGGTACGGCAGGATGGGCGCGTGGTCGATGCCGCGGGAATGCTCGTGCAGGGTGCGGCCGACGCGGCCGTACATGTTCGTGAACAGCCGCAGCGACAGCGCCGCGATGCTGCCGATGAAGGGAATCCCCATGTTCAGCAGGTCGCGCTCCATCACCTCCCCGATGCCGGGCATGATGCGGATGGGATGCGGCGCGAGGAAATCGGCTTCCCTGCCTTCGGGCACCCGCATGTCCCCCGCCCGCTTGCCGACGTTCGTGGCCACTTTCGCCACCAGCTTGTTGCGCGCGATGCCGTAGGTGAGCGGCAGGCGCAGTTCGCCGAGAATGGTATGCTTGACGCGCACGCCCCACGATTCCTCGTTGCCGAGAATGCGCCCGCAGCCGCTGAGGTCGAGATAGAATTCGTCGATCGAGGCTTTCTCCATCACCGGCACGAAATCCTCGAGCAGTTCGGAGACGCGGTCGCTGTATTCGGCGTAATGCGTGAAGCTCGGATGCAGGAACACCGCCTGGGGACACAGCTCATAGGCCTGTCGCAGCGGCATGGCCGAATGCACGCCGTAGCGCCGCGCCTCGCGCGAACAGCCGGCCACCACGCCGCGCTGATACGGCGTCCCCCCGACGATCACCGGCCGTCCGTTGAGCGCCGGATCCAGCAGACGCTCGACCGACACGAAAAACGTGTCCATATCCAGATGCATGCAGCGCGTGGGCGCCGCACCGGGCTCGAACATTGGGATTCTCCACGACAGAGAGGTTTTTCCGTCCCCGCGAGGGTGCAGCAGGCTGCGCCCCCGCAGCGGGCGATGACACACTCCCGCGTACGCGCACGGGAGTTAGACTTTTGTCTAACCCATACTACGAAAGCCCGGACTGAATGTCAAGCCATCTGTTTCTGCATGTTCGAAAATGGCCGGGTCAGAATCGGAACATCACTCCCAGCCGTAGCCGCAGGGCGTCGGGGATGTTCCATGTGACGAAATCTTCTTCGACGTAGGGAGTAAATTGATGGGAGTAGCGGAGATCCGTCTGGATGGCGACGTGCCGGTTGACGGCCGTTTCCAGCTGCAGTCCGGTCTCCAGGCCGACGCTGAAAGGGGCGACGTCGCCGCGGGCGATTTCATCGATGGGAATGTCGCGCGGCTGACCGTCGTGCATAACATAGAGGTGGGCTTTGCCTGCTCCCCACGGGGCGAATGTGAACATGGGCCCCGCAAGCAGCCGCAGCGGGAACCCGCCGAGCGGGAGGCGCCAGGCGACCAGAACGGGGATCTCGACAAGGTGACGCGAATCTATCGTGAGATACGCAACATGGATCTGGTCTTCCGGGATGCTGGTCGGCGGAAGGTCTTCGTATCGCAATTCGGGGAAATCGTGTTCCGAGAGATTGACGTGAACCTCCGCCTGCAGACGGATGTCGTCGGCGAACGCATACGTTCCGGCAAAACCGAGCGATATCTGCGCGAAATCCGGATGCGTGATGCTGCGGGATTTGTCTGTCCAGGAAATCACCGACTCCCCCGCACGTGTCGCGAGATTGACGCCGAAGGTCCATGGTGCCGGGGTATCGCCGGCGGACTGGGCCGGAAGAGGCCCCGTCATGAATGCGAGAATGAACATCGCGAGAATGCCGCGGGAAACGCTCATTGCCAGTCCTCCGCCGAAAGGGAGAACAGAACGCCGAAGGTCACCTGCACATGCGGCGTATTGCGCACGCGCACGGCGGGAGTATCCACCGATGCTTTGAGAAGCTGCGTGACGGTGAGTCCCGCCGTCAGCATGAAGGACGGTCTCGGCGCGATCTCCAGTCCCGCTCCCGCCGTGGCACCGAGATGGAAAAGGGCAAAACTCTGGTCCTCGTATACAGGCGTACTGTTGCTGACATATTCATCGATCCAGATATGTTCGACGGGCATGGCGACGCCGAGCACCGCACCTGCTGTCACATACGGACGCAGCACCCCCGGGAGGATCAGGTACTTCGCCGTGATCGGCATCTCCAGCATCATGCGTTCGTTGAAGAATCCCGAGATGTAACGCGTCCCCGAGGGGGATTCAAGGTGCACGGACATGATTTCTCCCCCGCTGTACCTGGTCAGGTGTCCCCCGATATGCAGCAGCAGCCCATCGGTGATCGGCTGTTCGACGGCGATACCGAGCAGCAGGCTGCCGAACCCGTCCTCCCGCTGCATCTCTCCCAAGAACTCGTACTGCAGTGTCGAGGAATGATTGCCGATGTACACACCCGCGCGGGGCTGCTGGGCATGTGCTGCCGGGAAACCGGGCAGGAGAAGTGCGGTGATCAGCAGAAGCAGATGTACAGGAAACGCGTGACGCATGGCCCCTCCGTGGCTGTGAGCAGTTTCAGGGTGATCCGGTTTTCGTTCGCGGCGGACGACGAAGAGCCGATTCCTGAAAACATAGCCATCCATGGCCTGATTTTCAAATTGATTCACCAAAGGAGACCGGATTCTCCGTGATTTCCCGGCATCCGGTCAGCGCGCGTATTACCGCGAGCGGAACGAACCGATGAGACTGAGCAGTCCGAGGATGAACGTAAAGATGCTGTAGGCGGTGAAGATGCCGAAGCGGAGCGAGGAGATTTCGATGGACGCGAAAGAGAACGACCAGTTTCCCGCCAGCACGTAGGAGACAAACGGCCAGAGAAATGCCAGTACCAGTCCGAGGATGTCGATACCGTTGGCGAGACGCCACAGGGGATGGGGGGCGTCGACGGACGATCCGGTCTCGTCAGCCACATTCCCTGCCTGCTTCGCATGCTTCGCGTGTTTTTCCTTCTCTTCCAGGTACGGCTGATCGGCGCCGTGCAGCAGCATGCGTCCGAGCAGCGGCAGCGCGAGAAGCATCAGCCAGGTGGTCACCGTGCCGACCGGGATGAAGGGATACGATATCAGCGGACGCGACAGCAGGCTCGAGGAAGTCAGCAGAAGACCTCCGCCGAACAGGATCACCAGCAGCAGCAATGTCATCACGAGGCGACGTGTCATGGGACATCAATGGTTGTGAGGTTTGTGCGTCCTAAATAACAGGATTTTCAGGGAAAGGCAAGTGGCGTCGCGGCCCGGTATGCCGAACGGACCTACAGGCCCTCCCCTGTCCTCCCTGTCAGGAGGAAAAGCGGGTAGCTCTTCACGCCGCTTTCCGTGCCGCGTGTCATGACATGTACGGTCTCCACCGTGAGCGGATGAAATCCGGCGCGCCGTGCGGCCTCGGACAGCACCTCACGGTCGAAACCATTGTGGCCGGTGAACCCGGAACCATGAAACGTTCCGTCCTCCCGATCGAGATCGCAGATGCAGAGCACCGCCCCCGGGGCGCACAGCGTGCGGAAACGGCGGAGGATCATGTCGACATCTTCCACATGATGAAGCGTCATGAGCGTCACGATCAGGTCGTAGCGCTGGTCGGGCGGGGGATCCGTGGTCAGGTCGAGAAGCATCACGTCCGAGTTCTCCGCCAGCGCCGCGTCCCGTTTCTCGCGCACGATTTCCAGCATACCCTCGGAGGTATCCGCGAAGGTGACATGCCCGGCGTGCGGCAGCAGCGCGAAACCGAGCAGCCCTGTACCGCATCCATAATCCATGACGCGCATGGCGCCGTCGACCGGTACGCGGTCACGAATCGCATCGGCGACGATATTCGCGCGCTCGATGCGCGTCGGATCCGCATCCCAGCCCCGGGCTTTTTCATCGAATTCAGACATGGTTACTCCTGTTCGTTTTCATTTCCGCGGCCGTAAAGAATGCGCAGACCGAGATTGTCCAC
>QKAF01000139.1 GCA_003246455.1 Bacteroidota bacterium
TCTGCAGCGGCTCGGTGAGTTCGACCGGAAAACGTCGAGCTGGATCGCGACACCGGACGCAATCCGCAAACGCGGCGGGGCGCTGTTCTGCGATCGCCGCTACGACCATGTTTTCGTCTATCACAACGGCGCCGAATCCTATTACGCCGCCCGGGGATTCCGCGGCCAGCTGATGGTGTAAGAAGCGGTGGGATTGAATCATGCTATCGATTGAACTCATACGCGACAACCAGTATATGGCCGATCACTGGTACATGCACCGCGGCCAGCTTGCGGACGCGCGCCGTGCCGCGGGACTGGAACGAATGTGGCTGTAAAGAAATCCCATCGAATCATGGACCTGTTCAGCGGCTGTCGCTGACCTGCATTGGAGGAGGACAATGAAAGCGATCGTCATCAATGCGTACGGGGGACCGGAGGTCCTCGAACTCAAGGAAGTCGACCGGCCGTCGATCGGGGAGAACGACGTGCTGCTTCGTGTGCGCGCGGCCAGCATCAACGCGGGCGATATTTTCTCCATGCGCGGCAGCCCGTGGCTCGCGCGCTTCAGTGTCGGATTTCCCCGTCCGAAAGATTACGTCCTCGGCTGGGACATGGCGGGAGTCGTCGAGGAGGTCGGTGTGAAGGTGACGCGCTTCCGTCCGGGCGACACGGTGTTCGCCGCCGGCGAACACACCATTGCCGAATTCGCGTGCGTATCGGAGAACAAGTGCGCGGCGGCTCCGTCCGCCCTTTCGCTCGAGCAGGCCGCGGCCGTACCGTCCGCCGCGTTGACTGCCCTGCATGCGCTGCGCGACCAGGCGAAGCTGGGGGAGGGACAGCGCGTCCTGATCAACGGCGCTTCCGGGGGCGTCGGCACCTTCGCCGTGCAGATCGCCAAGGCGTTCGGGGCGGAAGTGATCGGTGTCTGCAGCACGCGGAACCTGGAGATGGTGCGCTCCCTCGGCGCGGATCACGTCATCGACTATACGAAGGAAGATTTCACCCGGGACGGACAGGGTTATGATCTGATTCTCGACAACGTCGGCAGCCGTTCATTCGCGGACTGCCGCCGCGCGCTCGCCCCGGGAGGGATGCACCTCCCCAACACAGGGTTTGCCGGCATGGGATACGTGTTCAAGGCCTACGCACTCTCCGCCGTGAATCGCAGACATGGCAGGCCTTTTCTCTCGGTGCCCACCGCGGAGGACCTGGTCTTCATCGCGGACCTCATCGATGCGGGCAGGGTGAAGCCGGTGATCGACGCGACCTATCCCATGAGCGAAGCGCGTGAGGCGTTTCGATACGTCGAGGAGGAACACCCCCGCGGGAAAGTTGTCATTCTCATGTAAAACGGGTTTCTTCAACGACGTGCCGGAAAAAAGGAGGGCACGCGATGCATACCAAGAGGGATGAACATTCATGCCAGGATTGAAAAGCCGAATAATATATCTTCTCCTGCGCAACAGGCATCTGTTCCGCGGGAAAAGCAGACGGGAAGTATTCGATTTCAACACTTCCATCGACGAGTTCCGGGAGCAATGCGAGAGAGGCGCCGCGAAACACACGAGGATCCCGCCCGATGTACGGGTCGAGGCCGCAGGCATCCCGAACATCAGATCGGAGTGGCTGATCCCCGCCTCCGCTGACCCGCGTCCCGTGATTCTCTACGTTCACGGTGGCGGATACGTGTCTGGTTCCTGTGACGATCACAGGGGAATCGTGGCAAAATTTGCGAAGAACTGCGGGGTCAGAACGCTGCAGTTCGAATACGCGCTGGCGCCGGAACATCCGTTTCCGCGGGGACTCGACGAGGCCGTCGGCGTCTATCGGTGGCTGCTGGACAAAGATGTGCCGCCCGGGGAAATCGTTCTTGCCGGGGAATCCGCCGGCGGCGGACTGGTGCTCGCGATGCTGCTCGCGTTCAGGGAACGGAACATTCCGATGCCTGCAGCGGCCGTGGCGATTTCACCCTGGACGGACCTGACCTGTGCGAGTGAATCCTATCGCAGCAGGAACCGCCGGTCACTCGCGCCGCTCAATTCCTGGACGGTCTTCAGCAAATATTACGCGGGGGAACATCCTCCCGGGCACCCGCTCATTTCTCCTCTCTTCGGTGACCCGCACGGACTTCCGCCCCTGTTCATCAATGCCGGGGAGGACGACGAACTCTTCGACGACGGGCGGAAATTCGCGGAAAAGGCGAGGGATGCCGGGGTCGATGTCACCTTCGTCGCAGGGGAGGGGATGGTCCATTGCTACCCCCTGTTCGCTCCGCTGTTCAGGGAAGCGACCCAGGCGATGGACGAAATATGTTCGTTCGTCAGGAAGGCGCTCGATATGAAACTGTCGGACGAGACCCAGCGCCGCGGTTGAGCTCGCAGGCCGCGCCGGGCAGTATCACAGCGCACACAGATCCCACGCCCGGAGCCAGCGGCGCTTGAGCGGCTGCATGTCGAAATCCGTCAGGAGGTGTTCCTGCAGATCAGGCATGTGACCGGCACCGTACAGGATCGCGATTCGTTTCTTTCCCGCCCGGAGCTGTTCTTCGAGCACGCGCAGTGCGTGTGCGTTTCGTGGAAGAATTCCGACGCTGCCCATCGGGCCGTCGTCTTCACGCGGCGAAAGCAGATGATATACTATGAGGCGCCGGACCCGGCAGCGGAGTTCTGTATCCATGGCGGCCGCCTCACGGAGCAGATCAGGGATGGCCGAAATCAGCCCATTAAAATCAGAGAGTTTTTCTCCTCGCTCGTCAAGCGTCTTCTCAAGTTCGCGCATCGTCAGATCCGCGTGCACCATGTTCTGCCGGTTGTAATTGATGCCGTCCACCTGATTCGTGAGTTCCAGAACTTCTGCGAGAACCCGGTATGCATGCGCGCGTTCCGATTCGTTTTCCCGGGAGACCCGGGAAGGAATCACTGTCGAGTCCGGGGCAACGTACTCGTAGAGGACCGCGTCGTAGCCGACGAGCAGTCTGTCAACCTGCCGATAGAAGTCCCGGTCGGCGATATGTACCACGGAAATCAGGTCGACCGTGGGTCCGTCTGCACCCAGTTCCGGCTTGCCGTAGCGGACCGTTGCCAGTTCAAGCGATCCCGACGACCCGTCTCCCGTTTTCTTGACACGAATGAAACCGCTGCGGGGATTTCCCGGTTGCGCACTGTCATCAGGAAGCGCGCCGCAGAGCATCCCAGCTGTCAGCGATCCGCCGCTTCTCCAGCTCATATGCGAAGCGACGTATGATGCAGATGAACCCGCCGCAGCGGATGCGGGAACGGACAACGCAATCAGCGTCGACGCGAGCAGGAGGGAGCGGGTGGCGAACGATTTCATATGCGTCTTTTACTCCTTCGGCTGGGAAGGGTGCATGTACCTCGGCGAAAGTGCGATCTGGGGAGAACTGAAATCGCCATCCCCACTGTGCGTGATGAGATGAGCGCGCGCCGATGTGCGCGAGGGCATGCCCCCCGGGGCGTAAATCAGATAACCAGCGGCTATTATAGGGAAATGCTCCGCGACAGTCAACCGCGTGCGCGCTTGTACATGCAACCTTGCGCGAGTGTTCCCGTATATTGAAAACTGTCATTCAAACCATTCGATAATCAGCAGAGGAAATGGAGGCTGCCCGCATGAAGGCAATCGTGTACGAGAATTACGGATCCCCCGAGGTCCTGAAGATTCAGGA
>QKAF01000117.1 GCA_003246455.1 Bacteroidota bacterium
TCGGAAGGTTGGGTGCGGCGCCGGCGACTTCGAGAACGCTTGTGTGCATCCCCTTGCCGAGCAGCGTGGTGTTCGGGCGCACGGCGAGGGAGGCCGCCCGGTCGCCCGACACGGGATCGACGTCGATGTACCAGGCATCTGGCTGCGCAGACCATGGCATCGCAAGTCCCCCGCCCGTCCAGAGCTTCACCTGCTGTGACGGGGGCAGTGTGCCGCCAAGTTCCGCCTCGAAGAACAGATGCAGGGGTGTGAGTACGATGCCGGACGATGGATCGGGAACAACGTACACCGTACGCGCGCAGCCGCTGCCACTCCCCTGCTGGTCGCTCGTCCATTGCCAGGCGATGGTGAACGGGCCGAAGGACTGCAGCCGCTCGGTGGCGGTGCATGTCCACCACCGCGTCACGGATGCGCCCGGCGCGATGCTGCCGAAGCTCTGGATGCTGTCGGATCCCGCCAGCGTGAATTCCGGCGGAAGCACGATCGCCGCCGCGCAGCCGGTGAGCGTCACCGTGCCACTGTTGGTCGCGGTGTAGGAGACGGAGAACGGCAGGGGTACGATCGCCTCATACCCCCCGTCCGCATGCAGGGAGTCATGGCCGTCTGCCGCGCAGCGCACTGCCACGATCTCCGGCCAGGCTTCGACGAGGATCGAAGCATTGCAATCCTTCCACGCGACCTGTTCCGCGCTTCTATACCGTAGCACGATATCCTGCGATTCATCCGCGTCCCCCGGCTGGGGCGAAAGCAGCCAAATGAGGCCCGTCACAGAATGGCTGTCGAGCAGGGCGAGGATTTTCATGGCGCTCTCCCCGGACGCGAGAGCAAATCGCGGGGCGCCGGTGAGGTCGATCCCGGCTTCGATAACGGTCTCTGCGGTGTCGAGGACATTCGAGAGATCCATTGTCACCGGCACGGGATCCGGCACGTAGCGCAGGCTGGCGCGGTCGAAGCGCACCGAGTCCGGCGCGGCGATCGCGCAACGCAGGCCGTCGACGCCTTCGATGGCGATGGAGGCGTCGCAGATCGAGAGCACCGAGTCCTCCCCGGTCGCGGATTTCCCGAACGCCGTCACCGTGCAACGGGCCGTACGCCCCGCGCGGAGTATCGCCGCGCGCAGGAGGACGGTCCACGGCAGCGTCGCCGATGGCGCCAGTTGCGTGCCCGGCATCGTCATGGGATCGAGCGCGATGAGTCCGGCGTTCGCGGGATCGATCGCGAGTTCCAGCCGATCGACATCCACTGGCACGGTGCCGGTGTTGGTCAACGTGTAATCGAGCAGGACCGGCGCGCGTGATTCGACTTCGACCGTGGACAGTGTCGATGGAAGCGTGAGCGAACAACTGATCTTCTCGTCGATGACACGGATTTCCACGACCTGCGAGCAGCTCTGCAGCAGGCCATCGCATTCGTACATGAAAGCAAGAGTATCGAACGTCGGAATCGCGGGAGGGTTCAGGAGTTCCAGTCGCCACGTGAGTGTCATTTGAGATCGGCTGGAGATTGAGAACAAAGCGCGTGAGAGAGAATCTCCGAGGGACATCCCCAAATGTGGGGCACGTGAGATATCGAGCCAGGCACGGACATCCGTTCGAACAGTATCGAGCTGATTGTCAAGTTGCAAGGCATAAGAAAGAAGGGCCGGATCGGCGCTGCCCGAGGCGGTGTTCCAGGACACCCTGTCCGGACCCGATACCATGCATGGGATGGTAAGTATACCCGGCGCCCGGGTTTCTGCTTCACAAGTACTGATTGTCACACCGTAGGCATCCAATGCCTCCGATTGCAAACGAACCATCCGATCATAACGCTGACCAAACACGTAGACATTGACGGATATTTGCTGCGAAGCTCCGGGTGCCAGACTCATACCTGGCCGAATTGAATCGCCGAAAATACGGCACTTCGGAGATACACGCAGTCGGAAACGGTCAATGACCACAGTATTGTTGTCAAGGTTCGTGATCGTCATAGTGTACGGGATGGGACCAGCGACCCCCGTAGGCGACACTGAATAACCATTGCCGACCCAGTACACATCCTGCGGCCCATCGACCGTACAGACGAGTGCCGGTTCCTCTTCATCGAAAACGGAAACGAACACATCCTTTTCACACAGCTCTTCTCCCATCGGATACGTCTGACCTGATTCGGGATCAATATAGAATACCCGGCAGCGGATCAGTGCGGTATCCGTCACCAGTGCCGGATCGCTTACACGCACCTTCCATGAACACGTGGCCGTCATACCCGACGCCAGTTCGTTCGGCAGCATTGTCTGTTGATACGTCCCGGAGACAAGAGCGAAACCCGCCGGAAGTTCAATCTGCGCGTGAGCGATGCGAGCACTCTTTGCAGGACTGATATTTGTCACTGCATAATTCACGATGAAGTCATTCGGAACTGTATAACCTCTCTGCCGTTCCAATCTGAGAGAATCGATCGTCGATATCAAACAGCCCACTTGCCAGCAAGGGGCATAAAAACGAAAACGACTGAGATAGGTCTCAATATAACCACATTCTTTAGGCCAGCACGGATCTGGTTTTTTCGACAACCGCCAGGATCGGTAATACTGTCTGGCCGAATAGGGATCATTCGTGTTGGCGTATTGATACGCAAATCCGTGACGATCCGTAAGATACATTTTCGTCTGTACCGCGCCATATGTTGTACCATTAATGAAATACGCGGAATTCCAAGGTGTGGCGAACCGAATCCGAAGATCTTGATCGATGGAAACCAGATATCTGTCCATTCCCTGATCACGCGACGAGTCGACAGGATCCATCGGTGTAAAAATTTGGTCTCGACTCCCAGACCAGATAAACATCATATAGCCCCCGCATGTGAGATCGGGCACGACAGGAGCGTTATACCAACTTCCCGCATTCCCAGCCAGGTCGCCCAAGATCGTCCCGGCGATCAGTTCGCCATTGGTCGATAGTTTTGCGGCCCACATTGTTCCCTGCGAAAGCTCACGATTAGCGGGCTCATCGACGACTGTCTGACGTGTCCATTGTGGTGGCAATGGTTCGTCACGCTGCATCGGGCATACCCCGAATAGATCGATCTCTCCCGATTCCGTTGTAAAAATTGATTGCACCCCGAATGGGTGAAGCCCCAGTGGATACGTTCCAGGGATTTCCTTGTCGAAGATGCGTGAAAACAGTACTTGTTCACCGCTTGAGGAGTATTTCACAACTAATATTCCGGGTTTCGATTTTGACGATTGCCCGGCAAGGTAACGTCCAACGCTCAATCCCATAGCAACGATCGCTTCGCCGCTGTCGTTCACCGTAAATTGACCCCATGTCTTCCCGGCATATTCCGGGGTCGTCCCTACAATTGCGTCGTCGGTCAAAACATATGTCATAAAACTCAATTCGGAACAGGACAAATTCAGTTTCGCCAAGACAACCGACCAGCATCTGGCGCATGGTTTCGATGGAAGCGGCGCATTCCGGCTTATATCCGTAAGTGAATCGTTAAAACTAATCCCCAGAACGTAAATACCGTTACCTTGAATGTAGAGATCCCCTGCTTCGATATAACCGGGTCCTCCGAGGTAAGTCGAACCATGCAGCGAGCCATCCGGGTTCAGGTTGAATACATAACACGTCCTGATACTTGGCCATGTCGCAGAAAGCACTGGAAAATCCTTGTAGGCATTCGAGGTGATCGGCGCCCCACGCGTTGCGTCGAAGCAACCGATAATATTGCCTGCATCCGTCAGTTGAAGCACTCGTTTATTATTGCCTTTACTCCAATTCTTCGGAGGCTCATCCACGCCCGCGCCACCAAGGTACGTACAAAACAGGATATCCCGACCTGTCGTATCAAATTGAAGGATATAGTTATCCCACCCACCGAGAAGCTGACCCTGAATGGCGTTGCGTACGGAGAGGACGTTTCTGTCAATCGTTCCCTCAATCGTGACTTCCCCGTCCGGCGACACCACGATCCCCTCGGCGGAAGTCGCATATTGGAACGCTGTGTTGAATTCCGATGTGAGATTCAATGTGTCCTTATAACGGAACCCCGATCCTTGCTGTAGTGCCTGGACATGCAATTCCGTACTCGAATTTCTCATCGCAAATGAGATCCCGAGGTCGGCATCTTTACCGACTGCATCACCAATCAATGTTGCAATCTCCTCCTGATGGAGCCCACTCGTTCGAAATCCAATTTGTGCCGGGTCGGAATCGGGAGCAATACGAATTGTTTGGCAAAGGCTGCCGTCATGACCCTCACGATACTCTACGTCAATACCATCCCACACATTCTCATAAATGATCCTGCGGTGATTCGAAACGAATGGGTGCCATGAACTTGAATCCGTCCCGAGATAGAAATGTGAAACGGTTACCGCGGTATCGCCGGCACGTATGCGCATTGACGGGGAGGGATTCACGAAGGAAAGCTGTACCGACTCCTTGCGCAGGCCCTCTTCCTTTCGAGAGGGATTTTCCATTTCTATTTTGAGCCCCACCGACGGACGCACAAGTGTAATTCCATCCCTCTTGAACCATGCCGAGGATCGATCACCCAGGATGCCATACTTGATGCTCTGGTCCCATTGACCCGCATTCGCGGTGAAGTACACTGGATAGTGGTATTGCACCGACGATGCCCCTTCGATTCCCTGTCCATATGAAGCAGCAGAACAGAGCAGAAGGTTGAGCAGGAGAATCAGGCCACTGCGTGTAATATTTTCCATCGGAACACCGCTTATTTCGTATAATTTCGTGATGGGATTATTTGGATGGAGTGCCGCCGGAGATCTCTTGAGACACTCCACCCGTATCAGTTCAGATCTTGTGGAATGTCAGCGTATGATCACCATTCCACGAGTTGCGATGTTGTCTCCACCACGAAGGACGTAATGGTACATTCCCGCCGAAGCGGTCGAGGATGGCCATGTTGCGGGCGTACTTGAACTCCGGCTCGATGGAGTTCCCGAAACTCATCGTCTGCATCTGTTCGGAAGGAGGCGGAGCCTACGCCCAGGTTATCGGGATCGTGACGATGGTCCATACGAGCGCGAGGGTTGCAAGTTCTGTGACCCGGCGTGTCATCGGTGTCATTTCCGCCTCCTACATTGGGTGTATCGGATTCCTTTCTATCTGATTATCAGTAGGTTCGTTACAGTGACCTGTTGCCCATCCATCAGATGGACGAAATAGAGTCCCGGCGGGACAGGCAGGCCAGTCGGTCCGGTACAATCCCAGTGGACCGATTCTCCTTCCGACGGTGTCTCAAACCGCGTAACCTCGCGGCTCAGTACATCGAGGATGCGAATAGTGCCACGAATCGACCCGCTATGCTCCTGCCATGTAATTGTCACCTGCGTATGGGCCGGATTCGGATACACGTCCAGACTCCCGATCGTCGGGATCGGCGGTGAAACCACGTTCGTGACCTGCTGCGTCGCGATACGATACAGACCACGATTTTTAATCATGACATAGACATGGGCGCTGGTGTAGTCGAGATACATCGGTGCGCCGTTCCGAAACGCTTCCATCCGTTCGTCCCAGATCGACTTCCCCTGAAGGTCTCGCAACAGCGTCCAGTGATTGTCGTCGAAAAGGTAGATTCCCGTATTGGTCACGGTCAGTGTCCTGCCGTGCGACTGAAAGCCGTCGTTGCTCGTGGTAGTGCTGTCGAGTCCCGCGCGCATCGCCTCCCAGGTCCGCCCGTAGTCCTTCGAACTCGAATCCTCGGGACGGTATCGGAAAATGCGGTCGTCCTCGCTGCTCGAGAACCAGCCGCTGATATGGACGCCACGGTTGATCCATTCGAACGACTGGCCGCCATTCTCGATCAGGTAAAGCCCGGAATAGTCGAATGCCGGGATCGGATTCAGCTCGGAGGCGGCGACGACGATCCGCAGTGGATCGCGCTGCGTGGGATAAGGCGTGACAGACGAGATGCTGATCGGCAGCGTCCGCCACTCCCAGCTCTCGCCGCGATTCGATGACCAGCCGATGGAATTGGTATTGCGGGAGGCGTAGACCCAGCCGGGGAATCGTTCGGAGGGGATGCAGTGAAATGTCTCCGGCGGATAGAGGTCCGTCGGCCGCGGAAGCGAGGTGGTCACCAGCACCGTGTCGGGAACGGTCTGGCCCGCGACACCGGTGAGAATCGAGTAACGATTGTTTGGATCGCCGTAACGGTCGTCGGGTACCCCGGTGGACAAATAGTACCGCGACGGCCTGCCCGCGTCAACGAAAAGATTCTTGAAATACGTTGTACCGCTTAGTGTGTCCCAGCTATACCCGCCATCGTCGCTCTCAAGAAACTTCATGATGGGTCTTGCATTTGATTCCCAATCCCCGATCAATACGAACATAGTATCGTCGTGAGCGTGAACAAACTCGAAGTTATTGACACGGAACATTTCCGGCGGCGCTGGCACCGGCATCCAGGTATCGCCGAAATCGGTCGAGCGGATCAATCCCCGGAGCGGCACCGAGGCGATGAGGTCCGTACCAACCTGAACCGCGTCCTCCACGCGGAAATTCGTAATCTGTGTAAATGTTCGACCGCTGTCCGTAGAACGCTGGAAGGTGTGGCAGATCGGGTAGATATCGGTGGAATCGTTCATTCGGAAACGTTTTTCGGCGATTAAGACGTCATGTATACAATCTCCTTGATTCGGGCGAATCGAGCGTCGCGTAACCTGTTGCCATGTCTTTCCGGTGTCGCATGATTCGAAAATCTCACTGCTATCACGCCCGGACAGGTATGATAGCACAAGAAGGGTATCGCGCAGGTGATGAAACAGGATTGACCCCGCAGGATTGTCCAGTGAAAATGGGGTCCATGTGAGGCCACTATTTGTTGTCACAATAACTTTTTCCTTTTCTAGCAGAATGATGAGATCGCTTCTCTTCTCATCGAGGTAAAAATACCAGTCGAATCGAGTGTCCTTTGGACCGATAGACTTCCAGGACGCCCCGTCGTCAGTGGAGCGAAGGAGCTCCGCGGTCAAAAGACTACCCTCCCAAACCAGGATCGTACCGTCGCGTGCGATCTTTGTTCGGCTCTCACCCAGGAAATGTCCCGATCCTCTGACGAGTAAGCCGTCCCAGGTAGCACCATGATCGCTCGATCGATACAACCCATCCTGGGCTGAAATCAGGTACAACCGACCAGCCGGATCAAAAGTCATATCAATATACGCTCGCTGAAACGGGACATTGTTCTGCTCGATCTTCTTCCAGCTCGATCCTCCGTCGATTGATCGGTAGAAGTCACCATTCTGTACATACCCAACGATCTCCAACGGATTGTAGGGATTCTGCACCAGCTTGTCGAGATATCCGACGTTTAGAGGGAGCCGTTCCCACTGCTGTGCATGTACCATCCCTGCCAGCACTACGATTCCCACTGCCCAACTTGAGATCAGATGACGCATTGGCTACACACCGGATGTTATGATCTTTTATTTTGCCGGAATTCTACACAATTTCGTTGCCCGATGCAAGCAAGATATTAGCGCACAGAATCATCACAACGCCCGGGACGGGATCCCGGGCGTTGTGGCTGGCTGAGTAGGGAGAGAGTGGGAGGAGAGAGTTTTGTGGTGGAGTCGCAGGCCTGCGCTCCATCCTGGGTTTCGGGGATTCAACTGCTATAGGCGATAGGCTTTAGGCGGGGAGCGGAATCGGTCCGAGCTGCCTTGATGCCCGGTCCCCGCGCCTACTGCTTACTGCCTACTGCGCGAGCGGCGACGCCGCTCGCTAGTCCATGATTTTCCTGAGGAACGCGGGGCGATCGGGATTGGATTTCTCGATGCGCTGGCCGCTTGTGTCCTCTTCGGACTCCTGCGTGGAGGCGAGCGTCAGACCCTTGCGGATGAACGTGGGCTCGTCGAGCTCGCGGATTTCATGGATGCCGGTCGGGATGTGCGCGGCGCGCGGCTGCTGACGCTGCTGCGTCGCGGCGGGACGGTTGGCCCCGCGTCCGCGCGCGCGGTTGAAGCCGGTGGCGATCACGGTGACCATCAGCTTGCCTTCGAGCGACGGATCGATGACGGATCCGAAGATGACGTTCGCGTCTTCGCCCGCGGCTTCGGTGATGATGGATACGGACTCGTCGATCTCGACGAGCGAAAGATCCGCGCCGCCCGTGATGTTGACGAGAACACCCTGCGCGCCGGCGATGGAGATGCCGTCGAGCAGCGGACTGGAAATCGCGTTGTGCGCGGCTTCGACCGCACGATTTTCGCCCTCGGCGATGCCGCTGCCCATCAGCGCGTCACCCATATCACGCATGATGGTGCGGACGTCGGCAAAGTCCACGTTGACCAGCCCCGGCACGGCGATGATTTCCGCGATGCCGCGCGTGGCATTGTACAGTACTTCGTTCGCCAATTGGAAGGCCTCGGACAGGGGCGTTCCCTTGTCCACCAGCGACAACAGCTTCTGGTTGGGAATCACGATCAGCGTATCGACGTGCTTGCGCAGTTCCTCGATTCCTTCCTCGGCCTGCGCCATGCGGCGCTTGCCTTCGAAATGGAACGGCTTGGTAACGATGCCGACGACCAGCGCGCCCGTGCCCTTGGCGAGATTCGCCACGACCGGACCGCCGCCCGTACCCGTACCGCCGCCCATGCCGGCGGTCACGAACACCATGTCACTGCCTGCGAGTACGGCTGCAAGCTCTTCCTTGTCCTCTTCCACCGCGCGGTATCCGACCGACGGATCCGCGCCGGCGCCGAGGCCGCGCGTCAGGTTCTTCCCGGCCTGGATCTTGTAGGTCGCACCGCTGCGATCCAGTGCCTGGTTGTCCGTGTTGACTGCGATGAATTCGACATTCTCAATCCCGCGATTGATCATGTCTTCCACTGCGTTGCCGCCTCCGCCGCCGACACCGACGACGCGGATCTTCGCCCGCGAGTCCATGCTGTTGTCGTATACGATAGCCATATGGCCCTCCTCAGTGTGTGGGTGATGTGTTTGCATGTAATTCACTGTTTTTTCAAGACTGCATTCTCTGTATCGTTGACGCCCGTTTCCGTAAGGCGTGTATTTTTCATTTTCCTCATGTCTGCCTCCTGCCTCCTGCCTCCTGCCTCCTGCCTCCTGCCTTCCTACAGTTCGTTGAACCAGTCAATGATCTTCTTGACGATGTTCGTCTTGTCTGACTTGATGCCGTCTTCGTACCCGGTCGATCCGACGCTTTTCATGCCGTGCAGGACGAGGCCCGTGCATGTGCTGTACATCGGATTCTCGACTTCGTTGACGAAGCCGCCGGCGAAGCCTGCCGGGATGCCGATCTTCACGGGCATGCCGAGCACTTCGCGCGCGAGCGCCGCCGTGCCCTTGATCAGCGAGCCGCCGCCGGTGAGGATGACGCCCGAGTGCAGGTGCTTCGAATAACCGGAGCGCTTGATCTCCAGGGCGACGATCTCGAGGATCTCTTCCATGCGCGGCTGAATGATCTGGCACAGGAGACTGCGGCTGATCTGCATTTCGTCGCGGCTGCCGAGTCGCGGCAGAAGGATCGGGGCGTCGTCGACGATCTCGGGCAGGTATGCGTACCCGTGCTCGCGCTTGAGCTTCTCGGCCTGTTCGTTGAGAATGCCGAGTCCCTTGCGGATATCTTCGGTGACTTTCTTCCCCGCGATCGCGAGGACGGCGGAATGCCGGATCGTGCGCTCTTCAAAAATCGCAATGTCGGTGGTGCCGCCGCCGATGTCCACGAGCACGATGCCGACTTCCTTTTCCTCGTCGTTGATCACCGCGTTGGCGGAGGCGAGCGGTTCGAGCACGAGGTCGTTGACTTCGAGTCCGGCGCGTTCGACGCATTTGTAGATGTTCTGCACCGCGGTGATGCCGCCGGTGATGATGTGCACGTTGGCTTCCATGCGCACGCCCGCCATGCCGACGGGATCGTAGATGCCGTCCTGTCCGTCGACGATGAACTCCTGCGGAATAACGTGAATGATGCGTCGGTCGGACGGCAGCGCGACCCGCTTGGTATCCTGCAGCAGCCGTTCGACGTCCTTCCGCCCGATCTCGTTTTCCGGATTGCTGATCGCGATCACACCGCGGCTCTGGAAGCTCTGAATGTGATCACCCGCGATACCCACGTTCACCGCTCGCACCTTGATGCCCGACTGCCGCTCCGCATCCTCGACGGCCTGCTGCAGCGCGCGCACGGTTTTGTCGATGTGCGTCACCGTTCCGCGTGCCATGCCCTCGTTCTCCGCTTTCCCGATGCCGAGGATGTTGATGCGGTTGTCGGCGTCCTTGGCCGCGATCATCGCGCAGATTTTCGTCGTCCCGATGTCGAGTCCGACGACGATATTCTCGGCGAGGCCGGCGTTCTGATATTTGCTTTTCATAGTGGGTACTTCAACACTGTATGAACATTAATCGATTATTCTCATCGAAGTCGTGTCGATGAACACCGAGTCGGCCTCGATGCTTTTCGGCACGTTCCCCGACTCCCGCCAGCGCGTGACGACCTGATCGTTCCACCGCAGGTCGATGTACTCCAGCGACGTCGGGTCATATTTCATTGCGACGTTTTCCCAGAACGCGCGGAACGCACGCATCTTCTCCGTCAGCCGCGCGGTCGAACCGAGAATCACTGGCACGCCGCCTTCCATCGTGTAGAGCATGAGGTCGCGATCGTGCTCGAGATTGATTTCCGAGAACAGGTGCGCGAGTTCAGGATCGATGTCGCGGATCGACTTGAGCGCCTGCAGACCTTTGAGCACTTGTTCGTTCACCATGCGCACCCCGGGTTTGAGATCGCGCACTCCCCGGTCGATTCCGGTGATGACGGGGAGATCGTGTACGGTGGAGGCATGCGCGGCGGGCAGCACGAACCCATCCTCGTCGAGCAGCCAGTCACGTGTCTGTACGTTGAGCAGCACTGCGATCGGCTTGCGTTCGACGACATCCACCTGCAGTGTCTGCGGTGGATTGCGCGTCAGCTGCACGTCGCGAATGAACGGATTTTTCAGGAGCTGTTCGCGGATATCCAGCAGGTCAAGCGACGCGAGATTCGAGGTATCGCAGATACCCGCGGCCTGCCGTATGCTCTCCATCGTCGTGATGGATGTCCCGCGCACGTCAAGCTCCACTCCCACGACGCTCTCGCGCCATTCGGCTGCGAGCACGGCGATCGCCGCGATGCCGCTCACCACGAAGAACATGGCGACCGCGGCGGAGCGGTATCGGGTGGGTTTGACGGTGCGTTTGCGTCGCATGACTGCGGGACTTCCTTTCAGTTCATGAATAATGCGAGTACTTCATCGGAAAATCCGAGAAGCAGAATTTCAAGTTCGAGCGCGATGCCGGTCTGTTCCAGCACGGCGCGCCGCACGTGCGCAATGACGGCGAGTACATCCGCGGCGGTGGCACTGCCGGTATTTATGATGAAGTTCGCGTGCAGGTCGGAAACCTGGGCACCGCCGCTGCGGTACCCCTTGAGGCCGCATTCTTCAATCAGCCTCGCGGCGTGCGTGCCTTCCGGATTCTTGAATATGCTGCCCGCGTTGGGCCAGTTGACCGGCTGCGCAGCGTTGCGCTTCAGCAGCAGTTCTTTTCGCCGCGCCTTCAGCTGCTCTTCGTCCCCTTCCGGGAAACGGAAGCGGGCCGAAAGGACGATGTCGCCGCGGAGATCCGAGCCCCGGTAGCGGAATCCCGCCTGCTCGTTGGTCAGGGTCTTCACGTCGCCGTCACGCAGCACGGTCACGTCGAGCATGTGATCGGAAATTTCCCCGCCATACGCGCCGGCGTTCATGATCACTGCTCCGCCGAGCGTTCCGGGAATTCCCGCCAGCATTTCACTGCCGGCGAGATGATGGCGGACGCAGAAGTCCACGAACTTGCTGAGCCGCACACCCGCGCCCGCATTCACGACACCCTCTTCGAGAGCGACATCGGAAAAATGCTTCTCGATGTTGATCGCGACACCGCGCAGACCTTCATCGCTGATCAGGATGTTGCTGCCGTTCCCGAGCACGACATAGGCCACGTCCACGCTGCGGAAATACCGGACGAGCTGCGCCAGTTCGTCGGTGGTCGCCGGTTCGACATAGATGTCGACCGGTCCGCCGATGCGGAACGAGGTCATCGGCGCAAGCGGCTCGCTGATGTGGATGCCGCCGGAGCAGAGCTGCCGTATGTGTTCGAGGGACAGCATGCGTCAGGATGCGGCCTCCAGCCGGCTGATGAATTGTGCACCGTACGTGTAGATATCTCCGGCGCCCATCGTGATGACGAGATCTCCCGGACGCACGACGTCCTCCAGCAGTGCCGGCACGTCTTTCTTGTCCGGCACGTACAGCACGTTCTTGTGTCCGAAACTCCGTGCCGCATCGGCGATGAGTTCGCCGGTGACACCCTGGATGGGACGTTCGCGGGCGGGATAGATATCGGTGACGATAAGCAGGTCGGCGTTCATGAACGCGCGGCCGAAATCCTTGTAGAAATCGCGTGTGCGCGTGTAGGTATGCGGCTGGAAGACGCAGACCACGCGGCGGCGCCAGCCCGATTTGATACCGCGCAGTGTGACCTTCACCTCCGTCGGGTGATGGGCGTAATCGTCGACGACCATGATATCGCCGATCTCCGCCTTGACCTCGAAGCGTCGGAATGCGCCGGTGAAGGAGTCGAGCGCGGCCTTGATCTTCCCGAAAGGGATGCCGAGTTCGAGGCTGACGGCGATCGTCGCCAGCGCGTTCTGCACGTTGTGCTCGCCCGGGACGCCGAGGCTGATCTGCCCGACTTCCTCTCCGTAGCGGAGCACGGTGAAGCTGGCGCGGTTCTCTTTCTGCACGAGATCCACCGCCTGGATGTCGGCCTGCGAACTGAATCCGTAGGTCACGACCTTGCGCATGATCTGCGGGAGGATTTCCTGCAGCGCGGGCTCGTCGAGACACAGGGCCACGAATCCGTAGAACGGCACCTTGTTCGCGAATTCGACGAAGGCGTTTTTCAGATCATCGAGACTCGAGTAGATGTCGAGATGCTCCTCCTCGAGCGTCGTCAGGATGGCGATCGACGGATTGAGCTTCAGGAAGGACCGGTCGAATTCGTCTGCTTCCACGACCATGAATTCCCCGCCGCCCAGCCGTGCGTTCGTTCCGCCGAATGCATGAAGCTTGCCGCCGACGATGACGGTCGGGTCCTTCTCCCCTTCGATCAGCACCATGCCGAGCATCGACGTGGTGGTGGTTTTTCCGTGCGTCCCCGCCACGGCGATGCCGTGATGCAGGCGCATGACTTCGGCCAGCATCTCTGCGCGGCGGATGACCGGAATCTTCCGTTCGATTGCCGCGACCACTTCCGGGTTCTCGAGCGCGACCGCGGACGAATACACCAGCACATTCACGTCGCGCAGATTCGCCGGATCATGGCCTTCGTACACCGTCGCGCCCATGTCCTCGAGATGCCGGGTTACTTCCGTCATCGTCAGATCAGATCCCGAGACGCGGAACCCCTGGTTGAGCAGAATCTCTGCAATGCCGCTCATGCCGATGCCGCCGATACCGACGAAGTAAATGTGATTGATGTTCGCGAATTTCATTCTGTCTTCCAG
>QKAF01000084.1 GCA_003246455.1 Bacteroidota bacterium
AATGCCGCCAACGTTCTGCGCTGCATGCATACCCTCATACCTGATAATAGAATCTGATTCTGCAATAATAAACCGAATGCTTGCAGCCGGACAAGGCACATCCGTGGTACCGGGGGAGGCTGCGCCGGGGGAGGTTGCACCGGGGGAGGCTTCGCCGGGAGAGGCTGCGCCGGGAGAGGCTGCGAAACCTTCGGAACTTTCTCCCGTACGTGAAGGAACGTCCAAAATAAAGAGAGAAATATGAGAAATTCTGGTGCCTTCTTCGCCGCGTTCCTCTGCAGTTGTTTTCTTTTTTCATCCGCCGCGTTCTCCGGGGAGGACAGCAAGGGACCTTTCATCAAAGGGGTTGTCGTCGACGCGAAAAGCAAGGCACCGCTGGTCTACGCCAACATCGTGCTCAGAGATCGGGAGACGCAGAAATTCGTTACCTCGACCTACAGCGGACAGACGGGTGAGTTCCTTCTGGCCTCGGTGCCCGAAGGCACATACACCCTGACCGTCAGCTACGTGGGCTATGCGAAGAAGGAAGTGATCGATCTCGCGGTCGAATCCGACACCAAGCTGCTCGACATCGGGGCGCTCGCGATGGAAGAAGAGGCCGTGGATGTCGGCGAGGTGTCGGTGGACGCGGACCGCGCACCCGAGGAATTCCATCTCGACAAGAAAGTGATCAACGTCAGCCAGTCGCTGCATTCGCGTGGCGGCAGCGCGCTGGACGTTCTGCGTGAGCAGCCGTCGGTGCGGGTGGACGAAAACGACAACGTCACGCTGCGCGGAAGCGCGAATTTCACGGTGCTGGTCAACGGACGTCCCAGCGCCTTCCAGGGATCCGACGCATTGCGGCAGATACCTGCCAATCTCATCGAGAGCATCGAACTGATGACGAATCCCTCCGCGAAATACGAAGCCGAGGGATCCGCCGGCATCATCAACATCGTGATGAAGAAGGAGGAGAATTACAGCACGAGCGGTATCGTGAACATCGGCGCTGGCACGCGCGACAAGTACAACACCGACGTGACGGTGAACAGGAACATGGGCGCGACGAAACTGACCGCAGGCGGGGATTACCGGAAATATACCTATCACCAGGTGCAGGACGTCGATCGCCTCACGGCGACCGCCCAGGGGGATATCGTCAACAGCGCAGATTTCCGGCGCCGGGATATCCGCGATCAGTACACGCTGCGCCTGGGAATCGACCACAGCGCCGGCGAACAGCACGCGATGTCATTCAACGTCAGCGGGGGCCAGGTGAAGATTCCGCGAAACTTCACGTTCGATGTTCACAACGTCACACCGGTCGAGGATCTGTACCAGGTGATACGCAACACGTTCGATCTGACCGCCACGTACTACACCGGAACGGCATTCTACAGTTACGCCTTCGTGCCGCAGAAAACGCAGCTGTCGTTCGAAGGCACGTATACCCGCGTGACGCTCCCGTATCTTCAGCAGACGCGTGAATATGTCAGCGACGCATCGTATTCCGATCTCGGTGCACAGCCGGGTTCGGTGGACATGGACTCGGATGTCGGCCGGCATGAAGCCAGGGGAAAGGTGAACTTCTCGCACAAGCTCTCGGAAGCCAGCGCCTTTGAATGCGGCCTGCAGACGGATTATTCGCTGCGCAACTATGACGTCACATACGCGAACTACGATTGGAACGGAAAGGCCTGGGTGGTAGATCCGTCGCTGACGAACGCTTTCGATCTGACCAATTACGTTCATGCCGGGTTTGCGACCTGGTCCGACGCACTGTTCGATTTCCAGTACCAGGTCGGCTTGCGGGCGGAATACATGGATCGTCTGCTCACGCAGAAAACCCTTGCCGAAGATTACGCCTACGACAGGCTGGACTGGTTTCCCAGCTTCAGCCTCGCGCGGAAAATCGATGATCACCAGCTGCAGCTCAGCTACAGCCGCCGCATCAATCGACCGAACGAAAACCTCCTCAATCCTTTCCCGTTCTATTCGGATCGCTATCTCGTCACGCAGGGAAATCCCCGGCTCCTGCCGGAATACACCCACGCGGTCGAACTGAATTATCAGAAAATGTATTCGGGGGTGTATGTCTCCGTGCAGACCTACGGGCGGTTCGCGACCAACTCGATGTGGCAGTCGATGACCGCGGACAGCAGCGGGCGACTGGTGACGACCTTCGGCAATTTTGCTGAAACCTCGAGCATGGGAGCGGAAATCACGGCGAGCCTCCGACCCCTTCCCTGGCTGCGCCTCGATCCGAACGTGAACCTTTTCAACTACGCGATCAAGGGCGATGCGTACGGCGACAGGATCGACCAGCAGGCGTTTACATGGACCGCCCGGCTGAGCGCGGTACTGACTTTCGGACCGGCGACACGGCTGCAGGCCACAGGCATGTATCTCAGCCGTCGGATCGGACCGCAGACGGAAACTGACCCGCAGTTCTACCTGAGTATTTCGGCGCGGCAGGAATTCCTCGACAGGACCTTTTCCCTCACGCTGCAGGCGCAGAACCTCCTGCGCACCTCGTATTACGAAGTCGCATCCTCGGGCATCAATTTCGCCAACACCTTTGTGATAAAGCCTGAGGTTCCCGTCGTCAACCTCACGCTGACCTACAACTTCAACAATTATCAGCCGACGCGTCAGCCCTCGGATGGCGTCGACGTCAACGTCGGCATGTAGCGGCACGCCTGAACGCACGGAGGGGTACACTGCATGTACCCCTCCGTGGCAACGACGTCATGGATGCGAACCCGGCTTCGCGCACTCAGCCGGCGGTCGGCTTCACGTTCTGGTTGTAACGGAACAGATTGCCGGGGTCGTATTTATTCTTCAGCTGGACCAGCCGGTCATACCCGCCTCCGTAGGCCAATTTCACGCGGTCGCCTTCCTCCTCTGTCATGAAGTTTACGTACACGCCTCCGGTTGCATGCGGCGTCGCGGAATCGAAAAGATTGCGGCACCAGGAAATGCACGCAGCGTCCTCCGACGCATTTTCCCAGCGTCCGTGGACGTTCATGATGAACTGTGCATTGCGATGGTTGTACGCCGTCGCTTCGGAGGGAACACGCCCGGTGGCCCCGCCCATCTGTGCGAAGAACACTTCGCACTGGTTGCCTGGGAGTGTCGGTATGGCTTCGACGATAAGGTCGAGAAGGCCGTCGCTCAGTTCCAGGAAATCATGCGATTTCCAGTAATTCCGCATGCCCGGCGTGAGCAGAGGGTCGAAGGCCGACTGGAATCCGCAGTAGTCGTGCGGGCTGATCACGTCGGCGTACGGCTTCCCGTACTCGCGGAGGGGCTTGAGGAGCTTTTCTCCTTCCGCCATGTCGCCGCTGTAGAGAACCGCAAAAATGAGGATGTCGGTGCCATGGACCTCAGCGGGCAGGAAGGGAAGTGGCGGCGCCTTCCGCATCACCACCCAGACTGACAGCTCATCCGGCAGTCCGGCGGCGTATTCGCGGTAGAAGCGAAGTGCATCCGAGGCGACGCTGAACGGGTGGACGATGAGTCCCGCCAGCAGTTCCGGACCCACCTTATGCAGGCCGAACTCGAAGGAGGTCACGATACCGAGATTGCCGCCGCCGCCGCGTATTCCCCAGAACAGGTCCGCGTTCTGCTGCGCATTGACCGTGAGGTAGTCCCCCGATGCGGTCACGACGTCTGCGGAAATGAGGTTGTCCGCGGTCAGTCCGTACTTCCGGCTCAGCCATCCGAATCCGCCTCCCAGCGTCAGGCCGGCGATGCCCGTCGTTGAATTGATGCCGACCGGGGTCGCGAGGCCGAACGCCTGCGCTTCACGATCGAATTCTCCGAGCGTGACGCCCGGTTCGACCCGCGCCGTTTTTCCGGCGGGATCAATGCGAACGGATTTCATTGCCGACAGGTCTATGAGGAGGCCACCGTCGGAGAGAGAACTGCCCGCGATGTTATGGCCGGCACCGCGGACGGTGACGAGCAGTCCGTTGTCTCGTGCAAAGTTGACGCAGCGAACGACATCCGCGCTTCCGGCGCACCGGACGATCAGCCCGGGCTTCCGATCAATCATCGCGTTCCAGATTTGACGCTGCTCATCGTATCCCGCATCGGCAGGTGAAAAAACAGCGCCTCGCAGGCCCGAAAGAAACGGCGTCAGGATGCTTTCATCCAGGGTCGTCGCTCCCCCGTTGGCGGATTTCAACTCAAGGCTGGTCATGGCACATCTCCAATCGTGTATACAAAATGCAATGGCGCGCAAGGATCACGCCTGCTTGGGCAGGTGATGCAGAAGCCTCGACGTCATGCGAGTGCAAATAAATGCGGTTGATTACACGGAAGTATGTCCCATTTTTTCGCGAGAGTCAAGTCCCACGCGAAAAAAATCGTCTGTCGCTTTTTATGGGAACGGATTCCGCTGCTGTCGTCTGATACGTGAAGAGATGGAGCGTGCACGCGAAGCAGATTAGCGGAAAAAGAAACGCGGATGAGAGGCACGCCGTCGCGCCTCTCATCCGCAAGGATAGAAGGGCTAGTTTTGGACAGTATTCACGACAGTGTATTTCTGTGTCGTGCCGTTATCCCACTGGTACTCGAGATCGATACGGTAGTTGACCGTTTTGATGTGATCTTCGGTATAGTGGTGCTCGACGCCGTTTTCGTCTTTCACCTTGATGTCCATGAAGGTGACATTGTCCGCGGTCAGCTCGATCGGCGGATCGACGGCCTCGGTCGGGGGCGGCATTGGCAGGTCGACGGTGATGACGCCGTTGCTGCCTTCGCCGCGGCTGACGATGACCCCGCCGCCGGGAAGCGATTCATCGACCTCCCACGCGGCTTCGAAGAGAAAGTTGACCGACTTGGTGTCGGCAAGCGCCCAGGCGGCGCCCGCGACGAGAGTCAGGAGAAGGAGGATGCCTGCAATTTTACTCAGTCGATTCATGCGTATACTCCATTGGTGATTGGGATGTGTGTGTGACCGTCTGCGACCTTTCAATCCTTGAATTCAAGCTGAATACCGAATGTCGCAGACTGATCGAGCTGTCTGCGACGGGAATAGTTCGGATCGTACACCAGGCGGAAATTATACCGGAAGGAGAAGACCTTGTAGGAAAGTCCGGTTTCGAGTTCCGCCACGGCGTGGGGATCCACGAAAAACGTTCCGAGGTTTCCCTTCGACAGCGAAATGCCGAACATCTTGAGAAAGAAAGAGAGATTGTCGGTGAAATCGTTGAGGTATTCGAAACTGGCGAGTGCGCTGTACCCGGATTCGAGCTTGACGCTGCGCGCCTTGCGGATCGCGGAGAGCGGGTTCTCCGGATCCAGGTTCAGATTGCGTTCGCCGGTGAGGAGAAAATTGCTGGTCATCGTCTGCTGAAACGCGTAGCCGATGCCGTAGCGAAGACTGAGACGCTGCGACTTGTCTTCGGATTTCCAGTCGGCCCACTGGCCGATATACAGGGTTTCGTAAAAGAACGCCGGATCCATGAACGATGTCCGTATGCCGTCCCGCTCCCCGTTGGCCATGTCAGTCTCCATGGTGAGCTCGAGAAACAGGCTGACGCGGTAGTCTTCCGAAATATGTACCGAGGGGATGAAGGAGACGATCAGGTCGTCCCGCAGATTCCGCGGTGCCGCGTCGGAGTAGGCTTCGCGTTTGAAATCCGCGTTCAGGTAGGATTTGACGTGCACGGCGTCGACATCGAAGGACATCTGGGAACGCAGCTGGCCGTACATCTGGAGGACGAGGGCTTCCGTTTCCTTCTTGTGCTCGGTGGACATCAGGAACGTGAATGACGGACGCACCAGGTAGCTGAATTCACTGGCGTTCTTCTTTCCGTCCGTCTGCGCCGCAAGTGCGGACGGAAGGAAGCTGATCAGAAGCAGAACCGCGGATAATCGGAGCATGCGCCGTCGTTCCTTTCAATGAAAGAAGGATCATCGTTACAGCCGGGATACCGTACAGGGATGAAGCACGCGTCGGGATACGTCATAACCGGGACACCGGCGGCAGGCCGGATGACGCGAAACGGCTGAAATGCAACGTGAAAGTGATATGTGTGATCGACTCGCGTAAAGATATTGCTGAACGGCGATGCGATGCAATGCAGGGCGATAAAATATATCGGCGGTATATTTCAGCTTTTTTTCGCTATATTTTTCCCACGCTATCCCGAAGAAAGACAGCACTCCCGTTTCCTTCACGTGCAGCATGAGGTCGCAGCATCGACATGAGATACTCGCGCAAGGCCCTTCGTTCTCCCGTATGGACGCTTCTGCTGATTCTCCTGCCATTCACCGCGTCGGCGCAGGTGCCGGACAGCCTCGCTCGGCGGCTGACCGCCGCATCCACGGGCAGGGAACGCGTTGACGCCCTCAACGCCATTGCCTGGGAGCTGCGGCACAACGAACCGGACATCGCCCTGCAGTACGCGGGCCGGGCGCAGCACCTGGCGGATTCGCTGGGGTACGAGGAAGGCCGCGGGTGGGCGTACAGGAATACCGGAGTAATAGATTATGTACTCGGGAATTATGAAAAGGCGATCACGGCCAATCTCAACGGTCTGCGCATTTTCGTCGCGCTCGACAATCCCGAGGGCATCGCCTCGTCGTACAACAACATCGGCGTGGTGCACTGGCAGCTCGGCAACCTCGACAAGGCGCAGAAATACTTCGAAGACGCCCTGGCCGCCAGCGATACACCCCAGCGGGCGGCAACCACGAATTCGAACGTCGGACTGATCTATACCGAAAGGGGTTCGTACGACGAAGCCCTGCGCTACACGCGCCTGGCTTACGAACAGTACGTCGCCAACGGAGATCTGCTGGGGGCGTCGACCAGCCTCAACAACATCGGCTGGATTTATGAACTCCAGAAACGGTACGACAACGCGCTGCGGGAATACCGCCGCAGTCTCGAGATTCGCGAGAAACTCGGCGACAGACGCCGCATCGCAAGCGTCTGCCTGAGCATCGGGTCGATCATGCGGGAAAAAGACCGCTTCGACGAAGCGCTGTCGTACTTCAACCGGGCACTCACGCTTTCGCAGGAAATCGGGGATCGGAAGCAGGTCGAGGAGGCATTCGAGGGTCTGTCGGAAACCTATGCCGATATGCGGAATTTCGAGGAGGCGTACCGGCACCATCTCAGTTCGGCGCTGGTCAAGGACAGCCTGTTCGATGAAACCAAGGCGCGCGAACTGGCGAAGGTCGAAGCTACCTACAAGCTCGAGCAGGCGGAGCGGGAAGTGGACCTGCTGAAGCGCACCAATGAACTGCAGTCGACCATCGCGTGGGCGACGGCCGGCGTGCTCCTGCTGGTGATCGGTTTTTCGGTGGTGACGTTTTTTGGCTATCGCAGCAAGGCGCGGATCGCGAAAAAGCTGCAGGCCACACAGAAACAGCTGGTGGTGCAGGGCAAGCTGGCGTCGCTCGGCCAGCTCACCGCGGGAATCGCGCATGAAATCCGCAATCCGCTGAACTTCATCAAGAATTTCTCGGAAGTCTCGAAAGAGCTGCTCGTGGAACTGGAAGAGGAGCAAGGGGATCCGGAGCGTTTCCGCGAGGTGTACCAGGAGCTGATGCAGTCGGTGGAGAAAATTCATGAGCATGGAAACCGCGCCGACGCCATCGTCAGCGGAATGATGCTTCATGCGCGGAGTTCCTCGGAAGAGCGGCAGTCGGCGGATGTCAACGCGCTTCTCGGGTATGTCATCGAACTCGCCGCTCACGGAACCAAGGCGATGCACTGCACGCAGAAACCGGAATTCGACATGCAGTTCGAATCCACGCTGCCCCTGATCAAGGTCGTGCCGCAGGATCTGAGCCAGGTGTTTCTCAACATCATCAACAACGCCATCGACGCGGTCAGCGAACGCTGCCAGAAAAATCCCGACGATCAGTTCACCCCCCGCATCGCCGTCAGCACGTCGACACACAATCGCTCGGTCACCATCCGCATCCGCGACAACGGCGGCGGCATTCCGGAATCGGTCCGCACACGCATCTTCGAGCCGTTTTATACAACGAAGGAGACCGGCAAGGGAACCGGCCTCGGTCTCTCCATCACCTACGACATCATCGTGCAGAAGTACGAGGGCTCGCTCGATGTGCTCTCGGAAGAAAACGAGTACACGGAATTTGTCATCACCCTGCCGCTGGGCTGAAAGCCGGAATTTCAGGACACCGGGAGCCGGATGATTATCGCGGTCCAATCCCCGTCCCGGCTCTCGACCTCCATGGTTCCCCCGTGTTCCTTGACGATGACGTCATGGCTGAGGGAAAGTCCCAGGCCGGTTCCCTCGCCGGCGGGCTTCGTGGTGAAGAACGGGTCGAAAATGCGCTGTCGGATTTCCGGCGGCATGCCGCCGCCGTTGTCCCAGATGCGGATCTCCACCGATGAGGCCTGCTGCAGGGTGGTAGTCCGCACGGTGGGGACGTAGTCGCCGGGTGCCGTGTCCGACTGCATCCGCTTCAGTACGGCGTAGAACGCATTGTCGAGCAGGCTGAGGACGACGCGGCTGACTTCCTGCGGAACGATGTGCAGCGAGCCGACGTCGGGGTCGAATTCCTGTTTCAGCGTGACGTGAAATTCGGGTACGCTGGCGCGCATGCCGTGATACGCCAGGTGTATGGCATCCTGCACGAGTCGGTTGATCGCCGTTTCCTGCTTCTCGCCGCGCTGGCTTCTCGCGTGCAGCAGCATTCCCCCGACGATGCGGTCGGCCCGCGATCCGTGTTCGTGAATCTTCTGCGTGGCGAGCCGCAGTTCCGACAGCAGTTCCGCGGGATTGCTTCCCATGTCGATCGCCGTCTGGATTTCCTCTGCCAGGTCCCGGGCCGTCAGGGCGAAGTTGTTGATGAAATTGAGCGGATTGCGGATTTCATGCGCGATGCCCGCCGTAAGCTGACCGAGAGATGCGAGCTTCTGCTGCACGACGAGCTGTTCCTGCGTGCGCAGCAGTTCGTCGTTTCTTTCTTTCAGCGTCTGAAGCGTCCGGGCCTTCGCAAGCGCGGTAATCGCGTGTTCACGGTAGCGGATGAGGCGCCGGGCATCGTCGGGACCGAACGCCGCGTCGCCCGGCGGTACGTCGAACACGACATAGCCGTCTTCCTCGTCGCGCGCACGATCGAAACGCACCGACATCAGAAGCACGGAGCCGCTTTGCGCGCTTCCCTGCTGTTCGGGTTCATCCTCGGCGGGACTTGACTCACGGAGAATCGAGATCCCGTGGTCCGCGATTTCATATGTCGTCACATATCCTTCCACCAGGTCACGCTGACTGAACGTCGCGGTGCCGACCAGCTCCGATTCCATCCCGATGGCGTCTGCGAGGACGAAGCGCTGCAGTGAGGGTTCGTGAATGAAAATGCGGATCTGGGCGGCCTGCGGCAGAAGCTTCAGTCCCTGCTCGAGGAGCGAACGAACGAGCCGCTCGAAATCGAATTCCCAGTTCAGGATTTCCACGATCCTGTCGATGGTTTCCAGTTCCTCGTTGCGGCGCGCAAGGATCTCCTCCGTCTGCTTGCGCATGGTGATGTCTTCCTGGATGCCGATGTAATGCGTCACCGCGCCGTCGATTCCCTTGAGCGGGGAAATGGACGAGAGCACCCAGTACGAAGAGCCGTCTCGCCGGCGATTCTTCAGCTCGCCGCGCCACTCTCTGCCTCCGGCGAGGGTTTTCCAGAGTCCCCGGTACAGCGAGTCCGGACTGTCATCGGATTTCAGGATGCGCGGATTTTTTCCGATGACCTGATCGTGCGTGTAGCCGGTCACCTCGGTGAACTTGGGATTGACGTATTCGATCGCGCCCGTCGTATCGGTGATGATGACGATTGCGGGGCTCTGATGCACCGCCTGCGACAGCTTCTTCAGGTCTTCATGCGCGCGGGCGAGTTCGTCGTATGCGGCGCGCAGTTCGTCGGTGCGCCGCAGTTCGAGTTCCTTCATGTCGTTCGCGGCCGAGAGTGCCTTCGCCTGCGCTTCCGCCGCCTGGGCGCGGTACTCCGCGGTCAGCACCTCGCCGCGGATGCGTTCCCTCTGCGTCGCGCGGCGTCGCTGCATGTTCACGAACAGGGCAATGAGAAGCGCGATGCCCAGGATATACACCCCGATCGCAGTGTTGCTCTTCCACCATGCCGGCGAAATGGTCACGGGGATCGACGCCCCCACGGTATTCCACCGGCCTTCGCTGTTGCAGGCGATGACGCGGAACACGTATTCTCCCGGGGGGAGATTCGAGTACGAGGCATAGCGGCGCGCATCGGTGTGAACCCAGTCGTTGTCGATGCCGACCAGCATGTGCGCATAGCGGTTCTCGGCGTTCCGGTAGTGACTGAGCGCCGCGTATTCGAAGGTGATGTAATTCTGGTCATGCGGCAGATCGATGCCGGCAAGACTGAACGGACGGTCTTTCTCCTGCACCAGAAGGCGGGTGATGGCCACGTTCGGCGTGCCGAGACGATCGCGTATGCTGTCGGGGTAGAACAGGTTGAAGCCGGCGACGCCTCCGAAGACCAGCGCGCCGTCATGCAGCCGCAGGCTCGCGCCGGTGTTGAACTCGTAATTCTGCAGGCCGTCGCTTTCGTCGTAATTCCGGATTTCACCCGTCGCGGGATTGAAGCGGCAGAGCCCGCGATGCGTCCCCAGCCACAGCGTGCCCCGGGCGTCTTCCTCGATGGAATACACGATGTTGTCGGGGAGTCCCTTCGCCATGTCGACGACCTCCAGCACACCCTTCGTTTCGCTGAATCGCTGCACGCCCGCGCCGTGGGTGCCGATCCAGAGGCTGCCGCGGTGATCCTGGAGAATGGCCCGGATGTCGTCGCTGATGAGTCCGGTGCCCCGCGGACTGCCGCGCCGCCACTGCTGCCGCCGGCCCGAGGCCGGATCCTGCATCGACAGTCCGTTGTCGGTCCCGATCCAGATGCGGCCCCTGTCGTCGGTTTCTATCGCCATGACCAGCTCGATGGTCTGCCCGTTCGCTCCCTTCGGCGCGGCGGCTTCGAGGCGCTGGACGAAGACCGGTCGACTCGACCGCAGATCGAGACTGTCGGCATCGATGGCGCATGCACCGCTCCAGGTGCCGAGAATGGCCTTTCCCCGGGGTGTGATGCGGATGACCCGGATGCGCTGATCGATGATCTTGTTGGGGTGGCCGATTTCGGCGGAGAAGCGCATGTAATCGCGGGTGCGCGGATCGTAGATCAGCAGACCGTCCCCGCCCGTCCCGATCCAGAGACGGCCGCGGCTGTCGCGTGCCAGCGCCCAGATCGCTTTCGTCGTGATCCGGGCGATATCCGCAGGGAGTCCCGTCAGGGGGGTGGTGGTATGGGTTCCTCTGTGATAGACGAACAGTCCGGAGAGCGAGGCGACGAGTACCGAATCCCTGCTCCACTCGAGGAAGCCGCGCACGTTGTTCCACGGCACGAGTGAAGGCGTCCCCGTCCGGCTCGTCAGGGTGTGTACCGGAAACCGATGCGACTGTTCTTCAATATGGACGAGCGCCCTTCCGGGTATGGCGAGCCAGAGCGTTCCGTTCCGGTCCTGGAGAAACGTTTTCACGACGGAGTTCTTCATCAGGTCCGCGCCGAGCACCCGATGCGATCTCCTTCGATGGTCGTAGCGAAGAATGCCGCGGTTCTGGAATGCGATCCAGAGGACGTCCGACCGGTCGACGAACATGGTGCGCGTCCCCGGTTCGGCGGTGCCGAGCTTCCGCAGGGCGGGGGTGTTGTCCAGGTGCGCGAAATGGAGTTCCGGGACGGCTGGAATGCGCTCGATGTCGGCGCGGGCGAAGCCGTAGCGAAGCAGGCTGCCGTCCGCGAGACAGATCCAGACCGCGTTCCGGCCCTGTGTCGCCCCGGTGGCCCAGCCCTTGATGCGATGGATTTCCTCTACCGTCTGCGTCGACCTGCTGTAGCGATACAGGCCGCGGAAGCCGACGATCACCAGTCCCCGCCCGGGGTCGCGGAACAGTCCGCGATACCTTCGTTCGCCGCTCAGGCTCGAGGAGAAACGGGTGTCCTGAATCGGTGTGATCGTATGCGTATCGCGGTCGAAGATGAAAAGCAGTCCGTTGGAGATGAACCAGATGCGGCTGCCTTCCTCGACATGGAAGATTTCCTGGTCGTTGAGTCCGGGAATGGCGTCTTTCTGCGGAGTGAATTCGAAGCTGTCCGTGGCCTCCGCATAGCGGCAGAGTCCCAGGTTGGTCAGAACCCACAGGGTGCTGTCCGCGGTTTCGAACAGCCCTTCCACCCATTCGCCGGCAGGTCCCGTACCGCCGCTGAGCGAATACGGATAGCGGCGGAAGGTCTGCGTCATCGGTTCGTAGCGATGCAGCGCGCGCGCGGTCGCCACCCAGAGATGTCCCCGGCTGTCGCATCGCAGCGCCATGATGCGGTTATCGGTCAGCCCCTCGGTCGACTGTCCCAGCCCGCGGAAGGTCCTGAACGCGTAACCGTCGAAACGGAGCAGCCCCTCCTCCGTTCCGCACCAGATGAATCCCTCCGCGTCCTCCGCGAGCATGCGCAGGTTGGTCGAAGGCATCCCGTCCCTGACCGTGTAGGGAGTGATGGTGACCTCGCCCTGTGCGCGAACGGAAGCGCCACCGGGCAGGATCAGGCAGACGCAGAGAAATGCGGCGAATATGATCTTCGATGTCGTTTCGATAGAAATATCTCCCATGCGATCCGGATCGGTGCCAGGGTCGAAAGAGAAGACAGGATTATTCGGGCAGTAATTGCGACAATATAGATTCCATTCCTTCCGCAATCAAGGGAGGCGGGAGCGTCGGCCTTCGTCATTTCTGCCGTCCGGGCGTCCTCGCATGCATCGATGCGGATGGGATGGAGAAGCAGCGGGAAATTGAATATTATAGAATAATATTTCGGAGGAACGAGTGAACATCCCCACGCTGAAGAAACCGAACGTCTTTCTCCCGCTGCTGCTTTCGTTTGCCGCGCTCACCCTGGTACTCGGACATGCCGCCCTGTACGGCGTCGTACAAGAGGCGGACGAAGGCACTCCCGCACACATCTTCCAGCTTCTTATGCTGCTGCAGATTCCTCTCGTCGCATCCTTCGCCATTACGTGGCTGCCGCGGGCTCCCCGACCCACCATGAAACTGCTTGCCCTCCAGGCGGGAGCGGCGCTCGCCGCAGTCCTGGCCGTGGTGTATTTCACATGACGGCAGTTACCAGAGAAACACCGATGTCATACATGTCAACCGAGTACCTATGCACGGGACAATCGGACTCGAGCCCGTGAACATCGCATTATTCCCCGGCATGGTGCCGGCATAGAGCATTGGCGCCCGGTCGGCGTATTCCCGCACCATTTTTCAGAATCATTTCCAATGTATTTTTGCGGAAAGCGGAAAAAGCGTACATTTGTAATTCCTGCAGTTTGCGCTGCAGGGGAAAGCCACATCCGGCTCCGTTCGCCGCTGGCGAACTGCGCCGTGACAAGTCCGAATCACAGAAGTCTGTGAATCCCACCCGGAGAGGTGCAGGAGTGGCTGAACTGGCACGCCTGGAAAGCGTGTGTGCGTTAACGCGTACCGTGGGTTCGAATCCCACCCTCTCCGCAATCATTGATTTCGGGCTGTTTTCGTTGAGAGGAATGATTCGCCCTCTGAAGTGTCTTTCGAGACAGAGTACCACCAGAGGCCGGTCGGGATACGATATGCGCTGCTTCTTCTCATTGCTTTTCGCCATCCTCGTTTTCCTGGGAAGTCTGGCCGCGCGCCCGCTGGTCGCCCAGATTTCTTCACGACACAATGCACAGGCCGCCGATACCGTCTGGCTGGATATCCCCCTGCATGATGGAGATGTTCTGGTGCATGAAAGAGAGGATGGGGACAGAATCATTCAGCGCCATCGCTACACGGGGAGGAACATTAGCTGGGTGGGACTGCCCGCGC
>QKAF01000143.1 GCA_003246455.1 Bacteroidota bacterium
CTCGTCGCCGCCGAGTCCCGAAAGCGCGACTTTGAGCCCGTTCTCCCGCGCCGCCTTGCTGACGTAATACGTGTTGATGCCGTCGATGCTCGGCTGATCCATGACGTCGAGGATATGCTCGAGGTCGCCGGAGAATTCCTGGTGCGTCAGCATGCGCGTGCGGTGGTCGGTGCCGTAATGCCGGGCGACTTCCTCGGCCAGCGGCGCCTCGTCGTCGTGACGGCCGCGGAATTCCTCGAAGGCAAGCGTCACCGTCGTCAGATCCTCGATCCCCGCATCGCGCACGAGTCCCACCAGCGTCCCGGAATCGATGCCCGCCGACAGGAACGCTCCCACCGGCACATCCGCGATCATATGATGCGCCACCGAATCCCTGAGCGCTTCCGCGACGATCTCTTCTATCCCATTTTCTTGTGTCTTCGTGTCCTGGTGTCTTTGTGTTTCAGAGAGGACCTCCGCTACGGAGAAATACTGCACCGGCCCATGCACTCCCCCTGCATCCACGCGCATCCACGAGCCCGCCGGCAAAGCCCGGATCGTCGAATAAATCGTCTCCGGTTCCGGGACGCTCCCGAGCATGAGGAAAGACAGCAGCGACGCGTTGTCGACGTCCGCCGCGACGGCGCCCCCGGCGAGAATCGCTTTCACCTGCGAGGCCAGGCGGATCGCATGCCCGTCGTCGGCATAGTACAGCGGCTTGATGCCGTACGGATCGCGCGCGGCGAAGAGCGTGCGGGTTTCGCTGTCCCACAGCGCGAAGGCGAACATCCCGCGCAGGCGCGGCAGCATCTCGGCGCCGTAGCGCGCGTACATGGCGATGACGACTTCCGTATCGGTGTCGGAATGGAAGTGCCAGCCCGTGGCACGCATTTCCTCGCGAAGGACGCGGTAGTTGTACACCTCCCCGTTGAAGGTGATGGAATAGCGTCCGTCACCTGAATGCAGCGGCTGCGCGCCGCGTTCCGAGAGATCGATGATGGACAGCCGACGGTGGCCGAAACCGACGCGGCCGTCTTCCGAGAACCACTCGCCGAAGCCGTCGGGACCGCGGTCGGCCATGCGGTCGCGCGTGCGCCGCAGCTCGTCGACGTCGACGCCGCGCGTATCGTTATAATGGAATATGGAGTTGAAGCCGCACATATGTTCCTTGTTTCTGCGCGAGTATTCGCAACCCAATGTACGGATTGCCGCGAAAACCTGCGGTCCATTGAACCGGTACCCCGTCCAGGGCCGCGCGCGCAGTTATTGCATCAGTTTTTCGTAATCAAAATCGCGTTCGATGAGATACACGGTGCGCTCCCGCAGCGGCGGCAGGGTGACCGCTGCACGGCGGAAACCGTAATCCTCGGCGGGATCCTCCATGCGAACCGAGATCCCGCGGGGCACGGGAATCTCCGGATCCTCCTGCAGAACGCTGCGCGGGTCGACGCTGTCGAAAATCCACAGGCCGTCCTGCGCGGTCACGGTGTATTCCGGTCCCGGTTTCGAACCGTAACGCCGGTCGATGAACAGCGGCGTGCGATACATGCTCGTGTCCTGCCCGAAGGTCCCGTACCGCAGGTAGTGCATGGCATACGCGCCGAAGTTGTGATACCATGTCACCAGGCAGTAGCGGCGCGGTCCGGTGTCCCGCTCCTCGTCCAGCAGCCGGTGGTAGCGGTCGTTCGACGTCTCATGGTGGAAGCGCGGCAGGATCAGGGCGGTGCTGATCACCTGCCCGGCGAGCCAGACCGTGAGAAAAAGCGCGGACCACCGGGGCTTCCACGACAGCACCATCATTCCCATCGCGAGAAGGATGAAAACGACCTGCACGGAATTGATCCGCGGCAGGACGTGGTAGAAAACCCGCGGCAGCATGATCGTGATCGCGAGAATTACCAGGACCCCCACCCCCCGCCGACGTTCCGGGGAAAGCCGCCGGTACCAGGCGACGACGCCCGAGGCCAGCAGCAGTCCCGCACCCGCGGCGACGATTTTGTGCGCGACGAAGTAGTCGAAAAGCGGCGCCGCCGCGGAGGGCTGCAGCGCGATCAGGAAAATGCCGACAGATGAAAACAGCTTCCGGGGACTGAACGCCCCGATCATGACGTTCGCCGCGGGATCATGGAAAACGCGCAGGAGGAAAAACGCCCCGGCGGCGATGAAGAGCGGGATCGCAGTCAGCAGCACGGTACGAACGGGAAGGGCCCCGTCTCCCCGGCGAGCGAAAACCAGTCCCACGACGACATACAGCAGCGGCAGGTGCATTGCCTGCTCCTTGGAAAGCAGTGCCAGCAATGTCGCGCCGAGCGTCAGCGCGTACCACGTCCGCCTGCGCTCGCCAAACCATCGCAGCGCGGCATACATGGCGAGCAGGTGGAATACCAGGAGCAGGCTTTCGGTACGGTTGGAGATCCACAGGACGTTGTAAAACAGGTCGGCATGGAAGGCGGCGATCAGCGCCAGCAGGAAAGGGACGAGCACTCCTTCCTGGGAAAAGAAACGGCGGAATACCTCATGAAGGAGCAGGAACAGCAGTATCACCGCAATGGAGTGGATCAGCAGGTTGGTCAGGTAGTAGCCGAACGGACTCCCCCCGTGCATCGAATAGTCGGCGAGGAAGGTCAGCATGGGAAGCACGCGGAAGGCGCTGTAAAAACCGTAATGCCGGCCGTCGAAGGGGTGGACCAGCCCGTGCTCCTTCACCAGCGTCAGCAGATAATAGTCGTCCGTGCGAAAATCGTTCTGCTGCAGAATGAGCGGAATGTACGCCGCGGCGATAAGGACAAGCAGCGCGAGTGCGATCGTCTTCGTGCTTTTCATGGGGAAACCAGAGCGGTTCATTATTCTCCGTGCTGCGCGGACCTCAGCAGATCCGCGAGTTCGTCATGCAGGGGATAGGCGGAAAGCGGGGAAACGATGTGCGCCGCATCCTGCGTCGTATCGGCAGCGGCGTCGAAACGCAGGAGCGCGGTTCCGTCGTCGGCGCGCACGACACGGGAGCGACGAAAGACAAACGTCCCGTCCGGACCCGGACGGACGGCGAACAGCCAGCGCAGCCAGGCACGGGCGATACGCCTCTCCTGCGGACTCTTCCGCGGCAAAAACGCCGGCAGGATGTCGTCTGCCGCGATCGCATATGTCCCGGGCTGCTCCGCGTAAGGACGCAGCGCGTCGGTGTTTCCTGCGAGAAACCACAGCTGCAGCACCTCGACCTGGCGGTCGTTGCGGCGCCCCAGGCGATATCCCAGCACCGAGCCGGTGGCGGGATCCGTGTAGATCCGGTCCACATCGCCGACGGCGCGCGCAACGGAGAGCGCGTGCCGGTACCAGTCACCGCGATCCACCGCACGCGCGTGAACGGCGGGGAGATTCATCAGGGCGAAAGCGGACACCGCGAGAATAAGGACACCGTTCGCCGCCCGTGGGGCATACCGCATCAGCTTTACCGGGCGGGCGCGCAATGCCATGACGGACAGCAGCAGCAGCGGGGGCAGCAGCAGTACGTGGAATTCGGCTTCGGCGGGCAGCCACCAGAGAAAGACCAGCGCCTGGCCGGCGAACCACACGAACAGCACGCATCGTTCGGCACGTCCCTCACGATGGCGATACATCGACCGCAGGGAAACGACGCCCAG
>QKAF01000123.1 GCA_003246455.1 Bacteroidota bacterium
GTCCGTCTCGACAGTCTCGGCCGGCTCGACGCGGCCACATGGCTGGGAGGACCGACCTGGTTCTGGGGGTATTTTCTCGAGACAGGCCCGGATGGGAGCGCCTATGTCATGGGTCACGCCAGCGGTCGGCAGTGGTTCGTCACGAAGGGCACGGTGCAGGACACGATACTCAACGGATCCGCTCACGGCGACAGGGACTGGTTTGTCGCCGTCCTTTCACGCCTCTCCCCACGCCTCGATTCCGTATTGGCTGGCACGTATTTTTTCGCACCGGATGGCATCGCCGACACCATAATGCAAATTGGACCGCCAACAATATTCATGCTGGTGGATAATTCGGGATGTCCCGTGCTCGGGGGATTTTGGGATGGTGCGTATCTGCCTTTGAAGAATGAATGGCTGAGCGATGGGAAAGGATTTCTGACGAAACTGACACCAGACTTTTCAGATTATGTGTTCTCGACGCATTTGCCGGGTACAGTGAACGATTTCCAGTTTGAAGATCCTGGGTACTATGCACATATCGATCGGGATGATAATATTTACCTATACGATCGGGATACTCCAATGCCCGAAATCAATCCGCTGCCGGGGAGTAATCCAGTATTCCGTCATCACATCACGAAGTTCCCTCCGGATGGAGGGGGACCGATCTACTCGACCTATCTACCGTGGGACGCGCGATCCGGTGCCGCTGTTTCGGTCGAACTGCTCGAATTGAATGCCTGCGGTGACTTGATTTCCCTGACCCTCGCCCGCGATACTGCAGGTATCCCATTCATCAACGCGGAGGACAGCATTCTGAATGCGCCGTATGCGAATCAACTCTTCAGATTGAATTCTGCCGGCAGTGCGATAACCTACAGCAGCTACTGGCATCTCGACGATGGGTATTTGTCGAGCTGGCCCGGTTGTGCAGTCAGAGCATCTCCTTTCGGCCTCAACAATGTCCTGCGATTTTACCTGTACTCTGCACTCGACAATAATAACAATCTTGTCTTCCTTGCGAAGGCAGGTCCGAGCATCAATCCACTTCATGCCTTCCAGCCCGTTTTCGGTGGAGAGACGGATCTCCTGCTCATCCGCACCCGCGTCCCAGGCTGCGAAATCATGAGCTGTTCGATGGCGATGCCGGATTCGTTGCTTCTGCCAGACTGGCCGCTTGTCTCGGTTCCCGACGTGATCGATGTCACGGTCGAGGCGCGGAATCTCGATCCCGAGCGGGGGGCGACGGCCATCGAATGCGTGCTCACACTCCCGGACGGTCTCGTGCCCGATGCCTCGATGCCGGACCTGCGGCAATCGCTGGGATCGCTGGTCCTGCGGCCCGGCGAGGCGCGCACGTTCACCTGGAAATTGCGCGTGGACCGGAGCAAGGCCATCGGCGAGGGACTCTGGGTGGATGCGGTCATCTATTACCGGAATGCCGATTATCCTTCCTCGGGTGCTCCCGCCGCCTCGCCCTGTGCCTACTATGTACGCGTCCGGCATACGGAGCCGGAGTACACGTGTATTCTCGTCGCGCCGGACAGTCTTCTTCCCGCGCCGGACGGCGAGGCGAACGCCCCGTTGCCGTTCCCGATCCATCTGAAACTCGCCAATACCGGAAGCATCCCGCTGCCGATCGACCGGGTTGCTATTGCTTTCGGTGAAGGGATGGGCGCTGCCTTCGTGCCGGCGGGAGATCGGTATCGCAGCGGACGCATGCTGTTGCCTGGAGACACGCTCATCGCCGACTGGCAGGGGGCGGTCAGCCGCCACGGCGACGACCGGCGCATTGCATTGACCGCGGAGGCCCGCGACAGCTCCGGTGCCACCCGCACGCTCTGCGCGCGCGAGATCTTCATCGCGGGACTCGATCCCCTGCGTTGCGAAACATCAGAAACGACGGAAATACGCTACAATCTCCGCCTCGGCACGAGCGATCCGGCAATGCCGTCGACGCGGGTGTCGGTGCGGCACGTGCACGATACCTTGCTGACGAACATCGCTGTCACCGCCGATCTTTCGGCCTGCCGGTATCTGGTGTTGGACACGGGCATTGCTCCCACACAAACGGCGGCACAACTGCTCGCCACCATAACCAAACCGTTCACCTGGGCTCTGCGTCTCGGCGCCGCGCCGACCGCGGATGCGAGCGATACGATTCGTTTCCGGATCACCGGGGAGGGCGGTCGCTGGACGCGGGAGTGCAGTCATGTCGTCGCTATCCGCATCACGGACGCCTCCGTTGCCTGCACGATGATCGCGCCGGACACGATGTACTCGTCGGAAATCAAAGCCGGGATCGACGTTGCGATCGACTATGCACTCGGCAACACCGGTACCGAAGCGGTACCAGTTGATCGACTCGAACTCGCGCTCGGTCCCGCGGATGCGGGACTGCTCCCGCTCGATCCAACGATGAAACCGGGAGCGAATCTCGATGCGGGTGGGACACTCGTCTGGCAGCCACGGCTTCGTCCGCGGGCATTGCGTCCGTCTCGAACAGCCGTGTACACCATCACGGCATTTGGCGAGGCCGACAGCGTGCTCAGCGTCTGCACCCGCACGATGTATCTCGAAGGTATCGACGGCCTGAGCTGCGCGATCGTTTCTCCCGACAGTGTGCGCTTCGACCACGACAGTCTGCGCTACGAACCGGATCCCGTGCCGGTGACCATGGATCTCTCGAATGTGCTCGACACCGGGGAGACCGCTATCGAAGCCGGGATAGACCTCACCGGCGCCCCGCGATTTGCTCTCGCGTCCGGAGAGAGCGCCATGAAAACGCTGGCGCTGCTCGACAGCCATTCCGTGACGGGCCTCACCTGGCTGCTTTCGCCCCAGCCGGGTGACGCGGATGAATCGCAGGATATCGTGCTACGGTATAGAAGCGCGGAACAGGTCGCGTGGAAGGATTGCAATGCTTCGATCCTCGTCGAAGCCTGGCCGGAGATCGTGGCAGTGCGCTGCGCGACAGACGGCCATGACTCCCTGCATGCGGACGGGGGGTATGAGGCGATCGTTCCCCTGCCGTTCTCCGTCTCCTACGCCGCGACCAACAGTGGCACGGTGACGCTCACCGGCTGCGCGGCGGCGATCGTGCTTCCGCCGGAATTCACGCTGGCGGGATCCGACAGCATCCAGAGCTTCGGCAGCATCGCGCCGGGCGCATCCGTGACGCGATGGTGGACATGCACCGCCACCGAGCGGCTGCAGTCCTTCGGACCGTTCGCCATCGCCTGGCAATGGACGAGCGACCAGCAGGGAAGCGGCAGCGGCTGCGCGCGTACGGTGTACGTTGTTCCCGATCCATCGTCCGGCATCGTACTCACACCCCTGCATCTGTTCTTCGAGGCGGAACTTGGCGGCGCACTGCCCCCGTCACAGCAGGTGACGCTCTGGACGGGCGGGGGACTTGCGATGCCATGGTCTGCGCAGCCCGACGCCTGGTACATCGACGTCGATCCCGTGTCGGGCGACCGGGCGGCCTCCCTCGCCGTGCGCCCGAACACCACGCTGCTCGGCAAGGGGATGCACACAAGCGTTCTCGAAGTCGCCGGCGCCGCACCCAACCTTCCGAAGCGCATCGCGGTGGATTACCTGATCACCAGTCTGACCGGCAGC
>QKAF01000009.1 GCA_003246455.1 Bacteroidota bacterium
CTTCGTTCACTCCGTGGAACCATGTGGATTTCGCATACCAGTCAGGGGAGGTCGATACGAGCAGCTTCGTCGCGACGTCGGACGGAGACACCATTTCCGGCTCGCCTTTGAAGGGTTCGATGTTCCGCTTGTACCAGCAGTATGTCACCTTGCCCGCGCGGGTGAACATCCCGTGGGTGGGATGCAGATCCTCCGGCGGTGTGGAGTGCTGAGAAACGGCAGGATTCACGTCTACGGTCAGCCGATGGCTGAACTTCGGATGGAAATGCACATAGGAGGAAAGTTCGCCGCCGTACACCTCGTACTGCAGGGGCTTGTTCTCCGGCATGAGCACGCGATATACTTTTTCTTTCACCGGAACCGGTGTCCAGAACTCGACGATGTCGTAGAAATGTCCCTTCATCGGCGGCACGAAACGGCTGTCGTCTTCCTCCCCGGCCCGCGCGGCCTGCTGCGCCGCAGAAGGACCTTCCGCGGCGACACCCGCGGCGGCACCCGTGCCGGCTGCGTCCGTGCCGGCGGCGGCATCCTCCCACGTCTCGAGCTGATCGTCCCCGAGCAGCGCATACGTGAAGCCCTTGCGGAAGACCAGGGTTTCGACCGCGTCGCCGGGCTCGAGCCATCCGATGGAGGCCAGCTTCTGCCGGGCGCCCCAGTAGATCGCACGCGCCGGCGCCGCGTAATCGTAGACATCCGACGGTGCGAGAGTGCGCACCGTCCCGTCCTTGCGGTACACACGTACGCGCAGCACTTCCACCGCGGCGGAGAGCGGATCGTAATCGAACGTCACGCTATTCATATCCCGGGCGCCCTTGCCGGTGAGGATCTTCACCAGCTTGTGCATGCGCACGTAACTGAGGCCGGACTCCTGGACGTCGACGTCGGTGCTGTCGTACAGCACCACCAGATCGGCCCCGGGATACTCCGTTGCCGATGCGGCTAGCCGGAGATGGGCGAGATTTGCGTCCTGCTGAGCCCGCAGGGGCAGCAGCGGGAGAATGAAAAGGAGAACGGCAGCGGCAGCCAGTATCCGGCCGTTTTTTGCGGGTGTCCGTCGGTTCATGGCATTGTCCTGATGTAAGCGGAAGAACACGGGTCGCCCGGGGGCGATCGCATGCTGGGTCAATTCATTCATTATACGGAATTTTCGATTTTCACGCGATCCGGCAGTGCAGGATGGCCGCATGGACGGATACGGAACAGCCGACGGCCACGCCCCCCAAAAAAAAGAGCGGCGCGGATGCGTCGCTCTTTGGGAAATTCGTTGTACCGCGCTTAGCGGGAGTAGTACTCGATCACCAGCGGGAAATCGCATATCACGGGGATCTTCTCGCGCTCCGGCGCCGCCGTCAGCGTGATCGACAGCTCGGGCTTGGAGATTGCAAGATACTCAGGCGGACGGGCGAATTTGACTGCGTCGTTGAAGCACTCGATCTTGCGGCTCTTCTGGCGTACGGTGATCACGTCGTTGACGCGAACCTGGTACGACGGAATGTTGACGCGCTTACCGTTCACCTCGATGTGGCCGTGGGTCACGTACTGACGCGATGCGTAAATCGTCCGGGCGAGACCGCCACGGTACAGGATCGCATCGAGACGGCACTCGAGCATCATGGCCAGGTTGTCGGAAGTATTACCGGTCTTCAGGGACGACTTCTTGTAGTAGTTCAGCATCTGCTTTTCGCTGATGTTGTACTGCCAGCGAAGACGCTGCTTCTCGACAAGCTGCTTCTTGTAGTCGGAGATCTTCGCGCGACGGTTGCGCGACAGACCATGGGCACCGGGCGGATGGGGCTTGCGCTCCATGATCTTGGATGCCTTGGGAGAGAGGGGAACGCCAAGCTGGCGCGAGAGTTTGACCTTAGGGCCGTTGTACTTCATACTGGCTTGCTCCGTGGACCTTTTTTCTGGTATCCTCTATTCAAAAATCATGTTTGCTTGACAGTGCCTCGAAACGGGCGTACTTTGCCTGCAATGAGGGCATCGGTAAATATACCACCGCATATCGAAAGATCAAAATATGGAGCGCCATTCCATGAAGAATGTTGAGGAGCCTGCAAATGACCCGGATGTGCCCGCTACGAACGAGGACCCGGACCGAATCGCGCATGAAGCCTACAAGAAAGAGCATGATGAGCGCGCCTGGGGCATGCTCTGCCATCTGGCGGTGTTCTCTTCCGCTGTCATCCCGTTCGGACACATTCTCGGTCCCCTGATCGTCTGGATGGTCAAAAAAGAACAGTATCCGCTGGTCGAGGACCAGGGACGGGAGTCGCTCAACTTTCAGATCAGCATGACAATATACGCAGTTATCATCCTGATCGTCTTCGTTGCTTCCCTGCTCGGCGTCATCGCGGGAGATTATCACGACGAATTTCCGGCGACGCTCATCCTGGCCGGCGCAGCGCTGCTCATTCTGGCCCTGCTCAATTTCGTCTTCATTATCATCGCCGCGATACGGGCGTACAGGGGCGAAAAATACCGCTATCCCCTCTCCATCCATTTCGTGTCGTGACGAAACCGCACCGGAAGCGCTGAGAATTTGTGAATTCGGACGTCACGTGTATTTTACAGTGTTGGAATTCACATCACATGCTCGCGTCGCGACTTCCGGAACAGCCGGAAGTGGCCGCTGTTATCCGGGAGGAGTGTCCCGATGCTGTACATCCAGAACTATATCGATGGCGGGCTGGCCGATCCCCTGAGCGGCGGCTGGATCGACGTTCACGAACCTGCGACAGGGCGGGTCTACGCCCAGGCGCCGGCGTCTGCCGCGGCCGACGTGGATGCCGCCGTCAGGGCCGCGCAGAACGCCTTCCCGGCGTGGCGTTCGATGGAAGCGGAGGGGCGTTCTCGGCTGCTGCGCCGTGTTGCCGACCTGATCGAAGAACGCCTGGAAGAATTCGCGCAGGCGGAATCGCGCGACAGCGGCAAACCCGTATGGCTCGCCCGTTCCGTTGATATTCCCCGGGCCTCCCGGAACTTCCGCTTTTTCGCCACGGCGATTCTCCATGTTTCGAGCGAGGCGCATCAGACAGACGACATTGCGCTGAACTACACCCTGCGGCAGCCGATCGGCGTGGCAGGCTGTATCTCTCCCTGGAATCTCCCGCTCTATCTCTTCACCTGGAAAATCGCCCCCGCGCTGGCGGCAGGGAACTGCGTCGTGGCGAAACCTTCGGAAATCACTCCGTTCACCGCCTTCCTGCTCTCGGAGGTGTGCATGGAGGCGGGACTCCCACCCGGGGTGCTCAACATCGTGCACGGACTCGGCGGCGACGTCGGCGCCGCGATCACCGCACACCCGGACATTCCGGCCATTTCCTTCACCGGCGGTACCGCGACGGGAGCGGCCATCGCGCGCACCGCTGCGCCGATGTTCAAGAAACTCTCGCTTGAACTCGGCGGCAAGAATCCGACGCTCGTCTTCGCGGACTGCGCGTTCGAAGAAACGCTCGATACGGTGCTGCGTTCGGCGTTTTCGAACCAGGGCGAGATCTGCCTCTGCGGCTCCCGCATCTTCGTCGAGCGTCCGCTGTACGCGCGGTTCCGCGATGCGTTCGTCTCGCGCGTCCGTGACCTCGCGGTCGGCGATCCGCTCGAGGATGCGACCGGCCAGGGCGCCCTCGTCTCCGAAGCGCATATGGAGAAAGTCCTCTCCTACATCGCGCTCGCGCGCGAAGAAGGCGGGACGGTGCTCTGCGGCGGGGAACGCGTGGCGGTCGAGGGAAGGTGTGCAGGCGGATGGTTCGTCTCCCCTGCCGTGATCGAGGGACTTCCATTCACCTGCCGGACGAATCAGGAAGAGATCTTCGGTCCCGTCGTCACCCTGATGCCCTTCGATACGGAGGAGGAAGCACTGACCATGGCCAACGGGACGCCCTACGGGCTCGCGGCGTCGGTGTGGACGAGCGATCTCCGTCGCGCGCATCGCTTCGCCGGCGCGCTGCAAATGGGCATCGTGTGGGTCAACTGCTGGATGCTGCGCGATCTGCGTACGCCTTTCGGCGGCGTGAAGCAGTCCGGCGTCGGCCGCGAAGGCGGCTGGGAAGCCCTGCGCTTCTTCACCGAGACGAAAAACGTGTGCATCAAGCTCTGACACTCCCGCAGGGGCAGCGGGAGCGCGTGAATAACATCATCGTCAACTCGATTCCGGTATCATGAACAGCGAAAACAACATTATCGAATCAGGCGCCGCGCCCGAACCTGTCGGACGCTACCCGCATGCCCGGCGTGTGGGCAATCTCCTCTTCCTCTCCGGCGTGGGACCGCGGGAAAGAAACAGCAGGACGATCCCTGGGGTCACACTGGACGAGCAGGGGAACGTCATCGGTCATGACATCGAGGCGCAGTGCCATTCCGTTTTCCGAAATGTGCGCACCATTCTCGAGGATGCGGGCGCGGGGTGGAACGATCTCGTCGACGTGACGGTGTTCCTCACCGATATGAAGCGGGATTTCCCGACGTTCAACCGCATCTACGCCGAGTACTTCAACGAGAACCAGCCCTGCCGCACAACAGTGGAAATCAACGCGCTGCCGACCCCCATCGCCATCGAGCTCAAATGTATCGCGGTGATATGATGCGTGCCGCCGTCATGGATGACGACGTAGGCGGGACCGACTGAACAGCATCGAATCCAAGGAGAAAGGACACGACATGTACTCCCTGCAAGGCATCAACTTCCGCCAGTGGATCGACGAGCACCGCCATCTGCTCAAACCGCCGATCGGGAACCAGCAGGTATTCGAGAACGCGGAATTCATCATCATGGTCGTCGGCGGTCCGAATGCGCGGAAAGACTATCATTACAACGAGGGCGAGGAGTTCTTCTATCAGGTCGAAGGCGACATCACGCTCAGGGTGATGGACGGCGAAACTCCTCGCGACGTGCGCATCCGTGAAGGCGAAATCTTCCTGCTGCCCGCGCGCACCCCGCATTCACCCCAGCGTCCGGCCGACACCGTGGGGCTGGTCGTCGAACGCAAGCGGCTCGAGGGCGAACTGGACGGCTTCATCTGGTACTGTGAGAACTGCGGCGCGAAACTCTACGAGGAGTATTTCCCCCTGGAGAATATCGTCACGCAGTTCCCTCCGATCGTCAACCGTTTTTACGGGTCGGAGGAGCATCGGAGCTGCAAGAATTGCGGCGCGGTCATGGCGCCGCCGACACAGGCATCCTGACAATCTCAATCAGAGGTATCGATGTTCAAGGTTGATGTTCACACCCACATCCTCCCTCCGGATTGGCCGAATCTCGAGAAGCGCTACGGATACCCGGGCTTCCCGCAGTTCGAGCCGCAGCCCGACGGGAACAAGGCGATGCTGGTGGACTGCAAGCACTTTCGAACGTTTCAGCCGAATTCATGGGATACCGATGTCCGTATTTCGGAGTGCGACCGTCATGGCGTCCATGTACAGGTCCTGTCGACGGTACCGATCATGTTCAGCTACTGGGCCCGTCCCGAAGACGCGCTCGACCTATCCCGCCTTCTCAACGACCATATAGCCGCGACCGTCGCCCGGCAGCCGCGGCGCTTCGTCGGACTCGCCACCGTTCCCATGCAGGCACCCGAACTGGCAATCCGCGAACTGGAACGCGCGGTGAAGGAACTCGGTCTCGCCGGCGTGGAGATCGGGACGCATGTCAATGAATGGAATCTGAGCGAACCGGAACTGTTTCCGTTCTTCGAAGCGGCGGCGGAACTGGGTGCGGCGATTTTCGTCCACCCGTGGGACATGATGGGCAGCGAGCGCATGCGTCGCTACTGGCTGCCATGGCTCGTCGGCATGCCCGCCGAAACCTCCCTCGCCGTCTGTTCGATGATTTTCGGCGGCGTCCTCGAACGCCTGCCGGACCTCCGCGTCAATTTCGCGCACGGCGGCGGATCCTTCCCCGCCACCATCGGACGCATCGAGCACGGGTTCACCGTGCGTCCCGATCTCGTCGCCATTGACAATACGGTCAATCCCCGCGCCTACCTCGGGAGGTTCTACCTCGATTCGCTCGTCCACGATCCGGTCATGCTGCGCTATATCGTCGACCTCGTCGGCGAAAGCCGCGTCACCCTCGGATCGGATTATCCCTTCCCTCTCGGCGAACTCAAGCCGGGCGCGTTGATCGAGTCGATGGACGTCTTCCCCGATCACGTAAAGCGCATGCTGCTCGGCGAGAACGCGATGGAGTGGCTCGGGGTGAACATCGAGGGCTTCCTCCCATGATCGCGCGCTTCGTCATCGACGGCATGGAATACCGCGCGGACCTCGCCCACGGACAGAGCATCGCCATCACCATGGACTTCAACGGACCGCAGCCCAACGCGTACGACGTGCCTCCGGCGCGGGCGCAGGCGTACGAGGACGGTGCGTTTATCGGCGACACCCGCCGGGGCGGCAGCTGCAATTTCGACACCGTGACGATCACACCGCACTGCAACGGCACGCATACCGAATGCGTCGGGCACATCGCCATCGAGCGTATCTCGATCGACGAATTCCTCCCGCCCGCCTTCATGCCCGCGACGCTGATAACCGTTACCCCCGAGAACGCGCGGGAGTGCGGCGACCGCTACAAGCCGGCACTCGAAGAAGGAGACGAAATGATCACCGCGTCGGCGCTTCGGGCGGCGCTGTCCGCGGCAGGCGCAGCGAACACGGTCCATACCTCGTTCCACGAGGCGCTCGTGCTCCGAACGCTGCCCAACGGCCCGTCAAAAATCCGGAGGAAGTACTCCGAATATCCTGCCCCCTTCTTCAGTATCGACGCGATGGAGCTTCTGAACGAGCTCGGGATCAGGCACCTGCTGGTCGACATTCCCTCGCTGGACCGCGCGTTCGATGAGGGCCTCATGACGGCACATCATCTTTTCTGGGGCGTCGGAAACGGCAGTCATGATGTGCCGCCTTCGAGCGCCTCGAGGCGATCCGTGACGGAAATGATCTACGTGCCGGACGATATCCCCGACGGCCGCTACCTTCTCGATATTCAAATCGCCCCCTTCGCCGCGGACGCCGCTCCGAGCCGACCGGTGCTCTACTTCGTCAATCCCATCTCCAGCGGAACCTGACATGCACACTCCGATCTCATTTTCCGACGACAGGTCCTTCGCGCTCCGGCAGGATGAAGCGGATCCTCTCCGCGATTTTCGCGCACGTTTCCATATCCCGCGAAGCTCCGACGGGCAGGAGCAGATTTATCTCTGCGGCAACTCGCTCGGTCTCCAGCCGCTGAGGACCCGCGACTACATCGAGGAGGAGCTGGAGGCCTGGGCGGAGCTTGGCGTGGAGGGGCATTTCCGGGCGAGGCATCCCTGGATGCGGTATCACGAGTTCCTGACGCGGCAGACGGCGGAAATCGTCGGCGCGCTCCCGTCGGAGGTCGTGACGATGAACACACTGACCGTGAACCTGCATCTGCTGATGGTATCCTTCTATCGTCCCACCGCTGACCGATACAAGATCATCATCGAGGAAAAGGCATTCCCGTCCGACCAGTACGCGGTCGCTTCGCAGCTTCGCGTCCACGGCTTCGATGCGGCCACGGGCGTTGTGGAAATCCCGCTCGATTCCGTGGGGCGCTTCTCCACCGACACCGTGCTCTCGACCATCGAACGGTACGGGCGCGAATCGGCGCTGCTTCTCCTCGGCGGGGTCAACTACTACAACGGACAGCTCTTCGACATCGAAACCATCACCCGCGCGGCGCATGATGCCGGCGTCGTCGTCGGCATCGACTGCGCGCATGCCGCGGGCAATGTGCCGCTCCGTCTTCATGACTGGGAGGTGGATTTCGCTGCATGGTGCTCATACAAGTATTTGAACGCCGGTCCGGGGAGCACCGCGGGCTGTTTCGTGCACGAGCGGCATGCCGGCTCCGATCTACCGCGCTTCGCCGGATGGTGGGGACATGATAAAGCGACCCGTTTCGCGATGCCGCAGCAGTTCCGCCCCATCGTCGGAGCGGAGGGATGGCAGCTGAGCAATCCGTCCATCCTCCCCCTCGCGGCGCTGCGCGCATCCCTCGAACTGTTCGAAGAGGCGGGAATGGCGGCCCTTCGCCGGAAGAGCGAACGGATGACGGCGTACCTGTCCTTCCTGCTCGACCTCCATCCCCGCGGCGACTGGAGCGTGATCACTCCTTCGGACCCCGCGCAGCGGGGCTGCCAGCTTTCCCTGCGGATACCGGAAAACGGACGCCGGCTCTTCGATCATCTTTCCTCCGCGCACGTCGTGTGCGATTGGCGGGAGCCCGATGTCATCCGTATCGCCCCGGTGCCGCTGTACAACAGCTACGAGGATGTATGGCGGTTCGCCGAGCTGTTCCACGGCTATTTCTCTTCACAGACATAAGCACTCATCATCAGCACAGCGGCAGCAATGTCAGATACTCAGCAGAACATCCTCCTCGTCGGCGCCGGTCTCGCCGGATCGCTGCTATCGGTTTTCCTCGCTCGGCGCGGTTTCACGGTCGACGTGTACGAGCGGCGGCCGGATATGCGGCTCGCGCAGATCAGCGCGGGACGTTCGATCAACCTCGCCCTCTCGACACGCGGAATTCACGCCCTGCGGGAGGTCGGACTCGACGAAGCGATCATGCGGATCGCGATCCCCATGCGCGGCCGCATGATTCACGCCACCGACGGCACCGTCACATTCCAGCCATACGGGAAGGACGATTCCGAAGTGATCTACTCCGTGTCCCGCGGCGAACTGAACCGCAGGCTCATGGATCTCGCGGAAGAATTCCCTCATGTACGCATCCGTTTTCAGCAGCGCTGCGACGGGATGGATTTCGCGGCGCGGAGTGTCGCGTTCACCGACGAGGAGACCGGAACGGTGTATGCGCGTTCGGGTGACACGGTGATCGCGACCGATGGGGCCGGGTCTCCCGTCCGCCACTCGATGGAGGCCACCCCGGGCTTCGAATCCTCCCAGGATTTCCTCGAACACGGATACAAGGAGCTTTCCATCCCGCCGAATCCCGACGGCTCGCATCAGATCGAGAAACACGCGCTGCACATCTGGCCGCGGCACTCGTTCATGCTCATCGCCCTGCCGAATATCGATGGGAGCTTCACCTGTACGCTCTTCCTGCAGCACGAGGGCGAACCCGCGTTCTCGTCGCTGGACTCGCCGGAACGCGTGCGTGCGTTCTTCGCGCGGGAATTTCCGGACGCGCTTCGCCTGATGCCGACACTGACCGAAGACTTCTTCGTGAATCCTACCGGCGCCCTGGGCACGGTGCGCTGTTTCCCATGGCATGTCGGCGATGCCGCCGTCCTGCTCGGCGACGCGTGCCATGCCGTGGTCCCTTTCTACGGACAGGGGATGAACTGCGCCTTTGAAGACTGCACGGTATTCAACGAGTGTATCGATGAGTTCGGCCCCGACTGGCACCGGGTTTTCGCCGCGTACGAGGAACGCCGGAAGGTGAACGCCGATGCCATTGCAGACCTCGCGCTTGAAAACTTCATCGAAATGCGGGACAGCGTGGCGGATCCGCATTTCCTCCTGACAAAGAAAGTGGGGCTTGTGCTCGAAGAGCGCTTCCCGGACCACTTCATCCCGAAGTACTCGATGGTCACGTTTCACCGCACACCGTATTCCGTCGCACGGAAACGGGGGAAGATCCAACAGGGAATTCTCGAGGAGCTCACGCGGGGAATCGACCGCGCGGAGGACGTGGATTACGAACGTGCCGCCCGCCTCATTTCCGAACGCCTGCGTCCATACGCCGAGGAAGCAGGATCACTGCGCTGAACAAGAGGAGATTTATCCATGGACAGACCATTTCCGCCGCTGTATTACTCCGACTACCTCCAGCTCGACCGTCTGCTCGGCAGTCAGCATCGCAAGAGCGAGGAATATGGCTCCCCCGCGCATGATGAAATGCTCTTCATTATCGTGCACCAGGCATACGAACTCTGGTTCAAGCAGATTCTTCATGAGATGGATTCCGTCATCGGCATGCTCTCCGCCGAACCGGTGGACGAGGCGCATATCGGCGTCTGCGTCTCGCGTCTTCAGCGCGTGACGGAAATCCAGAAGGTGCTGATCGATCAGCTGCGCATTCTCGAAACCATGACCCCGCTCGATTTTCTGGATTTCCGGGATTTTCTTTTCCCCGCTTCCGGCTTCCAGAGCATTCAGTTCCGCATGCTGGAAATCCGGCTCGGACTGCAGTCCGATTCGCGTCTGCGCTACAACCAGGCGGCCTATCACAGCCGCGTGTCCGCCGAGCACCGCGAACAGCTGATGGGCGCGGAGCGGCAGCCGACCATGTTCGATGCGCTGCAGGGCTGGCTCGAGCGAACCCCGTTCCTCGAAACGGAATCCTATCGATTCTGGGAAACCTACCGCGGCGCGGTCCACGCCATGCTCGACGGAGACCGCCACGTCATCGAGCGGAATCCCACGCTCAGCGATGAGGAAAAAACGATACAGCTGCGCGAGCTGGACGAAACCACCGCGCATTTCGATGCGGTATTCGACCCGGCCCGCCACGAATCCCTGCGTCGCGAGGGGAAATGGCGTCTGTCTCATCGCGCGACCCTCGCCGCGCTGTTCGTCTCCCTGTACCGCGACCAGCCCATCCTCGCCATGCCGTACCGGCTCATCGCCGCACTCGTCGATATCGACGAGCTCATGACCACATGGCGCTATCGCCATGCGCTGATGGTGCATCGCATGATCGGCACGAAGATCGGTACCGGCGGGTCCTCCGGGTATCACTATCTGAAATCCACCGCGGAAAGCCACCGCATCTTTTCCGATCTCACGAATTTGTCTACTTTCCTCATACCGCGGACGGCGCTTCCGGAACTGCCGGAACCCCTGCTGTCGCGGCTCGGATTCGTATACAACAGCGGGACACGGTGACCTCGTCTTCAACAGCACGCATTGCTGCACTCCTTGACCATGCGGCGGAGCTCGCACGCCTCCTCCTCAAATCATCCCAGCCGCCGCGCGAACTTGCTTCCGTTTATCTCCACCGGCTGAAACGGCTCGACGCGAACGACCGGCAGTTCGTTTCGGCCGCCGCGCATCACGCGCTCCGGGTGTGGCGTTTTTCGCGCGCCTGCATCACCGGACATGCGGTCGATGTGGATCTTCGTCCATCAGTCGACGAAACCCGCCGGATTGCGGCAGCAGCTCTGCTCCTTTCCGTTCATGGCTTCCTTCCGCCCTATGGTGCGGGAGAAGGACTTCACATAGCGGACGCGGAGCTGGAGCTCGCCTGTGCCGCCGTGCTGGAGCGTGAAAAAGCCCCGGAGACGCCTGTGCTGATGCAGCGCGCAGCGGAGTGGGACGTCCGGGCGCGCAGCGGTGAGCTCGCCGCGATCGCTGTGCGATGGTCCCTGCCGGATTGGGTCGTCCGTTCATGGAACGAACAGGCCTCCCCCCTGCCTCCGGAGGTGATCGCGGGAATCGGCAGGGGACTCGGCACAGCGGCACCGCTGGTACTCCGTGTCAACCGCACGCGGGCGTCCCGCGAACACGTGATCGCAGCATTGCGTGAAGGCGGTGTCGTCGCAGCGGATCATCCGACGCTCCCTGACGCGCTGATGATCGCGGAGCGCACACCACTGACCGAGAGCCAATGGTATGAAGCGGGGTTGTTCGAGGTACAGGATGCGGGGAGTCAGCTGGTCACCCTGGGCTGCGGCGCAGACCCGGGCATGGATGTGCTCGACGCCTGCGCGGGAGGCGGCGGCAAGACCATGCAGCTGGCGGATATAATGGGCGGGAGCGGCAGCATCACCGCCTGCGACATCGAGCGTCAAAAGCTTCGCGGGCTCGAACAACGCGGACGGCGTCTGTCATTCGACTGCATTCGCACCCAGCCGCTGTCGCCCGACGGCAAAGATCCGGACGGCGGTGCGGCGTTCCCAGCAGGGACGGAATTCGACTGCGTTCTCGTCGACGCCCCCTGCACCGGCTTCGGCACCGTCCGCCGGCACACCGCGCTCAAATGGCGTCTCACCGAAAAAACGGTCCGCCGCCTCGCGGAGCGCCAGGCGGCCATTCTCGCGCGGAACGCCGCGTACGTGCGTCCCGGCGGGATCCTCACCTACGCCACCTGTTCCCTGCTGCCGCAGGAAAACACGGAGAACATCCGGCGCTTCCTCGCGGCGCATCCCGCGTTTTCCCTCGACGCGCTCTCGCCGCATTTCGAAGCGGCCGGGGTGGCGCTGCCGTCCCTTGACAGGACCGCAGGCGATCTTCTCCTTGCTCCCGAGGTTCTCGATTCCGATGGGTTCTACGTCGCGCGCATGCGGCGCGACGCATGAGATCAGGCTTCCAGCAGGCTCTGGCACGCGCGCAGCACGCTTTCGACGGGGATACCCTCCATCGTGCCGTCATCCGACTGCACCGTGCGATGGTGCTCTCCCCTCGGCCCCCACTCCCACGACGGGGTCGGCCCGAACAGTGACACCGTCGCGCATCCGCTGTACGCGGCAACGTGCATCGTTCCGGTGTCGTTCGTCAGGTACAGTCCCAGACGGCGGAACACTGCTGCGAGGGTACCGAAGGGCAGATCCCTCAGTATCCGGTGTGGTACTCCTTTCCGGTCGAGCAGACCGGCCAGGACACCGGCCTGTTCTTCGTCGAGCGCCCCGCAGGTGATCACCACCTCCCCCGCCCCGTCATGATACAGTTCTGAAAGAACCTCCGCGAAACGCTCCCCCGCCCAGACATTCTGTTCCTTCCCGGCACCGGGATGAACGCCGATCAGGCGACGGCCGTCACCCCATTCCCCGAGGGCCTCGCCCGCGGCAGCATCCGCGGAGGGATGATGCGGGATGCGAAAAGCGCGCATTTCCTCCGCGGAGATATCGCATCCTGCGATGCGTGCGATCTGGCGGTTGCGCTCTTCCTGATGCACGTGTTCCCCGCCCCAGAATACGTCGGCTTTCATATTGAGAAACGGATGATACGCGTTGCGATTCCCGTCGATGGAGCGGACACCGACGCGCATGCGGGCACCCGTGAGCAGCGCCGTGATGTGCGACGTTCGTGAGATCGCAATCGTGGAAGGCACGATGGCCATGTCAAAATCGCGGGTGCGCAGGGATCGATGCGCCCTGATCACCTCCTGCAGTGTCCCCTTGCGGTAATACTCGACCTGGTCGAGGCAGGGATTGATCTCCTGCAGCGGGATCGCATACCGCGTCGGAGTGGCCAGCAGCGTCAGCGACGCATCGGGCCAGCGCTTCCGCAGCGCCGCATAGAGCGGCATCGAACACAGCATGTCGCCGAGGTGATTATGGCGCCGTATGACGAGAATGCGGCGTACCGCGCGGTCACTCACGCACGCCTCCGCAGTTTCGGCCAGGGCAGGAACATCGGGACCTCCTGCCGGTAGCGGCGGTACGCGTCGCCGTATTCCGCCAGCAGTTTTTTCTCCTCGAGAAAAGCTCCGATGACGAAATACGCGATGCCGACGACCTTCATGATCAGGTTGGCCCATGTGAGGCTTCCCCAGAACAGCATCAGCAGAATTCCGGCGGTATAGTATGGATGCCGCATGCGGCGGAGAATTCCCGTTGCGACGAAGCCGCTGAAGTGCGCCGATGTGCCCGCGCGGTATTCCCGAATCTGGCGTACGCCGAAAAAGAACGCCTGGTCATACTGCCTTCCGGCGAGAAAGAAAATGAGCAGCGATACGCCGAGACCTGCGGCCTGCAGCACGCGCAGCGCGGGCGGCCAGCCCCAGAGCAGCGGAGAATCGATCGTCAGCTGCAGGTACAGCACGGGGATGAACGTGATCGTGCTGATCAGGACGTAGAAAAGCCTGTAGTAAGCGAGACGGGGACCGAGGAGGCGCTGCATCCGGGAAGTCCATGAGGGGGTAATGAGAAGGCTGTGCAGAGCGCACCAGACAATCCACCCGCCGGCGAGCACGATATGAGAAGCGAGAGGTGTCACGGGCGCAGTTCCCTCAGCACCGGGACCAGCAGGGATCCGTTTTCAATGATCGCCACGTCGGCATCGCGACGGACGGTCTGTGCGGCCATACGTACCGCGGCGTCGAGCGTCGCCGCCGGTTCCATTCCCATCGACCGGACCGCAGGCTCTTTCAGCGATGAGACGAAAATGATGCGGTGCCGCCGCGCCTTCTCGCGCATGACCAGCGCTGTATGCGCGTTCATCGCGTACTTCTCCAGCAGTGCCTTGCGGAACGCTTCATCGCTCCCGTAATCGAACCACTCCATGAAGCGGTCGTTGCCGATGCCGTCGCGGCATTCCGCCGCGCAGATGATCACGCCGCCTTCCTTCGTCGCGTAGGAAGCGTGGTGCAGCGCCTTGTGCGCCTGGATGAAATTGATGTCCTTCGGATAGCCGCCGGTGCTCACAATCGTGACATCCGCCGGACGTTCCACCTCACAGCGAAAGCGTGCATCGACGCGTCGGCATCCTTCCGCATGCGCGAGCTCCATGTCGCCGCACACGCCGTCGACGATACGTCCGCGCTCGTCGAGCAGCGCGGCGAAGTACCAGTGCGGCGGCATCAGGCGGCGCGCATCCATGATATCCTCGATGACCGGATTCCCCGCAACCGCGCCGTCGGTGCAGCCGGGATGGAAGCTCCCTTCAGGGGTGATCGTCCGTCGGTGATTCGCCACCGCGGTGCTGTATGCCGCGGTTCCCGGCACGAACAGCTTCGCGCCGCCGCCGAAGCCGGCGAAATAATGATGCACGATCGTCCCGGTCGCGAGCACCTGCTGCGCTTCCGCCACCAGGCGGTTCACGCGTACGGCCGTGCCGAAACGGGTTATCCCGACCTCAACGCAGCAGGCCTCATCGCGTGCGTCGTGCTCGCGCACTTCGTACCGGTCATAAATCGCGTCACCGAGTATCGCGCGCTTCTCTCCCTCGCTCTGTGGGGGATGCGTGCCGGACGCGAAAAGGATGCGTACGCGCTCACGGGGGATTCCCGAGGCGTGTACGATCGAAAGCAGCCGCGGCAGGAACACATGCGTCTGGCAGCGGCGCGTCTTGTCGGAAACGAGTACGAGGAGCGGCTGTCGGGGATTGAGGAAGGTTTCGAGGGAGGGGCCGAAGGGCGAGGCGAGGATGTCGTCGATCACCTCGTCTTCGGATCGCCCCGCAGGAGATGGGGCGGTCCGAAGACGTTGGTGATTCCAGTCGGTTGGCAGCGCGGTCCGCTGAACGCCCGAACCATAGCGCAGCTCGAGTATCGTATCAGCAGCGGCGGCCATGTCAGTCGATGCGCAGACTCGGACGAATCGTGAGCACACCCTTGCGGAAACCGAGGATGCGGTCAAAGTCCGCAACGTAGATCATGTCGTTGAGCAGGAGCACGTCGCGCGGCGAAATGAATCCGCGGATGGTGATCGGGTCGATGCGCTCGACGAATCCGCCGTCCTTGTCGAAATGGAACACGGCGACCGCGGAGGGATCCGCGACGTAAATGTCACCGTTGGCAGGATCGCTGCACACGCCGGTCGGGGTGACCATGTCGTCCTTGATCACGAGGTCAACGGAGAAATCCGATTTATTGAGAACCTGCACCTGGCCGTTGCCGTAGTCCGCGACGAGGACCCGGTCACCGGTGACGGCGATACCACGCGGGTCACGGAACAGGCCGCCCGCGTAATGCTTGATGAGGGCGAGGTTCTTGTCGAAGACGGCAATGCCCTTCTTGTCCAGGACGTAGATCCGCTTCTCGTCGACGGCCACATCGCGCGGGTCGTCGAGATCGGAAGCGATGACTTTTTCGATCTTGTTGTTCGTGTTGAAGACGCGCAGCGAATTCGCTGCGGCATCGACGACATACGTATAGCTTTCATCGGCATCCACACCGCGCAGCGCGGTTTTTTCCTCGATGCTGATTTCGCTGACATATGTGCCGACGCTGGTGATGCGCTGCACGATACCGACCACCGGGTTGACGATGAGGAGTCCGTCTTCCTTGACTGCCATGTAGTCGAGATTATCGAGCTGGCGGCGGTTGGATTTCATGGCGTAATTGGGGATATCCATCGCGCCGTCGCCGGAAATACGGAAATCCTCGAAGGAGACGCCCGACGAAACCGCGCAGAGGCCGGCGTAGCCGGAGTTGAAGCGCAGTTCTTCGAGAGCGACGTTGCGCTCATTGATGAGGACGGAATAGCTCTTGTTCTTCGGATCGGTGAACACCCGGATCTTCACGGGTGCGACGAGATCCGCGATGTTGACACTGCGAGTCTCGATGAAGGTGCCGGAATAATCCATGTACCCCAGCGTAATCCCGCCGTCAAGCACGCGCACGACGTGACAATCGTTCAGCGCTCCCGCATTCTCGGCGTTGAACAGCACACCGCCGCCGAGTTTATTCAGCGTGGTCTCGAGCACGTACGGCTTGGAGTTCATGAGATATCGACCGTAGAGCATGGCCATATTCTCGCTGCCGCCGGTAACGCGCACGCGGTCGCCTTCGACGGTCCAGGTGCCCGAAACGGGTTTCCAGTCGGCAGAAAGGGCGTCCTGGGCAAAGCCGTCCTCGATCCAGACATTCTGCGGTTCCGCTGACTGCGCAAATCCCGCGGTCGCGGCAAACAGGCCGATCAACAAGGTGAGTACGAAGCGCATTGTATCTCCTGCTGTGATAATGGTATTGGGTAAAATACGGTAAACAGATACAATTCCACAAAGGGAAAGAGGTTCAATCACATGGTTATCTTGCGTGTCATCCTTCTTCGAACATGCGATCATAGTACCGGATGACCGCGCGCGTGTTTTTCTCCGCATCGAATTGCTCGCGCGCAAATTCGATTCCGTTCCTGCCCATCCGCTCAGCCAGGGCCGGATCTTCGATCAGGCGCCGCATCGCCGCGGCGAGCGCCCCGCTGTCCTGCGCCCGGACGAGGAAGCCTGTCTCTCCGTCTCGGACCAGTTCGTTCGGCCCGCCGAGATCGGAGGCGATGACCGGCAGTCCCATGGCGCTGGCTTCGATCACCGGTCGCGCAAAATGCGGCACGGTGGAGGGAAAACAGAGAACGTCGGAAGCGGCCAGAAGCTGCGGGATATCGGACCGTACGCCCAGAAACCGGATTGCTTGTCGAAGCGGAGCGGGGATGGCCGAAAAAACCGCGTCCCTGTATATGCGCAGCCCGTTGATTTTGTTTCTGATGCCGTCATCAGGGACGGGGCCGGCAATGAGGAACTGTATGTCCGGCCGTGAAGCAAGCAGGCTGACCGCCGCGGCCACAAACTCGCGTGTTCCCTTGATGGGGTTCACGCCGCCGAGCATCGTGATCACCGGCCGGTCGACGCCGATTCCGAGTTCGCGCCGTATGCTCTGCCCGTCGAGAGACGCATCGAACTGGGTAAAATCGATGAAGTTGTAGACGACGTGGATCCGAGTCGACGGACGCAGCTGCGACGCGTCATACCGGCAGATAGGCAGGACGAGATCACCCGTCCGGTCGATGATGCCCCGGATGACCGCGCGGCGCAGCCCGAGATATCCCCGCTGCAGCGGCTCGCGGATGTGCCAGACGACACGCAGCCCCTCCGCTTTCGCCGCAAGCGCGAACGCCGTGAGCGTCGACGTGTTGAGATGCACCGCGTCGAACTGCCGCGTGCGGAGGAAGCTCCTTGCGCGGAGGATGGTCAGCGGAAACTGCAGCAAACGCAGCGCCAGCTTCGGCAGCTGCCACCACGGATACCACAGCACATTCGTGTGGGAGAAGTCGTGCAGCGACGCATCGACCAGCGTTTCGATTCCCTCGCGGCGGTACAGATCCGCGGCTTCACTCTCATGGATGCAGAGCACCGTCGGCTGATACCGCGAACGGTCCAGCCCGCGGATCAGGTAGAGCAGGCTCAGCGGAGCGCCGCCGATGCCCTTTCCGTGATGCACGTAGAGGATTTTCCTCACAGGCGCGGAGTTTGTGGAACAAAAAAGAGCCGTCCCCGTGCGAGTCGGGGACGGCCGAAACTGCGAGACGTATCAGTCGTTGTAACCGAACCGCGCCGTGAAATGCCGGAGCATCGGTGCTTCGTAGGTCAGGTGCAGGCCCTTCAGTTCATCGCGGCGGTCGTACACGTGCTTGACCACTTCGATGACGTAGTCGATATGGCTCTGCGTGTACACGCGACGGGGAATGGCGAGGCGGACCAGTTCGAGGTCGGGTGCCACGAACGCGCCGTCTTCGGTGCGTCCGAACATGACGCTGCCGATTTCCACGGCACGAATACCGCCGTCGAGGTAGAGGGCGCAGGTGATGGACTGTGCGGGGAACTGATCCTGCGGAATGTTCGGGCAGAAGCGCTTGGCGTCGAGATAGATCGCATGACCGCCCGGCGGCATCAGGATGGGCACACCCAGTTCGTCGAGTTTGCGTCCGAGGTACTCGGTGCTCTTGATGCGGTACTGCAGGTAATCCTCGTCGAGGATTTCCTCGAGTCCCTGCGCAATCGCTTCGAGGTCGCGGCCGGCGAGTCCGCCGTAGGTCGGGAATCCTTCGGTGACGATGAGCAGGTTGCGGCACTGCACGGCGAGGTCGTCATCGTTCAGGGCAAGCCAGCCGCCGATGTTCACCAGGGCATCCTTCTTCGCGGACATGGTCGACCCATCCGCATAGGAGAACATCTCCTGCGCGATTTCCAGCGGGGTTTTGTCCTGGTATCCCGGTTCGCGCAGTTTGATGAAGTACGCGTTTTCCGCGAAGCGGCAGGAATCCATAATCAGCGGGAGTCCGTACTTGTCGCAGACGGCGCGGGTCTGACGGATATTCTCCATCGATACCGGCTGTCCGCCGCCCGAGTTGTTGGTCACCGTAATCATGACGGCGGGAATATTCTCGACACCGTATTTCAGGATCGTCGCTTCCAGTTTTTCGATGTCCATGTTGCCTTTGAAGTCGGCGATCACTTCGGGCCGTTTCCCCTGCTCGTTGAGGCAGTCGATAGCCAGGGCGCCAGAAAACTCGACATTGGCCCGCGTCGTATCGAAGTGCGTGTTGTTCGGGACCACCTTCCCTTTTCCACCGATAATGGAAAACAGGATTTTCTCCGCGGCACGGCCCTGATGCGTGGGGATGATGTTCTTCATTCCCGTGATCTTGCGGACCATCGATTCCATGCGGTAAAAGCTGCGCGAGCCGGCATAGGATTCGTCGCCGTCGAGCAGACCCGCCCACTGGGCGGAACTCATCGCCGAGGTCCCGCTGTCGGTCAGCAGATCGATCAGCACGTTTTCGGCTGAAATGAGGAAGGGGTTGAAGCCGGCTTCCTCGAGAATCTGACTGCGTTCTTCGTATGTGGTGAACTTGATGGGTTCGACGGTCTTGATCTTGAAGGGTTCGATAACCGTCTTGATGTAGCTGTCTCTGATCATCGTTAGTCTGAAACGTATGTGGGTGATGCTGATGGATTGGGCATGCGGATTGGATCCGCAGATAGCATATAAAAATAGCCTTTTTTCGCCTGTTTTTCAAAAACTGCGGACTGCGAAAAAGCCGGGGTCACCCGGCTTTTTCGACATCCTCTTCCCTGGCCTTTTTCTTCTTCACGCGGCGCGACTTCTTCTCGCCGTCCGCCGAGTAATAGTAGTAATTCTGGTAGTAGTAGCGATAGTAGGAGTAGTACACCTTGTTCGCGTTGAAACGGTTGACGACAACGCCGAGAATGCGGGCGTTGTTGGCTTCGAGCATCTCATGCGATTTCGTCAGGCCCAGCGACTTCGTCTGGTCGGCGGAAATGATGACCACGGTCCCATCGGTGTATTTCGAGAGGACGAGCGTATCGGCCATGGCGATCACCGGCGGCGCATCGAACAGCACGAGGTCGTAATACTGCCGCACGAGCTTGACGAATTTGTCCATGCGGGCGGAGCCGAGCAGTTCCGCCGGATGGCTCGGGATGTTGCCGCAGGGCGTGATGTGCAGTCCGGGGACCGACGATTTCTTGATGCACTGGTTGACCGGAATTTCTCCGATCAGGGCATTGGAGAGGCCGGGCTCGCGCTCGACGTCGAAAATCTGATGCTGCACAGGGCGACGAAGGTCGGCATCCACCAGCAGCACTTTCCGGCCTGAATTCGCGGCGCTCACGGCCAGGTTTGCGATGGCGGTGGACTTCCCTTCCTTGGGTGCCGGGCTGGTGAATACCACGGCCTTCGATTTCCCGTGTTCCGGGAGCGAGTTCTCGATCGCCGTCCGCATGGTTCTGTAGCTCTCGCTGGGCGGCGACTGCGGCGCGGTCAGCGTTACCAGGGTCTGATTCCGATCGAGCTTGTTGTCGTCGGATCCGAAAGTCGGGATAAATGACAGCACGGGCATGCCCAGCTTCTCGACGTCCTCCGGACTGCGTATGGTCGTGTCCATGTAGCGGAGCAGAATCGCCACGCCGAAGCCGAGTCCGAGCCCCACGAGAATGCCGAGGATCATGTTCATCGGACGATTCGGTTTCACCGGACGCATCGGGACGCGCGCGCGATCCACGATATCGACGTTCCCCATCGTGGTCTGCTCGTTGATGAGCGCTTCCTGGTATTTCTCATCGAGCAGTCCGTACAGCTTGTCGTAACTGAGACGCTTCCGTTCCATTCGCGCGTACTGAATGCTCTGGGCCGGGATCTGCTCGAACTGCACGTTGTACTGCTTGATGACGCTCTGAAGGTTGGCGATGCGGGACCGCTGGGATTCGATGTCGACATCCTGCTGGAGGATCTTCTGGCGGAGCTCACGCGCGTATTCGACGGGTGCGCCGGTGACATCGTCGGAGGCGCTGAGGTTTTTGCTGGCGGCTTCGATCTGGTCGAGCACTTCACGCAGCTGGCGCTGCTTTTCGGCAATGTCCTTCGCCGCGAACGGCTCGAGATCCGGACGGACCTTGAGTGTCTGGTTGCGATTGTACTCGGCGGTCTGGATGTCCGCTTCGAGTTTCGTTTTCTTCTCCAGCAGCGCCTTGAGCCGCGGATCCACGCCCTCCTTCAGCTGGCGGGCCAGATTCGGTTCCACCTGCTTGAGCTGCTGATGCATTTCGGACCGGATTTTCTCGGCCGATGCGAGATCGATCTTGGCCTGCTCCAGCTGCGCCTCGAACGTCGCCAGCTGCTGGATCAGCTGCTGCGTCTCGGCATCGAGACTGACGAAGCCCTGCGACTGCTGAAAGCTGCGCACCTGGTTTTCGATGTTCGCGAGGGAATCCTTCTTCGAATCCATCTGTCCCTCGAGGAAGCTCCGGGCGGTGGTCACGTTCTCGCGCGCGGATTCGAGGTTGCGCAGCTGGTAGGCGTCCACGTACAGGTTTGCGATCTTCGCGGCTTCGATGGGCGAGGTGCTCAGGACGTTGATGCGGATGAAGTCCACCCCGCGCACTTCCTCGGCCGACATCTGCGCGCGCGCGCGTGCGGCGACCATCTCGCGATCCGCCATGCGGGTCGACGTATCCATCTTCGCCAGGCCGACCGATACGAAAAAGTTTTCCAGTCCGACGGTGCGCGCGATCTTGCGCAGCGTCGACGGACGCTGCCGCGCCTTGAGAATCGGCAGGGTGTCGCCTGCCGCGCTCTGCATCTCGGTTTGATCGACGAGCATCTTCGCCACCCGGTCGGCGACGCCGTCGCTCTGGATGATCAGGATTTCGTTTGCGATGATGCGTTCCCCGCCCCACCCGAGCATATCGAACCCGGGCTGCGACGCCTGACCGCTCAGAAGATCCTTCGATGCTTTCAAACGGACGCTCGCGCTCGCCTGATAGATGTCATCCTGCTGCATGGTGTAAAACCACGTCGCGGTGACAACTATGACAAAGATGGCGAGAATAACCCACTTGCCCTCGAAGGCAATACGGAGGTACTCCTGCACCTGCTTATTGAAATCGTCTCTTGCAGTCATTCAGGTGTAGATATGTGAATAAGGGAACGTAACTCTCTCTTTTCGATCCGGCGCATCAAGCGGAACGCCGGACAGGCGGACGTCAGTTCGAAGCGATGTTGATCACGGCGACGGTGGACGTGATCACCGAAGCGATGGCCACGACGATCTGTGCGATACGCAGGATCGTGTCGCCGCGCGATTCCTTGCCGTCGACTATGACAAGATCTCCGGGATACAGCGAAAGATCGGAGGTCACGGTCGCGATGCTCCGCAGTTCGAGATACTTCTCGACATTGACCTCGAACACCTCGGCAATCTCACTCTGATTATCCACCCCGCCCTTGCGAACTATCTTCACCCGATCGAGGAACACTTCCGCGCTGCGATCGTTGGGACCGCCGCAGTAGGACAGGAGATCGAGCAGGTTGGTCGTACAGGGGACGCGATAGCGGCCCGGATTCCGGACGAAGCCCCAGACGCTCACGAGCAGGTCGCAGCCGTCGCCGCTCGAGAAGTTGTAGTAGGATCCGCTCTGACCGGAAAAGAACTGGGATGCCGGGTTGCTGTCGGTGAGGATTTGCGCCCGAAGACCGGGCGCAAATCCCACGACAAGCAGAAATGCAAAAAGAAGCGCACGCTGCGACACTTAGTCTTCCTCTTCCTTGGCGGCCTTGAATTCTTCAATGATCCGCTGCTGCACATCGCCCGGTACTTCCTCGTAGTTGGCAAAGGACCGTTTGAAGATGCCGCGGCCCTGCGTAATCGAACGCAGACGCGTGGCATAGTTGTACAGTTCGGAAAGAGGGACTTTCGCGCGAATGATCTGGAACGGACCCTTGGCGTCCATGCCCTGGATCTTTCCGCGATGGGTGGAGATATCGCCCATCACGTCGCCCATGAATTCATCGGGAATCGTGACCTCGATCTCGTAGATCGGCTCGAGGAGCATCGGGCTCGCCTCGTTCACCGCCTTGCGGAAGGCCTGCTGTGCCGCGACCTTGAACGCCATTTCATTCGAGTCGACCGTATGCTGGCTGCCGTCGTACAGCGTGATTTTCAGATCGATCATCTTGCAGCCGGCAACGACGCCGCGCTTCATCTGTTCCTGGATACCCTTGTCCACCGCGGGGACGAAGCGGCCGCTGATGACACCGCCGACGATATTATCGACGAACTCGTATCCTGCGCCGCGAGGCTGCGGATCCAGCTTGATATACACTTCCGCGTACTGTCCGGCGCCGCCCGTCTGCTTTTTGTGCTTGTACGAAACATCGGCATGCTTGCGGATCGTTTCGCGGTACGGGATGCGCGGCGGGAACAGATCGACCTCCACGCCGAAGCGCTCCTTGAGACGCTTCACCATGATATTGATGTGGATTTCGCCCTGACCGAGCACGATGGTCTCACCGGTTTCCTGGTCGACCTTGACCTGGAATGCGGGATCTTCTTCATGAAGCGTGTGGAGACCGGTACCGATCTTGTCTTCGTCGCCCTTCGCTTTCGATTTCACCGCGCTCGACATGACCGGCTCGGGGAACTCGATCGGCGGCATCTGGATATTGTAACCCTTGCTCGTCAGCGTATTATTGGTATGCGTGTCCTTGAGCTTGACGATGGCGCCGATGTCGCCCGCATGCACATTTGCAAGCTCGAAACGATCCTTGCCGCGCAGCGCGTACATCTGGTTGACGCGCTCCGCCTTGCCGTTGTTCTGGTTGATCATGTCGGTGCCGGCAGCGATCGTCCCGTTATAGACACGGAAGAGGGAAAGCTCGCCCACGTGGGGTTCGGAGATGGTCTTGAACACGAAGGCGCAGGCATCGCCCGACGTCGACGAGGTGATCTCGACCTGCTCGTCGGTTCCCGCCTTGAACGCGGGGAACGTCCGGCCGCTCACGGGATCCGGGCAGTAATTGATCAGGAATTCCATCATGCGGCCCACGCCGATATTCATCCCGGCGGCCATGCAGAACATCGGGAAGACTTTGCGCTCACGGATGGCAGCCTTGAAGCCCTGTGCCAGCTCCGCATCCGTCAGCGTACCGTTTTCAAAAAACGCGTTCAGCAGGTCTTCGGAGGATTCAGCGACTTTTTCAAGCAGGGACTGATGCAGTTCCTCGATACGCTCCTTGTATTCTGCGGGGACCTCGGTCTCTTCGTATTTTCCCGAGCCGTCGGTGCTGAATTTCATCTGCTTCATGCGGATGACGTCGATGCAGGTGTCGAACGCCGGCCCCTTGTTGACAGGGAACTGCGCGATGACGACGTCGCTGCCGAAACGCGCGACCGCCTCTTCGTACACCCGATCGAAATCGGCGTGCTCGTTATCCATCTTATTTACTGCGATCACCACCGGGACATTGGCCTCTCTGGCATATCCCCACACCAGCTCGCTGCCGACTTCGACGCCTTCGACGGATTTGAGCACCATCAGTGCCGTATCCGCGACATAAAGGCTCGAAATCACGTCGCCGAGAAAATCGGAATAGCCGGGTGTGTCGAGAATGTTGAGCTTGTGTCCGCGATATTCGGTGCTCAACAGTGTGCTGTTAATGGAGATCTGTCGTTCGATCTCATCAGAATGATAGTCTGAGCTCGTCGTGCCATCTTCAATGCGTCCGATACGGGTGGTAGCTCCGGAAGTCATCAGCATGGCATCGGCCAGGATGGTCTTTCCGGAGCTTCCGTGGCCGATGATGGCGACATTTCTGATTTGATCGGGGGTAAATTCTTTCAAAGGGTCCTCCTTGCACTAAAGCGTATAAAGAACGTAGCCTTACTCCTCGAACAATCCATTAATTTAGCCGTGCGTGCCCTAACTTCCAAACCGGGGCTGCAGATGCGATATTCCGCTGCTCGCCGCGGAAATCGCGGGCCTATCACATTGATTTTTCAGTGCATTGTCCCTATATTGGGCAGAATTTGGTAAGCCGCATGAACGCAGAAATCCTCTCTATCGGCGACGAACTGCTCATCGGGCAGGTCGTCAACACGAATGCCTCGTATCTCGGAGAACAACTCAGTCTATTGGGAGTAACGGTCCGCAAAGTCACCGCCGTCGGCGACCGGATGGACGACCTGATGGATGCGTTCGCACGGGCGTGGCAGGACAATGACATTATTATCACCACCGGGGGGCTCGGCCCGACGCACGACGACATCACCCGCGAAGCCGTCTGCCGTTTTTTCGACACCGGACTGGTGGAAAACACGAGTGTCCTCGCCGATATCGAACGCCTGCTAGCGGAACGGAAGCGGCCGCTTTCCGCCTCGAACCGCGACCAGGCGATGGTTCCCGCCTCGGCAGATATCATCCGGAACGGCAGCGGAACAGCGCCGGGGTATCATTTCCATCGTGACGGGAAACACTTGTTCGTGACGCCTGGCGTTCCCTACGAAATGCACGGGATGATGGAGAATTACATCCTGCCCCGTCTCCGGGAAGGATTCACCCGGGCGCGCGCTTCCCTCACCGTCCTGACGACCGGAATCGCGGAGTCGACGCTCGCCGATGCGCTCCGGGGAATCGAAACGCTGCGCCCGACCTGCTCGGTCGCGTATCTGCCCGCGCCGATCGGGGTACGCGTCCGGCTGACCGCCGTCGCAGAGGACCACGAAACCGCGCAGCGCCATTTAGAGGAACTTCGGACCTTTATTTCCGAGCGAGCCGAGGAGTTCGTCTACGGCCGCGACCACGAGACGCTGGAGCAGAACCTCGGCGCCCTGCTCACGGCGCGGGGACAGTCCGTCGCCGTCGCCGAGTCCTGCACCGGCGGGCTCATCACCGACCGGATCACGAACGTCCCCGGCAGTTCCCTCTGGTTCGAGCGCGGTGTCGTCTGTTACAGCAACGAATCGAAGACGGCCCTGCTCGGCGTCGACCCGTCGACCATCGCCGCCTACGGCGCGGTGAGCAGGCAGACCGCCGAGCAGCTGGCGGAAGGCATCCGCCGGACCGCCGGCACGACGTTCGGCATTTCGACCACCGGCATCGCAGGCCCGGGCGGCGGCAGTGCCGAGAAACCGGTCGGCCTTGTATGGATCGGCATCAGCAGCGACGCCGGGACCTCCGCCTTCGAGTTCTACTTCGGAGACGATCGTATTCGAACCAAGCAGCGCGCAGCCCAGGCCGCACTCGACCTGCTCCGCCGCGCCCTGCTGCAGCTTCCCCTCTCTCCAACGACACCCAGGCCCACACAATGAACATTCTGCAGAACATCCTTGATGAAAGCGGTTTCGACCGCATGATCTCGCGTCTTGCACACGAGATACTCGAGCGCAACCAGGGCGTGGACAATCTCGTGGTCATCGGTCTGCGCACGCGCGGTGAATTCGTCGCGCAGCGTCTCGCCGCGAAACTGACCCAGATCGAAGGCGGCACGGTGCAGACCGGCGTCCTCGATGTCACCCTGTACCGTGACGACGTTCGCCACCATCTCAAGCAGCCCGAGGTGCGCGCCACGGACATCACTTTCGATATCAACGACAAACATGTCATCCTGGTCGATGACGTGCTTTTTACCGGACGCACCGTCCGGTCCGCGCTCAACGCGCTGCTTGACATCGGCCGGTCCCGGACCGTCCAGCTGGTCGTGCTCGTTGACCGCGGTCACCGCGAGGTTCCCATCCGCGCGGATTTCATCGGAAAGAACGTCACCACGTCGCGCGGCCAGGAAGTACGTGTCCGCCTGCGCGAAGTCGACGGTCTCGACGCAATCGATCTCGTCTCCACAGAAGCGTAATCAACCTCCCAGGAATACGGAGCGTTATGTCATCCCTATCCATCCCGCATCTCCTCGGTCTGCACGATGTGCCGAAACAGGATCTGGAGCTCATTCTGGATTCCACCGACACCTTCCTCGAAATTCTCGACAGGCCGATCAAGAAAGTACCGACACTGCAGGGAAAGACCGTCGTCAACCTGTTTTTCGAAAACAGCACGCGAACGCGCATTTCCTTTGAACTCGCCGAGCGCCGTCTTTCTGCCGACGTCGTGAACTTCTCCGCCAGCACGAGCAGCGTCAAAAAGGGCGAGACACTGCTCGATACGGCACGCAACATCGAAGCGATGAAAGTCGACATCGTCGTCATGCGGCACGCCGCCGCAGGGTCGGTGAAATTCCTCAGCGAACGCTGCACGAGCCGTTTCCTCAACGCCGGTGACGGGGCGCACGAGCATCCCACGCAGGCGCTGCTCGATATGGTCACCATTCGTCAGAAAACCGGATCGCTCGAAGGACTCAACGTCTGCATCATCGGCGACATCGCCCATTCGCGCGTCGCGCGCTCCAATATTTACGGCCTGCTCACCATGGGCGCCAACGTCGCGGTCTGCGGCCCCGCAAGCATGATCCCGTATGACCTCGAACGCATGGGCGTCCGGGTCTTCACCAACATCGACGATGCACTGGATTTCAGCGACGTCATCAATGTCCTGCGCATTCAGCTCGAACGGGATGCCGGCGCGGACTTTCCGTCGCTGCGCGAATATCACAACGCCTTCGGGATCACCCGTCGCCGTCTCGACGCACTGGGAAAGGATATGATCGTCCTGCACCCCGGTCCGATCAATCGCGGCGTCGAAATCGAGTCTGAAGTGGCCGACGGACCGTATTCCGTCATCCTGCCGCAGGTCACGAACGGCGTGGCCATCCGCATGGCAGTGTTGTACCTCATCGGAACCAGAGCGGAGTAACGCCATGTCTTCATACATTTTCAAAAATGCCACTCTCGTCGACCCGGTTTCGGGCCTCGACACGCAGAAAGACCTGCTGGTCGTCGACGGCGTCATCGAACGCATCGGCGAGCAGCTCTCCTCCGCCGGCGCGGAAATCATCGCGCTCGACGGGAAGACGATTGTCCCGGGACTCTGCGACATGCACGTGCACTTCCGGGAGCCGGGACAGGAGCACAAGGAAGACATCGCAAGCGGATCGGCCGCAGCGGCCGCCGGCGGCTTCACGGCCGTGGCCTGCATGCCGAACACCGATCCGCCGATCGACAACGCCTCGGTGGTCAGTTTCATCTTCAAAAAGGGCCAGGGACTCGCGGTCGACGTGTATCCGATCGGCGCGATCACCAAGGGACGCAAGGGCGAGTCGATTTCTCCCATGATCGAACTGCGCGAGGCAGGCGTGGTCGGGTTCTCCGACGACGGCAGCCCGGTCAACAACACGAAGGTGCTCCGTACGGCGCTCGAGTACGCCTCCATGCTCGACCTGCCGCTGATCCAGCATGCGGAAGATCCGCATCTGTTCGCCGGCGGAGCGATGAACGAAAGCATCGTCTCGACGGAACTCGGTCTGCCGGCGATCCCGCGCCTCTCCGAGGATGCGGTCGTCGCACGCGACCTGATGTTTACCGAGTACGTCAACGGCTGCTATCATCTCGCCCACATGAGCACGATCGGCGCCGCCGAGGCCGTGCGCGCGGCGAAGGCAAAAGGGCTGCGCGTCACCAGCGAAGTCGCGCCGCATCACTTCACGCTGACCGACGACACGGTCCGCAGCTACGATTCGAATACGAAGATGAATCCGCCGCTTCGCACGGCCGATGATGTCCGCGCCATGAAGGAAGCGCTGCGCGACGGTACCGCCGACGCGATCGCCACGGACCATGCGCCGCACGCGGGCTTCGAGAAGGAAGTCGAGTATGTGTACGCACCATTCGGCATCGTCGGTCTGGAAACCGCCGTCGGACTGTCGGTCACGGAACTGCTGCTCGAAAAATGGCTCACGCTGCCGCAGCTGATCGAGAAACTCTCGACGAATCCACGGCGCATTCTCCGTCTGCCCGAGATCCGCATCGCCGAAGGACAGCGCGCAAATCTCAGCTTTCTCGATCTCGAAGCGCAGTGGACGGTGGATGCCGCGGCATTTCGCTCGAAATCGAAGAATACGCCGTTCCACGGGCGCGTACTCACCGGCCGGGCGCTCGGAATCTACAACAACGGCCAGCTGATCCTGCAGCGGTAACCCCGGGTTCGGCGTGAAGTCGAGGAACAGAATCGCTCTTCTCGGTGTATATTGTGGAATACACCCGTATTACGATTTCACTCAAGAGGAGACGACAATGAAATCCATCACGTTCCTTCTCGTTCTCGCCCTCTTCGTCGGCTGCGGTTCGAAGCAGGACGATCAGAATACACAGCAGACGGGAACCGCCGCCGGCACCATGGCCGGAGAGGTGATCAGCGCTGACAACGGCTACATTATTGAGAACGCGGCCATCGCCACGGCCGACGATCCGGTTGCGTTCTCGATCAAAGGCGTGGTGACACTCAAGAAGGCCGCCTCGCAGGTGATGATCGTCCGCACCCAGAGCATGGACGGCGGCGCGACGGAAATGCTCGTCCTGGAGTTCCCGTCCTTTGCTGAAGGCACCGTCATGGAATTCGCCGCCGGGAGTCCCAATGCGGCGTTCTGGATCTTCGGCCTGAATGCGGAGAAACAGGAAGTGATGCGCCGCACGGGGACGGTGGAAGGCAGCCTCCGGCTTGTCAAGCTGGCACCGGCCGCCAACAGCATGGGACTCAGCCGCGACGTGCAGGACGGCACGGGCGAGATGGAGATCGTGGTCACCGGCATCGAAAACGGCGGCCTCAACGTCCCGGCGGAAAAGAAATTCGCTGCGAGCTATCAGCTCCCGATCATCACCCTCGACGAGCTCGCCCGGATCAACCAGCCCATCTAAATCCCCCGACTTTCGTATATTGTGAAGGGCAGGCCCGGTGCCTGCCCTTCGTTTGTCTCATCCGGAAACACCTATGAGCACGTCCGCTTCCGCGGAGCAACGGCCCGCGATCTCGGTGGTCATCGTCAGTTACAATGTGCGCGATCTGCTCGAAAACTGCCTGCAGTCGCTGTACACCGCATTGACGGGAATCACCCACGAGGTGTACGTCGTTGACAACCGTTCCGATGACGGGACGGTCGAGATGGTTCGGCAGCGCTTTCCCCAGGCGACGCTCATCGCCAACGAGGAAAACCTCGGCTTTGCCCGCGCCAACAACCTCGCGCTGTCGCGTGCGAGCGGAGAGACCCTGCTTCTGCTGAATCCGGATACCCTCGTTCAGGAGGACACGATCGGCACAATGCTTCGTTTTTTCCGCGAAAACGAAGATGTCGGCATGGCCGGCTGTAAAATCATCAAGCCCGACGGCAGTCTGGAAGCGGCATCGCGGCGCAGTTTCCCGAGTCCGTGGGTGTCCTTCACGAAACTGAGCGGGCTCAGCACGCTGTTCCCTCGCTCCCCTCTCTTTGCCCGTTACAACCTGACATACCTCAGCGAGGACGAGTCGTACGAAGTCGATGCCATCTCCGGCTCGTTCATGATGCTCCGGCGGGAGGTGTACGACACGATCGGCGGCCTCGATGAGTCGTACTTCATGTACGGGGAGGATCTGGACTGGTGCTTCCGCACGCAGCGCGCGGGCTGGAAGCTGTATTATGTCCACAGCACGAAAATCATTCACTACGGCGGCGAGAGCACCAAGCGCAGCAGCATCGACGCGCACGCGGAATTCTACCGCGCGATGCAGGTGTTCGCGCGCAATAATCTCGGACTGTCGGCGTTCAGCCTCGGGGTCATTTCCATCGGCATCCGCATCCGGCTGGCCCTCGCGCGCTCGCGGCATCTCTTCACGGGCAGTCTCCCGCTCCTCGGCGACGCGTTGACGACCGTCATCGCGATGCTCGCGGCCGAATTCATCCGTTTCGGCGGGTTTTTCCGCTTTCCGGAATACGCATACCCGACGGTGTATATCGCGGTGGTGCTGATCATGTGGCTCGGCCTGCTGCTCTCAGGCGCGTACACGCGGGAACAGTACCATATCGTCCGCTCGGGACTCGGCGTCCTGCTGGCGTTCCTGATTCTCTCGTCGCTGACCTTTTTCTTCAAGGACTGGGGATTCAGCCGCATGGTGGTCGTCATCGCCGGCGGGCTCAATCTGATACTCATTCCCGGACGCCGCATCCTCGGCTCCCTTCTTTCGCCGCGGCAGCGGGAACACCCGGTGACGGGAAGGCGAACGCTGCTCGTCGGGCTCAACGAACAGACGCTCGATGTGCTCGGGCGCCTCAAACGGCTCGATGAACAGAGCTATCATATCCTCGGCCTCATCGACCTGAGCCGCCGGCGCATCGGGGAGACCGTCGATTCGGTCCCCGTGCTCGGCAGCGTGCAGAACATCGGGAAGGTGATCGACGAGAACGACGTGACAGACATCATCATCGGTCCGGACACCCTCCCCTACTCGGAAATCCTTTCGATGATCGGCCGCACCCGCGGAAAAGCCGTTCATTACCGCATCGTCCCGCGAAGCATGGAATTCATCGTCGGAAAGACCAGCGTCGACCAGCTCAGCAGTGTCCCGCTGCTCGATTTCGAATACAATCTGATGAAAGGCTCGAATCGCCTGCTCAAGCGTACGCTCGATATCATTTTGTCTTTGCCCGCAGTCCTGTTAATTTACCCGGTTGTATCCCTTCTATCCGGCCGAAAGAATCCGGGACCGATGGCGCGTTTCGTCCTGGGCCTCCCGCAGGTCCTCGCCGGACGCAAAAGCCTTGTGGGATACGACCCGGCGTATCTTCATGCGCCGAGCGACGTGTACCTGGGCAAACCGGGACTGACCGGGCTTGCGCAGCTGCGCTCGATAGAAAGGCTGACCGAGGAGGAAGTTCTCGGGACGGTGATCCAGTACGTGCGGAACTACTCCGTGTTTCTCGACATCGAGATCCTCATCCGCACCCTGCTGATGTTCGTAGTTAGAAAAAACCGATAGATAATAGAGGTAGCATCCCATGGCCAAGACTGTGCTCGAATTTGAACGTCCGATCATAGAACTGGAACAGAAGATCGAGGAAATGCGGCGTGTGATCGACGATCTGGACCTCCACGACGAAATCGACGCCCTGGAAAAGCGCGTCAATGATCTGCGCGCCTCCGTGTATGGGAATCTGACCCGCTGGCAGAAAGTGCAGCTCGCGAGGCATCCCGACCGCCCCTACACGCTCGACTATATCAAGCACATGACCACGGACTTCGTCGAACTGCACGGAGACCGTTTTCACGGCGACGATCATGCAATCGTCGGAGGCTTCGCGAAGCTTGACGGGAAGTCCGTCATGATCATCGGCCAGCAGAAAGGTCGCGACACGAAGAGCAATCTGTTCCGGAACTTCGGCATGGCCAATCCGGAGGGATACCGCAAAGCCCTGCGCCTGATGGGACTGGCGGCGAAATTCAACCGTCCGGTGATCACGCTGATCGATACACCGGGTGCGTACCCCGGTCTCGAGGCGGAGGAACGCGGGCAGGCGGAAGCGATCGCACGCAACCTCTTCGAAATGACGCGGCTGCCTGTGCCCATCATCATCGTCATCATCGGCGAGGGCGCCTCGGGCGGGGCGCTCGGCATCGGAGTCGGGGACCGCGTCCTGATGCTCGAGAACACCTGGTACAATGTCATTTCCCCGGAATCCTGCTCGAGCATTCTCTGGCGCAGCTGGGACTACAAGGAACAGGCCGCCGAAGCCCTCAAACTCACGGCGCCCGATCTGCTCGCACAGGGCATCATCGACCGCATCATCCCCGAACCGCTGGGCGGCGCGCATCGCAATCACGTCGAAGCGGCTCTGCTCCTGAAAACCGCGCTGATCGAGGAACTCAAGCCCCTGCGGGCGATGAAACCCGATCAGCTTCGACGCAACAGAATCAAGAAATTCGGCCAGATGGGAGAATTCAACACCTGATGCACGCGGTTTCTCACGAAACGCGTATCCGCGTCCGTTACGCGGATACCGACCAGATGCAGATCGTCTACAACGGCAAGTATTTCGAGTACTTCGAAGTCGGCCGTACCGAGCTGATGCGCGCCCGGGGACTCACCTACGCCGAATTCGAGCACTCTGGGACGCGCCTGCCGCTGGTGGAGGCACATTGCCGCTTTCACCTCCCCGCGCGCTACGACGACATCATTGTGATCCGCAGCGAAGTGCGCGACATCCCCCGGTCGACCATGCGTGTCGATTACGAAGTACGCCGCGAATCCGACGGGATATTGATCGCCACCGGCTATACCACGCACGCATTCCTCGATATCGCCTCCCTGCGTCCGATCCGTCCTCCTGCCGTTTTTCTCGACACGCTCTGGCCGAATCGCTGAGCCCTCACAGCTCCGACTCCTGAGAATCCAGGCACTTCCGCCCCTGGTTCTTCCTCCTTTTCATCCCCCCGTCTTCGCCTCCCTTATTCTGACAGAATTGTAAGCCCGGATTAAGTCTGCTGTAAGTTGCTCCGCCTAATTTGCGGAGTGAATGCTGGGACAGTTCCAGCACGGAAAACGAATAGCAGTGCTGAGGTACAGTTGATAATGCGGAAGAACAGATGAAATGAAAGCCCTTTTCAGCATACTGTGTCTGCTCGTAAGTGCGATTGTCATCCCCCGGCCGGTCCAGGCTCAGACCGGCTTACCCTCGCAGATCGAGATGCTCGCATCCCTCAGATCCGGCAACCCTCAGCGTGTGACTCATGCCCTCGAAAACATCAATCAGGATGCACTTGCGCAGGCCCTGTATGCCAATCTGTACCACGTTGCCGGATCTGAGCCCTCCTCCCGCCTCGAAGCCTCCGCCATCGCCAAAGCCCTCGGATTCGTACTGATCGTGGGGCTCGACGGCGAGCGCGCGGCGCTTTCACCGAACGAAGTGACGAATGCGATGCAGCGTCTGGAAACGCTGCTGCGGAACATCGATCCCGCCGTGAGCAATGTCGTGGAGGAATTCCAGTGGCGGGCAGTGGAACTGATGCAGTATGCCACGGCATACGACTTTTACCGCGCGGCACGCGGCGGCACGCTGCCGGAAGCGGAACAGAAGCTTGCGCTGTTTGCCGATAATGCCGTCCAGCAGCTGCACAACAGCTTCGTGGTTCGGAATAATCTTTCGATCAAACTCGCCGCCGCAGCCGGATATGCCGCGCTGATGCTTCGCGGCGAGACGGTGATCGGGACACAGCGCACACCCGCCGAATGGTTTGAAACCGCGTTCCTGCACATAGAAAGCACCCTCTTCGAATACCAGGGGCAGAGCGACGGCTACCACGGATACAGTGAAGGTCCATGGTATTTCCGCTACGCGATGCAGAACCTGATTCCATTCTTCCTGGCGATCGACGTCGCCTTCGATGGCGGCGACTTCACCGTCGCGGGGAGATCCGCAGCGAGTCCCCTCCGTGACCCGAAATATCAGCGCCTGCTCGAATGGATCGCAACATTGCGCATGCCCGACGGCATGCTTCCGCCGTTTGAGGACACCTACTTCCAGGCGTGGTTCCCGGAAGCGGCCGCGATCGCCCCGGTCGAACCCGCGCTTTCGTGGCTGGCATGGAACAACTTCGACGGCGCCGGATGCGCGATGAGTCCGTCGCGCCTCTCCGCCGAGCTTTCGCGTAATTTTGACAGCCGGGTCGAGTATCTCCTGAGCGAGGCGTCGCCGCGGACCTGCGCCGATCCCCTTCCCCGCAGCAGGATTCTCCCCGATGCCGGATACGCGGTGTTCCGCAGCGATTGGACCGCCGATGCGACCTATTTTGCCCTGATCGGCAAAAACGGGATCGCCCGCACGCACCGCTCCCCGGTCGGCAGCGGCCACAAGCAGGCGAACGAAACCGCCTTCATTCTGCACGCAGGCGGAGAACTCCTCGCGATCGAACCGGGGTATCACAGCAGCAGCGCGCGCGGAGAAATCGTCTTCGGCCAGAACCATAATATTCTTCTCGTGGACGGACGCGGTCCGGACAGCACGTCGTGGGGCACGTCGCTTTTCGGCGTCGACGCGTTCATGAGCGACACCCTCACTTCCCCCGATGCGAATACGGTCACCATCCGTACCGCGTACCAGGGAGCCGACATCGAACGGCGCGCCACCGTCCTCGGCGGCGATTTCATCGTGCTCGCAGACCGTGCCCGCGCAGCGTTTCCGCACCGCTTCACCCACCAGGTGCACGGCAACGGCCGTGAGAATGCGGGCGGATACTCCGCGGATTTCGACGGACAGACCGCGCTGTGGACCCGCGGCGCGATGTCGCTTCACGCTCTCGTCGCGAGTGCGGACGGCATTCCTGCGATGGAAACCGTCTCGCGAACGCATGCGCCGGCCGGCGGACGATTCGAGGAGCACAGCGCCCTTTACTCGTCACGCACGGGGAGCGACGTCCGCTTCCATACCGTACTCTGCGCCGCTCGCAGCGAAGAACCGGTTCAGACGAACATCCTTCAGCAGGGCGACGGCATGACGGTTCTTACTGCCGTCCATGCGCAGCGGGAGCTTCTTTCCATTTTGAATGCGATCGGTGGCGATGTGTCTGCCGCAGTCCCCATGGCGGGGAATGTCCGCACCGATGCGATCGCATTGCATTGCGTCCTCAATTCTGCTGGCAGGCCGGATCTGTGGATGCTCGATGAAGGCAGCTTCATCCAGTCTGACGACCGGGTGGTGTTGTCTTCATCACTTACTGTCACGGCTGTCTTGGCGACGGCCGGCAATTCGATGCGGCTGACCGTGCGCGGCAATGCTCCGGCGACCCTTCGCCTGCACGTCCCGCGCACCATCGCCTCCGTCCGCGGCGATGTGGCTGGCTGGGACCTTTCGGGCAGCATGCTGCGCATCGATCTCGCCACGGCGGACGCGGATCTCGTTATCGAGATGACGTCCACACTCACCGATGCGGATATGGCCGGGACCGTTCCTCTCCAGCCGCAGATTCACTCCGCGTATCCGCAGCCCGCTGCCGCCGGCAGTGTCATCACCTGCATGGTCGAACTGCCTGCCGCATCCGGCGTGCAGATCAGTCTGCAGGATGCACTGGGCAGGCGCTGCAGCGAGGATCTGAGCGCGGAATACGCCCCGGGGACGCACGCGCTTCGGCTTCCGACGTCGCGGCTCGCACCGGGCGTCTACTTCCTCCGCCTGCAGATCGGCGCGGAAACCCGGATGCAGCGCCTGGTGATACGGTGAGCAGGAACAGCGAAAGAGAAATACGATCTTTTATAGAGGAGTAGGTTTCATGATCAGTCAATCGTTACCATCAAAGCCCCCTGTTGCCTGGGCGCTCGCCTTCATGGCGCTGGTTATCGCGGCAACGCTGTTCGGCGGCTGTTCAGAACCGCTGGCGCCGGTCCTTCCCGAATGGGACATCGACGCCAACGTTCCGCTGATCAACCATACATATACCATGCAGGACATGCTGCAGGAAGATGATATCCTGCGGATCACCCAGGATGGCGACCAGGTACTCGTCGTCACCCAGCGGTACCCGGTCAATGCCATCAGTCTTTCGGACCATCTTCGCATCACCGATTACAATTTCCGCGCCTCGGAAACCTTCGATTTCGTGCGCTTCGATATTCCCGATTACCTCGACCAGCAGCTGAACGTCTTCACCCTCTTCCCCGACCTTCCCCGCGGCCAGCAGGTCGTCCCCGCCATCCGAAACGATCTCGGTGTGAGCGTGGCCATTGATACCCGTGAGTATTTCGAGGAAATGATCTTCGCGAAGGGGAAACTGGGACTCGATTTCGTCAACAGCACCCCGGTCCCGCTCCGCCTCGAAGATATCCGGCTTCTGGATGCCGCAGGCAGCACGCTTGGACAGACGAGCTATGCAAACCTGATTCAGCCCGGACAGCGCATCACCCTGCCTGCGATGAATCTCGCCGGCCTGAAACTCACCAGCGCCATGCGGCTGACCTTCGACGTTTCCTCGCCGGGAAGCGCCGGGAAAACCGTCGACCTGTCCAGCGCGATGAGCCTCGGGGTGAATGGCGCGCTGACGGAGACCGATATTCTCTCGGTTCGCGGTTTCGTCCCCTCCCAGGACCTCAGCTATTCCCGTACCGTCAATATTACGAACGGCAGCGGGCTGCGCGTGCGCGACGGACTCGTCCGCAGCGGCGCCCTGCAGTTCACGGTCAACAACTACTTCAACGTTGGTGCGGATGTCTCCGTGACCGTGTCCAGTGCGAGCAAAGGCGGCGCACCCGTCTCCGCCACTGCGCACGTGAACCCGCGCAGCGTGAAAACGATGACCATCGATCTCAGCGGCGCGGCACTGCTCCTGCAGAACGAAACGGATCTCACCTACAGCGCGCATGTCGTCACCGACGATGCGTCGTCAGCCGCGGTCACCCTCCGCCGTGACGACAGTGTCGCTGTCACCGGTCTCGTCAAGGACGTCTTCCTCGCATCGATGACCGGGACGCTCGCTCCCACCGCGCTGCGCATCCGGCAGATGGAAAACGCGGACTTCTCCATGGACAAGACCATCTCCGGCGCGATTTCACTCGCCGACGCGCGGATGTGGGCACAGCTTCGAAATGACGCCCTGCTTCCCGTCGGAATCAAATCCGCGACCGTACTCGGAAAGAGCACGGCCGGCAGCGCGGCAAGCATGCCCATGTCGGCGTTCGATATCGCGGGCAAGTCGCAGTCTACCGTGCACTTCGACAACGCCCAGGTCGTCAGCTTCCTCAATTCCTTCTCCCCGAAATACCCTGACAGTCTCGGCCTCGAGGGGGAATTCATCCTGAACCCCACGCATGAATACGGCAGTGCGACAGACCAGGACCACCTCACCGGCGACCTGTACGTGGAGTTTCCGATGCGATTCACCCAGATGAGCGGGAGCGTCGTCGACACGGTGGATATGGTGATGGACGAGGACAGCCGTAAAAAACTGACCGAGGTCAACGAGGGCTCCCTTTCTTTCGAACTGGAGAATCACCTTCCGACGGACGTCATCATCGAACCGGAATTCCTCGACAGCCGGTATCGCCACCTGCTCTCCCCGGTATCGGTCGACGGCTCACCGCTTCGCGTGGGCGCCGCCCCGGTTGACGCCAACGGCTTTGTCAGCCGCTCGCTGGTCCAGAAGATCGCGATGCAGTTCACGGGAGACGATTTCTCCCAGCTGTCGAAGGCCGCCTATATCCGCTTCCGGATTTCCTTCAATGCGCAGAACAGCAGCGGGGCCTTCCGCAGCACGGATTATGTGCGCGTCCGCGGCTATGCCCGTCTGAATGTCAGTACGGCTATCACTGAGAAATGACGAACGAGGATAGAAGAATGACACACCTGCGACTTTTGCGAACCGGACTGCTGCCGCTTCTGCTGTCGGTCGCCCTCACGGCGGCTGCGGGCGCACAGACCATCGGAACCAGCGCGCGCCTGACCGGCATGGGCAACAGCAGCGCCGGACTCGTCCGCGGTCTCGACGCCCTCAACGTCAACCCGGCCCAGCTCGTGCCGAATGACGGCGTCACGGTTTCTCTCGGCATCCTCCCCTTCGGCGCGCAGGCCGGGGCGGACTTCATGGACTACGCCACGTACGAGAAGTACTTCACCGGAACGCCTAATGAGAAAGGCGTGCGCGAGGCGACGTACCTGACGACGCTCGACAAGCAGGCGATCCTCAACACCTTCCAGGGCGAGGTCGGGCACTTCACGCACGACATCCGCTACGCGCTGGGGGGACTGATGATTTCGACGAAATTTCTCACAGTCGGATTCAGCGTCACCGAGCGTACGGGGAGCAACATTTCCCTGCCCCGCTCCTTCGCGGAATTCACCTTCTTCGGGAACGAGCCCGGAAAAGAATTCGACTTCTCGAAAACGGAGGTTTCCTCTTCCTGGACGCGTGACTACGCGCTGACGGTGGCGCAGGAATTCCGTCTCTACCGGCGCATCCCGGTGCTGGTCGGCGCCAGTGTGAAGCTGGTTCATGGTTATGGCTACTTCGGACTCGAGCGCTTCAACAGCAGCTTCGTCACCGATCCCGACACGTATGAAGTCCGCGGCACCGCCGACATGGCCGCCCGGTATGCCGGCTCGGAAGAGTGGCTGTTTGCAAACAATGATTTTCACTATACGCTGTTTCCCGACCCTGTCGGCAGCGGCATCGGTTTTGACCTCGGCGCGAATGTGCAGGTGAATCGGTATTTCAGCGCCGGGCTGAGCCTGGTGGATCTGGGATCCGTCACATGGAACCGGCGCGCGCATGAAATTTCGGCGAACGAGGATTTCGTCATCGACGACATCACCACGAGCGACCAGGTCGACGAAATCAAAAGCCGTCTCAACGGGCAGGAATACGCAATCCCGTCGTTCTCGACGCCCCTTCCTTCCGCGATGATCATCTCCGGCGTGTTCGCACTGCCGGATATGCCCCGCAAAGGAAGGAACTGGTATTTCACCGTCGCCTACCGTCAGGGATTCAATGACGTCGCGGGAAACAGCACCAGCCCGCGCCTGGGTCTCGGCACGGAAATCGAACTTCTGTACAACGTGGCCTTCCGTCTGGGCGCGAATTTCGGCGGTATCCGCCCGGTGACTCTCGGTGCCGGCGTCGGATTCATCGCAGACAACTTCAAGCTCGACATCGGCACGATGGACGTAACCCCGCATCTGACGAACACGTTCAGTGCGGTCGCAGTGGGCATCAGTTCCCACTGGGATATTTAGCCTCCGACGGAGGCAAACAAGTTTCCGCGGCAACGCGGAAAGATCCAACCTACTTCCTTTCCTCATACTTCCCGCCGGAACCCGCTCCGCGGCTACGGCAAGTACATGCAAGTTTTTTCCGGCTTGCATGTACTTTTTTATGGCCGTAATTTTTCAGGATGTTTCGCATCTCACCTCTCTTCATCGTGCTGCTTTTTCCTGTCTTGTCTGCCGGGGCCCTGCACGCACAGGACACCGCCGGAGACACGGCGGAGAAGTCGTTTCGCGTCAGCGTGCCTGCCACCCTCGTGGCAGTGCCGGGCACGGGCGGAAGCGAACGCATGCCGTGGCATCCTCGGCTCGGGCTGGTACTGAGCGGCGGAGGTTCGCGCGGCCTGGCGCAGATCGGCGTGCTTCGCGCGCTCGAGGAAGCGGGCATCCGTCCGGATTTCATCGTCGGCACCAGTGTCGGGAGCATCGTCGGGGGACTCTATGCGAGCGGATATAACGCCCGGCGGCTCGAGCAGGCGGTTCGACGCATCGACTGGAAAACCGTGCTCCGGCTCAGTGACGAGGCCGACCGCACGCACATCGCCGTCGATCAGAAACCTCTCTCCGATCGATCCATACTGACGCTGCGCTTCGACGGCCTCCAGCCCGTCCTGCCGCAGTCGGTATCGAACGGACAGCGGCTGACCAATCTGCTCAATGAACTCGCGCTCCAGGGGATATACCACGAAGAGAATTTCGACAGTCTCGCCATACCGTTCCGCGCGGTCGCAACCGATCTTTATACAGGGAAACGCGTCGTCCTCGCCGGCGGAAGCCTGGCAGAATCAATGCGAGCCAGCTCCACGCTGCCGGTCATGTATGCCGCTGTTGCCCGCGACTCCATGCTGCTCGTCGACGGAGGACTCCTTGCGAATATTCCGGCAGACGTCGCGGTTGCCGCGGGGTGCGACATCATCGTTGCGGTGAATACGACGAGCCCGCTTCGCAGGAAGGGAGAACTGAACAGCGCCCTCGAGACCATCGACCAGATTTTCAACGTCATCATGGTTCCGCAGGCAGCGCCGCAGCTCGCCCTGTCCGATATCGTCATCACGCCCGACCTGAGCAACATGATCGGGACGGATTTCGACGCCATCGACACCTTGATCGCGCTCGGATACGCGGCCGGTCACGACGCCGCCATCCAGCTGAGGCGCCGCCTCCTCGACGCGTCGATAAGCCGAATGGCGCGTCCCTCCGTCGTCGCCCCGTCCTACGAGGTCCGCTGCGAGCTCCCCGCGGTGGCGGACGATCCGTGGTTCGGCCGGCCGCATGACCTCGACGAGGTGTACCGAAAGGCCATCCTGCTCGCCGAAGACGAGCGATACACGAAAATCGACGTCATCATCGCCGACGGAAGCGCGGAGATCGTCGCGGATCAGGCCCCGCTGCTGAAAGCCGTGAAGGTCATGGGCAGCTCCCTGCTATCGGATGCGGAACTGGCGGGGATCGAGTCGCGCTGGGCGGGACAGCCGATCTACGCAAAACTCGAGCGCGATATCCGGGAATACATCCTCGAAGACTACCGCAACCGCGGGTATTCGCTGGCGGACATCGACTCCGTACGCATCGACCGCGACGGCATCGTGCGCGTATGGGTCGACGAGGGCGTGATCAGCCGCATTTCCGTGAGCGGCAACAGCAGGACGAACCGGGTGGTCATTCTCCGGGAAATCCCGCTGCGCGAGGGCGAGATATTCCGCATGTCGCGAATGAAACAGGGCATGGAAAACCTTCTCGCGCTGAACCTCTTCCACCACGTTTCCTACGATATCCGGACGGAAAGCGGTCAGACGCAGCTCATCGTCCGCGTCGTCGAGCGTCCGTCGCAGGAACTGCAGACCGGTCTCCTCGTCGACAATGAACGAAACGCACAGATCGGGCTTCTCCTGCGCGATGCGAATTTCCTCGGCACCGGGACGGAAATCGCCGGATCGTTCTTCAGCGGACAGAGCAACCGCGAGTACGTCCTCCGCTACAGCACGAACCGCATGTTCTACACTCCGTTCAGTGCGCGTCTCGAAGGGTATTTCGGATTTCGGGATTACAATAACTTCGAAGACGTTCCCAATCTCCCCGCGGACCGTTTCGAGCGCGAGATCACCTACGTCTACCGGAACGTGGCATACGGCGCCGCCGCTTCTTTCGGCCTGTACGTGCAGCGTTTCGGGAATCTCCTCGGAACCATCCGGTACGAACAGCAGCGCATCCGCACCGATCAGATCCGCCGCCTCGACGCGGAACCCATCAATGAAGATCACCGGCTCGTCGATCTCTCGCTCTCGACCACGATCGACACGCAGGATCGTTTCCCGTATCCCACGCAGGGCCTGCTGTTCGAGGCGGAATACAGCTCGGCGCAGACAGCCCTCGGCAGCGAGGTCGCCTTCACGCGGCTTTCGGTCGGCTACGATCTCTACATTCCACTGATTGAAGAAACGGTCGTGCTTCATCCGCGTTTCATGTTCGGCTACGGCGACAAGACCATGCCCCGAAGCGAGGAGTTCCGCCTGGGCGGACTGCCGTCGTTCATCGGCATGCGGGAAAACGAATTCAACGGCAGGCAGATTGCGCTCGGAGGCGCGGAAATCCGATACACCCTCCCGATCCGCATCCTGTTCGACAGCTATCTCTCGCTGCGGTACGATCTCGGCCGCACATGGGAAAACCCGGAATTGATCAAGCTCGAAGATCTCCGCCACGGGGTCGGTCTGCAGCTGGGACTCGACACCCCGATCGGTCCGGCGGATTTCGCCATCGGCAAAAGCTTCTACCTGCTGCGGAACAACCCCGACACCCCGGTGCGCTGGGGACCGACGAATCTCTACTTCTCCATCGGGGTCCGGCTCAGGTAATGGCGTATTTCGGAGTATCAAAAAAGAAGGGCGGATGCTTGAATCCGCCCTTCTTTCATTTCGTGCTGTGCTGCGAGGGATTGCGGCCGGGCCCGTTCCGTCAGGCCTCCTGTCCGCGGAGAAACGCGGTCAGGAGCCGCACGCCGACACCCGTCCCGCCCTTCGGCTGGTAATCGCTGGCGGATTCGAGCATCGCGGTTCCCGCAATGTCGAGATGCACCCAGGGATATTCCCCGACGAAATGCTGGAGAAACGCCGCCGCGGTGATGGCGCCGCCCCATCTACCCCCGAGGTTGGCGAGATCCGCGACGTCGCTTTTGAGCATCTTTTTGTATTCCTCGTAGAGCGGCAGTTCCCACACCCTTTCGAACGTCGTGCTTCCCGCCTCGCGGATGTCGGCTTTCAGATCGTCGTCATTTCCCATCATGCCCGTGGCATGCGAAGCCAGCGCAACCACGACGGCGCCGGTCAGCGTCGCGACATCGATGATGGCGGCAGGTTTGAATCGCTGTGCATACACCAGCGCATCAGCGAGGATCAGCCGTCCTTCCGCGTCGGTGTTCTTCACCTCGACTGTCGTCCCGTCGGAGATCGTGATGATGTCACCGGGCCGGTACGCGGCTCCTCCTGTCATGTTGTCTGTCACCGGGATCAGCGCGACGAGCCGAATCGGAAGCTTCAGCTTTGCGACGGCGTACATCGTCCCGAGGACCGCGGCGGCACCGCTCATGTCCATCTTCATCTCGTCCATGCTTGCGGCGGGCTTCAGGCACAGGCCGCCGGAATCGAAGGTCACCCCTTTGCCGACGAGCACGAACGGCGGAAGCCGTCGTTTCTTGTCGTTATATTCCATGACGATGAAGCGCGGTTCGCGGCTGCTGCCCTGATTGACGGCGAGGAGCCCGCCCATTTTGTTGGCCTGGATTTCCTTTTTATTGAGCACGACGGTCTTGATCATGAATTTCTTGCCGAGCGCCACGGCTTCTTTCGTCAGCGCATCCGTATCCATGACGTTCGCGGGGGCATTCGACAGGTTCCGTGCGAACTCGACCGCTTCGACGATGACGGTCGCGTCCTGAATGGCTGTCTTCAGACGGCTCTGGTACCCTTCATCGGCCGTGGTAATCTTGAATTCCTTCGCTTTCCCCTTCTTGCTGTCCGGCTTTTCCTTTTTGAATGCATCGTATTTGTACATCGCAAGCGACGCCCCTTCGAGCATCGCGACCACGGTGTCTTCGAACGATACGGGAAGGATTTTCTTGACGATCTCCTCGAGCGGGCAGTAGAGTGCGATCGCCGTGGCGACGTAGCCTTCCGTCAGTTTGATCGCCTGCGCAAACGCGCGCCGCACGCGCTCGACCCCCATGTCGTCCGCTTCGCCGAGACCGGTCAGGATGAAGCGCCCGTCCGGCGTGGCGAGCGCGACGGTTTCATCGGCTTTCCCGGTGAAATCCCCGTTCTCCCGCAACCCGGTGATCAGCGTTTTCAGCCCGGGGCAGATCTGATTCAAGGTCTTCTGAAACAGGGCTTTATCGCCGGGAAACGGAATAATGTAGACGTCCGCGGCAACGCGATCCGGGGTTCCGTAGTGGCCGGTACATTTCAGCATTCAATTCCTCCTCTGCGGTGTGAACGCTCCTGATTCGGGGCATGCTTCAGCCCGGTCCGGAACGCAGCGAAAATGCGGGTTGGGAGAATGGTAAAGGAAAAAGGGAAAACAAACAAATTACTTCGGATTCGAGGGTCGAATATCGATCTCGCTCAGAAGGGCCCGGCGCGAGGCGCGGAGCAGATCGATAATCGTCTGGGCGACATCCTCGGAGGCAAGTATCTTACTGCGGTCAGGGGACATCGGCGTATCGTCGAAAAAACGGGTGTCGGTCGAACCGGGAAACACCGAGGCGACACGGACATTCCTGTCGCGCACCTCGAGCATGAGCGACTGCGCGAGCCCGCGAACGGCAAATTTGCTCGCAGAATACGCGGTTCCGCCCGCGAAGCCGTTTTTCCCGGCTAGCGAAGACACGATGATCACATCGCCGCCGCCCTTTTCGATCATCGAGGGAACGGTATGCCGCAGCGTCAGCCAGACCCCGCGAACATTCGTCGCGATGACCGCGTCGAATTCCGCCGTCGACATGTCGACGAACGGTTTGATCGTACCGAAGCCGGCATTGGCAATGACAATATCAGGCATGCCGACGGTCTCCGCGGCTTTTTCCAGGACCCGGAGGACCTGCGGTTCATCCGCCACATCCGCGGCGGCGAGGAGGAGTTTCCCGGGCAGTCCCGCGGCCGCCTCGCGCAGTTCGTTCAGGCGTTCTTCGCCGCGGGCGCTCGCGATGACGGACGCACCTTCGCGAAGCAGCAGCAGTACCAGCGCGCGGCCGATGCCGCTGCTGGCTCCGGTGACCAGGGCGACCTTCCCGTTGAAAACGCTCACAGGGCGCCCCCAATCGGCTGCAGCACGATTTCCTCGACCATTACCGAGGATGGGGTCTTGCATGCAGTCAGAATCGTCTCCGCGACATCGTCCGGGTGCATCATCCGTTCCGCATGCTTGTCCCGCACGGGATCAGGCCAGATCGGGGTATTGGTCGCGCCCGGGTGGACGTTGATGACGCGGACACCCGCCTTGCGGACTTCCAGCCGCAGGCAGTCTGCCATCCACTTGAGGCCGCCTTTCGTGGCGGCGTATATACTGCTGTTCGCGAACACCTGGCGGGCGGCCATGGAGTTGATCATGACGACCGTGCCGCCTCCCCGTTCGATCATCGACGGGAGCACCGCACGTGAACAGAGAAAAGGTCCCCGAAGATTCACCGATGTGAGCTGATCGAATTCCTCGATGCTCGTTTCGAGAAAGGGCTTGAACACCGTGACGCCGGCGTTGTTGATCAGGACGTCGATCGGTCCGCAGAGCTCCGCGATTCGCGAGGTGACGGCGGCGACTTCGTTCGCGTCACTGACATCGCAGGGGATCGCGCGCACGCCGCTGCCGAGTTCGGCCGCGACCGTATCGATGCGCGCGGCGCTGCGGCCGCTGAGCACGACCTGTGCGCCTTCACGCACGAACGCCGCGGCTATGGCCTTGCCGATCCCCGTTCCCCCGCCCGTGATCCAGACGGTTTTTCCTTCGAATGCCTTCGGTCCCTCGGCTGCCATATCAGAATCCTGTGTTGATGAGACGGAGAAACTCCTCACGGGTTTTCGAATTCGCTTCGAATGCGCCGAGCATTTCACTGGTGGTGGCAACGGAATTCTGCTTCTGAACGCCGCGCATCATCATGCACATGTGGCGGCCTTCGCATACCACGGCCACGCCGAGCGGCTGCAGGGCGTGCTGCAGGGCGTCAGCGATCTGCTGCGTCATGCGCTCCTGCACCTGGAGCCGCCGCGAAAACACCTCGACGATACGCGGAAGCTTGCTGAGGCCGATGATTCTGCCCGCCGGGATATAGGCGATGTGACACCTGCCGAAAAACGGCAGCATGTGGTGTTCGCACAGGGAATAGAAATCGATGTCCTTGACGATCACCATCTCGTTGTAGTCTTCCTCGAAGACCGCGCCGTTGAGCACCTGGTCGATGTCCATGGTGTAGCCTTCCGTCAGGAAGCGGTAGGCTTTCGCGACACGGTACGGCGTCCGCAGCAGTCCTTCGCGATCGGGATTCTCCCCGATTTCACTGAGGATGTCGTGGATGTGCTGCTCGAACGCCGGTTCGCGGTCCTCCGGCAGGGCAACGGTCTGGCCCTGATCCAGCTTCGGTGCTCTTCCCGCGCCGGTCGTGAATCCTTCGCCGGTTCCGGTATTCGAATCATGACTCTGCGAATGCGGATCGGATCTCATTCTTCACCTCGATAGTCGACGAAATTTTTTTCGGTTTCATAAAGCCGCACCTGGTGCAGCCGTCCCTGGGGAATATGGTCGACGAGCTCCCGCCATATTTCGATGGCGATGTTCTCCGCGGTCGGAATGACGCCGCGGAGGAAATCGACGTCGACGTTCAGATTCCTGTGGTCGACTTTCGCGATGACCCGCTGGATGATGACGTTCTTGAGCTGCTTGAGATCGACGACATACCCGGTATCCGGATCCACATCTCCGGCGACGGTAATCTCGACATAATAGTTATGGCCGTGGCCGGCAGGATTGTTGCACTTGCCGAACACCTCCTCGTTCCGCTCCTCGCTCCAGGCAGGATTGAACAGCCGGTGGGCGGAAGAGAAGTGCTCGCGTCGTGTGACATACATCATGGGTGGATCATCCTCAGGATGGAATTAGGTGCGTGTGGTCAGAACAGATCCCTGAGCAGACTGCCGCGGGTGTCCCCGTCAATCGCGACCTCGGCCGAACAGTGGTCGTGGCAGGCGCTGAGCCGCACCGGGACCGACGGGTTGGCGAACGCGGCGATCTGCGCGTCGGAAAATGCAAAGTGGATATAGAAAACATCTCCGGTGCAGAAGAGGGACTCGTCTTCGACATCGAAGCGTGCGGGGATGCGATCGTCGCCCACGAGCAGCGCAATGCAGCCGCGCGTGAGCCCCTGCATCCGTTTGATGGTATTGTCCACGTCCCGGTATTCCGGAATGCGCAGAATCAGCGTCGCGCTGAGTTCATTTTTACGCGGGATCAGCAGATTGAAGCAGCTGAGCTCGAGCGCGATCCTGTCCGGATGATCCGACTGATCGACGCGCAGCATCTCCTGCACCTGGAAGCGGACGGTTTCCCTGTTCTCGAAAATGACAACACAGGCGTCACTCAGCTCCATACGGCGCAGCTGCCGCAGTGCGTTCATGCGCATGCGGATCGCGGAGCGCTGCTGCTCGTAATCCTGGAGCGAAAGAATATCGGTGACGGCGAGTGCTTCCATGCGGACGTCATCCTTCCTCGATGGCGGCCAGCACCTGGTCGACGTGCCCTTTCACCCGGACCTTGTTCCAGATGCGGCTCACGACGCCCTTTTCATCGATCAGCACGGTCGTGCGCTCGATTCCCATATAGGTGCGGCCGTAGTTCTGTTTCTCCTTCCACACCCCGTACTTCTCCATCATCTCATGACTTTCGTCGGTGAGGAGTTCGAAGGGAAGTTCATACTTGTCGCGGAATTTTTCATGCGAAGCGATGCTGTCGGCGCTCACGCCGAGCAACACGGCGCCGGCGGCCTGGACGCGCGCCATGCTGTCGCGGAAATCGCACGCTTCCTGCGTACAGCCGGGGGTATTGTCCTTCGGATAGAAATAGAGGACGACTTTCTTCCCTGTGAAATCCTTGAGGGCGATCTTTCGGCCGCTCACCGACGGCAGCGAAAACGCGGGTGCCTTCTTGCCAGTTTCGAGCATGCAGTCTCCTGAAACGTCTGTTGAGTGATACCCGGCTTCGCGGGATGGAAAAAAGAGGAGGCCGCCCCGCGGGGGACAGCCTCCATTGTGTTTTACGTTGTCAGCCGAGCTTTTTCAGCTCTTCCTTGAGCGCCGCGTAATCCGGTTCGATGCCGGGCTTTTCCGCGATCCACTTGAAGCGGACGATACCGTCGGCGTCGAGAATGAACACCGAGCGCTGTGCGACGTCGTATCCCGTGACGCCTGCGAAATCCTTGAGCAGGATGTCATAGTTCTTGATTGTTTCGCGCGTGAAGTCCGACAGAAGGGGGAACTCCAGGTTGTGGCGTCCGGCGAAGCCGCCGTTGGCGAACGGGGAGTCGACGCTGATGCCGACGACGTTGGCATTCAGTTCGTTGAATTCCGCCATGGAATCGCGAAGCGAACACATCTCGCTGTCGCAGACGCCGGTGAAGGCGCCCGGGTAAAATGCGAGCACGGTGACGCGCCCTTTGAAATCATTAAGGGACTTTGCTTCTCTCTTGGTATCGAGAAGTGAAAAATCCGGTGCCGGGGATCCGATTTCGATCATGGTTGCTCCTGGGTGGAAGATATTATTTTGCGCGGCATCCGATCTTGAGTGAAACCTGGTATTCGACCTCGTTCGCGTCGGTCACGCGACCGCGCATGGAAAGGACTTCGAACCAGGCCACATGATGCGTCTTGGCGGCTTCGTCGAGCCCTTCCTTGATCGCAGCTTCGATGTTTTCCGTTGAAATGCCGACGACTTCTTTGTACTCGAATGCAGATGGCATTGTTACTCCTCACAAAAAAGATAAACATGAATCGGTCTGCTGACGTTCCAGCGACCGCAATTATTCTTCGGTATTGTAGTACATGTTGACGTAGTCCGACACCATGCGGTCGGTATTGAACTGCGGGATGAGCGTCTCCATCGAATTGCGGATGCGCTGAATCCACTTCCGGGGAATTCCGAATTCGTCGCGATCGTAAAATTCGGGGATTACCTCCTTCTCGAGTATCGTGTAGAGGAATTCCGCGTCGTTGGCGTCCTGCTGCTCCTGGTCCTCGAGATTCGCGTCGTCGCCGATGCTCCAGCCGTTGGAACCGTTGTAGCCTTCACGCCACCACCCGTCCTGGATGCTCAGGTTGAGGCCGCCGTGGATCACGATCTTCATCCCGCTCGTCCCGCTCGCCTCCATCGGCCGGCGGGGATTGTTGAGCCAGATGTCGACGCCCGAAATCATGTGCCGCGCAACGTTGATGTCGTAGTTTTCGAGGAAAACGACCTTGCCGAACAGCGCGGGATTCTTGCTGTAGCCGACGATCTCCTGGATGTACTGCTTGCCCATGTCGTCCCGGGGGTGCGCTTTCCCGGCGAAGACCAGCTGTACGGGACGGTCCGGATGGTTGATCATTTCGACGACGCGCGCGAACTCCTTGAAAAACAGCGGCGCGCGTTTATACGTCGCGAACCGCCGCGCGAAGCCGATGGTCAGGGCATCCGGGTTCAGGATGCCGTCCTGGGCGACGCTGTAATCGGCGCCGGACCGCTGGAACTGATGCCGCATGATGCGGCGGACGTACTCGATCAGATCGCGGCGCAGGCCGTACCGCAGCGCCCAGAGATCCTCGTCGGGGATGAGTTCCGGATCGGACACCTGCGTCCAGATCGCCTGCTTCTTCAGATAGTAGATCCACTTGGCGCCAAGGTGCTTGTGCCAGAACTGGCGGGTGCGGTTCGCCATCCACCCGAGGATATGCACTCCGTTGGTGATGTGGCCGATCGGCACCTGCGATGGATCGCTGACGTTGAAAAATCCTGCCCACATCTCCCGGCTCACCTGCCCGTGCAGCTCGCTGACGCCGTTCGCGGCGCGCGACATTTTCAGTGCCAGCACGGTCATGCAGAAACTTTCGGCGCTGTCGTCGCGGTGTTCGCGGCCGTACGAGAGCAGGTCGTGGTGTTCGAGCCCGAGGCTCTGCCGGAACCCCAGCATAAGGTGATCGAGCAGATCAGGGGTGAACCGGTCGTGCCCCGCCGGGACGGGGGTATGGGTCGTGAACACGCATTTCCTGCGGACCCACTCCTCTGCGGCCTCGCGCGCGTCACCGCGGGAGAGCCGCTCACGCAGGAGTTCGAGCGTCAGAAACGCACTGTGCCCCTCGTTCATGTGATACACGGTGGGATACCTGTCGAGCTGCCGCAGATAGCGCACGCCGCCGATCCCCAGGATGATTTCCTGCATGACGCGCGTCGTGCTGTCGCCGCCGTAAACGCGAGCCGTGATTTCGCGGTAATGCAGATCATTTTCCGGCCGGTTCGTGTCGAGCAAGTAGATCACGGCGCGGCCGACGTTGACCCGGTAGGCGTGGAATGTCACGATGCTGTGCCCGATCTCCACCGATGCGGTGATCGGATTGCCGGCGTCGTCCGTGACGAGGGCAACCGGGAGATTCTTCGGGTCCACGAGCGGATAACTTTCATGCTGCCAGCCGTCGGGTCCAAGAGTCTGCTGGAAATACCCGTTGCGGTAGAACAGGCTGACGCCGATGAAGGGCACCCCCAGATCGCTCGCCGACTTCGTGTGATCCCCGGCCAGAACGCCGAGACCGCCTGAATAGATCGGGAGACACTCGTGGAGACCGAACTCCGCGCTGAAGTAGGCAATCAGCCGCCCGTCGGGTCCCTGGGTATGCACGTTGTACCACGTGTCTTCCTTCGCCATGTACGCGTCGAATTCCTGGATGACGTCCTCGACGAACTCGAGGAACTCCCTCTCGCACAGCCGCGCCTGCAGTTCCTCGTTCGATATCGACAGGAGAACGGCGACGGCATTGTGGTTCGACGATCGCCACTTTCGCTCGGAGAGCGCCTTGAAGATGTCCTGTGCCTTGGGGTTCCAGGTCCACCAGAGATTGTATGCCAGACGGTGCAGACCCTCTATCGCCTGCGCCGTGCGCTGCATGAATGCTGCATTCATTGGAAAAGCCTCGATTCTTGCTTGTGAAATCATGTCCGTCCCGGCCTGCAAAACGGAATACGGGCCGTCGCCCTCTTGCCGTCGTACGCCGGCTTCCGCGTGTTCGCGCTTCGCTCTGAACAGGGGATCCGGTGAATAATCGGTACAGATAGAGCAAAATAGCGGGACCGGCCTGAAGTTCCAACACACAACCGCCCGATGAAATTCCTCAAGGAATGAGATGCCTGTCCGGCGGTCTCTCCCGCCGCCGATCCCCGGCGACAATGCGAATGATTGCGGCGAATGTTCCCGCGTCAGGGGGTGATGTTCGCGGATTGATTCGCGGAACTGCGGGGATTCTGAAACAGCAGATTATCCGCTCGCAATGTCCGGCGTATCATCATGACGCCGTCCGGATCCTTCAGCGCCGTGAAGGCCTCCGCCAGGGATGCCGCGAGGGAATCCCGAAGGATGCGGCGTTCCTCCCCGGCCGCAAGCTGCAGCCATGCATGCTGCGTGAACATCGTTCCGAGCAGCGACCGCACCCGGCGCGCGTCATCGCGGTGCTGCCGCGCTTCTGCGAGCGCCCGGCGTATCCGTGTCTCCGCGCGCTCGGCGTCGCCTCCTTTCCCCGCATAGTTCATCCCGCGAACGGCATGCACGGCGTCAGGATCCGGGGCTTCGCGCTCGATCCGGCTGCGGAATCGGCTTCGCAGCGTCACGGCGATCATGGACGGGGCACGGGCCACACCCGCGTCGTTGAGGAGGTAGACGATCCCGCGGCACTGCACCGCGGTGAGATTCGTGCGGACGAGGTCCAGGCCGGCCCGGAGGATCAAATCCCCTGTCGCTCCTTCGAGCATGGGGAGAATGCGCAGGATGGCACTGCGGATGAACAGTCCCTGATTGTAGCAGCGGTCATGATCTCCGAACTGGTACCCTTTCCGCTGGCGCAGCGCCTGGAGTTCCGCGCCCGGGTTCTCGAATCCGAGGAGTTCCAGGGCCCCGAAGGCATCGGAAAACCCGATCTCCACGAAGTACGGAACGCTGTCGCGCTGGCACATTCGGGCGACGCGCCGCTGCAATTCGGCACGTCCCCGCGCCGCGCGCACGTTCGAAATGATATTCGAGGCTTCGTTCTTGTATCCGAGATCGGAATACGTTCCGCGCGGAATGCTCGTGATGCGAACGAGCGGAGCGTCAAAATCGACTGTCAGGAGATGCAGTGCGTCCGCCCGACCGCGTTCCCTCCCGAGACGGCTGTCGAGACCGATGAGCAGAATGTCGAGCGTGCGTGTCGAGGGACGCGGCAGTCCACGAAGGACATCATCCGCGTACTCGGGAAGGGGCGGCGGCAGCGCGGCGGGCGGCGCGGCCGGCGCGATCGTCTCGCGGCCGGTCCCAACGGAATCACTACGGGCCGACGGCGCGGAATCGCCACGCACGGCGAGGGAAGCCGATGAGCCCCCCGAGACTTCCTCTCCCTGCAGCATCGGAGGCATGGCACTGCTGTCGAACAGTCGCATGACCGCTTCCTTTGCTTCCTCCCTGAACCCGGGCTGGAGTTCCGCATGCACCGTATTGATGGAGACGGCGGCGGACCGAACGACCTCGCGGGCGGCGCGCCGTCCGACTTCCGCGGGATCCGGGGGTGCGTACCGTTCGGGACCGACATGGGACAGGATTGCCCAGGCGGTAAAGAACGCGGCCACCGACCCCGTTGCCATAAGCGCGTGACGGAGCAGGCGGCGCCTCCGCTGCCGGCGCAGCAGATACTGTCGATGCCGTTCAAAGGTGTTCATGCACACCGGTATTCGGTCCGGTTCACGGACCCTGCGAAAAGAAAGACGCTATTGCGTGGTGTAGTAGACGATTTTCTGGCCGATTTTGAGGAACTCACCCAGGTCATTCCACTCGACGAGGCGCGACACCGGAATGCCGAGCGAACGGGAAATGCTGTTGAGTGTCTCCCCTTTGACGACCACATGCTCATGACGTACCCCGTTTTCAGGGGTCGCCGGTGCTGCCTGGGCGCCTTTGTCCGCGCCGGCGGGTTTCGCGACTGTCCGTCCCTGGACTTTCACGCTCGTACGTACGGCGGCGTCCTGACGCAGTTCCCCGGCGGGCGTCCGTGCGGGCGCTTCCGCGGCGGCACTGTCGGCCTTCAGCGAGACGCTTTTCGCAGCGGTGCCGCTGGCAGGATTCTTCGCGACCGGCGTCTCTGCATGCGATCCGGGCTGCGATTCCGAATCCGGACCGACCACCTTCAGTTTCTGCCCGACGCTGAGGCTGCTCGACTTCAACCCGTTGATCTTCTTGAGCTGATCGACGGACAGACCGGCTGCACGGGCGATGCGGTAAAGATTGTCGCCGGGCTGCACTGTGTATACGCCGTCGACGGCTGCCAGCCCGCTGGCCGGATCGTCCTTAACCACCGGATCCGGCTGCGTGGCTGCCGGGGCGGCCTTCGTCTCTTCCGCTGCAGTCTTCGTGTCAGCAGGCGTCGACGCGTCCGATCCGGGAACGGGTTTGGCCGGCGCTGCCTTGGCCGGAGCCGCTTTCTTCTCAGCCGGAGCAGCCTTCTTTTCTGCTGGCACGGCTTTCGTTTCTGCTGCCGCCGTTTTCCCGGGCACGGGAGCGGCCTTCGCGGCAGGGGCGACATCCGTGCTGTTTTCCTTCGCGACCGCCGGAGCAGCCCGGCGCACGATCAGCTTCTGTCCGACCTGGATATTCGGATTCGGCATCGCATTCCACTGCATGAGGTCGTCGACCGACACGGCGTGCATCACCGCAATGCGGTAAAGGGTCTCGCCCTTGCCCACGGTGTAGACCGAATCTTCCTGGACAGCAGTGCGCTGTGCCGGTGCCGCTTTCACGACCGCGGGCTTTGCCGCATTCTTCTCCGCCTGCGGAGCTGCAGCGTCGGCTTTGCGCTTGCCGCTGCCGGGTTTCTCCTGCGCTGCCGTTTCCGGACTTGTTCCCGCGGCGTCGGACTGCACCTTGAGCGTGCTGCCGCTGGCGATGCGCGTACTCTTGAGTCCGTTCCACTCCATGAGGTTCTGTATCGTCACGTTGAACGCGTCCGCGATGCTCGCCAGAGTCTCTCCCCGCTGCACGGTATGCTCAAACGTCGATGCGCCGGCGCCCGCTTCGATTCCGGTGGCGGGACCGTGCACACTGGCCTGCGACGCGTACCCGGCCGCACTGCTCGTGGCGCTGCCGCCGGGGGCCGCGGTGCTCTCTGCCGGGTGAAGTTCGGCCAGCAGCGGTGCTTCATCCTCCACGGGCTGATCCTTTTTCACCCACACGTCCATCGTCTTTCCCGCGATGAGGCGATCATCGGAAGCCATGCCGTTCCATGTCATCAGGTCCGCGACCGTCACGCCGAAATTCCTGGCGAGTCCGCCGAGGGTCATGCCGTTTTCCACCTTGATCGTCAGCTTCTGCCGTCCGTTGGTGCGCGCTGTCGGATCGGCTTCACTGTCGGGGTTGGCGATGTTGTCCATGGCGACCTTGATCGACGAGGTCGTCGTGACCTGCTTTTTCGGGATCCGGAGTATCTCCCCGATGCGCAGATGCCGCGCGCTGTTCAGTTCGTTGGTCTTGACGATCTGCCCGACCGAGACGTTGTACTTCTTCGCGATCTTGTACAGGTTGTCGCCGCGCTTGACCTTGTAATCGACGATCACGGTTTCCGTGGTGCTGCGCACCTCCACCTTGCCGATGTTGGCGGCGAAGGTTGCGGAGCGTCCCTTCGGAATACGCAGATCGAACGGCCGCGGCGGTGTCAGCGGCTGCAGCAGGGTCGGATTGAGCAGCTGCATCTCTTCCTCGCTGCTTCCGACCACAAGTGCGAGGTCCTTTATCTGATAGGGTTTGTCGGTGCTGACGACATCAAACTCGAGCGGACGCTCCATCTCGATCGAGGCGAAATCGTACTCTTTGGGATCGAGCGCCACGATCGCCGCCGCGATGAACCGCGGGACATAGTTCTGGGTCTCACGCGGCAGGTAGGGGCGCACTTCCCAGTACGACGGGTTCGTTTTGCCCGATTTCTTGATGGCGCGCGAAATCCGTCCCGCGCCGGCATTGTACGCGGCAAGCGCGAGATGCCAGTCGTTGAACCGATTGTAGAGATCGCGCAGATGCCGCGCGGCCGCGCGGGTCGCTTTCTCGGGATCGCAGCGGTCATCGGTGTGCCAATCCCCTTTCAGCCCGTACATTTCACCCGTCGATTTCAGAAACTGCCACAGCCCGACGCAGGCCGCCCACGACCGCGCGACGGGATTGACGCCGCTTTCGATCATCGAGAGGAAAATGATTTCGTCGGGCATTCCCTCTTCTTTCAGAATCGGGCGCATAACGGGGAAATACCTGCCGGAGCGTTCGATCCACTTCACGAAATGCTTGCGCATCTTGGTGGTGAAATAGATGATGTTCTTTTCTACCTCCGTGTTCAGCGGGAGCGGGATCGTGGTCGCAGGGGGCTCCTTGAAAGCGATCTGCGAGAGGTCGATCGTATCGGCTTCCGCCGCGTCGTCGGCGAGCGATGCCAGGGCGGACATCGGCACGTCGATTTCCGACTGCTCGATGGTCGTCGCGCAGGCGCGGTACAGGGCACGCAGGCGCGCCGAAAGTTCGGTGTACGTCGCGTCCTCGTCGATCTCGGGGAGATAACTGGCGCGGTCCAGTTTTTCACTGGCCTGTGTACACTGATCGATGGAGGTCAGCGTGTCGCCGTTCTCCAGCGCCTTCGCCGCAAGCACGATGTGCATGCGCGCGCGGTCGAGCAGGGGTTCCTTATCGATGGCGCTCACGTCCAGCGGCGGCGGCGCACCGTCGAGCGTAAGCTCGGGGCGCGGCAGGAACGGAGCGGAGGGATCGGGAGCAAGCGTGTCGAGAAGCGCAGCGGTCGACAGGCTGTCGTCGGCGCGTTCTTCCTTCGTCAATTCCCCCTGGGAGGAACAGGCGGCGGCGAACGCAGCGATGAGACCAGCGAGCAAAACGGATGAGATTCCCCGCGAGCGGAACACGTCGATCGAAAACATACAACCTCGGGTCGGGTGGATGGAGGACTCGCCGCGAGCCGTTCCGGCCGGCGGCGATGTGATCATCCGGCGTCGTTCACCGAATCTGAATCAGCAGGAAACCTACGAATGTATCTTGAGAAAATCAATGAAATGAATGCCGTAAGATATTGGAATCATTGACTGGCGGTACTTCCTTCCGCCGTCGGCGATCCCGTTCCGTTGACACCGCCCGCTTCGGCTGTTTTCTCGAAAATCAGAACGCCGAAGGTCTGATCGGGAGCAATGATCTGCTCCAGCAGCTTGAAATGCGGATTCTGCTGGAAGTACTCCATCGGGACATCACCGCCGAACTGGCTGTTGCCGTAATGGCTGTCCCAGACCATGATCGATCCGGTCGGCGCCTTCTCGAGTTCCTCGATCCGCAGGCCGCGATCCCGGTTCGCATCGTTGATGTCGATATCCGCGAAATAGCGGAAGAGAACGTGGTTCCCGTAGAGCGGACGCGAACGGAATTCCTCCGGCTGCTCAAGGTACCATTCCGCTGCCTGCTTCACCGTGCTTGCCTCCGTATCGAGCTTCCGCGGCTGCTCGGCATAGACAGTGAAGCCGACGAGCACGGCGACCAGCAGCACGCTGACCACCGCACCGTTGAAGATTCTCGCCGAGGCATACAGCGCGTATACCGCGAGGAGGCCGATGATCACGGAAACGTGATCGTAGCGCGGCGCGTCGATGAGGATCAGTCCGTTGGTATCACGCGCGAGAAAGATCAGGCTGATGATCGTGAATCCGCCGAGAATGGCATAATTCACCACGGGCGTGCGGTTCTCGAGCATCGCATTCACCCCTTTGGCTGCGTAGATCGCCGTCAGCGGAGCGATGGAGAGCAGATACCGCCAGTGGCCAGGGTTCGCGCCGAAGTTCGGCACGTCCCACGCGGAAACGACCGCCCACGCGAACATGATCGTGAAGGTGAAAAACAGGAATCCGTGTTCGCTGAGCGTTTCCTTCATCCGGTCGAAGGGGTAGAAGGATTTCCAGTATCCCAGAACGAGCAGCGGGAGCACCACCGGACCCACCATATAGATGTACGTTCCGAAATAGTGCCAGAACGGTTTGTGGGGAACCTCGACGCCGAGGCCGATGCGCTGCATGTCGTCGAGCATCCACATGATATTCCCGGTGGACGCCCACCCGATCAGCGCGAGGACGAGCGGCGTCCAGGCCAGCAGCAGGAAAGGGATCCACTGTCGGCGCATGAGAAACAGCACGCCGAGTCCGATGCTCACAAGCGCGAATTCCTGTCGGATGGCAAAGACATACGACGAGGTGATCGCGGCCCAGATCCACCGTTCCCGGTAGTAGAAGTACAGGGACAGAACGATGAACAGCCCCGCGGTGATTTCCGAATAGGCCCGGAACGAAAGCTGGAGATACAGCGGCTGCGCCGCGAGGAAGATGGCAGCGAGCGACGCGTTCTTCATCTTCATTGCGCGTCCGAGCTTGTAAGTCATGACTACGGTCAGCGCGGAGATGATGCAGTGCGCCAGCACAACGCCCGTGAACCCGAACAGTCCGGGAACGACGAGGAGGATTTTCCATCCCGGTTTGGGCTGGTTTCCCATGATCGAGAAGGGATCGCCCCAGAACTGCCGGATGTTGCGGTAGTGACCGATTTCATCGTCCTGGTAAAATCCGGTCGAGCCATGGCTGAACCAGTAATACAGCAGCACGAGCAAGGGCAGCAGGAGCCAGATGTACCTGTCCAGAAAATCGTCGAGATTGAATGCAGGCGGAATCGTCTTCGATTCCGCTCTTCCTGCGCTTCCCTGCCTGCTTTTTCTTGTCTTCACCATCTCGGTCAGCTCCGCTCCTTTGCTTTGCTTCGTTGGTACAGTTCCTCGATCCCATCGGCCATGTACTCCCAGGAGTACTTTTTCTTTTCCTCGATCACGCCGGCACGAAAATCCTCGAACCGGTCGTTCTCAAAGAAAGAAATGACCGCATCCGCGATCGCGGAAGGCTTTTCTGGGGGCACGATGAATCCGGTGCGCCCGTCGACGATAACCTCGCCCAGTCCGCCGACATCGGTCGCAATCACCGGGCGGTGGAAGTTGTAGGCGATCTGGATGATGCCGCTCTGGGTGGCAGACTTGTAGGGCAGCGTCATAACGTCGGCGGCGGAAAAATACGCGCCGACTTCTTCGTTCGGCACGTAGTCCGAATGAAAGATCACCGCGTCGTCGATCCCGAGTCTGCGGACCTGGTCACGGTACTGCGCCTCGTTGTTGTAGAATTCACCGACCACCAGCAGCGTGACGCGCGTTTTCGCGAGAATCGCGGGCATGGCGTCGAGAATGACGTCCAGCCCCTTGTAATCGCGGACGTATCCGAAAAATAGAAGCACGCGGGCGTCGTCCCCGAGCTTCATCGCCGGATCCATTTCCCGCAGCTTCGCACGCGCCTCCGTCCGGGAGCTTTCCTCGCCGAAAATCTCGTATACCGGGTGAGGCAGATATGCGAGCAGCGGATCCTTTTTCCACAGGCGCAGGTCCCGTTCGACAGCACGCGACTGTACGACATAGCTGTCGATGAAGCGGAAGGCGAAGCGCGTCAGCAGTTTGTCTCCGGGCCGCCGCTCATGCGGAATGACGTTGTCGCAGATGAACATCGTACGCGTGGACCGGCCCCAGCGGGCGATCGCCGCGATGACACCGTACGACGGAGCGAAAAAAGGCATCCAGAACTTGAACACTATCAGGTCGGCGTGCAGCGCGCGGACGCGGAAGCCCGTGCGAATCCAGTTCAGCGGGTTGATCGAATCGATCCATTGCTCGCTCGCGACCGGGACCCCCGCATCCCCGCTCTCCTCCTGGGATTTGCCCGGGAACAGGAGCTTCGGGTACTGGCGGGAGAACGTCACGATGCGGACATCATGACGCCGCGAAAGGTATTTCCATAACAGTCCGACATAGTGGGCGATACCGCCCCGCAGCGGATACGCCGTGCCGATGAGCACGATGTTCATCAGGAGCCGCTGCCTCCGGCGGAACCGGCGGTGCGAACGCCCTCGCCGGCGCGTATGACGGCGTCGCGCACGCGGTCGACTTCGAGATGCTCCATGCAGCGATATTCCTCGTTGCGGCAGGTCGCCTGGAAAAAGCAGGTGCACGGTTTCGACGGTTCGAGAATTTCGCCGCGTCCGTACAGTTCGAATTCGTGACGGTTGAAAATGTTGTTGAACAGAATCAACGGCTTTTTCAGACCGATTGCAAGATGCATGGCCATGGTCACCGCCGATACGATGACGTCGCAGCGATCCATCAGCGCAATGAAATCCTTGAGCGGGAAATGTCCGAGGTACAGGCCGTCGGACGCCGCCGCAAAGGCAATATTCTTTTCGTGTTCCTGCTCGCCGCCGAGAAACAGCGGCTGATACCCCGCTTCCCGAAGCGATACAGCCAGTTCGATCCAGTACGCGTCCGGCCAGAGGCGGCTGGTCCACCGTCCCCCGCATCCGGTGTTGAGACCGATCACCGGACGGTCCTTCGAAATGCGCACGCCTTTCTCCTCGGCCGCGGTTTCAAGATCGAAACGGCGATCGAGGTCGAGCACGTACTCCTCCCCCTTCCATTCGAATCCGCAAACCTCGAAGATCTCCTGCACGTAGTGTTTCGTGTTCGCCTTGTTGAGATCGTCGAAGATGCCGGTATTGAACTTGTGCCGGGCGTCCGCGTCGACGGGAGCACAGATGCCGCCGTGCAGCGTGAACCCTTTCTTGACGCCCGCCTCGATGCGCGCCGCAAGTGCGCAGGCCTCGAGGTCCTTGTCGAGATTGATCAGCAGGTCGAAGCGGATCGCGAGCAGCGCCGCGACGCTGGCCGCGTCGAATCGAAGCTTGCGGTCCACGCCGGCGGGCAGCACGTCGGGCGTGAGTGTGAGCCACCAGATGCGCGCCGCCGGATATTCGGCGCGGAGGCGCTCGAGCAGCGGCGTGGTGCGGATGACGTCCCCGATGGCGCCCAGCTTGATGATCAGAATGTTGCCGTCCGTCGGATCATAATGCGTGCAGTCGACACAGTGCACACCCTCGCGTTTGTGCGGGGCGCAGGGGATGTCGCCGCGAAAATGCCGGCAGTCGGACTTGTAGACAATGGGTTCGTTCATTTCACTCGTTGTTGTGATTCCGGAAGCGGGGGTTTTCTGATGGTTGACACCGCGTCGGCCCGGAGTTTGTCCGCAGCACGCGCGTGCGGCGCTCGCGCGCCGCGGCGGTTACTCGTGCAGCTCGCTGATGCTGTAGTCGCCCGCTTTGGCATCGGATTTCGTTATCATCTCGGCGAGGAGTCCCGTGGAGATGAGCTGTATCCCGAGCAGCATGAGCAGGACGCCCAGCAGAAGCATCGGCCGGTCACCCACCGGATACCCCATGAGCCATTCCACCGTCATCCAGGTGTTGATCATCAGTCCCAGCATCAGCATCGCGCCGCCCAGTGTCCCGAAGACGTGCAGCGGCCGCTGCGTGTACCGCGAAGTGAACATGACGGTCAGCAGATCGAGGAAGCCCTTGAAGAAACGGCTCAGGCCGAATTTCGTGTGCCCGTATTTTCGCGGATGATGCTGCACGGCCAGTTCGGTGACGGTGAAGCCCGCCATTTTGGCCAGCACGGGAATGTAGCGGTGCATCTCGCCATAGATGTTCACCGATTTCACGACTTCATGGCGATAGGCCTTGAGCCCGCAGTTGAAATCGTGAATGGGGATGCCCGACATCTTGCCGGTCACGAAATTGAAGAACTTCGAGGGAATCGTTTTGGAGATCGGATCGTAGCGTTTCTTCTTCCAGCCGGAAACCATGTCCCAGCCTTCCTCGATCCTGGCGATGAGGAGCGGAATCTCGGCGGGATCGTCCTGCAGATCGGCGTCCATCGTGATGACGTACCGCCCGCGCGCTTTTTCGAAGCCTACGGCAAGTGCGGCGGACTTTCCATAGTTCCGGCGAAAGCGCACGACCTTGAAGCGCGCGTCGCGCTCATGCAGGCTGCGCATCAGTTCCAGCGAGCCGTCGTGGGAACCGTCATCGATGAACCAGACTTCCCAGTGGGGCGTCATCCCGGACAGGACTTCATCGAGTCGGGCCGAGAGTTCCGGCAGGGAATCCTTTTCATTATAGGAAGGGATGACGACCGAAATTTCGGCGGCCTGCGTATCCTGCATGCTCGCCTGGCTCTGTGCCGCGGAAGGACTGTGTTGCGCTGTCTGCAAATCGTGGCTGTCAATTGATATAAAAAATGAAAAATATCAGGATCGGGGCTGAGATGCAATGAATGAAAAGTGTTACCTTGCGGGTTTGATGTCTGCCTGCGCCAGCCGCTCCGGCGTCGGCCTCACCGTCCGGCGATACTCGACACAGCATTCATGTGGACATTCTTCTATAACCTGTTCGTCCTGCCGCCGCTCTGGCTCGCGTTTCGCGTGCTCTGGCTTTTCAACCGCAAGGTCCGGCGCGGGCTTCGCGGCCGCCACAGCTCGCTGCAGAGGCTGCGCGTGTTCATCCGCAACAATCCCGGCAGCCGTCGCCTGTGGGTGCACGCCTCGTCCATGGGAGAGTTCGAGCAGGCCAAACCGATTATCGAAGCGCTTCGCGAGCGTGATCCGGACCTCGTGATCATCGCCTCGTTCTTCTCTCCGTCGGGCTATGAAAACAACCTGCGGTACCGCGCCGTCGACGCCGTGGTGTATATCCCCTTCGACACACCGTTCCGCGCCCGCCGCTTTCTCGAACTGATGCAGCCGACGGCCGCGGTGTTCATCCGCTATGACGTCTGGCCGAACCATATCTGGGCCTGTCGACGCATGGGCATTCCCGTCATGCTCGCCAACGCCACGCTCCGGGAAAACTCGGGCCGCCTGTTCCCCCTTATCCGCCGATTCCACCGCCGCGTTTTCAACAGCATGGACGCCATCCTCACCGTATCGGAGAGCGATGCCGCGGTGTTCCGCTGGCTCCGTCTGCAGCATCCGCTGATCGAGGCGGTGGGGGATACGCGCTACGACCGCGTGGCAGGGAAAGCCGCGCTTTCGCGGAAACGCACGCTCGTACCGGAGCGCATTCTCAAGGGACGAAAGGTCATCGTCGCAGGGAGCAGCTGGCCTGAAGACGAGGAGATGCTGCTTCCCGCGCTCTTCCGGCTGCTCGACGAGGATCCGGAACTGCTCTGCGTGGTCGTGCCGCATGAACCGACGATCGATCACCTGGAATTCCTCGAATACCGTCTCAACGGCACTATCCCCTCGCTGCGTTTCTCCTACCTGCAGTCGTGGAACGGAGAGCGGGTGCTGATCGTGGACAGCATCGGCATCCTCCTGCCGCTGTATGCCGTGGCCAGCGTGGCCTTCGTCGGCGGCGGATTCAAGAGCAACGTGCACAATACACTGGAACCTGCCGCCTACGGGATCCCCGTATTATACGGTCCGAAAATCGGCAACAGCCAGGAAGCGCGGGAACTTGCGGCTGCGGGCGGCGGATTCATCGTGCGTTCGGAAGAAGAAATCGAGTCCACGCTCCGCACCCTTCTCGCCGACTCCGGCCGCCGCGCGGAGGCGGGTGCCGCTGCCGGCCGCTTCGTTGCCGAGCGCTCCGGTTCCACCGCCCATATCCTCACGCGTCTCCTGCCGATGATCGACTGACGCCGCGCGGGTGCTTTCCGCCGTTGGTCTTTCCCTGCCTACGAGCGCTATTTGCGCTCCAGCGCCTTCGCCTCGTCCCAGTATCGGTCCATTTCTTCCAGCGTGGCATCGCGCGGGTCCATCCCCTGTTCCCGTACGCGCCGCTCCACGTGGCGGAAGCGGCGATCGAACTTGTCGATGGTGCGCCGCAGGGCGTCCTCGGGATTGACCTTGATGAAGCGGGTGAAGTTGACGATGGAAAACAGCAGGTCCCCGACCTCCTCCTCCATGTCGCTTCCGCTGCGGCGCTCGACCGCCTCCCGCAGTTCCTCGAGCTCCTCCTGCACCTTCTTCCAGACATCCTCGCGGTGTTCCCAGTCGAACCCGATCTTCGAGGCCTTGTCCTGCATCCGGTGCGCCTTCAGCAGCGCCGGCAGCGAGCGCGGCACGCCGTCGATCACCGACTCCCGCCCTTCTTCCATTTTTATCTGCTCCCAGTTTTTCAGCACCTCGGTGGAATCCTCCACTTTCGTATCGCCGAAAATATGCGGGTGGCGCCGGACCAGCTTCTCGATGATCGCGCGAAGAACGTCGTTGATGTCGAATCGGCCCTCCTCCTCCGCGATGCGGCTGTGGAACACCACGTGCAGCAGCAGATCGCCGAGTTCGTGCTGCAGGTCGTCGTCGTTCCGATGATCGATCGCTTCCACGACCTCGTAGGCTTCTTCGATGGTATGCCCCTTGATCGAGTCGTTGGTCTGTTCACGGTCCCACGGACATTCATTCCGCAGCCGGCGCATGATGGAGAGAAGTTCGTCGAATGTATGAGGATGCATGGGTCTCCGGGGCCTCGTAAATGGACAAATCAGTTTCGCTCCGTTCAAGCTAGTTAAAAATCGCTGGAGCCAAAAACGGACCTGCCGCACCCTCCTTGCACAATCCCCGTGAAAAACCTAGCTTGAAAATTGACAAACTGTGGCCTCATGAGTGTCTCCTATACGCTGAAAGAAAGTTTTGCGGGATTCAGGCGGAACAGGTCCGCCTCGCTGATCACCGTCTTCACGGTGAGCATCTCCCTGTTGCTGCTCGGCGTATTCGTGATCATCACGATGAACTTCGCGACCTTCGTGGATCAGATCCGTTCGCGCGTGGATCTCGAAGTCTTCCTGTCTTCGGAAATGAGCGAGAGTCAGCAGGAAGGGATGACGCGCATACTGAGCAATATCCCGGGGGTGGAAGAGGTCTCGTTCATCTCCAAGGAGGACGCGGCGAAAATTTTCAAGCAGGATTTCGGCGAGAGTTTCGATGACATTCTCGACGACAACCCGCTCCCGCAGAGTTACCGCCTGTCCATCCAGGAGGGGTACAACAACGCCGACAGCGTGCAGATCATCGCGGCGCGGGTCGAGAAACTGCAGATGGTGGAAAGCGTGCACTACCGCAAACAGCTGCTGCAGCTGATCGATCGCCGTGCGCGCGCGTTCGGCTACGCGGCCGGCTTCATCGGCATGATTCTCGCGCTCAGCGCGATCATCCTCGTCGCGAACACCATCCGTCTCACCATCTACGCGAAACGGCATATCATCCGCACCATGAAGCTCGTCGGAGCGACCTCAATGCTCATCCGCCTTCCCTTCCTGATCGAGGGCGCGTTTCACGGCATCATCGGCGGGGTGATCGCCTCGCTGCTCATCGACATCGTCTTCACGTTCTTCATCCAGCCGCTGTCGGAAGACCTGCTGGTGAACATCGGCGTGAGTTTTGGATTCTATATCGGACTGATCATCGCCGGCGGGGTGCTCGGCTTCATCGGCTCGGTCATCTCCATCGGCCGCTTCCTCAAGGAAGCGCTCGTCCAGCACGTCTGATCCCTCTCGTTCGTATTCCTACTCCGTCGCCCCGGCAGTACCCTGGAGGGTGTCCGCCGCGTAATCGCCCTTGCGCGCGACGAGACTGAAATAGCCCATGTAGCGATCGCCGCCATGCCGGTGAAACACGTCGATCTCGTGCTTGTAATGCTTGACCAGCGCCTTCTGGTGCTTCATCCCTTCGAAACGGTTTTTCGTGATGCCGCGCACGGTTTCCTGAAACTGCCGGTAGAACGGCCCCAGGACCGCGGACTCCTCCTGCAGCTGATAGACGGTGCAGCCGCGCGCTTCGGCAAGCGCCCGCACATCCGGCGGTGTGAGGATCTTGTGATCGGGACTTTCCCAGACGTCACGCACGTATGTCGGGACGCCTTCCTCGAGCCAGCAGGAATCCGACGCCAGCAGCCACCCGCCCTCCGGGAGAAGACGGATTGCTTCCTTGAGAATACGTCCGGGCGCGTAACTCGACAGCACGCCTTCGAGGATGACGACGCGGAACTGTTCCGGCTGGAAATTGGTCGCGACCGGCGCCATGAACTGCAGGGACACACGGGAGGCGAGCCCCAGTTCCGTGGCAGCCATTTTCGCGTAGAAGATGGACTCGGAGTCCTCCTCGATCCCCACGATGCGCCCGGCGAAGTATTCCGCGATACCCAGCGGGTTCTCCCCCATCCGACAGCCCATCAGCAGAAGAGACGCGGAGGGATCCTCGCGCAGTTCCGTCGGCAGCTGCGCCAGCATTGCCCGGGTCAGCCGCGGCCCACCCGGTGTGAGGTGAAAGGGGAAGAGGTCTTTTTTCATGGGAAGCGTTTCCGGCTGTCTGTGGGATATGCGTGTGTGCGTTCCGCGATCTTCCAGGTGAATTAGGACATTGGACGTAAGACTCAGGACTTAGGACTCTGGACATAGGACGTAGGACGTAAGAGTAAACGTCGACAGAGTGAAATTCAGCGGACTTCTTTTCCCGGGTCCCAGGTCCAAGGTCATATGTCCAAAGTCCTATGTCCTACATCGCGCGAGGCGAAGCCGAGCGCTCTATATAGGCGGCGACCACGTCCACGGCTGCGTCGTTTTCCCCGCCGCGCGGAATGACGATATCCGCGTACTGCTTGCTGGGAGCGACAAATTGTTCGAAGCCGGGCCGCACGGTTTGATAGTACTGGTCGCGTACCGATGCGAGGGAACGGCCGCGTTCATTGATATCCCGCTCCATCCGGCGGAGGATACAGATGTCGGCGTCGGCGTCGACGAAAATCTTCAGATCCATCTGCGCGCGGAGCGCGGGCTCGGCGAGGACGAGTATCCCTTCGACGAGCAGGACGGGATGAGGTGCGATCTGCCGCGTTTCCGTCGTCCGTCGATGGGTCGAAAAATCATACACCGGCTGCGCGATGGCAGCGCCCCGGCGGAGCTGCGCCAGGTGATCCGCACAGAGCGCCGTTTCGAGGGACGCAGGGTGGTCGTAGTTGATCCGCGCGGGATCGGGGACCGGCATGTGCGCAAGATCGTGGTAGTACGCGTCATGCTGAAAGAGCAGAACGCGGTCTTCGCCGAAGCGCTCCACGATGCGCCGGCAGAGCGTCGTCTTCCCCGACCCGCTGCCCCCCGCCACACCGATGACGAGACATGGAGGGAGAGACGGTGCCTTGCTGTTGTCCTCAATCATCTGCGTAATCAGTGTAATCTGTGTAATCCGTGGTTACTCTTCCCTGCAATAACGAAAAAAAATCCCCGAGATTCATCATCTCGGGGATTTCTGGTGCCTGGAACAGGAGTCGAACCTGCACGCCCTTGCGGACACTACACCCTGAATGTAGCGCGTCTGCCAATTCCGCCATCCAGGCGAGAACACAAATATAGGGCGGTTTCTTCCAAAAAAGCAACTTGCTGAGAATGTTTCTTTTTCGCCCCGCGTTTACGGGCATGCGGGCGATCGTCGCGCGCGCGCATTCACAAGAAAAAAGCCGATTCCAGGAACCTTCGGCGCTTTCGGGGGTAGAAATCTTTATTGACAATCCTTCACGTGCGCGGTATATTGGAGTACCTGTAGAGCGTACATTATTTACTTCAAGATATTCACAGGATTACACGATGGCTATCGAAAAAACCCCACAGGCCGACATCAGGGCGAAGACTCGGCGGTACTTCGAAATCTCGCTGATCATCGCGCTCCTGATCGTTACGGCTGCCTTCGCATTCTTCCCTGACCTCGAGAAGGAAGCCGTCGCCATCGAAGCGTCGCAGGAAATCGTGAATGTGCAGGACATCGACAACACGCGGCAGGAAAATCGTCCCCCGCCGCCTCCCCGTCCGCCGATTCCCATCGAAGCGCCGAATTCCGATGTGATCGATGACATCGACATCAGTTCGGAAATCGATCTGGAAGCACAGGTCGAAGCGCCCAAAGCGCCGCCGAAAAAGGAAGTCGCGCAGGAAGAGGAAGTGTATTTTGAGGTCGTGGAAGATCCTCCCACCATCATCGGCGGACTCGACGCGGTCAAGAAGAATCTCGTGTATCCCGACCTCGCGATCCGCGCCGGTGTCGAAGGCACCGTCATCGTGCTCGCGTATGTCAACAAGGATGGCGTCGTGACCGGCACGCAGGTGATCCGCGGCATCGGCGGCGGCTGCGACGAAGCGGCCATGGAGGCGGTCAAGAAGGTCCGCTTCAACCCCGGCCAGCAGCGCGGCAAGCCCGTGAACGTCAAAGTGTCCGTCCCGGTGAAATTCCGTCTCAACTGACGCAGCGGCGCGCAGCACGTATCCGCCGTGAGGCGTGACAGAAAGTTTATGATCCCCGTCGACGCTCGCCGCTTTTTCCGCGGCGAGCGCGACCATTTTAGGCCGAATTTCGTATCTTCCCGTATCATTACATCAACGAGTCTGTCCATGAAGAAAAGAATTGCGACCCTGTTTGCGCTGCTGCCGATGGCCGCGCTGATCCTGTCTGCCTGCTCGGCCGACGCCATCACGGATTCTCTCGCGATCCAGTACGGCGACATTACCATCGCCACGGAAAAGGGCTCGGGCAACGAGACCACGGTCAACGGCACCATCACCGTCCGCATGATCAACCGCACCGAGAAGCAGATGAACGTCGGTTTCCTCGAGGGTGAAATCATCAGTGCGTCGACGAACGAGGTGCTGCTGCGCTTCCGTCCGATCATTCCCGATTCGTACGGCTCGATCTCCACGATGCGGCTGCTTCCGAAGGAAACGCGCGACGTGCCGGTGGTGATGCCGCTCGGCCTCCAGGCCTTCGACAAGAGCAAGCATCCGCAGGTTATCGTCAGCCTCTCCTTCCAGACAACAGATGGATACCGCACCGATGCGAAGAGTCTCCCGGTCATGGTCACTGCCAAGTAAAATTGTTGCAGGCGCGGCGCTCGTCCTCGCGGCGAGCGCCTGCTCCACTCTCGCCCCACCCACGATTTACGACTGGCTTCACGTCGCGCCCGCGGAGACGCAGGTGTGGAACAACCGCATGCCGGGGACGAAACCGCGCTGCAATGCACAGCTCCGTCTGCAGATCGTCAACCACGGGGAAAAAGACGTGCGCTTGTTCGACCCCGAGGCGACGGTCATCGCCGCACCGGACGGACCGCCCCTCCGCCGCTTCACTCCGCTGATGTCCGTCAATGACAAACGGATTCGTGAACTCACGCTCGCGGCGGGTGATTCGATCGAGGTCGGCTTCCGTTCCCCCGATTTCGGACTCGAACCCATAGACGGGGCGAAATACCCCAGACTGCGCATCATGCTGCGCATGGAATCATCGCTCGAACAGCCCCTGCAGTTCGGCAGTCCGGTCGTCGAAATTTTCGAAACCCAGTAGGTCTCCCATGCGTCTCTCCATCGCGGCACTGATGCTTATCTGCGCCGTCGCTTCGCCGTCCGCTCTCGGGCAGGACACGGAGACCGACGCGGCGCGGCCGCTGGTTGAAGCGTACCGATTCGGCGCATTCGTTGCCGCCGAGGCGATCTCGGCCGACGCCTTCGGAAACGTCTTCGTTGCGGATGCGGGGACCTCCACCCTGCGCAAGTACGACATCCGCGGTACGATGCTGGCGGAGGTCGGCGGCCCGGGCTGGAACAACGAGCAGTTCGACCGGCCGACGGGCATCGAGGCCCGGCCGGGTATCGCGATCTATGTCGCCGACATGGGCAACAACCGCATCAGCCGTTTCGACCGCGACCTGCACTTCATGGCATCGCTCAGCGGGACGGACGGTTCGATCGACCCCGGCTTCGGCTATCCGCTCGACGTCGCGCAATCGACCCTCGAACAGCTGTTCGTTCTCGACGGGGAGAATAATCGCGTCCTCGCCCTGAGCGGCTTCAAAAGTGTCGACCGGGTGTTCGGCGACATCGCCTCGGGCGACGGACGGCTTCAGGATCCGGTCGCCCTTGCAACGGACGGCAGCAACCTGCTCTTCGTGCTTGAAAGCGATCGCGTCGCGGTATTCGATTACTTCGGGAATTATCTGCGCCAGTTCGGGCGCGGTCTGTTTTCCGACGCGCAGGGGCTCGCGATCCTGCCCGGACAGCTGCTCGTCGTAGCTCCCGATATGCTGCATTTCTTCACCACCGGCGGCGAGCACCTCCGCAGTCTCGAACGGAAGCAGCTGATGCTGGCCGGCGACACGGGGGAATTCCGCGACGCGGTTTGGAGCGCCCCTTTTCTCTTGATCCTGACAACCCATTCAATTATACTGTTCCCGACCAACTAAAATTTTTAGGGAACATTTTTAGGAGGAACCCCCATGGCTTACGGTCTGAATAAGGTGATGCTGATCGGGCATCTCGGCAGCGATCCGGAATTGCGCTACACGGAAGGCAACGTTCCGGTGGTGACGTTCAACGTGGCGACGAACGAGTCGTACAAGGACCAGAACGGAAATCTCGTCGACCGCACCGAGTGGCATCGCGTCGTCGCATGGCGAAAACTCGCCGAACTCTTCGGTGAATACCTGAAGAAGGGCTCGAAAGTGTACCTGGAAGGAAAGCTGCAGACGCGCAGCTGGGACGACAAGGACGGCAACAAACGCTACACCACCGAGATCGTGGTGAGCGATTTCACCTTCCTCGACAGCAAGGCAGCCGGCGGCGGCCAGCAGAACGGCGGCGGTTCGCCCCTGCCTCCTCCCGAACCGGCGTCGGACAAGGAAGACGATCTCCCGTTCTAATCGGGTATCCGAACGTACTGGCCCGTCCCGTCCTGCGGGGCGGGCTTTTTTATTGTCCCTCCGTCTCCGGCTCGCTTCTTCTCCGCATCCGCATCGGATCCGATCCCCGCGCCGACGGCGCCCTCCGCGGTCCCGGTCAGCACGCCATCGGTAATGCGCAGGACGCGCCCCGCAACTTCTTCCATCCGCAGGTCGTGGGTGGCACAGACGACACAGCAGCCGAACTCCCTCGCGCATCGCTGCAGCAGGGCCACGACTTCGAGCCCCTGATTCCATTCGAGACTGGCGGTCGGTTCGTCCGCGAGCAGGAGTTCCGGACGGTTCGCCACCGCCCGCGCGATGGCGACGCGCTGCTTTTCTCCATGGCTGAGCTCGGAAGGATACTTCCCGGCGAGACGATCAATTTCGAGAATTTCCATCAGCTCCTTGGCGCGGCGCTTCGCCGGGGCACGTTCGACGCGGTTGAAGCGCTGGACGAGGGTGATGTTCTCCTCCACCTTCAGGACGTCGAAGAGGTGAAACGTCTGGAAGATGAATCCCATGCGTGCCGCGCGCAGCCGCTGCAGGGCCTGCGGCGGGAGTCCCGAGATGTCGTGCCCGAACAGTTCGACACTGCCGGCGGTCGGACGGATCAATCCCGCGAGCATGGAGAGCAGCGTGGTTTTTCCGCTGCCGCTCGGTCCGAGCAGAACGAGCACCTCGCCGGACACGCCATCGAGTGTCGCCCCGCGTACGGCGTGCGTCACTCCCGCGCCGTGGGTGAAATTCCGGCTGGCATTCCGCATGCGGAAGACGGTGGCTTCTGGCGATCTCATTGGTATACCTCCAGTGCGTAAATGCTGTGCAGACGCCGCATCGACAGCAGTGCGCTGCCCTCGCCGACGACGATGCACAGGGCCACCACGAGCAGGACATGGGGCAGCGTGGTGACGGTATTGATTTCCGGGGAGATCCGTTCCACGAGCGAAACGAGAAGCGGGAACATGCCGAGCCCCGCCGCGATGCCGAACAGCGCGAGCATCAGCGCGTACACCGCGATACTGCCGGGGAGATAGCCGCGAGGTGCGCCGAGGGTTTTCATCACGGCGAAATCCCTGCGACGCTCGAGTATCGTGATGCCGAGCAGCAGGCTGAGAATGACGGTCATCACCACGACCCCGATGCCCGCGATGGCAAAGAGCAGCGGCAGGAATCCGGATTCCATTTCGGCCAGGTTGTTTTCGAGAAATGTCCCGTCGGTGAAGCCCGCCGTGCCCGGCACTTTCTCTTCGATGCGCCGGACGAGCCGGTCCGGAATCGCTCCGGGGGCCGCTTCGACCAGGTACAGTGAAACCAGATCAGGGATTCCCGCAACGCTCCGTGCCCGCGCGAGCGTCACGAACCCGTATTGGATCACGAACGCGTTTGTCCCGGTACTGAGACCGCAGACGGTAAGCCTCGTGCCGTTGATCGAGACCGTATCCCCGATTCCCACTTCCATTTTCCGGGCGAACGCGCGGTCGAGCACGATATCGCTGTCGGAATGCACGCCGCGTCCCGCAAATAACGCGGGGGGACCGCCGAGGCGCTGCGTATGGTCATACCCCGCGAGGAAAACGGTCGCGCGCTGCGCACCGCGGTGCAGCGACGGCAGCAGAAGCAGAACCGGATGCGCATCGCGCACCCCATCGCAGGAACGGATCTCGTTTTCGATGGCTGCGGTGAGAAACGACGTCCCGCGGAGGAGATTCGTACTGTTCTGCCGCAGCACCCAGACGTCGCAGCCGTTCCTGCGAATGTAATCCACCGATCCGTCCGCGACTCCCCGGTACGTGGCGAGCAGGAACAGCATCATCACCGCGCACAGGGCGATCGCCGCGATCGTCAGAAACAGGCGCTGCGGCTGACGCTGCAGCAGGCGGAACGCATAAAGAAACATGTCACACCTCCTGCGGTATCAGGAAAACATCGGGACACTCACCTGCAGCTGGCCGCGAATGCGATCGAATATCTCCGGGAGGCTGCTGCCGGTGATCGTCAGGCCGTGATTCTTCAGACCGAGCGCGCAATGCGCGGGGTCCGGGGCGGTCCGGAGCAGGGCGACGACCTCCCGGGCGAGTTCCCAGGTGCCGCAGGGATAGTTCTGCCGCGTACTCAGGACGCCGTCGATCCACGCGTGGACATGCACGATGGCCCCGACGCCGGGAAATTCCTTATAGATCAGGTAATGTTCGACCGCATCCACCGACACCCGCGCCGTTTCGGGCGAATCGGGGAAGACGCTGCATTGCACGGTACCCGTTGATTCGTCGAAATCCTTGACGAGCAGAATATCGCGGCCGACGTCGCCGAGTCTGCGCTTGTCCACCCCGCGGCCGGTCATCCAGAATGTCGCGTCTCCGAATCCGGGAACGGACTCACGCGCCGAGAGATTTCCGTAACTCGCACCCGTGATGCCGAAGATATGGTAGAGGTGCTGGCGGTCGCGTTCGGGGAGAATGGAGTCGAGCGGGAACGGCAGGGGGAGTACCCCGAGCGTGTCGAGTTCCGCCGCGTAACGGCGGACGTCCGCGATGACCGGCGAACCGCCGCGGAAACGCTCCGGCAGGTCTGGATCGAGCTGATTGTCCGTGGCAAAGCGGGCGCCGACAACGGGCATGATGCGCGCGAACACCGCGGCGGCATCGAACGGAAGCGTATAGAATCCGACTTCGGGGGTCGTGAAGTAGGCCTGCATTCTCCCGTCGCCCTGCGTCACGAAGCACACGACGAGGTTCGACAGCGTGCGCACGAGCGTCCGATAGCATATCGCCTTCAGCTGCTGCACGTCCATTTCGGGCAGCCGCATCAGCGACACCACGAAAACGGATTTTGATTTCCGACGGAACAGCCGCGGGTTTTCCGCGGTCGTGAGGTTGAACACGACGGTGGCGTCGCCGTTCTCGGTCACCTGGTGGCCGTGCGCGAGGAACTGTTCAATGAGCTTGTTCGTCGCTTCCTTGACCACGCCGTTGACCTGGTTTTCTATGATGTTGAATTTCATGACGTCCTCCGGAATTAATGGGTGAAATCTCGTGCGGTCATATCTTCGAAAGTTTCCCTGCGCCGCAGCAGGCGTACCGTTCCCCCCTCCACTCCTGCCACGGCGGGACGCGGATGTCCGAAGCCCGACTCCAACGCCAGGAAGTAGGCGCCGCTGTCCATCACCGCGAGAAGTTCGCCTTCCCGAATGGCCGGCATCCGTTTGTTGCGATAGACGACATCGGCGGCGAAACAGCCGGGTCCCGTGATCGTCACCGGTCCCTGGACCGGTCTGCGCACCTGGGCGCAGGGAAAAACCTCATGATACTCGTACCAGGTCGGCAGTGTCACCGTCCCGAGTCCGCCGTCGGTGATGAGCCACGTGCCGACGCCCGGCCTGTGCTTCACGTACTCGACCCGAAGCAGGAGCAGCTGGGCGTCGCTGACCAGCGACCGTCCCGGTTCGAAAATCAGTTCCGGCGCCGCGTCGCCGAACAGCGCGTTCACCCCCTGCTGCACGCCCGCGACGAACGCATCGAAGTTCGGCGCCGCTTTCGCCGGATGATGCTGCGGAAGCCGTCCGGTAGCCTGCGCGCGCAGCATCTCCAGAGAAGTGAACTCCCGCGAAGTCGGAATGCCGAAGCCCCCGCCCACGTCAAGAACGTCCACCGCGAATCCCATGACGGCGATCTCCCTGACGAGCGCGCGAAGGGAGCGGAGGGCGCGACCGTGTTCGTCCGCGTGCCGCAGGCCTGTTCCGATATGCAGATGCAGCCCGAGGAAGCGAAGCTGCGGATGCTTGCGCACGATGCGCAGCGCCTCGCGCACTTCCCCGCCGCGCAGGTCGAGACCGAACGGACTCCCGGTCCTGCTGGCGGTCGCTGTCCCGCGGTTCATGTGCCGGGGCGTGAAATCCGGGTTGATCCGCAGCAGCAGCGGCACGCGGCACTCCCGCGTCGCCGCAATCCGCGCGAGCCGTTCGAGCTCGCCAAGGGAATCCACCACGAGGAGGCGCACGCCGTGCTCGCAGCAGGCATGCAGAAAGGCCTCGGTTTTGCATGGGCCGTTGACGATGATCTCCTCCCCGCGATATCCTGCGTGCAATGCCAGCCGCAGCTCGAAGTGCGTCATCACCTCAACCGACAGACCGGCCTCGCGCATCGCCGCAACGATCGCCGGCATGTTGTTCGCCTTCATCGCATAGTGCACGCGTGCACTGCTGCCGCAGTGCTCACCCACGCTTTGCAGCGCGGCGGCCGCAGTCGCCCGCAGACGCGGAATGTTGAGGACATGCAGGGGCGTGCCGTGGTGTTCGGCGACTGCGTGCAGATCGACGTCCTCCATCGCGAGCCGCCCATCCGCGAGAATGCGCAGTCCCCACGCGGAAGGAGGAAACGACGCCCATGCATCTCCGTTTGTCTCATGCGCTTTCATGGCTTCACCTGCTTGCGATATATCGTGTAGTGACGATCCTCGGTGAGTCCCAGTTTATCGGCCGAGGCGCGCGCCTGGTCGTTGTCTGCCGACACCCACGTGCATTCGAGCGTGTCGAAGCGGGAGGCGAGCCGGAGCGCGGCGTTGAGCATCAGCGCGTATCCGCGGCTGCCGCGAAACTCTTTCTTGATGCCCCCGGCGTAAAGAATCAGATTCCGGATTCCGCGTTTTCTGCGCTGAAAGCCGAGCAGCTGCAGCAGACGCAGTTTCCCGCGCATCGGCCGCAGCAGCGGATTGATGTCATAGACGAACATCGTGACGCCCACCGGCATTCCGCGATACTCCAGTAGGAGTATCAGTTCGGGATCGGTAACGTACGCGATCATGGAAGCGCCGAACGCGAATTCCTCTTTCGTCGACGGAAGGAAATGCCAGTTCTCGGAAAACGAATCGTTGAAAATCTCTCGCATGAATTCCAGGTCGCGCACGCGCCGCTTCATATCGAAGTTTCGGATCGTGTATTCTCCCAGCTGCCGCCGATCGGCGAGTTCTCCGTATCGCGCGCGGATGCTCCCGGCGCAGTCGTCGTTGCGCGCGGTGTATTTCCGGGATTCCATACCGTACCCCAGCGCCGCGAGCTGCGCGTTGTACCACGACGGATTGTACGTCTGGAAAAACGACGGCGGGCGGTCGAAGGTGTCGTCGAGCATCCCCAGCTCGGAATAGTGGCAGGGATTGAACGGACCCTCGATCGCCGTGACTCCCTCTGCGGCGCAGTAGCTTTCGGCCTCGGCAAACACCGCCGCTGCCGCTTCCGGATCGGATGCCTCGAAGAACCCGAAGAATGCCACCCGTTCTCCCCAGCGGTCGGCATGCGCCTGGCTGACGGTGATGGCGATGCGCGCGGCAGGACGGCCGTCACGACGCGCAAGGAACAGGCGCAGCGTCGCGGAGCGATAGTAGGGATTGCGCGCAGGATCCAGCGTACGCCGCACTTCGCGTTCGAGCGGAGCGATCCAGTGCGGATCGTCGCGATACACGTCCGCGGCCAGGCGGATGAATTCCGTCAGATCGCGGCGGTCTGATACGATATGGACGCTGATGGCCATACGGTCCTCTGCTTGTTCACCCACTCGACCACGAACGAGCGGTAAATGAAGGACAGGTCGCGCGCACGAAGCAGCGCGGACACTTCAAGATTCGAATCGATCACGGACGCCAATTCCTCCGGACGGCTGCGCGGCACGAGGAGATTTCGATACGTCAGCACCGCGCCGTCACTGCCGACGCGCACGGCTTCCTCAAGGAGTTCGCGGCAGGCCTCCGGCGGCATCCATTCGAAAATGTTGGAGAAATTGAATCGGTCGATACTCCCGTCCTCCAGCGTGGCGAAGTACTCCTCGCAGCGTCCCGTGACGGTGCGAATGCGGCCGAGGCGAGCGCGGATGGTCTCATAGTGTTCGGGGCGCAGCCAGAGCGGGAGCGCCTCGAGCCGGTAATTCCCCAGGAGGATATATGCGAGGAAGCTGCTTTCGCCGACAGGAAGATCGACGAACGCCCGGTGTGCAAGGTCTCCGAAGTATCGGCCGAAGGAAAAGTCTTCTTCGAGAAAGCGGAAGAAGGCCGACGAAAACAGCAGGGACATCGTGCGGCGGCTGAGCAGCACCCGCGTGACGAAGCGCCAGCGCAGGGTGTCGAGCCTGCGCACGATGGCGGCGCGCGCATCCCGCGTTTCGGCGGTGAACAGCGCGCGCAGGTGCCGCCGTCCGACGCAGAGATACAGCCCTCTCCGGATCAGACGCATATAGCTTTCGAAGCGTCCCGCGTGGATGATGCCCCGATGGATGTCGAGCCGATGGTCGTCCCAGAACGCCGCGGCCTCGGGGGACAGCCATTTGCGCATCCGGTCGTACATCTCAAGCCGGCTGCTGCACGGAATGACCCCGCAGAATGCGAGGAGATCCGGGTGGTGGAGTTCCCGCATGGCTGCGATCTTCAGCTCGAGCAGGTCATTCTGATGCCGGTTGAAATCCAGCGCGGTGACCGATACCGGATTGTCGAGAAGGAACGCCAGCGCGTTGTCTCCCCCCGAGGTGATGGTGAAAACGCGCTTGCGGTCACAGGTCACGAACGCCGCGCGGTCGATCCGGGGGTCCTCCCAGCACTGCGCATACAGCACCGATGAAAAGACTCCGTCTTCAGACTTCCGCTCCTTCCGTCCTCGCCGCGGCGAGTCTTCGGCCTGACGGCCTCCGAACTTGCGCTCTTTTCGCTCACGGCCGATCACGGTATGCACGATCGCCCAGTCGATGACCCCCGGGAGTCCGATGAGCACGGCCGTCAGGAAGGAATCGGTAAGCGCGGCGACGAGAAATCCCGGGATGAAGAGCAGGTACAGCGCATTGTGCCGCACTCCGGTCGCCGTGACCCTGCTCTCACACATCGCGTGCGGCAGCTGCAGGAACGATCGCGGGGAGGGAAGCAGCCGCGGCGTCCCGGACTGGAATTCCCGGTATGAGAGGCCGAACTGACTCGCCAGCGAAACCTCCTCGTAACGGATGATCTGTCCGTAATGCACGAGGAACAGCGCGGGCATCAGCAGACCGATCGGGGGGAAAAAGAGTGCGAAGGTGCACATCGCACCGAAATCCGCGAGGTAGATCGGATTGCGGCAGAGGCGATACGGACCTTCCGTCATGAGCGCATCGGTTTTGATGCGGAAAGACATGACGCGTCCCGGCGTCAGCATGCTCCCTGCCGAAATGCGCAGCAGCGACAGCAGAAGCATCAGCACGGCTGCGGCGATGTATCCTGTGCCGGCGGCACCGTCAGCCGGAATCCCGGCTCCCGCTGCGATGTGTTCGAACAGCGTCCGGTGCCCGGGAAACAGCGTCACCGCCGCGATCACGGTCACTGCGACGATGCCGAGGGAAATGAAAATCCGCCATTCGAATTCCGCCTTTCGTATGCTGTGCAGCGCGTTCATGATGCGCCTCCTTCTGACGTGATGACATGAATTGCTTTCGGAAGAACGCGGATCGTGCGCGGGCCGGGCGGGAGGAGTTCGCCGTCGGCTTCGCAGTCGACCTCCGACTCCGTGGCCACCGACAGTTCGCGACAGCTCCGCAGCGCGTACCCTTCCGACAGGACATGTTTTCCGGAATAGATGAGCGGCAGGGTGCGCAGGCGCTGAAGCACGGACATATGCCGAATGAGCAGCACGTCGAGCAGGCCGTCGCCAGTAACCGCGCCGGGCACCAGTTCCATGCCGCCTCCCGTATATGCACCGTTCGCGACAACGAGTCCGAGCAGCAGATGGCTTTCCTCGGGTCCCCCGTCGAATCGCAGCGTGAAAAGATGCGGACGCTGTGTCAGCGCGACTACGGCCGCGCCGATACCGAACGCCGGCCTTCCGCCGAGACGCTTGATCCTTCCGCGTACGCGCCGCACGACCGTTCCGCCGATCCCGAACTGGCATTCATTGACACACACCGATACCGGTCCGGCTGCACCCCTGCCGTTGGTCAGTGTCGCAAGGTCAACCGGGCGGGCAATCCCGCGGCGTATCAGCGCCAGCTGTTCCGCGATCGTTCCGGAGATGCCGAGACTCTGCGCAAAGCCGCAGCCGGTTCCGATGCTCAGCATCCCGAGCCGTGCGGTCGATGCGCTGCCGTTCCCGGCCGCGAGGAACCCACTGGCGACCTGCTGCATCGTCCCGTCCCCGCCGATGGCGATCACCAGTTCCGCGCCCCCGCGCAGCGCATCGCGCGTGGATGCCGCGGCATCGTTCGGCCCCTCGACCACGCAGAGCGATGCGGCGGCCCCGAAGACGGTCTCGACCATGCGCAGCACCGCTTCACGCGATTCCGCCGCGGCGCCCGCCGATGCGAGAGGGTTGAAAACGATATGATAGCGCAGTGACGACATGATCCGCTCCTTGTTCGCCCGAAAGTTCGCCAGATCCCGGGCCCGAAATGCCATGGAATTGTCATGATCACGTCATTCGTTGTAGGACGGATGCCCCGAAAAGCACGGATTTCCCCTGCGTTTTCACTGCAGATCGTTCCTCGAATACTTCCAGCAGGACCGTCCTGTGGCGGGAAAACTTTTTTTACCGTCCCCGTAACCTTCACACACGTGCCGCGTAGACATTCCGGAGCCAACTCATCCTAAATATGATTACCCATGAGATCACCGGGCATACCGCCCGGGACCTATAATCCGTGCACTGGAAGGTGATTGCGTCAAAAACGCCGCCGCCCTTGCATACCACACACATCCCAACAGAGGAGACCCCTATGCGTACGATACAGAAACACCTCGCTCTTGCTGCAATTCTGGCCCTGTTCGCCGGATTTTCTTCCGCAGCGCTGGCCCAGGGCGGCGGAAAAAGCGTCAAGACGGATTACACCTTTGCATTCACTCCGTGCAACGGTGAGCCGATGCCATGGGGAGGCGTTGCGGAACTGATCAATGCGACAGGCACCTTGAATCTGGTGATCGTCAGCGAGAAAGTCGATGAAAACGGATGTGTCTCGTTCCAGGTGCACGCCAACTCGCAGAACGTCCGCGGCGTCGGCGCGGTGACCGGGAACGAGTACAGGATTATCGACGTGTTTAACCAGCAGGTGATCGATCAGTACGTGTGCGGCGGTTGTACCGTGCAGCTCACCGTGACCTCGATGTACCAGGTGAAAACCAAGGACGGTTCGTCTTACATGTCCCGCGGGAGCTACGATGTGATCCTGAACATCTGCACCTGGGAGGTGGAAGAAATCCGCGCAAACTTCGGCGGCGGCTGCGACTGAGCCTCGCCTGAAATGCCTGAAAGAGAAAATCCCGCCACGGCGGGATTTTCTCTTTCGCCGCGATCTTCCCCGGATCACGACCGACTTCCTTTCTCCCACGGAAAAACGCCGGAGAGAAAAACACTTCCCCGCGGCCGGGATATTGATATTCTCCCCCCATCGTCGTATAATTGTAATCTGTTCGGACGCATAGCTCAGTTGGTCCAGAGCGCTCGCCTCACACGCGAGAGGTCGTAGGTTCAAATCCCACTGCGTCCACAAGATCCCGAATCGCATAGTCTGCAGGGGAACCGCGGGCCAATTGCGGCAGGAGAAATCAAGGCCTGTTCAACAATGTTGGACAGGCCTTTGTCGATGGACGGCAACACAGGGTCAGGGTACCACTTCCTTGTAGCTGGGAGGGCGGCTCACCTGGAAGGTCTTGATATCGTACTCGTTGGAAATCCAGACCGGAAAATCGAAGCTTCCGGTCAGGTAGAGCGGGGAAAGCAATGGAAATCGCAGGTGCTTCAGATCAAAATACACATCGAGACTTCCACGGCAGCGCATCGAATCGAGATCCGATGCCTCGATGGTTACCGTGCCCGCACTTGCCTGGTTGAAGGTCTTATACAGTCCTGTGTTCCGTTCCATGATGGACATGTGCCCGCAGGATTGCCGATCCACTTCGATGGAGTACATCCCCGGACCCTTGATATCATGCACACGGACAGAGATGCCGACATCCAGTCCATCCTCGGTCTTCCCTTCCATGTAAATCGTCATATGTGTCACGGTATCGAGCCGCATGACGTTGACGGAGCCAGGTGGAACTGAAGAGACTTCATTCAGCGGCAGTGTATCTCCGTTGACAAGAATATTCGCGCATACCCGTTGCGCGGCCACGATCGAGTCTCCAAGGGAAACACGACGATATCTTTCACTCCACTTCCCCATCGAGGTGTTCTGCAGTTCGAGAACCAAGAGCGTCCCGTCCCGCCACCATTTTCCCGTACCCGGTACCGGTCCCCGCGCACGGAAATCCAGTTGCGTGAACTGCAGCCCGGTGGAATCCATCCACAGAAAACGGCGGCCACGCAGGAATGTATTCAGCGCACCCCCCAGGCGGAGCGTTCCGCTCGCGGCATCCACCCCCACACCCTCCACCGTGCCGTCGGCATGGATATACACGCCGGAGACTTCCGCCGGCACCCGCCCGGACGGCATGATGTTGGATTGCTCCAGCAGCAACCACGTTCCGGTAATTCTCCTGTCGACCACGCAACTGTCCGGATCACGCGGGACTCCTTCCTGGCCATGGGAAGACTGCGGAAAAAAGAAGAGAAAAAGGAGAACACTGAACCACTCTACAACCGCAAATCCCGGGTTCCTTACCATGCCTGCTCCTTATCAGAACTCCAGTTTCCTCACCAGGCGAAAGCCTACTGCGCCGAGCAGATAGAGATTCTGAATTACCGGGAATCTCGATGCGGATCTACAATAGCGCGCGTCGCTGCAAAAAGCCCCGCCTCTAGCGACGCGGCAGTAGTGTGAGTACAGGTCGCCGTCGGTCCCGCGAGGGTCCTTGTTCGGACTCCGACGGTAGTAATCCTGATCAATTTTATCCCAACAAAACTCGTACGCATTACCGTACATGTCATACAGCCCGAATGCATTCGGTTCCTTCAGACCGACAGGGAGGGGTTCGCGGGCGAGCGGGTGCGACGTCAACGCTCCCGTGTTGATCAGGTACCATGCGGCGGCATCTAGTGATGGGGTAATTACTTCTCTCTGACACGGCGGGAGATTCCCGGTGTAATAATCCGTCCGGGTCCCTGCGCGACATGCATACTCCCACTCGGCTTCCGTTGGCAGCCGGTAACCAGTGGCATCGAAGTCGCAAACCGTCTGCTCTCCCGTGCCGCTGTAGCATGGCTCGAGTCCTTCTCTCGCCGACAACTGGTTGCAGAACTGCACGGCATCCTGCCATTCGAGTGTATGCACCGGGCGGTCGGGACTCCTTTCGTGAATTTGGCTCGGGAGCGCACCCATGACGGATTCGTACAGTGCCTGTGTCACTTCCGTCCTGCCCATGAACATCGGCCGGGTGATGGAAACCTCGTGAACAGGTTTCTCGCTATCGTATGCATACCCCCAGGTCCCCCAGAACATGTGATTGATGTGATTCGTGATGTTGCCCATCAGGAATGTCCCGGGCGGCAGGAATTCCATGTCGCTGAGGTAATCCGATCCGGTCTGCCGCGTCGCCCGTAGCAGGCAGCTGTCGCTTGGTGTCAGCGGGACCCGCCAGGTGTATGCCCCTCCTGACACATCTTCCGCGATAAGCATCCAGTGGATCCCTCCGTCTGTCGAGTACTCCAATCGAACAGGCGTCTCTGCTGGCGTAACCTGCCAGGTCAGGTCCTCCAGTGTCCCGACGACGAGTTGTTCCCTGCCGTTCGGCCGTCTGACTTCCAGGGTGTCGCGATGGTACTCCTCGCGAAGATTCCCGCCGTCCGCATACCATGACATGCCGAAACATCCATCAGTCTCCAGTTCGATTCGGCACGTATTGTAAGCGACATCCTTCGGGGAGAATGTCACGGTGAGCGTTCGGCTCTCGTTCTCATCCAGCAAGAACGGCGGAGGAGTCCCCCCATAGTCTGTAATACTGAAGAGCGGATTGCTCGACGTAATCGCATTGACGCGCACGGAACGTCGCAGCGCAGTAATCGTCAGTTGTTGATCTGATTCAGTGCCGGGCGCAACGTCGCGGAAGCGCAGCGATATCGGCGGATCCATGAGAAGTTGCGGAAGCAGCAGGGCCGGGACTTCGAATTGTTTTTCCGCAGACATTTCGTATGTCGGGAGTTGAATCGATACGTTTCTGTCCAACTGCGCACATCCGTCGCTCACCCACTCCACTTCGAATGGTGCAGCCGCGGACGCGCTCCACAGAATCTTACGAAAGACCTCGATCGCTTCATCCGTGGAACCGAGCTGATCGAAAAGGTATCCGTCCGAGCGATCGCACACCCTCCAGATCGTGACGGGAATCCTCGATCCGAAGCCGACGGCATTGATCTGCACATCTTCCTCCTGCGCGATGACGGGTGTACCGCAGTAATCCGCATTACCACCGTTGCTGCCTCCGGGATCGGAAAAGAATAGAACGATTACTTTACGGTGCTTCCCGCTCGGAGCGATATCAAGCGCGCCTGCTGGCGGATGCTGGAGGGCGCTGAAATAATCGTAGCCGCGTGCCGTCGGTACCGGAAGATCGGCGATCGCGCGACGGAGTTCCTCCCTGTCCGAAGTGAACAGCTGCTGGACATGCGACGTGGTGTCGTCAAAGGTCGTGATCGCGCATTCCGATTCCGTGGACAGCATGGAATCCGCCCACCAACGCATCGCCGTCCTGGCGGCATACATCCCGCCGTTCTCCATCATAACACAGGTTCCCACGGCGAACACCGCGGAAACAGGCAGCGGCGCGGACGGAGGTGGCGAAACGAAGCCGGTCACGGTGCGTTCCTTTGCATCTTCCACCACACGCACATCCGCCGCCGTCAGTCCACGGATCGGCAGGCCGCTCGTATCGAAAGCGTAAAACGTCGCGCGGATGGTCGGGAAATCCGATACGTCCACCTGATGCACGACCATTGTCTGCGCCGGAAGCGTCGATGGAATGAACAACACGCAGGCAACCAGAGAAAGAACGGTGGAGAACACAGGATTCCGCTTCCGGAGTGTCGGATCGGTAATGCGAGATGGGAAACTGCGGTGGCCGTTCATTTCACCACCTCCATCAACCTGTGAACTTGCTGCGTGGGCGTCTGGAGAATGTATGTGTAGATTCCGGATGACAGCGCCGATGCATCGAAGGCAACATGCGACCTTCCTGCTTGAACGAAATCGTCAACAAGGACTGATACCACGCGTCCGAGGAGGTCCGCAACATACAGGCGAGTGGGACCATCCTCTATCACCTCATACTCGATCACCGTTATTGCATTGAAGGGATTGGGGCGATTCTGCCGAAGCACGATCTGTCCGGCTGCGTCGAACAGTCGCGTCCCTCCCTCATGGCAGAGATCGGTAAGAAGGAAGTACCCCGGTACACCGGCAACGGTGACATCCCCACCGACCGCGATGGGATTCTCGACGACCAGTGGTGTTCCTTCTGCGTTTCCGAGCGTTGCGATGAAGGTAAGATGCGCGATGGCGCCCTGTTCATCGGCTTTCACTGGAAGCTGATCGAGCAGAATCGTCCGTTCTCCGTCTTCCACCGACCCGGCAGGGGTCGGATCAGTTGGGACAAGCAATGTGGCGTTGAATCGAATTCCTGCCCGGAATTCCGTGGTCTGATCACAGAGAATCCGCTCTGTTCCACGAAGGTAGACAGGGATATCCACCTGATCCCCCGGTCGCGCACGGATCGTATCGAGTGCGAGTACGGCTTCCTCATGCATGCATATCCCATTTCCGACAAGAAGAAGCGACGCCTGCTCTTCCATCCCATCGACGGAGAATCCGATACCGCCCGTGCTGTGTCCACTCCGCACCGGGGCGAACCGCAGCGTCATCGTGTGCGATTCCGCGGGTGCCAGCGTGAACCCGCCGCCGCCGGATACTTCCGAGAATTGCACCACGTCCGGTCCCAGCTGACCGGTACCGGTGACCGTGAGCGGTATGCTTCCGGCATTGTGGATGGCGGCAGAGATCGTTGTATCCTTCACTGTCCCGAGATACACGTCACCGAAATCGACAATATTCAAAGGTATCTCGGCCTGCGGCAGGACGCCTTCACCCCGAATTGGACATTGCACTGGCCCGACCTGCGTTTGGACGTTGATGATCGCTGTTTTCAGGCCAACACTTTCCGGAGCGAAGCGGAAGACCACCGTCCGTGTTTCCCCGTGCGGGATTATGTAGGGTGGAGCCCCGGAGATAACAGAGAACAGACCGGCATCGGGACCGGTGAATGCGATGGAGTCGATTTGGATGGCGACGGGACCGATATTCCTCAGGAAGCCCACAACCACTGAATCCCTGCTGCGGTGAACGAGCACCCGACCCATATCTACTTCAAGCGCGGATGCTGCCGGTACGACGATCGACCAGAACTTATCGGAGACGTCACTGCTCTGGGCCAGTGCTCCCTGGTATTGCCCGACAACCGCGAACAGGAGGATACAAGCGAAAAGCCGCGCAGAGTGGTAGAAATTCACCTCGCCACCTCGTCGATGAGTCGTGGGACACTCTGAAAGATATCATGAAAATAACACTTCATTATCGAATAAGATACAGCTCCGACCGAAAATGGAATCCGATATGAGTGCCTGGCGATCCTGGTCCGCGACGAATGTGCAGCGGCAGATACTTGTGTCTATTTCACCTCCCGCATCCCCATGAGAAATACGGTTAGAATCACACTCGGTAGCTTCATCCCCGTTCACCCTGTTGCCCGTTTCGGCCCGTTTTTCAGGGCTTTTTCAGTACTTTGGGTGCTGTGTTCCTGCAGACGGATGTACTCCGCCAGATCATACAGGCGCAGTACATCCTCCCTGAACTGGTTCGAACTGCCACCTGTTGCGTCCACAAAAAAGGAAGTCGCTGTAATCAGCGACTTCCTTTTTTCATGGTATCGACAGGGACCAGGGGCCGGGGGTTATTTCAGGTACAGCATCGTTCTCGCGGCAACGAAATCCCCTGCGGTCAGACGATAGATGTACATTCCGCTCTGAAGCCCATCCGGCGTCCAGGAGACCTGGTATTGTCCCTGCATTCGGTGTTCGTCCGCGAGGGTCGCGACCTCTTCACCGAGGAGGTTGAACACTTTCAGGCTGACCTGCCCCGGCTTCGCCAGCGTGAAACGGATATTCGTCTGCGGGTTGAAAGGGTTGGGATAATTCTGTGCGAGGGCGAAGTCCGCGGCAATCCCGCCGAGATCCTCGACGGCGGTGGGAATGGAAAGCGTGGCCGTCATGCTGCCAAGGTAGGTCGGGGAGTTTGCGCCATACACCATTTTATATGTACCGGCATCGATCTTGAACACACCCAGGGCAAGTGCGACGTATTCGTCTTTTGCATTCAGTCCGCCGACTTTGAGCACGGGATTGTTCTCATCCTTGACCCAGTTCGTTCCGTCCTCGGAGGCGGCAAACCCGGTCTGCACGATGCCGCCCGAACCGAACACCCCTTCCTGTCCGCCGTACCACATGAGAAATTTCCCGTCCTCCACGAGGACAACCGGCGTATGGATGGCGGTGAACTCCCAGCCTTCCTCGGGCACGATGACGGGATCATTCGAGGCACGTGTCCAGCTTACGCCGTCAGGGGACGTTGCATAACCGATTCCCCAGGTGCCCCCGCCGCCGTCATGTCCCGCGTACCACATGCGATATGTCTCTCCATCCTTGACGATGTACGGCGTGTGCAGGTGGAAGGAATCCCATCCATTGGACGATACATCGAGGACGGGGTTGTTTTCAGATTTTTCCCAGGCCCTGCCGTCAGCAGAGGTCGCATAGCCGATTCTGGTGACCCCCGCGTTGTCGGTTCCTGCGTACCACATTTTATATGTCCCCCCGTCCAGGATCACCACCGGATTCGCGACACTGGCTTCGTCCCAGGATCCCTCCGCACCCCTGGACAGCACCGGATTGCCGGGATATGCGATCCAGCCGGACTCGAGGGTCTCAGAGGTCCAGAGTCCGGAGGCGAAGCCTGAACCATCTGATCCACCCACGTAGGATTTGTACTGCGCTCCATCGTGCATGACGTGTCCGATAACATCATACGCCGCGACGGGTGCGCCATTCCAGCTCCCGGGCATGCCAACAATACTGAACAGAGGTGTTGCGGTCTTTTGCCACTGCTGCCCAAAACTGGGCTGGGCGTGGGCAGTTTGCGCAACGGCAATAATGAATAATGCCAGCGCACAATGCAGCAAATGGCTGCGAACGGTCAGATATTTATTCATGTGAAGCCTTCTTATTTGTTTGAATACGTTGCTACCGTACCCTCCGGTCAGGCAGATGGTGTGTTTCTTTTTTTACCATGATTGTTATCCAAGATAGTCGGATTGCCAACAATCACAAGTAATTAGTCTAAATAAATACATCCGTCCTGCTGCCGCCCACTGCGTCCACAACAACGTTCCCCCCTCCGCATCACGGGGGTTTTCTGGTATTGCCCGGGTAGGGACCGGGAGCAATGGCGCGGGGGGAGGACGGTATCGCCGGGTTGTTCCTTGCCGCGGAGGCGCGTACTTTTCTTTTTGTGACAGATTTTTTCATTCCACAGGACGGCACTCCCTCATGGCAAAATCGGCAGCCCGGCGCGGCAAAGCGGCGAACAAGGAACAACCGGCAGCGTCACACAGGCGCATGGAAACATCACCACTGCCGCCGGCCTCCTTTCGCTGGACCGCCGGTGCCCTCTTCGCAGGACTGGCGCTGCTGCGCCTGGCGGCGGACCGGTTTCCCGAGGCGCGCCTGTGGGGACTGTCTTTCCCGGGCTACCTGCCTTCCTGGATGGAACTTCTGATCGCATTCTTCGGTCTGCTCCTCGCGTCGCCCGCCCTGTATGGATTGTTTCGATGGAAGGCCGATTTCCTTACGCGCATGCCGCCGTTCCTGGTTTCGATCCTGGCAGCCGCGGGCGGCGGAACGCTTTTCTGGCTCCTGCGCATGGATACTTTTTTCCTCGGGGACGGTGCATCATACCTCGCCGAACATTTCCGCTGGGTACGGGGACTGTCGATCTCCGAGGATGTGCTGTTCTCTCCGGGCTCCGCTCCGCTGACCGCATGGATCCTCGCCAAAGGCGCCGTGCTGTTTTTCGACACCGCACACGCCGGGGCGATCACCGCTCAGCCGCAGTTCATCTTCCAGCTGACTGCCATCGTCGCCGGTGCGGTGTTCCTGTTCGTCGTCACCTATTCTTCTCTTCGCCGGGATGAGGATACGTCCCTGCGGATCGGCCGCATCGTCCTGCTTGCCGCCACACCCGGGTTCCTGTTCTTCTTCGGGTACGTGGAGTACTACACCCTGTATTTCACTGCGCTGGCGGCATTTTTCATCGCCAGCGTCGCCTGCGCGGAAGGCCGCCTCTCGCCCGTGTGGATGATCGCGGCGTTCATTCTGAGCGCGGCGCTGCACATCATGACGCTCGTAACGCTGCCCGGACTGGCGCTCGCCCTTGCCTCCCGCGGCGGCGAACCCCTTCGCGGGCTCGTCCGCACGCGCACGCTGCTCGCCGGCGCCGCGGCCGCGCTGCTGCTTGGCGGCGTGTACTATTTCGCCTCGGGCATTTCCTCGGAGGGCAGCCGCACGATTCTTGCGCTGCAGCCTTTCGGCGAGGAGGGCGCCGTACAGCACTATACGCTGCTTTCGGCGGCACATCTCGGTGACGTGCTCAACATGCTGCTTCTTGCGGCCGGACCCGCGCTGCTTCTGCTGGTATTGCTCCGGCGCCGGGGGACGGCCCTGCGGCCGCAGGACGTCGTCGCGCTTTCACATGTCCTGTTCACCGGCTTCCTGCTTTTCTTCGGCTACACCTGTTTCGGAATGGCGCGCGACTGGGATGTCAACGCGGGCTTCGGTGTCGCAGTGTCGCTTCTCGCGATCACCCTGCTGACGCGGCAGGAGGAAAGCCCCGCCCGATCGTATCTCGCGTATCTCGCATCCGGCGCGGCCATCGTCGCCGTCCTCCCCTGGCTGGCGGTGAACATTGACAGCGGAATGTCTGAACACCGATTCAGAGACATCATGGCACTGGATGATCGGAATGTCACCGGCGATTTCGCGCTCAACGGCTACGAACATCTGCGCAAGCATTATCAGCGCAACGGCGACACGGAACGCGAAGCCTGGGCGATCATGAAAAAGGTGGAGATGGTCGGCTACCCGGGCGATTTCCGCAAACTGCTGCGAAGCGTCACGATGAACGTGCCTGCCGCGGACCAGCAGCGATACATGGATTTCGTCTTCGATGCGCTGAACGAAAAATTCAGGGAGATGTCCCGTCGTGGCAGCGATTCGCTCTACGCGGGGACGAAAAACGAATACGCGGAAGTCGCCGTGGAAGCGCTGCTGCAGCTGCCGCAGCTCCGGGGATTCGCGAACAGACAGGATGCCTATTTCGACATGCAGATGCAGCGCCTGTCCGAACTGCTGCCCGGGCATCCGCTGCTCATCATGGTACGAGAGGATTACCGGTATGAACGCGGCGGGGAGTATCACGATCCCGCGCCGTTCATCAACGCCCTGCCCTACATTCGAAGCAGCAGCCTCATCGCATCGCGCGCGGGCCGTGCGCTCATCATGACGGATCGCAGACCGGAGGCGGCGATGGTGCTGCAGCGCGCGATGGAAATTGACACGACCTTCAGCCTGCCGCATTTCCTGCTGGGGTACATCGCCGCGACCGACAATCCTCCTCGTCCCGCGGATGCGATCTCGCATTTCGAATCGTTCATCGCGCATCCGGAAGGGCATCAGCTCGGTGATGACGCCGCGGGACAGCGCCTCATCGGCCAGGCGCGCGACATGATTTCACGGATGATGAACCTTCAGCAGCAGAGTTCCCGTTCGCGATCCGGCGGATAGTACCGCTTTTTCGCACTGCCTCATCTTCAGGTCATGGAACGGTTATCCCCTCGACACTGTTGTCGGGATATCGAGTCGTTCCATGACACTTCCAACGCAACACACTGCAGTACCCCACCCGCGTGGAAACACACGGCTGCGATGCCGCACACGCGCGCCGCTGCAGGCCCCCTGTAAAGACTGTCAGCCGGACAGCCGGACCGGGAGTTCCGTACCGATCCCGCTTCCCGCAATACCCCTTTCCCGTTCGCACGCACCGGGGACATTCGCCGATGCGCACGGGAACATTCTCCACTGTACTTCGGGAGAAAATCATGAATACCGCATCAGCATCCGCGGGGAACGCGATTCGCGACCCGCAGGAAGTCCTGCGCGACCTCCACAGTACCCCGGAAGGGCTCACCGCCGACGAGGTCACGCGCCGGCGTGAGCGGGACGGATACAACGAGCTTCCCGAGAAAAAGGACAACCCCATCCTTGTTTTCCTGCGATACTTCTGGGGACCCATTCCGTGGATGATCGAGATCGCGACCGTTCTTTCCGCGATCGTCGGTCACTGGGCGGATTTTGTCATCATTCTCGTCCTCCTGTTCATGAACGGCATCGTCGGATTCTGGGAGGAATTCCAGGCCGGCAACGCCATCGCGGCGCTGAAGGCCCGGCTGGCGCTCAACGCCCGTGTTCGACGAAACGGCACATGGGCCAGCATCCCGGCGCGGGAGCTGGTCACGGGAGATATCATACGACTGCGCCTCGGGGATATCATCCCGGCAGACGCGGTACTGCTGGAAGGCGATGACGTCGAGGTCGACCAGTCGGCCCTGACGGGAGAATCCCTGCCGGTCACGCATTCCCCCGGCGAGGTAGTATTCTCGGGTTCGGTCATGCGAAAGGGGGAAGTCGAGGCGGTGGTGAGCGCGACAGGCGTCCGGACGTTCTTCGGCCGGACGGCGAAACTGGTCGAGGACGCGCACACGCAGAGCCATTTCCAGAAAGCCGTTCTGAAGATCGGCGATTACCTCATCATCGTCGCCATCGTTCTCGTCGTGCTCATTTTCTCCGTGGCCCTGTTCCGCGGCGAGTCCATTCTCGCGACGCTGCAGTTTGCACTCATCCTCACCATCGCCGCCGTTCCCGTGGCGCTGCCTGCCGTGATGTCGGTGACGATGGCCGTCGGCGCCCGGCTGCTGTCAAAGAAGAATGCGCTGGTCAGTCGACTTTCCTCCATCGAGGAACTCGCGGGCACGGATGTCCTATGCTCCGATAAAACCGGTACGCTCACGAAAAACGAGCTCTCCCTCGGCGACCCCGCGTGTATCGGGGATGCCACGCCGGAAGAGACGGTGCTTGCCGCCGCCCTTTCGTCGCGCGAGGAGGACCAGGATGCCATCGATATGGCCGTGATCGGGGGCGTCCACGACCGCGGTGCGCTTGCACGCTGCACGATCAGGAAATTCACGCCCTTCGACCCCGTGCATAAGCGCACCGAGGCCGAGGTCGAAGACGATGAAGGCCGGCGTTTCCGCGTCAGCAAAGGGGCTCCGCAGGTCATCCTCGCGCTCGTCCCGGATGCGGATGCCATCCGCCCGCAGGTCGAAAGCATTGTCAATGCCTTCGCCGCCCGCGGTTTCCGTTCTCTCGGCGTCGCGCGCGCGGACGGTGACGGCGCGTTCCGATTCCTCGGGATTCTCCCGCTCTACGATCCACCGCGGGACGATTCGCGCGACACCATCGCCACGGCGGCGGATATGGGTATCGATGTGAAGATGGTCACCGGAGATCAGATCGCGATCGCGCGGGAGATCGCCGGGCAGCTCGGGATGAAAAAAAACATCATGGACGCCCGCATCCTCGAGGAGGCAAAAACGCATGAGGCGGGAGAACTGGCGGAACGCATCGAGCACATCGACGGGTTCGCCCAGGTGTTCCCCGAGCACAAGTACCATATCATCGAGTCGCTGCAGCAGCGCGGACACATCGTGGCTATGACCGGTGACGGCGTCAATGACGCTCCCGCACTGAAAAAAGCCGATGCCGGCATCGCCGTATCCGGCGCGACCGACGCCGCACGATCGGCGGCAGACATCGTGCTGATGACACCCGGGCTCTCGGTCATCATCGACGCGATCCGCGAGAGCCGGAAGATCTTCCAGCGCATGAACAGCTATGCCATCTACCGTATCGCGGAGACATTTCGCGTCCTGCTTTTCATGACGCTGTCCATCCTGGTATTCAACTTCTACCCCGTGACCGCGATCATGATCGTATTTCTCGCCCTGCTGAACGACGGGCCGATTCTCGCCATCGCGTACGACAACGTACGTCCGGGAGCGCGGCCGGAGCGCTGGGACATGCCCATGGTCATGGCGATATCCAGCGTGCTCGGGCTCGCGGGCGTGATCGCCTCCTTCGGACTTTTCTTCATCGCGGAACGCGTCATGCACCTGGACGCGGCGGTCATCCAGACCTTCATGTTCCTGAAGCTTGCGGTCGCTGGTCACCTGACGGTATTCGTGACACGGACCCGCGGACCGTTCTGGTCGTCGAGACCCTCGCCGGTGCTGTTCTGGTCGGCGGTCCTCACGAAGATTCTCGCGACGCTTGCGGCGGTCTACGGATTCTTCATGACACCGATCGGCTGGGAACTGTCCCTGATCATATGGGGGTATGCGATCGTGTGGTTCTTCCTCAACGACCGCATCAAACTCGTCGCGTATCGCATCTTCGAACACTCCGGCTCCTGGCTGTTCGCCAGGCACCCATCCACACATTAAGGAGTTCGTCATGGCATCGAATAGCAGTCCGGCACAACTGAACGAAGAACAGCGGGAACGCATCCCCGCCCTCATCAGGGATCTCGGCAGCAGGCAATGGCAGAAGCGGCAGTCGGCTCGCATCGCCCTCGCTGAAATGGGACGACCGGCGGTGGATTTCCTGGCGGAACTGATCGAGCATCCCGCGCATGTCTACCGATGGGAGTGCCTCAAAACGCTTGTTCAGATCGCCGATCCCAATGCCCTGGAGCTGTTTCTGCTGGCACTCGAGGACGAAAATTTCGACATCCGCTGGCTGGCTGCGGAGGGACTGATAAAACTCGGTCCTTCCGCCGCGGTCCCGATGCTCGAATACCTCATGGCGAACATGAGCTCGGAGGCTGTCCGCGACGGAGCGCGTCATGTGCTGAAAGCGCTGCGGCATAAGCTGAAAGGGAAAAAAGAGCTCGACGAGCTGATCACCGCGCTGCAGCATACCACCGACGCCGGCAGCATCAGCATGCGAAGCTATACGCTGCTTCGCCGCCTGCAGTCCTGAGCCGCACTCCGTGTGCGGCCCGGTGCCCGTGTCTGCGTCCATGGACAGCCGGACGCAGCAGTGTTCCCCGCACGCGCTTGCGCCTGACCGGAAAAATGAATAATGTCCGGACGTCATTCTGAAGTATCCGCTTTCATAAGAGTGCAGCCCGCGTACTCTGCAGGATTGTGACACCGCAGTACCCGCAGTGATGCCGCACGGCCTTGCTCTCTTGCGAGATCCACCGTGACCGTTTTCGTCTGACCTTCCACTCCTTTTCATAGAACAGGCCGGAAATCGTCATGAAAACCATCGTCGCCATATTCCTGTTCATGCTGTTCCCACTCACCGTGTCGGCACAGATTCTTTATACCGACATTTCACCGGACACGCTCCTCGCCGACGACAACATCACCCCCGGGCAATACCAGCTCGATCTTGACAGCGACGGCAGCGTCGACTTTTTCTTCATGCATTTCTTCTATCCCGTACCGGTGTATGTCCTCTCGATATACACCCAGTACAACCAGCCGCACGAGATTCTCGTCGATATGGACAACCGCGTCACCGCCCTCGAGCGCGGAGACCAGATCGACGAGTCCCGGACCACCTGGCTATGCACCGCTGAAGGGGGACAGAGTGCCGGTCTTTCCTTCGCATCGGGATGGCGGGGAACCGGGGACCGGTTCATCGGACTGCGCGTCTTCGACGGACAGGGCTGGCGTTATGGCTGGCTCCAGGCGCAGCTGCCTGCCGACGAGAGCTGGATCCTGCTGAAGGCGTATGCCGTTCAGATGACTTCGGGGACGACCATCAACGCGGGCGACACCGGACTCAACAGCGTTCAGCAGCCCCCTGTCTCCTCCCGGCTCCGCATTCGCGTCGATGGCCGCTTCGTGGAAGTGGACGCGGAACGGCCCCGCATGCTGAACGTCACGGTGTACGACGTCATCGGGAACGCGCGCCTGCAGCGAAACACCTTCGGCGACCGAATGTCCGTCGACCTCTCCGCGCTTCCGCAGGGAGTCTATTTTCTCCGCGCACACGACGGAAGGGAGGTCAGCATCCAACGCCTGATGCTGTACGAACGGCGGTGATCCGGCCGCGATTTCCCGCGATGCGGCTGCCTCATGCATCGGCCGGGGAACGCATGCCACCCTGACAAAATTGTAATCCCCAGTTCAGATTTCCGAAAGATACGCGGACTAGATTGGGGTACACTCCCGGAACGCAACCGCGACCACGGGATCGACGTGGTGTTCCTTGAGGACCGTTCCGGTTCCTCACGGAACCCATGGCATACCCATTACATGGAGGCCAGAATGCACCTTTCTCGTTACCCTGTGAAAAACCGCGCGGGGATCATAGCCACGCTGACAATAGCGCTGCTGGCCTTCCTCTGCCTCGGGCAGCCCGTTACCGCGCAGCTCCACGGATCGTACACCATCGACGGCGCTGTCGCGACCGGCGGGACGAACTACCAGACCTTCTCCGATGCGGCTGCGGATCTCGTGCTGCAGGGGCTCAGCGGTGATGTCACCTTCTCGGTGTCTCCGGGCCTGTACACCGAGTCCTTTACCATTCCCGCGCTCACGTACACGGGAACGTCGACGTACTGGTCGGTTCTTTTCGACGGCGGCGCAGGGAATGCGGCCAGCTGCGTGATTTCATACGACATACCGGTCAACAACGAGGCGGTCATCACCCTCGACGGCGCGGATCATGTAACCTTCCGCAACCTTACCATCCGATCGACGAATGCCACGCACGGCATCGGGGTTCTTTTCACGAATGCCGCGGATTACAACACGATTCTCGACTGCGCGATAGAACTGCCGGCATCGGGCAGCAGCACATACTGCTCGGGGATTCTTGCCAGCTCTAAAACCGTCTACTCCGGCACCGGGAATCACGGGAGCTACAATCGCGTGGAGAACAACACGATTACCGGCGGCTTCTACGGCGTCCGGTGGAACGGCTACGGCAGCGGCGATTTTGCCATTTCCCGCGGCAACCTCTTCATACGCAATACGATTACCGATTTCTATTATTCCGGTCTGTTTCTCTATTTTGGGGCCGCGGTCACGGCGCGCGGAAACCGTCTCATTGAAAGACCGGTTGCGTCACCGGGCAGCTACGCCGTCTACGCCTGGTACCTCAACGACGGCTCGGAGATCAGCGGCAACTACGGCCGTGCGCATACCAGCTTCTACGCGTTCAGACTCAACAACGCGTACGATGCCGGGAATCCAGGCAACCGCGCCCGCGTGTTCAACAACATGATGATTTCCGAGGGAAGCGGTACAATCTACGGTTTCAATCTCGAGTACCCCACCAACACCGACATCCTGTACAATTCCTGCGTCGCGCGCTCGACGACGGGAACGGTGTACGGATTCCGCAGCTATCGCGCCGCGACAGCGGGCGCGGGGACGGAGCTGCGTTTCCTCAACAACATTTTCAGCTGTTCCACCAGCGGTGCGATATACGCCCTGCACGAAACGCCGTCAGGGGCGAACGCCTACAGCGCGTGCGACTACAATCTTTTCCACATGGACGGAAGCGGGACGCTGCACCGGTACCAGTGGGACGGCCTGACGTACGTGACGCTGCCCGACATGCAGACTGCCGTTCCGGGATTTCACCAGCACACGGCTGAGGCGGACCCGATGTGGGCCAGCAGTACGGATCTCCACAGTGCGTCGCCCGCTGTCACCGCTGCAGGAACCCCCGTTGCAGGCATCACCGATGACTATGACGGCGACAACCGCGGCGGCGTACCCTGCATCGGCGCCGATGAATTCGGCACCTGCACCATCACCTGTCCCGCGAACATCGTCGCGGACAACACGACGGGCGCCTGCGGTACGGTGGTCTCATTCGCTCCCGTCACAAGCGCCGGCTGCGGCCTCGTGAGCAGCACACCGCCCTCCGGATCCTTCTTCCCGGTCGGCTCCACCCCGGTCGTGTGCTCGACGGAGGCAGGTCCCCAGTGCACGTTCATGGTCACCGTCATCGACACGGAAGCACCGGTGATCGCGGCGCCGAACGTCCGCGCGACGACCGATCCGGGGCGATGCGACGCCGTCGTGAATTTCACCCCGACCGCCACCGACAACTGTTCCGGCGTCGGCGCAGTCACCTGCACTCCCCCGAGCGGATCGATTTTCCCGAAGGGCACGACCACTGTATTCTGTACCGTCACGGATGCGCACGGGAACGTCGCGTCGACCAGTTTCGACGTCACGGTCACCGACGCGGAAGCACCGATCATTTCCCTGAATGCGCCCACCTCGATCTGGCCGCCGAATCGGAAGTACGTCACGGTTACCGTTGCACAGATGATCGCGGCCGTCACCGACAACTGCGATCTGCTGTCCGCCGCTGACGTCCGCATCGTAATGGCGACGAGCGACGAACCGGAGACCGGCGGCGGATCGGGAAACACGCTGGACGATATGGTCATCGCGCAGGACTGTCAGTCGATCGACCTGCGCAGTGAACGCGATGCCACCGAAAACGGCCGCGTTTACAGCGTCACGCTGCACGTCGCCGATCTCTCGGGCAATGCTGCGACCGCGGTGTACAAGGTATTCATACCGGCCAACAACAGCGGCGCGTGCGTGGAAGACCCGCCCGTGTATTCCGTCGCTTCCCAGTGCGGAGTGGCGAAAGCACGCGGCACGCGCTCGATCCCGGAAGGCCTTACGCTTGAGCAGAACTATCCGAATCCCTTCAACCCGAGCACGACGATCGTGTATTCCGTTCCTGCCGATGCGCGCGCCACGGTCCGCATCTTCGACAGCTACGGGCGCCTGGTCGAGACCCTGGCCGACGACGTCGTGACGGGCGGACGGCATTCCCTGATTTTCGATGCGCGCGACCTTCCCAGCGGAACGTACTTCTGCCGGCTCCAGGCCGACGGGCACGTACTGCAGCGGACGATGACGCTGATCAAGTAATCCCGGGCTCCGGCAGGGACACCTGCCATTGAACGCGAAACGGCAATCACTGATGATTGCCGTTTCCATTTTACCGTCCCGCGTCCTCGCGCCGCACACGATTGCATGCCCTGCACCGCTTCATGCCGGATCGTGAATGACACACGCCGGCGGGATGCTCCATTATCGAAGCAGCATGATTCGCACTGCCGCGGCGCTGCCCGCCGTCGACAGGCGCGCGATATACATGCCGGCACCCAGCCGACCGGGATTCCAGCGCACGCTGTGGCTTCCCGCCGCGAAGCGCGTGTCGCGTACGACATCGACCCGCTGGCCGACGCTGTTAAATATCTCGAGACGTGCCGGGCAGTCGCGCGGGAAGCGCAGTTCGAACAGCGCGCTCTCCCGGACGGGGTTCTGCAGCGCGATCAGTTCCGGTTTTTCGGGACGCACCTCCACAGGCGACACCGAGACTGTGCTGTAATCGAAGGGCTCGTTGACGAGGTGGTACTGGTCCTCGCTCTGGCCGTCGTAGTCGCGACGGAGATACGGGCTGAGCAGCGGCGTTCTTTCCTGTTCCGAGAGGAGAATCGGCGTCGGCTCCCCCGCGTTCCAGTCGTACAGGGGAATCTCATCCGGGATGATGGTCGGACAGAGACCGCGTTCCAGCGCGATGTGGAAGAGTCCGAAGTTGCCGGGTTCGTGTCCCGCGAGCCATGCCCCCACCATATCGACGAGAAAAGCGTTCTTGCCGAAGACGAGCACATTGCTCATGAAATCCTGCGGGGTGCCGCCGGGACCCGGGCCGGCGTTGAAACCGTCGCCGTTGTGGCCGTAAATCCCTTCGATCACATTCAGGCCGACGCTGGTGACGCTGTGCGAATCGCAGGTGCGCTGCGCCCAGGTTTCCATCCAGTACCCGCCCGAGCTGCGGCCCGGCCGATCCCAGCGCGGTATCCCCTTCGCGAGGTGCTCCGCGTACAGCGCGTCGATGCGCTGCTCGCGATCGGGCTGAAAGTCGACCAGCACGGAAGGCGGACGCAGGGCCGTCGAATCGAGCCCTTCACAGAAACTGACGTAGGGACTCACCGCCATTCCCTGGAGGTTTTTCACCGTCAGCGTCATCCCCATGCCGTGGGTTTTGAATTTCGCGATGTTGAGGAGGAAGGTATCCGCGTCGTTGTAGGGAGCGACATAGCCGATGCGTTTGAAAATGACGCCGTCAGGGACATCGCGCCAGATCACCTCCGTGCCCGGCTGCAGCGTTTCGAGCGTCATATCCTTCAGCATCCTGCCGGTGGGGAAATCGAACACGTGACAGCCATGACGCTGCACGAGCTGTTCGAGCATCGGCCCGGTGACCGCGTACTCGCTCGGGCAGTAGCCGTCCCCCAGCCAGTTCCCCTCGCGCAGGAACATGTTGTGTCCCGGGAAGCCGCCGTCCCGCAGACCCTGCAGCACGCCGTCCACGAACGGGATGTCGGTCATGATGCCCATGCCGGCCGGCGTATTCCCCGTACCGGAGGTACAGGTGAGATTCGGCTTGACCGCGACCGCATTGGCGAACGGGATGTCGCCGCCGGTCGCCGCGATGAACAGTTCCCCGGCGAGCGCGGAACCGGCCGAGAATTTCGCGGCGGTATCGAGCTTGTCGGGCACGTTGGTCCGGCGGATGAACACCGCATCGGGATGCGCGGTGATGAACGGATGGAGCTGAAGCGAATCAGCGGCCGGGAGTGCATTGCCGCGCATGCGCAGCGGTGAAGCCCCCAGCCTGTTCGCGACCGACAGGCCAGCGCCCGCCGCGATTGCGGTTTCGAGAAATTGCCTCCGTTTCATCGTCCTGCCTCCGTATGATTGCTGTGTCGCAGTTCCCGATCTTATTCGCTCAATCTCGCAATGGCGCGAACCAAATGCAAAGTTCTTTGACACCTCAGCGCGCGCATCGTTCCCTCAAATAAAAAAACACCGGAGAATGCATCTCCGGTGTTTCACTGCTTCCTGACCGGGCCGGCGAAACCGGCCGCGGGAATTCACTGCGGCGCGACTTACATTTTCATCGCGACGCCCACCTCGGCCTGCAGGCCGGTGAACACTTTTTGTCCGGTGTACAGGGGATCCTTGAATTCGAGGAACTGGTATTTCGCGCCAACGCTGATGCCGAACGTCTCCGCGAACATGAAATCCAGGCCCGCTCCGAGATAATACCCGAAACGCACGTAGGTGTCGGAGGCGCTGACGTTCTGATCGGACGCCTGGTTGATGTCGTACCCGGTGATGCCGAAATACGCGCCGAGACCGGCCATGGCGTAGGGCTGGAGCGGATTGTCCGGCAGCGGAGCGACCGAGACGCCGATCGTCACGGGTATGATGACCGCGTATGCGCTGTTTTTCTGGATCACATCGAGCACGTCATTCGCGGAGAACTCATAGCTGGTGTACCAGCCGCCGACCGAAAGATCCATGTACAGCGGGTGCGAGGCCTGGTTGCGGAAATGGAAATCGATCCCGAGCGCCTGGGACTGGTCGATTTTTCCCTGCGTCTCATCGAAAAACTTGTTTTCGAAATCGAAGCCTTTCTCCTTGTCCTTCGGGAACCACGCGCCGACCCGGATCGAGTAGTAATTCTGCTTCTCGGGCATTTCCTGTTTGATGATGACCTTCGTCTCCCCGGCTTTCTCTTTCTCCTGTGCGACGGCGTACCCGCCGGCAAGGACGACAAGCAGAATAACTGCCACAGCTCTCTTCATTTCTCCTCCAGATTCGTATATGACGGAATATGCAATGATACGTCATTTCCCCGAAAAAATCGAATGTATTGCGCGGCATCCGCGCCTTATGCCGCTTCGGTCCGGCGCAGCTCGGACTGATCCCCCTTTCCCCGTTCGGGAATTTTTCGTAACTACACGCACACCGTCAGAGAAAGGCTCCCGCATGGCATCGCTACGCATCGGCACCTGCAGCTGGAAATATCCGTCGTGGAAAGACCTCGTGTATTCCGCGGACAAAGGCATCGATTTTCTCGCCGAATACGCGGCGAAGTACGACACCGTGGAAATCGACCAGTGGTTCTGGTCGCTGCACGGTCCGGAGAAAATCAGTCTTCCGCGCCCTGACACGGTCAGGGAGTATGCCGACGCCGTCCCGGAAGATTTCCGCTTCACCGTCAAAGTACCCAACAGCGTAACGCTCACCCATTTCTATCAGCGGTCGAAGAAGGATCCGCTGACGGAGAACCCGCACTTCCTTTCGAACGCGCTGTTTGCCCGCTTTCTCGAAACCCTGGAGCCGCTGCGCAAACGGCTCGGGCCGCTGATGCTGCAGTTCGAATATCTGAACCGTCAGAAAATGCCCGACCGGTCGCTGTTTCTCGACAGGCTCGCGGCGTTTCTCGACGGCTGCCCGAAAGAACTCCTGATCGGGGTCGAAACGCGCAACCCGAATTATCTCAACCGCGCCTATTTCGACGTCCTCGCTGCGCATCATGCGCATCACGTCTATCTGCAGGGATATTACATGCCGCCCGTATGGGAAACGGCGGCTGCTGAGGGACCGCGAACGGACGGGGTATCGGTGATACGCCTGCACGGCCCTGACCGGAAAGGCATGGAGGAACGAAGCGGTGAACTCTGGGATCGCATCATCGAGCCGCGGGATGACGAACTGCGCGCCATCACGGCACTCGTTCAGGCGATGCTCTCACGCGGGGTGGATGTGTTTCTCAACGTGAACAACCACTACGAGGGATCAGCGCCGCTCACCATCGAGCGTATCAGGCAGATGCTGCGGGAATAGACGGCCGAGCATGTCGTCGGCCTGGGACGATGCCCTGCAGATGCCGAGCGCGAGCACAATCAGGAGCAGGCAACCGAAAACGAAGAGTATGGATATGATGATAACCATGACCGCCCTCCTGTATGTAGTCAGATATGCGGCATAATGCACAATTCCGGCGAAGAGGTCCAGCCAAATGTTCTTCCGGTCAATATTTTTCGGATTTTTTTTTCGCGAAACCATAAAAAAACGGGATCTCCATGGACGCATATGGCGATCCCGAACACTCCCCCATCAACCCCGTGACAAGTTCCCGAACTCAGCCTGAAAATGAGTAAGCGTGCCAGGTGTCTGTAGTGACATGCTGACGGTTTGTAGGTGGGATACACCAGACACGCCGCCTCAGATCCTATTCATCATTCATGTGAGCTTGCATACGGTAATACACCCGCGTGCAGCCATCTGCAGAAACCTGAAGGCGCATTTCCGTATTTTTTTTCCAATCCAAATACTCTATGTTGCAGGAGATTCCAATCCAGGTAAATTGCGGGCCAATGAGCCACGAAGAACTACAACAAACCTTCGATTCTCTGCTCCATTCTTCGATCTCGACGGTGCAGCTCAATCGGCTGATCCACCGATCGATACGTGTCGCAGCCGGTATTCTTCGCTCGCGGTTCCGCCGCTACCTGGTCATCCTCAATGACGCGGGGTACACCGCGGAAAGCGCCGCTTCGCGCTGCGTCGAGAACCTGTTCCTTCCGAACGAGGACATCCCCTGCGCGAGGCTGACCGATTATCTCCGTTCAGAAAATGTGCTCCGGGGATCCACGCTGAACGGCGACTGTGAACGGGTTCTGCAGCGCTGCATTTATTTCAGCGTCCAGCAGAACATACCCGAACTGCTCGGGGAATTCGACCCGCAGTATCGGAAGATTCTCCGCATGGTCCTCGAGTCCATCGCGAAGAATCCCGTCTACCGGCGTCATAAGGGATTTTTTGATGAAATGGTGTCGCGTGCCAGCGACGAAGACATCCGACTGCATCTCCCCGCACTCACCGCGGACGAGATCATGGCGCGCCTCTCCCGCCGCGCTTCCCCCGACGACGCGACACATGCGCTGATCACCCACGTTTTCGATATCCTGGACGAAGATCCCGAGGTGCGGAAAATCCTCCCGATCAGTCAGCTGGTGACGATTTTACGCGATTTCTTCCACCTGTACTGGACCTTCGACAGCGGGGAGGACAGGACGGAAGGGGAAGAAATGTTCGACACGAGCGATGTCGATCGGCTCATTTCGCCTATTGTGGACGAAATCGCCGGCGGGGTCATCCGGTCGTACCTCAATCGCAGCGTGATCGGAGCGGACGAAGCAGACCGTCTGGTGTCCGCCGTGCGGTCCATGCTGCAGGACCTGGCCTCGGGTACCGCCGCGCCCTGGTTCGAATACCACGAACAGGAATTTCCGGATATTACATATGAAGAATATCGTGAATCCCTGCGCGGACGCTTCGAATACGTGCTCGGCAGCGCGAAAGAGCTTTTTATTCAGCGATGTCAGAAATATTTCCGCACAGATTTTTCTGCAACTCGATAACGGCGCAGGTACTCTTTGTTTGAGAAACGAATCGTGATAACGAACCATCCAAATATCGAAACCCTTGAGCTTTACGCGCTTCGCCGCAGCGGGCTCCCGACCGAGCAGGCTCTCGTAATCATGGAACACCTGAAAAGATGTTCCTACTGCAGTGATATTATCGAGGAGATTGACGATCTGATGCGGGAAACGGCGCAGGTCGACAACGCCCTGATTGCACGCGAGACCGCGCGGATCATGCGTCTGGCGACGACAGGCACGCCGGCAGCCCGGAATGAAACGGTGCTGTACCTGATGCCGTCCGCGGAAGCCAGCCCCGCCGACCAGGGCTTCGCCCTGGCCGCGAAAAGCGAAGAGGCGCAGATCGACTTCCGGCCCATCGCAACCCTGTACAGCGATGACGGACATACACTCCTTCGCATCCTGCACGAGCGTGACCAGGAAACCTATTTCTTCCAGCTGATGTCGGAGCACACCGATCACATTCCGTACGCCCTGCTCCTCGCCCCGGGGAAAGAGCCGATGATGACCGATCCCGAAGGGGCGTTCCGCATCGACGACTCCGAACTCGACATCGTGCAGATCGTCAGCATGTCCGTCTTCTACGCGCTTGACCGCATGAAGGCCGGACGCATTGAAAATTACGAACTCGTCTCGCACGAAGGTGTGCTTCTCGCATCCGAGGACAGCACGATACACTTTCGCGCCGCGGAGCACGGCATCGACGCCGTGGTGCGCTGGCACGGGGCCGGTACCACACCGCCGCGGTATATCGCCGTCGTCGCTCGCGGCATGCACGCGATCGGCGCCGTTGAAAACGATCAGGCTCATCTCGCGATGTCGTCATTCCCCGATGACAGCATCGTTCTGCTCTACTGATTGATACAGGACAATTACCGAATACGCAGACAGGCCCCGACGGGGCCTGTCTGCGTATTGATCCGAAAATGCGGAACCGAGGATCCGGGCGGGCGGTCACTGCACCGGTGTCTCCACGAGGATGGTGACAGTGCGGCAGTAGAAACGTCCTTCCGGAAGGTCATTCGTATACATGTCCGTCTCGCCGCGTCCGCTCGCGTTCTCCAGGGGAATCTTCAGAGCGCGCGCGGCGGATTTCGCACGTCCGTCAGACAGCGGCTGATTGACGCGCAGTTCGCCGATGCGGTCGGTGTACCCCGTAATCGTCACCGTCGACGTCGGACTGATGCGCGGCGAGATCATGTTGACGATGCGCATGTTCCGCGTTCCGAGTTCCTCGGAATTGAAATCAAAGAGAATCAGGTTGTAACGGTCGATCTCCTTGTCTCCGAGCCGCTCCCGGCGCTTCCGCTGGACGGTCAGCTGCTCGACGGGGAGCCTTCCCTCCTCCGTCGTGAAGGACTGCGCCGCGGCATCGGTCAGGGAGAGCGCGTAACGCAGGTCCGTCGTCGTCCGCGGTATGCTCGCCCGATCCTGCTGCACCTGCCAGTCAAGTGTCGCCGGTACGGTCTGTTTTCCGTCGAATGCCTTGAGCATGCGGTCGTCCTGGCGGACGGCGAGCGACCACTGGCTTATGCCCGCGTCGCTGACAACCGCCGGACGGAAGCGAACCCGAGGGGGATTGACGGTTCGGAGCGTATCGTCGATGACGATGGGATCGATGATTTCGGGCATGCTCGGGTAGATCTCCACGCGCCGGTTTTCCTGGATTCCGTCGATTTCCCCGATGTTCGACGGCTTCTCGGGGAGATTCCTGGCTTCGATCCGCATACGGTTCGCAGCGATACCCCAGGTACCCGCGAGATAATCACGCACGGACACGGCGCGGCTGCGGGAAAGCGCGGTATCCGCCTGTTCGGCTCCCTCGTCGCTGTTGGTGCCCACGAGGCGAAGCGTGGCCTCGGGATGCTCACGCATGCGACTGCCGATAATGTTCAGGACGTGATGGTAGGTCGCGAGATTGTCCAGCGGTTTGAGCGTCGTGTTCGAAAAATCCCCGGTCTCGGCGGAGGTCAGACGCGGGTATCGGTCGGGGAGCGCTGCCTGGTCTTCTTCGAAGAACACGTAGTTGAGCAGGGGACGCATTTCCGAGGAGATAAACTCCTCGACGCGAATGGTTGCAATCGGACGCTCGACCCCGTCTTCCGTAATCCCGAAAGCTTTCACCTCCGCTGCCAGTTTCGGCGGCGCGGGCGGCGGGGGCGGAGGCGGAGGCGGGGGTGGCGGGGGCGGGGGCGCAGGCTTCTCTTCCGACGGCCGATAGAGCAGACTGACACCGAGACGCAGCGTATTGACCTGCCAGTCCAGGTTCGAGACGACCGGGGTGAGGCCGTACGCGAACAGGGCTTCCGGGGCCGCGGTGAGCGTGCCCCTGTCGTCGAGCGGAAGCTCGTAGCGCAATCCGCCGACGAGGGACGCGGTGAAACTGGACGCGTCAGGGATGTTTCCCGCCGATGCGTTCCTGGTGCGCTGCTGTGTGTCGACGAACACGCCGCGATCCGGCGGATCGACGATGGTCTCGACCTGTTCGTAGTCCGACGTCACGACGTAGCCCGTCTGCAGACCGCCGAGCAGTGACAGCCGGTCGACCAGCCTCCATGCAAGCATCGGTTCGAAGACGATCGCGGCAAGCGCGGCGTCGACCGTATGCTCGAACGTTCCCTCGTAATACGACGGAGCGACATACAGCATTTCTTTTTCGTCGGCCGTCAGCAGCCCGCTGTAATCGGCATACCCCAGACGCAGAAGCAGAGCGAGTTTCTGCTGCAGCGGGAGCTCGTACAGCACGCCCAGGGCAAAGCCTGTCCCGTCCCCCTTTTCAAAGCGGGGACAGCAGTTGGGCACGCCTGGCAGCTGCCGGAAATCCGCTGTGTGGTAGTTGAGGGAGAAATCTCCGAAGATTCCGTAGCGTCCGCGGAGCGCGGCGCCGTCATCGTCGTTCTGTGCAAGCAGGGGCGTTGCCAGAAAAACGGTGAGTGCGATGCAGAACAGACTGCGTTTCACGTCATACCTCGTGCAGCGTGGATATTTTCGGACACGTGCGGCATCCGTTTTTACCTGCGTGCCGGTCCCCCCGGCATGCGATCACTCTGTCAGATCTCAGCGGGGAAGCTGGAGCCAGCCGTCACGGAGACTGCTGCGGACCAATCCTTCCCCCCACTCGACCGATTTCAGGTCGAGCGCAACGCGGTTCCGGCCTTCGAGCACCGCGGCGCGCAGCACGGCGAGGGTCGGACTTCCTTTCTCGTACCGGCCGTCGATGCGGATGAGCTGCTCATCTTCCGTTTCAGACAGCACCCGTCCGCCCGAGATCACGCCCAGCGTTTTTTTTTTCACCGCGAAAACCGCTGAACAGCTGCCAGCCCCTGCGGCGTCCAGTCCGGCCGGTTTGATCAGCTGCAGTGCAATGTCGATGGTATCTCCACGGCGCGCGTTCATGCGCGGCAGACTCACGGTCGCCGATCCAAAACGGATGTCGCGGACATCCGAGGCCGTTTCACAGCCGGTTTCATTCGCGGTGCGCACCTGGTAGCGGCCGCTGCGGTCCGCGACGAACGTCCGATCGGTCGATCCGCGCAGCACTTTGCCGTCACGAATCCACTGATAACGCGGAGCTTTGGCGGCGATGAGCGTATCGTGCCGCAGCTGAACCGACGCGACGGGCATCGGTCGCGTATAGGTCGTGACAGGGGTCGCCTCCGCCTCGCAGCCACCTTCCCCTGTAACCGTTACGGAAAAGGTGCCGGCCTGGCGGACGCCGAGATACCGCTCCGTTGCGCCTGTCGACCACCGGTAGGCCGCATACCCCTTCCCTGCGTCGAGGACAACCGAATCGCCTTCGCAGAAGGTCAGCGGACCCAGTGCGGCGATACGCGGCGTCGGACGTTCAAACACGCGAACCCGCACGGGTGCCGACGTGGCGGCACAGCCACGGGCGTTTGTCCCGGTCACGGTATACTCACCCGCCTTGCGCACGAGAATGTCAGGCGAAGTCTCCCCGCTCGACCAGGCATAGGAGGAGAGACCCTGCGGCGCACGAAGCTGCACGCTGCCTCCCTCACAGATATCGGTGCCGCTTTCGGCGGTGATGGCCACGGCGGGAGCTTCGAGCATGTCCACGCGGACACTGTCGACGATCTGACAGCCCTCGGCGTCGGTGATCGTCACCGTATACGCGATGTCTCCCAGCGGCGTGAGCAGCGGTGTGGCGATGGAGCGGTCGCTGATTCCGCCCGCAGGGCTCCAGAAGATCCTGTACGGTTTGGTCCCTCCGCTGATATTCCCGCCGATGCCGACGGGCTGCCCTTCGCAGGCTTCTATTCTCCGCGCCATCGCGATCCGCAAGGGCTCCGCTACCGCGACCTGCACCGAATCCCTCGCGCGGCAGCCCCGCGCGTCCGTGATCGTCAGGCGGTAACGCGTGCTGCGAAGCGGCCGAGCATTCGTGGATGCCGATCGTGCATCGGAAAGTCCTTCGGAGGGCTCCCAGTGATAGGCGTACGGCGGCTGTCCGTCTTTCGCAACGGCACGCAGCGCGGCCTCCCCATCGGAACAGATGCGCTGGTCCTTTCCGGCGTCGACGGTCGGGACGGGATAGACGGTGACATTAACCGTATCGCGCGTCTCACAGTCATAACGGTTGCGAACGGTAAGAACGTACGCGGTGGACTTCACGGGTCGCGCAATCGGCTGGGCGGTTTTCGCGGAACTGAGACCGGTTTCGGGCGACCACGAGTAGCGTGCACCGTAAGCGGTGTCGACGCGTGCGGGACCGAGTCTCAATTCCCCGCCGAGACAGAGGGCATCGTCGTCCCCGGCGTCCGCCTTATTGCACGGCTGTACGGTAACGGTGATTGTCGCATTCACGCGGCAGCCGTTCGCATCCGTCACGGTGACGGTGTAGGTCGTGGTCTGGATGGGATTCGCCACGGGATTCGGCGCCGTGCCGTCGCTCAGCCCTTCCCGCGGCATCCAGTCGTAGCGGTACGGCGCGCTGCCCCCGCTGATTCCCAGTTCGATGCGCCGCCCCTGGTCCCGGCAGATTGTCATTTCGGCGGGCACGGAAACGATCGGACGCGGATAGATGAACACCGTGACCGCGTCGGAATCCGTGCATCCGCGGGCATCCGTGACCACGACCGTGTACTCTGTCGTCTGGTTGGGACTCGCCACAGGGCTCATGGACGACGGGTTGTCGAGACCGAAGGTTGGCGTCCAGCTGTAGCGAAACGGCGGAGTTCCGCCCGTGGCGGTTTCCCCGACCGGTGTGCTGCTCCCCGCGCACATGCGGATGTCCGCGCCGGCATGCGCTTCGGGCGACGGAGCGACCAGCACCGACACTTCGTCGGTGGCTGTGCAGCCGTTCGCATCCGTCACGCTCAGCGTATACACGCGCGAGGCCGACAACGTGACAGTGGGTGAGAGTTCACGCACACTGCTCAGACCCGCGGCGGGACTCCAGAGAATCGAATAAGGCGGGCGTCCGCCGGAAACCGACCCGTTGAGCACCGCCGGCGTCCCGTTACAGAGCACGACGTCCTCCCCTGCTCCCGCCACCGGCGGGGCGATCACCTCGACATCCACCTTCTGCTCGGCGGAGCAGCCGGCGGCGTCGGTGACGCGCAGGGTGTATGTCGCGCTGATCTGCGGATTCGCCACGGGATTGGCGATGCCGGGATTGCTCAGCCCGAGCGGCGGCGTCCAGGAATAGGCGAACGGCGGCGAACCGCTGCGAATGCTCCCGGTCAGTTCGACGGAAGCGCCGGCGCAGATCTGATGGCGATCCTTGTACCGCAGCTCGGGACGCGGCTGCACGGTCACACGGACACTGCCGCCGACGGTACAGCCATTGGCGTCGGTCAGGGTGACGCTGTAGGTGGTATTCCGGTTCGGATTCGCGGTGGGCATCGCACTGCCCGCGTTGTCAAGCCCGGCAGCGGGCGTCCAGCGATAGCGGTACGGGGCAGTCCCTCCGACTGCTTCGGCCCCGATGCGCACACCCTGTCCGTCGCAGACGTTGACCTCGGCGGCGAACTGAAGCTCCGGCTGCGGATGCAGCGTCACCATGACGGAATCGGAAACCGAGCATCCGTTTGCGTCGCGGACGGTAAGAATGTACAGCGCGCTCTGCTCGGGCCGCAGATCCGGCGTCAGCACTGCGGCGGAACTGAGTCCGGTACGCGGCGACCACTCGTAGGTATACGGTTTTTTCCCGCCGCTGACACGCGCGTTCAGCTTCGCGGACTCGCCGGCGCAGAGAGCGATATTGTCTCCCGCATCCACCACCGGGGGATCGTTCACGGAGACCAGCAGCGTATCCGCGGCGAAACAGCCGTTCGCGTCGGTCACGGTGACGATATACTGTGCGTCGCTGCGTGCGGTCAGCTGCGGACTCTGGGCGGATGCATTGTCAAGCCCGGCAGCAGGGGTCCAGAGATACCGATACGGCGCGGTGCCTCCGTTCACTTTCGCGAGAAGCGATGTCGGCGCGTTGGCGCATGCCGTGATGCGGCCGCCCGCGTCGACTTCGATGCCCGGGTGGACGCGAACGTTCAGCGAATCCCGGGAAGAACAGCCCAGTGCGTCCGTCACGGTAAGAACATAGTGCGTACTGCGCACGGGAGCGGCGATCGGGTTCGGGGCTTCCGGATTGTTGAGTCCCGCTGCGGGAGTCCAGAGGAAGCGGTACGGACCGCGTCCGCCGCGCACTTTCGACTGCAGAACCACGCTGCTGCCCGGACATACCGCGCGATCCTCACCTGCCTCCGCGATCGGGGGCTCGGCTACGGTGACGACGACAGTGTCGGTGGTCTGCGCACCCTCCGCGTCCGTGACGGCGAGCACGTATGTGGTCGTCGTACGCGGCGAGGCGGTCGGCCGGGCATCCTGCGGATTGGAAAGGGATTCGGCGGGGCTCCACGTGTACTGGTACGGGGGCGTACCGCCCGAGGCTTCTCCGCCGAGCTTCGTGCTGCCGTCGCGGCAGATTGTCGTATCCGGACCAGCGAAGGCCACCGGATCGTTGAATATCACTCTGAGGAGAAACGCATCCGTCAGTCCGGAGAGGTCCCCCTGGAAGATGTTGCCCACCGTACGGAAGCCCTTGCTTTCCGTGCCGCCTACGACCACCGCGTTGCCCTGCGGGTCCAGGCCGAGCCCGTAGCTGATGTCGTGTGTCTCACCCCCGTAGAACGTGCCCCAGAGATACCCGCCGGAGGAAGCGAACTGCGCGACGAAAACGTCGTAGCCTCCGCCCTTCCGGTCGAGAAAGGACTTTCCGGCAAGCGGGAAATTCCGGCTGCCGGTGAAACCGGCCACGAGCACATTGTCGTCGTTGTCGACGGCGAGCCCGGTGGCTTTGTCCACTTCCACGCCGCCGAGGTAACTGCTCCATCGCAGACCGCCGTTCGGATCCATGCTCGCAACGAAGGCGTCGATCAGTCCTCCCATCCGTTTCTGCACGGGGTTGCCCGCGAGCGGGAACTGCGTGCTCGCCGTGTACCCGGTGAGCATGAGGTTCCCCTTGCTGTCCAACCCGATGCGCTCGACGCTTTCTTCCTGTTCCCCGCCGAAGTAGGTGCTCCAGCGGATCTTTCGCTGCCGCCCGTCGAGACGGATCACGAATCCGTCGAAGCTTCCTCCGCCGTAGGCGGACTGGCGATCGAGCGTGATCGCGGGCAGGTTGGTGCTTTCCGTACGTCCGGCGATATAAATGTCGCCCCCTGGGTCCACCGCGATGGCCGCCGCGAAGTCCATGCTCCACCCGCCGATATACGTCGCCCACTCGCGAATGCCCTTCGGAGAAAACCGGGCGAGGAAAATATCGTAGTCCCCGTTGTTGCTGGTCTGAATGGCGTCGGGGGTCACCGGAAAATTCGTGCTGTAGGTTCCGCCCGTCACGTACACCGCTCCGTCGGGCGTCACGGCGATATCGCCGCATTCGTCGGAATAACTGCCGCCGAAGTACGTGGCCCAGCGGCGGCGGCCGTTCTCGTCCAGCGCCAGGAGGAACACGTCGTAGCGTCCGCCGTTGCGGGGCTGCAGTGCGTCCTGTGTGACGGGCAGATCCGTGCTCGATGTCGATCCCGCGACATAGAGCTGGCCGTCTGCGGTGATCGCGATCTGCGGATTCTCTTCAGAAGCGCTGCCGCCGAAATAGGTGGACCAGAGCTGCTTGCGCTCCCGCGAGAATGCGCTGACGAACACTTCGAAGCTGCCATGCGAAGCGGCCTGCAGGGCACCCGGGGAGACCGGGAAATCGGCGCTGGCGGAGAATCCGGTGACATAGATCGTCCCCTTCCTGTCCACGACCACATCCCGCGCATAGTCCGAAAGCTTTCCGCCGAGGAAGGTGCTCCACTGAAGGAAGGGATCGATGATCAGCGGGAGGGACGGATCCTGTCCGGCAACGAAGAAACCGAGCTGGCCGTCTTCCACCCGCCAGTGCGCCTCCAGCGGCATGCGGGCTTCGTCCTCCGTCTGCTGGTAGACGAAAGGCGCGGCGTCGCGGAGCAGTCCCGCGGCATGATGGAATTCGAGCCCGCCGTCGGGAGCGAGCGAGGGATCCCCTGCGCCGTCGAGACGCATGGCGATACGCGAGTAATCCGCTCCCGGGTGCACGATGAATTCATACTTGACGCCGCGCTCTTCCAGGCGGCACACGAGATCGATTCCCGGATAGAGGTTCTCGAACGTCACACCGCCGAACAGCGTCACGTCTTCCCTCCCGGCGGGAACGCCGGGGAAATACCAGTGCTGCGGCGCGGAACGCGGCGCCGTCAGGATCGTGCGACCCGCGCTGCATCCGTCGAAGCGGAGATCGACGCGGTACTGCGCCAGGCCGTTTTGGGAGGACGTACGGCGATCGCGGTCGGCATGAACGTCGGTCGCGCCGAAAGGCGTTTCGGGGAGTCCGTAATACACCAGGCTCAGGCCGCGCTCGAACACGAACAGGCGGGCGTTGTTCAGCGGCGTACTGACGGCGAGGCAGCCGCCTTCCGAAGCGGGGACGCGCCACTGCCCGTGGTTTTCAACAAGGACGAACGGCGCTGCGGGGAGGTTTTCCGGCAGGATGACGGTGTGCGGGACCTGTTCTCCGGACGCAGGTGCGGACAGGCGTACGAACACCATGATCGCGGGAAGAACGGAAAGGAATGACGTCTTCAGATTCACGCGGTTGACTCAGGAGATTGAATGCACGGAATTACATCCGGTTAACGAAAAAAAGGTACGAAAATTGGCAGTCAATGCACAGATGTCCTTCCCTGCACGTCGGGGTGCGGGAGAAGGCGCAGGCGGCGCCTCCTCCCTGCCCGGCACTATCGGAGGATCAGCAGCGGCTTCTGTGCAACGGCCGCGCCGGATGCGAGACGAAGGAAATACATGCCGGCTGGAAGGCCGCTGATGTTGACGGGCGTCTGCCGCGCTCCGGCACCCGCGTCGAGCACGATGCGCCGAAGCTCGCGTCCGCAATTGTCATGCAGCGTCAGAACCGCAGCCCCATCGGCCTTCCATGCGACGACGGTCTGTCCGCCGGCCGCGGGATGCGGGTACACCGAGGTGATGCCGAACGCGTCGGGTGCGCTCGTGCTCCCAACGGCGGAGGGGAGCTGATGGAACGTGAGGCTGGCGTCGACCACACCCGGAGTCCAGCTTTCCGCATCGAGCGTATCGACGGTGAGGGACGCACTCACACCGTCTTTCGTCAGGAACATGTAGTTCACCGAACTGGTGATGTCCTCGCTGAGGACCATGCCCGCGATTTCGACGCGGTCGGTGATCTGCGACTTGTTGCGGATGCACAGGGCCGGCCAGCTGCCCAGCGCGGTGATCAGTATGCCTTCTGAAACGACGTCGATCTGCATTTCGGTCTGCTGGTAAAAGCCCTCCATGGGCTGCACCTCGTTGCCGGAGTAGGTCCACGACGCGCCGAGCTGGAGGGGGAACTTGAACGCCGGCTGCTCCGGATCATATTTCAGGACGTATGGCACGCCTGCCACCTCCGTGGCGAACCCCTGATCGTAGTACCCCGTGTCGTCCAACCGCGAATAGCTGAACGCGATCGTTTCCGATCCGAGAATCTGGGCATGCGTCGCGGTCGGGAAGTCGACGGCGTACGGCGTCATGTCCGGGGAGAGGAAGACCGATTGGTAGGTCGACTGTTCGAAACTGAATGACGAGAAATCGTACACCTGCCCGCCGCCCGAGGCGCCGAGGTCGAACGTGACGCCGGAAAGCTCCGGCGTGGAGAAAATCGTGAGGTCTCTATCTACCAGCTCATCTTCCATATCCGCGCGCGTAAACGTCAGCTGCGCATGTGCGGTACCGGCAAACAGAAGGCCGGCAAACAACAGAAAGAAGCATTGTTTCATCGTGGACTCCATGAATAAATATGTGAGCGGAATGATACGAAAAAGCGGTGCAAAATGGGAATGCAGACCGTGCTCCGGCGCGGTTCCGCGCCCTGCGTGCATCGCGCGGGGCGGCCGTTCTGGGTTGCATTTCGCACCCTGTCTCTGTAACTTTGTTGATTCTCTGGTTTTCCAAACTGCACACCCCCACCCCATCACCATTCGGACCGCATATGCTTACCGGAAGCGATTTCTACAACATAGACAGTCTGTTTCAGGAAGATGAGCTCATGGTGCGGGACGCCGTGCGGGGGTTTGTCCGCGGCGAGGTCCTGCCGGTGATCGAGGAAGCCGCCCGTGAGGGACGGTTCCCGATGCACCTGCCCGCGGCGATGGCGGAGCTCGGCATATTCGGTCCGACGCTGCCGGAGAAGTACGGCTGTGCGGGCGCGAACAACGTCATGTACGGTATCATGATGCAGGAACTCGAGCGCGGCGACAGCGGCGTCCGCAGTTTCGCAAGCGTCCAGAGCTCCCTTGTCATGTACCCGATTTTCCGCTACGGCACCGAGGAACAGCGCAGCCACTGGCTGCCGCGCCTCGCGCGTGCCGAAGCAATCGGCTGTTTCGGACTGACGGAACCGGACCACGGCTCCGATCCGGGCGGCATGGAAACGCGCGCAGTGCAGGACGGGGATCACTACGTTCTGAACGGCGCAAAGATGTGGATCACCAACGGCACCATCGCGGACGTGGCCGTGGTCTGGGCCAAGCTCGACGGCGAGGTCCGCGGTTTCCTCGTCGAGAAAGGGACTCCCGGTTTCACCGCACCGGAAATGAAGGGCAAGCATTCGCTGCGCGCGTCGGTAACCTCGGAACTGGTGTTTCAGGACTGCCGGATTCCCGCGGAGAACATCCTGCCGGAAGCGCGGGGTCTGAAAGGACCGCTGGGCTGCCTGACGCAGGCGCGGTACGGTATCGCGTGGGGAGTCATCGGCGCCGCGGAGATGTGCTACCACACCGCACTCGACTATGCAAAAACCCGCAAGCAGTTCGGCAAGCCCATCGGGGGCTTCCAGCTCGTGCAGGAGAAACTGGTATACATGGAAACCGAGATCACCAAGGCGCGCCTGCTCGCGCTGCATCTCGGACGCATGAAAGACAACGGGACGATGACCTTCGCACATGTTTCCATGGCGAAACGCAACAACGTTGACATCGCCCTGCGCATCGCGCGCATCGCACGCGATATCCTCGGCGCGAACGGAATCCTCGACGAGTACCCGGTCATGCGCCATATGAACAATCTCGAGTCGGTCCGTACGTACGAGGGCACGCATGACATTCATACGCTGATCCTCGGCAGCGAAATCACCGACATCCCCGCGTACAGCTAGTAACCACAATCGGAATATCATCATGCCGCAGAAGCGCATCAGAATGGGACTCACGTTTGACGACGTCCTGCTTGTGCCCCGCAAATCGAAAATTCTGCCTCGCGAAGCAGACGTCCGGACCCGTCTCACACGGGAAATCGACCTCAACATTCCCCTCCTCAGCGCCGCCATGGATACCGTCACCGAGTCGGAGATGGCCATCGCCCTCGCGCGTGAAGGAGGAATCGGCATCGTGCACAAGAACATGCCGATCCACAAGCAGGCCGAAGAGATCGACAAGGTCAAGCGCTCCGAGAGCGGCATGATCGTCAATCCCATCACCATGCGCCCCGACAAAACCGTCGCGGACGCGCACGAGGTGATGGAGAAATACAGTATCTCCGGCATCCCCATCGTCGACGATGACGAGAAGCTCATCGGCATTCTCACCAACCGCGACCTGCGCTTCGAACCCAACCAGTCCATGCTGGTCTACGATATCATGACCAAGGAGAAGCTGGTCACCGCGCCCCTCGGCACGACGCTGGAAGAGGCGGAATCCATCCTCCAGGAGCATCGCATCGAGAAGCTGCCCGTGGTCGACAAGAACGGACAGCTCCGCGGCCTGCTGACCTTCAAGGACATCATGAAGAAGAAGCACCACCCCAACGCGGCGAAAGACAGCTTCGGCCGACTGCGCGTGGGAGCGGCGGTGGGTATCGCGAGCGACACGATGGACCGCGTGAAAGCGCTGGTCGACGCGGCAGTGGACGTCGTTGTCGTCGACACCGCGCATGGACATTCCTTCGGCGTTCTCGAAATGGTCCGAAAGGTGAAGAAGCAGTTTCCCGATCTTCAGGTGATCGCCGGGAATGTCGCGACGGCCGCGGCGGTCGAAGACCTGATCAAGGCGGGCGCCGACGCCGTCAAAGTCGGCATCGGGCCGGGCAGCATCTGCACCACCCGTGTGGTCACCGGCGTGGGCGTTCCCCAGGTAACGGCGATTCTTGACTGCGCGGAAATGGGCGCAAAATACGGCGTCCCCATCATCGCGGACGGCGGCATCAAGCAGACGGGCGACGTCCCGAAAGCCCTCGCCGCCGGAGCGGACACGGTCATGCTCGGCAGCATGTTCGCCGGCCTCGAAGAAAGCCCCGGCGAGAAAGTCCTTTACGAAGGACGCCGCTACAAAATGTACCGCGGCATGGGATCCATCAGTGCGATGAAGGAAGGAAGCAAGGACCGCTACTTCCAGGATGTCGAAGACGATATCAAGAAGCTGGTTCCCGAAGGCATCGAGGGCATGGTTCCGTATCGCGGCAAGCTCGAGGAAATCGTCTACCAGCTCATCGGCGGACTTCGCGCCGCCATGGGATATTGCGGCGTCGGCAGCATTCCCGATCTGAAAATCAAAAGCGATTTCATTCAGATCACGACGGCAGGACTCAAGGAAAGCCACCCGCACGACGTGTTTATTACGAAGGAAGCACCCAACTACCAGGCGGGGAACGCCTGAGATAGCGGTTATCCACAGGGCCGCCGACGGTCATCACCCGGTGGCCCTGTTTGCATTTGTCGATTTCGAGCCAGAATCGATGATTATCTGTATTCCTTCACGGTTTTCCACAGTTTCTCATAAGTTATCCACAATTCCGCAACACAAGTGACGTCTCGTCGCCCTAGCCGGATCGAACAGACTGCCGACGAGCGCAGACGCGCCGCCGTACGCACGCTTCAGCGACTGCTGCGAAGCGACGGCCTCGATGCGCTGCTGGTCACACACCTCCCGCACGTCCGCTACCTCACCGGTTTCACCGGTTCCAACGGCTGGCTGCTGGTCCGAAAGCGCTCCGCGCTGTTCCTGACCGATCCGCGCTACCGTGAGCAGGCGGCAATCGAAGTCACAGCCATGCCCGCAGAGGTGATAGTCGGCCGGACATTTTCCGCGGCCCTTCGGGACATGCGCCTCCATGAAAAAATGGAGACCCTCGCGATCGAGTCCGATCACCTCACGGCGACGATCGCCTCGAATCTGAAGAAACTTCTGCGTCCGCTCCGCCTCGTGCCCCTCAGCGGCCTCGTCGAGGAACTGCGGTCGGTCAAACTCGAGGATGAACTCTCCGCCATCCGCCGGGCCATCGCCATCAGCGAGGCGGCGTTTCTCGACGTCATCCCCCTGCTCCAGCCGGGAGTCACCGAAATCGACATCGCCGCGGAGCTGACCTACCGCCAGCGCCGGCTCGGCGCGGACGGCGACGCGTTCCCTCCCATTGTCCTGTTCGGACGCCGCAGTTCGCTCATTCACGGCCAGCCCACACGGAGCAGGCTGTCGCGGCGCGCTCCGGTACTCATCGATTTCGGCTGCCGGGTAAACGGCTACGGCAGCGATCTGACCCGGACCCTGCATTTCGGGCGAGCGCCCCGCGCTTTTCGCGACGCCTACGCGACCGTCCGGGAGGCCCAGCAGCAGGGCTGTGACGCCGTGTGCGCAGGGGTACCCGCAGCGGAAATCGACGCGCTCGTGCGCGGGCACATCGACGCCGCGGGGCTCGGGCTTTATTTCGAGCACGGTCTCGGACACGGCATCGGACTCGAGATGCACGAAGCGCCGCTGCTCTCATGGCGGAATACCGCCCCGCTCGAGCCGGGCGAAGTCATCACCATCGAACCGGGCGTGTACCTGCCGGGGGCCTTCGGCATCCGCATCGAAGACGACATGCTCGTGACGGCGGACGGGGGGATCGTCCTCTCATCCCTGCCGCGCACGCTGCTGGAGCTCGAATGATTCCCGAGAACCATTCCACGCACCGGGTGCTGGTCGTCGCCTACTATTTCCCTCCGCTCGGTCTCAGCGGCGTGCAGCGCACGCTGAAATTCGTCAAGTACCTCCCTTCCTTCGGCTGGGAACCCACCGTACTGACAGTCGAAGACCGCGGGTATTTTGCGAAAGACGACACCATGCTCGGCGAGATCGACGGACTTCCCGTGACGGTGCTGCGGACGCCTTCCATCGATCCCCTGCATTTCTTCCGGCGCAAGGGCGTGGTGCGCATGCCGTCGGCGCGCTCCCTTGGCCTGTTCGCCAAGCTGAGCCAGGTGCTGTTCATCCCGGACAACAAAATCGGCTGGAAGAAACACGCCGTGGAGGCGGCGCTCGCGCATATCGCCGAGCATCCGGTGGACGCCATCTACGCGACGGCGCCCCCGTATACCGACTTTCTCATCGGTCTCGAACTCAAGCGCCGCACCGGGCTCCCGCTCATCGTCGACTACCGCGATGCCTGGCTCGAAAATCCGCTGCATTTCTACCTGACGCCTCTGCATAAGGCCCTGCACCATCGGCTGGAGCAGCGCGTCCTGCGCCACGCGGATCAGATCATCAGCATCAACCGTCCCATAAAGGAGCGCATCCTGAAAGGGAACCGCTTCCTCTCCCACAACGACGTGACGATCATCTCGCAGGGCTACGACCAGGCCGATTTCGAAGGGATGCAGCGAAACCGCGCGCGCGACGGACGGATGCGCATCCTCTATGCCGGGACGTTCTACTACAACCGGAATCCGCGGGCCTTTTTCACGGCTCTGCGCGCGATCTCGGACAGTTCGCCTGCGCTGGCGCGCGCACTCGACGTCCACATCGTGGGCAGCAAGCGCGATCAGGATATTGCGCTGCTGCGTGAGCTCGACATCGAGAGCATGGTGACGCTGCATGGATATCTCCCCCATCGCGAAACCGTTTCCCGCCTTGTCGACGCGGACGTGCTCCTGCTCGTGATCGGGCGCGGAAAAGGCGAAGACATGATGTCGACCGGGAAGCTGTACGAATACCTCGGCGCGCGGAAACCGGTTCTCGCCTGCGTTCCCGACGGCGCCGCGCGGCAGGTTCTCGAAAAGGGCGGGGCGGCATTCTTTGCAGACCCCGACGATCCGAAGGATATCGAGGCACGAATCCGTACCTTGTTTGACCTGCACAAAAATGATAGATTGCCCACGCCTTCGTACGAATATGTTTCCCAATTCGACCGCAGGACGCTCACCGGCAGGCTTGCGACGCTGTTCGCAGCAGCTCTCGAACCCGGTCCCCCCGTGACGCGGGTCCGCACCAGAGCCGCCGCGCATTCCGGTGAAGACGCACGACATACTCCCACATCTTCTGACGCATCATGAAAATTCTTGTCATCGGCAATGGCGGCCGCGAGCACGCCATCTGCTGGAAACTCAGGCACAGCAAGGAAGTCGAACACATCTACTGCGCACCGGGCAACGCCGGAACGGCGGCGCTCGGCACGAACGTGAGCATCAAGCAGGGCGATATCGACGGCCTCCTGCAGTTCGTCCGCCGGGAGAGCATCGATCTGACCATCGTCGGACCGGAGGCGCCGCTCGCCGACGGCATCGTCGACACCTTCACCGCGGCGGGACACCGCATTTTCGGGCCGACGAAGGCCGCGGCACAGCTCGAAACCAGCAAGGCATTCGCGAAGGACTTCATGAAGCGGCATCACATTCCCACCGCCGCATACGAAGTGTTTCATGCCGGAGAAAAAGGCCGGCTTCGCCGCTATCTCTCCGCCAGCAGCTACCCCGTGGTACTCAAGGCAGACGGCCTTGCGGCGGGCAAGGGCGTGATCATCGCCCAGAGCTTCGAGGAGGCGATGCGCAACGGGGAAAGCATGCTCGAAGGAAGCGCCTTCGGAGACGCGGGCACCACCCTGGTCGTGGAAGAATTCATGGAGGGCGTCGAGGCGTCGGTGTTCGCGCTTACCGACAGCGTCCGCTTCGTCACCCTGGCTCCCGCACAGGACCATAAACGCATTCTCGACAACGACCTCGGGAAGAACACCGGCGGCATGGGCGCCTTCGCGCCGACGCCGCACGTTCCGACCGAAGTCCTCGCCGATGTGAAAATCCATATCATCAAGCGCGTCATCGACGGGATGCGGGCTGACGGAATTCCGTACGCGGGTGTACTGTTCGTCGGCCTCATGCTCACGGAAGATGGCCCGAAGGTGCTGGAATTCAATTGCCGCTTCGGCGATCCGGAGACCCAGGTGGTCCTGCCCCTGATCGATTACGACCTCGGGGTGCTCCTCCGCGACATCGCCGACGGGAAGCTTCAGCTGAATCGCCTGCCGCTGCACGACGCGAACGCTGTCTGCGTGGTCATGGCGTCCAGCGGTTATCCCGACGCCTACGATACCGGGAAAGCGATCGCGGGACTCGACGCGATTAACGAAGAAGAAGAAGGAGTGCTCGTTTTCCACGCGGGTACCCGAACGGAAGGCGGCCGCGTCGTCACCGCCGGCGGACGCGTCCTTGGCGTGACCGCCCTCGCACAGGGCTCCGACCTGGCCGCGAGCATCCGTCTCGCCTACAGCGCCGTGAACCGTATTCGTTTCGACGGCGCCTATTACCGCACCGACATCGGAAAAAAAGCACTCCAGTAACGCATCACAAGAAACAGAGACCCGCATGAGCAGGCCGCAGAAACCACTCGCTGAAAAATGGGGCATCATCCCCTGGCTGAAAATCCGCATCGACAAGGATCCGGCCTATCTGAAAGAGCTGATCGTACCGCTGTGCGACGACAACAAGTTCGTCACGCAGGGTGTATGCGATCTGGCATTCGTCGCGCCGACGTCGGCGGCCGAATGGAAGCAGAAGGCGCGCCGGCTCAAACCCGCCATCGATCCCGACGGCGTCATCTGGGTCATTTATCCCAAGGATGAATTCCGCGAGAAATACGACTTCGACGGGAGCCTTCCCGAGATGGTCCAGATCGTGAAGGAACTCGGATTGAAGAACACCAAGCTGGCAGCCGTCAACGGGGAGCTGACCTCCGCGCGCTTCAGCCTCTAGCGCCGGGCAGTGGAAGGCCGACGCATGCGCACACTGCTCACCGTCATCGGAACCCGTCCGCAGTACATCAAGTACGCCGCGCTGTCAGGGCGCCTCTCCCCGCACTTCCATGAAATCGTGATCGACACCGGGCAGCATTACGACACCGCGCTGTCAGGGCAGTTCAAACAGGAATTCCATTTCGGGGCGGATTTCCGCACGCTCGAACATTCCGGACTCGAAGGCACTGCGCGCTTCACCGCGATGCTCGACCAGATCGACGCGGCTATCGTCCAGATTCATCCCGACCTCCTTCTGTGTTTCGGCGACACCGACAGCACGCTCGCTGCAGGCATGGCGGCAGCGCGGCGCGGCATCGCGGTCTGTCACGTCGAAGCGGGCGAACGCAGCCAGTATGCCGACGGATCGCGGATCGCGGCACGCAAAGTACCAGAGGAATCGAACCGGATGATCGTCGACCATCTCTCCTCCCTCCTGCTCTGTACCGGACAGGACGCCGCGGCGAACTGCCGGGAAGAAGCCTGCACGGGCAGCATCGCGGTCACCGGCGACATCATGTACGACCTTTTTCTCCAGGGCAGGGACCAGCTGCCGCGGGCGTCTGAACTCCTCGCAAGGCACGGATGCCCGGGACCACCGTACTATCTATGCACGGTGCATCGCCCGGTGAACACCGATGACGCCGGCCGCCTCGCCGGGCTCATGACGACGCTCAACGAACTGCCGCTGCCGGTCCTGCTCCCGCTGCACCCGCGCACGGCGCAACGCATGCGTCAAGCGGGCATCGCTCCCGGTCCCGGCGCACTGCACCTGCTCCCTCCCCTGTCGCACGGGGAGACGCTCGCGCTGACCGCGGGCGCCGAGCGCGTCCTGACCGATTCAGGCGGACTCACCCGTGAGGCGTTTTTCTGCGGCGTGCCTTCGCTCTGTCTCGACGACGTCACCGCCTGGCATGCGATCTGCCGCAGGGGCTGGTGCGATCTCACCGGAGCGGACGCCTCGGCCATCCGACGCGCACTGGAGCGCCCTGCGCCCGCGGAGCACGACCCTTCGCTTTTCGGAGACGGGAACGCCTCCGCGCGGGTGGTCGAATCTCTCGTTGATTTCATCGCCTGAATTCCCCCGGTCTGCCACGCCCTTTCCCCGCTCCCGCTACCGTCCCTCTGCCTGCTTTTCCCTTTCCCGTTCCTCCCATTTCGCGTCGAAGCGTTTCCGAATGAGATCGAAGAGGTTCGCCAGCAGCGTGATGCTGCCGATGACCAGCACGGAAATGATCCACGGCTTCGCCGCGGAAAGCATGTCGTAACTCCCCCAGATGAACTCGTGTCCCCAGGGCGAATCGTACCCGAGCCAGATGGTGGCGAGAAACAGAACGATGGTCACCGCGGCGTGGACGCCGAGCATGATCCATCGCCTGCGCGTGCTCGGGATCACCGTCATCTGGTATTTGTAGAGAAAAATGAAAAACACCAGGATGCCCAGAATGCCCACGGAGATCGCCAGCAGCCCCATGATATCGATGTCGCGCGGCCACATCTGAATGTAGGCGAGCGTCCAGAGAACGATCGCCGTCAGGGGAAGCGACGCCGATATCGCAATCAGGAACAGGACCTTCACGAGGTGCTGCCTCCGTTCGCCTCCCGCCTGCCGCGGCGCCCGGTTCTCTTCGTTGGTATGCAGTGCTTCCATGCGCGATCACTCCTGCTGTGGTTACTTTCCGCCGCCGTCGTCGCGTCGCCGCGAGGTGTAGACGATATCGGGATCGATGGTTGTCGCGTAGGGACCGTCCCAGCTCATCGCGTACTTCTGATGCAGGAGTTCGCAGAGTCGGGACGAATTGATGAGGAATCCCGCGTTGCGGGAGGAAAGGAAATATTCCGGTGACCAGTTACTGGTCCCGATCCAGGCGCGGTCGGCATCGACAAGCAGGTACTTGCAGTGCTCGACACGTGCGAACGGGATGAAACCGCGGCTGTGCTCCGGGATCGCGGTCACCCGCACGGTAATCCCCGGAACGGTCTGAAGACGCTTGAGATCCTTCTGTTTCCCCGGCGAAAGCGACCAGTCCGACACCATGAGCGATACCCGGACACCTCTCGCCGCGGCACGGAGGAGGGCGTCTTCCAGCAGCGGGTAGCTGCCGTAACTGAGTACCTGCAGCTTGACGGAGTCGACCGCCCGGTCGAGCAGTTCGGCCAGGTCCGAAGCATCCCAGCGGGCGCCCAGGGGGAGCAGCGGCCGGGGGCTGAACACCGGCGCCAGCGTGTCGACGCCGCCCGTTGAAGCGATACCCAGCGGGAATGCCCCGGGAATCTCTCCTGCGATCACCGCGGCCCGTGACGGCTCTATCCCCCCGGCCAGGGCCCAGTCGAAATCGAACAGGCGAGAGAACGCATCCGCAGAAAGGCTGTCCCGCACGCGTACGCCGAGTTCATTGATATGGGAAAGTGCGCGCCAATCCCAGTTCTGACTGCCGACGAAGACGTCCCCCCTGTCGACCACAAAATACTTCGCGTGCTGCACCCCGCCGCCGAGAATCGAGGCGATGTCGAGGATGCGGACCTCGGCGCCGGGCAAGCGGCGGAAGCGCGCGAGCGTCTCGGGATATACGGATGCGAATTTCTTTTCTGCGATGACGCGCACCCGCACGCCGCGTGCGGCGGCGGTCTCCACCTGCCGGATGACGGGTTCGAGCGCACCGTCCGGGGTATTGGCAACGTAGAACTGTTCGATATCGATCGTGCGGCGCGCGGCGCCGAGCATTTCCATCCACACCTCGGCCGTATTGCGGATGGCGGGATGATCGAGGGCGGTCTCTTCCGGCACACTCTCCACGAGTTCGACGAGCGGAGCGGGCGCGGGACGCTGCGATTCGGCGCAGCCGGGAAGAAGGAGAATGAGCAGTGCAACCGCTGCGAGGAACGTCCGCGGGCGGCCCTGCCGCAGGAAGCGCGCGGCCCGGTGTACGAAAGGATATCGAGCACCCCCGATGCGCATGGTCAGGCGATCCAGACCGTTTTGATGTTCACGAATTCACGGATGCCGTAATGCGAGAGTTCCCGGCCGTAGCCCGAACGCTTCACCCCGCCGAACGGCAGCCGCGGGTCCGACTTCACCAGTCCGTTGACGAAAACACTTCCGGATTCGATGCGCGGGATGAGACGCTCGGCCCGCGCGCGGTCGCCTGTCCAGAGGCTCGCCCCCAGGCCGAAGAGACTGTCGTTGGCGGCGGCGACGGCTTCCTCTTCGTCCTTCACGGTAATTACGGCCGCCACCGGTCCGAACGTCTCCTCGTCGAACACCGGCATACCCTTGCGCACGCCGGCCAGGACCGTGGGCATGTAGAACGCGCCGGGGCCGTCGAATCGCCGTCCGCCCGTGAGTACGGTCGCGCCGAGGGCCACGGATGCGCGCACCTGCGCGTCGAGATCCAGCAGGAGGTCTTCACGCGCCAGCGCGCCGACTTCCGTTTCGTCGCGCAGGGGATCCCCCGTTTTCATGCCGGCCACCGCGCTGGTGAAGAGACGGGTGAAATCGTCGGCGACACGATCCATGACAATGAAGCGCTTCGCGGCGATGCAGCTCTGTCCGGTGTTGATCATCCGGGCGGTCGCGCCGGTACGCGCCGCGGCATCGACATCCGCGTCGTCGAGAACGATGAACGGATCGCTGCCGCCGAGTTCCAGCACGGTTTTCTTGAGCTGCCTGCCCGCATCGGCCGCGACATGGCTGCCGGCGGATTCAGAACCGGTAAGGGTCGCTGCGGCGACCGCGGGATGATCGATCACCGCCTTCACCGCGCCGGACCCGATGAGAAGCGTCTGGAAACATCCCTCGGGAAATCCAGCGCGCCGGAAAACATCCTCGATCATCAGGGCGCAGCCCGGAACGTTTGACGCGTGCTTGAGCAGGCCGGTATTCCCCGCCATCAGCGCCGGCGCGGCGAAGCGGAAAACCTGCCAGAACGGAAAGTTCCACGGCATCACCGCGAGGACAGGACCGATCGGGTCGAAGCGGACATAGCTGTCGGAGGCGTCCGACGCGAGCGCTTCGCGTGCAAGGATGGCTTCCGCGTTATCGGCGTACCAGTCGCACACCCACGCGCATTTATCCGCCTCCGCGCGCGACTGGGTGATCGGTTTGCCCATTTCCAGCGTCATCATGCGCGCGTACTCCTCGCGGCGGCTGCGCAGTTCGTCCGCGGCGCGATGCATCAGCGCAGCACGGGAAGCGAAGCCGGTTTCCCGCCAGGCGCGGAAGGCTGCCGCAGATGCCGCGATCCTGCGCTGCGTTTCCTCGCCCGTGAATTCGTGGTACGTTTCGAGAATCTCCCCTGTCGCCGGATTGACGGATGCAAACGGCATGACGTGCTCCATGTTGGTGTGGACGGACAAACCCCAATTTCATAAAATGCCGCATGAGGGGCAAACCGGGGCATATGCGGGGGCGGAACCTTGTCCAATCCGGGCAGTATAACGAATATTGCGCCGATTTTTCACACGTATGTCGTTTGTTGCAACTGGCCTCGCAACTCTGTATTTTGACTCTGTTTCGTCATTACTCAACAGCCATCCCCGATGCTCATGAAAACACTCGCCACTACCCTTCTTATCGTTGTCGCACTTCTTTCGCCTGTGTCCAAAGCATCCGCCCAGTTCGCCTTCGGCATGCAGTATTGCGTCGATGCCGAGGACGCTCACGCGAAAATCACGCTCCCCGCGTCTGCTTTGGTCGATATCATCAAGGAATCGGGCGATGCAATCAGCAGCAAGGATGTCTGTCTCGGGGAGAAGCCGCAGGGAACGCTCAGCGGTTACCAGGCCGATTTTGACGGAGACGGGACGGAAGAAATGTGGCTGCTGTACCACACCGGCGAGGATGGCGCAGGATGCAACGTCACCATGATCATCACCCCGACGGGCGGCGGCAAATACCAGCTGATGGATCTGCTGAGCTTCCCCGGCGGAAAGGCGCTCATCCGTCCGATGGTCGCGCTCGACGGAGGCATCCAGATGTACCTCCAGAACAGCCACACGCTCGAAGACGGCAGCGAGGAAGTCAAGGGGTCGGTGCTCGCCTATACCCAGACCGCGCTCATCATCCTGACCTCGTGGACGCAGAAAGCCGGGATGAAGGAAGACACCTTCATCACCGAGCAGGTCGACGCCGTGTTCATCGATCTGAATTTCGACAACGTGAAGGAACTGGTTGTCCGCTACAACATGCATGAAACGGGCGGCGGCGCGCCGACCTCGAAGAATCTCGTGGACCAGTACATCCTCACGCTGGACTTCCTCCCAAACCATCTCCGTTACGGCGTGTACGACTCGGTGGGCTACGATAAGATCCAGGAAGCCGAGACCCTTGCCAAGGCCGGCCGCACGCAGCTCAACCGTGACGAGACCCGTATCGAGGGCATCATCAAAATGCGCGAAGCGCTGCAGACCAATCCCTTCATGACGTGGGCACGCGTCCGCCTCGGTGAGTTCCTCCTTCATGACGGGAAGTACTCCGATGCACAGCTGACGCTGGTGCTCGCACGCGCATTCGATCCGGAATACAACAAGACGTACCGCATTCTCGGTGATACATATCTCCGTCTCAATGATCTGCAGAAAGCCCTTGCCGCGTACGAACGGTACATCGAGCTCGGTCCCGAATCCACGTACTACCGGAAGAAAGTCGAGCACAACATCAAGCAGATCACGATTCCGAAAAATCGACGCAAGTAACACTACCAGAGAGAAGGATTTCGCCCGTGCCTGATTTCAACTTCGCAAAAGGAAACAGAAAACGGGATGAAGGAACGTCCCCCGCCGGTGCGGGGCAGCAGTCAACCGGTCAGCAACGACCGGTTTCTGCGCATCCACAGGGCGGACTTCCCGATGCCATGGATTCCGGTCCCGAGCGCGCAACGCGCCCGGGGCACGGCATTTCGCCGCAGGGAAGCAGCGCGCCGCGGGCTTCGGGCGGCAGCGTGCTGGACAAATATCCGGAGAGAGATCTTTCCCATCTTACCGGCGCAGGCGCGGCAGCGCCCCGCAGCGGCGGCGTCCCTCCGCCCCCGCCCGACACCGTTCCCGATGAAAGCGGTTTTGCCGATCCCGTCACCCCGGACGCCGACGCCATTCACGAAGGAGAATCCTCGCCGGTATCCACAGACGCAGCGGAGGCGAAAATGAGCAGTTCGTCGAGCAAGGGTCCGTTGATCGCCTTCCTGACGATCGCCGCCATCCTGATTCTCGTCGCGTTCATATGGCATATCAACCCGTGGCCGTCGCTGAAGGACAGAATCGCGGGTCTGTTCCGGACCGAAGAGCCCGCGACGGTGCAGTCCGTTCCCGCGGCCGGTCCCTCGGCGACCGAGAGCGAACCCGAACCGACACTGCGCGCGTGGGATTTCTTCCTGCAGGTGTCCTCATGGAAGGAACTCGGGCAGGCCGATCTCGATGCGGAACGCTATCGCGCACAGGGCTTCGATGCGATTGTGGAAAGCGAATTCATTCCGTCGAAGGGTGGGACCTGGTATCGCGTGCGTCTCGGACCGTATGAAAGCAGCACCGCCGCGCGCGAGTTCCTCGCCGCCAACGCAGCCGCCCTGCCCAAAGGCATCTATCTCGACAGCGTCCGTCTTTCCGAGGAAGTGCCGATGGCGCCCGCGCCCGCATCGGTCGGGACCGGCAGTCAGAAGCAATCTCCGCGCAGCAGCCGCACCGGCACCGCCGCGCAGATTCCTGGAAGGGATTTCGAAGTCATCGAAGAACCGATGAGCGGGTGGGCCGTGAAAGTGTCCTCCCTCAAAAGCGAAGATCTCGCACGGCAGGAAGCACGGAAGGTGCTCGAACAGGGATACCCCTCGTTCATTACCCGCAAGCGCATCAGCGGGATCACCTGGTACCGCGTCCTTGTCGGACCTTTTTCCGATAAGCGCGACGCCGACCGCTATCAGCAGCTCCTTAACGTAACGTACGGAAACGACGCCTACACGGTTGATCTCTCCGCGAATTAATCCCGAAAGACCGCGTTTTGACTGTTATTTTCCTACTTCCGGATTTTTCTTTGGCCTTAGCCCGAAAACCCTTACATTGCAGAATTAGGCTGTTTGTTTTGCCGAATTCCAGGCAGAACATGCCGGATTCGCCGTTTCTGTTCCCTGTTTGACCTGTTGTTACCAGATGGCATTTTTCGTGTCTAATCTGGGAACACTTTACTGACGGACGGTCAATCAATACGTGCACATATTCACTGAATGCTAGATTCAAACTCTTCCACACACCAACAGGAGTTTACATTATGAAGAAACTGTTTCTGTTGGCCTTCCTGGTGCTTGCCGCCGGGATGGCTCAGGCACAGCAGGTGACCGTGAAGGCGCCTGAGGCAGCCAGCTCCACTGCGATCTCGCAGTCCGCAGCGGCAGCCGTCGACTACAAGATGCAATTCATGCCGATTGACGAGCACACCACGTTTCACCGTGACGGCAAAGTCAACCGTATGACCAAGGTCACGGAAAAGCATGGACTGACTGAAATCGGTCTCATGGCCAACACCTACGCGATGATCGGCGACAACCGCAGTCAGATCGCCTACGATCCGAAAACCAACACTGTTGCAAGCGTGTACCGCGGCAACGACCGCGGCAGCGCGAACGGCGACGGCAACACCCTGTACGTCCGTTACTCCGCCGACGGTGGCGTGAACTGGACCCCGCAGGGCGACAACGTGGCGACGTCCACGATGCCCCGCTACCCGAACATCTTCCTGCACTGGGACGGCAGCAAGGCGAACACCGCCCTCATGTGGCCGCAGGTCGACCGTTTCAACGACGGCACCACCGGCTGGCGCGATATCTACTCGATGAAGAGCGATATCGGCAACGCCAACGCCCAGTACGGCATTTCCCCGAGTCCGCCTTACTGGTCGATTCCCTACCTGACCGTTCCCGATCAGAGCACGGGCGACCTTTACAACATGGCTCTCGGTATCGAGCCCACTTCCGCTGAAGCGTCGACCGGCGAAATCTACCTGCTTCGCTCCTCCGACGGCGGTCTGAACTGGGCCCCGGTGACTTTCGATGCGCCGGTGTTCACCGCGGACATGGTCCCCAACGGGTATTTCTCCTCGAACCTCCGTCTCGACATCAGCCCCGACGGCAGCACGATGATCATGGCCTTCGCGCTCATCATCGAAAGCGAGCCCGGCAGCGCGTTCCTTCTCGACGAGAATCATGAGGTCGCATGGCGCATTTCCAACGACAAGGGAATGACCTGGGGTCCGCTCCAGCGCTTCCGCCCGGCCGACATCCAGAACAAGCCCGCCCCCTTCGACGCGAAGTGGGAAATGTCGTGGGATTTCGACGTTGTGCTCGATTATCAGAATCGCCCGCACTTCCTGACCGTCGGTTCCGCAGACATCTATCCGTTCAGCCCGTTCAACGACGCGCCGACGGATTCCACGATCAGCCTCACGAGTGTTGATTCCACCTTCACGACGGAAATCACGTATTACGAAGAAGGCGGCAACCGCGAATGGGCAATGTTCCCCATCGGTCCCGCACGCCGCGTGCGCACCGACCGCATGTCCTTCACCGCCGGTTCCTCCACCAGCGCTCCCGCCATCTTCCGCAACGAGCCCAAGTGGGCCCGCAGCTATGACGGCAAGAAAATCTATGCGAAATGGATCAGCCCGATCACCTCGTGGCGCGTCGCCCTCGTGGCAGGCACCCCGACGCTGTTCGCAGACACCCTGAGCCAGATCTATGCCAACGGCCGCCATGTCGACAGCCGTGCAGTCTCCGCATGGACCTACTACTGGCCGTACGGAAACCCCGAGCAGGTCACGAACGAAATGGACAGCCTCATGCGTATGACCGCGATCGAGGAAGTCATGACCAAGTACAGCAAGCTGGCCTATTACGCCAGTGACGCCGGCGACCTCCACATGGTATTCGTGGAATGGGGTATCGGCGAAACCGTCGATGACGATCCCGTCAACACCGATCAGGTCGTCTGGTACGTGCAGGATGCAAAAGTCCCCGTTCCCGACGTCGCCTCCGTTGAGGAAATCGACGCCACTCCTGGTGACTTCAAGCTCTCGCAGAACTATCCCAACCCGTTCAACCCGAGCACCGAAATCACCTTCACACTGCCGCAGGCCGGCCAGACAATGCTTCGCGTCTACAACTTGCTCGGTCAGGAAGTCGCCACGCTGGTCAACGAGTACCGCAACGCAGGCACGCACCGCGCGACCTTCGACGCCACCTCCCTGCCCACCGGCATGTATATCTATCGCCTCGAGAGCGGTTCCTTCACCGCCTCGCGCAAGATGATGCTCAGCAAGTAAGCTGAACCCCAACCGTCTTTCAGGGCCCCGGAGCCCTTTTTTTCGCCCTTCCCGCCTTCCCGCCCTTCCCGCCCTTCCCGCCTTCACGCCTTCACGCCCTTCCCGCCTTCACGCCCTTCCCGCCTTCCCGCCTTCCCGCCCTTCCCGCCCTTCCCGCCTTCACGCCCTTCACGCCTTCACGCCCTTCACGCCCTTCACGCCTTCACGCCCTTCACGAAGATCCGCTGTAACCACTCATACTTTCTCGTGTCTAGTCGGGGAACATCGGATGCAGCCGGGGGCCGATCCGCGTTCGCCAGCGACAATCCTTCTCCTACATACAGCCTTTTCCTTACACCAGCCGGAGTTTCCCATGATGAAGAAACTGGTTCTGTTGGCCGTTCTGGTACTTGTTCCTGGATTGGTCCTGGCACAGAGGGTGAACGTGAAGTCGCCGGAGGCATCGGACAGGAATGCCATCGTACAGTCCGCTGCGCGCACCGTCGACTACCGGATGCAGTTCATGCCCGTTACCGAAAAAACGACGCTGCATCGTACGCAGAAGTCCGCGGGCCTGCGAAAGCCGGCGGAGCGATACGGGCTCACCGAAATCGGAAATATGGCGAACACTTACGCGATGGTCGGCGACAGCCGCAACCAGATCGCATACGATCCGAACACCAATACCGTTGCGGTGGTCTACCGCGGCAACGATCGCAGCTCAACGAACGGAGACGGGAACACCCTGTACGTCCGCTATTCCACAGATAACGGCGCGCACTGGACCTCCTCAGGCGACAACGTGGCGAGTTCCACAACACCGCGCTACCCGAACATCTTCCTGCACTGGGACGGCAGTCAGACGGGCACCGCCCTGATGTGGCCGCAGGTCGACCGCTTCAACGACGGCACCACCGGTTGGCGCGACATCTATTCGATGAAAAGCGATATCGGCAACGGGAACGCCCAGTACGGCATTGTTCCCGATCCTCCCTTTTGGTCGATCCCTTACCTGACGGTCCCTGATCAGAGCACGGGTGACCTCTACAACATGGCACTCGGCATCGAGCCCACTTCCGCTGAGGCGTCGACCGGCGAAATCTACCTGCTTCGCTCCACCGACGGGGGGCTGAACTGGACCCCGGTAACTTTCGATGCGCCGGTGTTCACCGCGGACATGGTCCCCAACGGGTATTTCTCCTCGAACCTCCGTCTCGACATCAGTCCCGACGGCAGCACGATGATCGTGGCCTTCGCACTGATCATAGAAAGCGAGCCCGGCAGCGCGTTCCTCCTTGACAAGAATCATGAAATCGCATGGCGTATCTCCACGGACAAGGGTATGACCTGGGGTCCGCTGCAGCGCATGTGGCCGGGCGACATCAAGAACAAGCCCGCCCCCTTCGACGCGAAATGGGAAATGTCGTGGGATTTCGACGTCATACTCGATTACAAGAATCGCCCGCATTTCCTGACCGTTGCCTCCGCCGACATCTATCCGTTCAGCCCATTCAACGACGCGCCGACGGATTCCACCATCAACCTGAGCAGCGTCGACTCCACGTTCGCGACCGAGATCACCTACTATGAGGATGGCGGGGAACGCGAGTGGCGTATTTTCCCCATCGGACCGGTTCGCCGCGTGCGGATCGACCGAATGTCCTTCACATCCGCCTCCGCCACCGATTCGCCGGAGATGATCCGCAACGAACCGAAGTGGGCCCGCAGCTGGGACGGGAAAAAGATCTATGCCAAATGGATATCCCCGATGTCTTCGTGGACCGTCGCCCCGGTGGCCGGCACCCCGACGCTGTTCGCCGACTCCCTCTATCAAATCTACGTCAACGGGCGCCACGTCGACAGTAAATCCGTTCTCGCATGGACCTACGCATGGCCGTTCGGCTACCCCGACGCGGTGACCCCCGAGATGGACGCCGACATGCGAATGACCGCCACGGAAGACGTGATGACCAAGTACACGAAGATGGCGTACTACGCCGGCGAGGATGGCTCCCTGCACATCATTTTCGTCGAATGGGGAATCGGCGAGACCCTCGACGACGATCCCGTCAACACCGACCAGACCGTCTGGTATTGCGGGACGAGCGGCGAAGGCGCGTTCGTCGTATCGGTGCCGTATGTTCTCGACGTCGAGCAGATCGACGATGTGCCGGGTGATTTCACCCTTGCACAGAACTACCCCAATCCGTTCAACCCGAGCACGGAAATCACCTTTACGCTTCCGAAAGACGGTCAGACGACGCTCCGCGTCTTCAACCTACTCGGCCGGGAAGTCGCCACACTCGTCCGTGAGTACCGCAGCGCCGGGACCCATCGCGTGACCTTCGATGCAAGCGCCCTGCCGACCGGCATGTACGTCTACCGGCTCGAGAGCGGGCCTTTCACCGCATCCCGGAAAATGATGCTCGGCAAGTAGGCAGTCTCCTCCTCACCCTGAAAAGGCCCCGGTTTCCCGGGGCCTTTTTTCACCCCTGCACGCCTTTGCGCCCTCACTCTTCAGTCCCCCTCCCCCCGCTTTCATCTGAACAGAATTCTTGCGATATTTACGGTCCTTTCGGTCTTGCCGAAAACAGTGAATGCAAACAGCTGACGGGTATCAATGATACGTGGTGTCATCGTTCTTATTATTCCCCTGCTGATCCTTTCCGCCTGCGGCGGGAAACAGATGAGCATCGAGGAATTCCAGAGCATGGCGAAGGAAGCGGAACAGCAGTCGCAGTCGATTGCCGAAAGGCAGGCAGACATGCGCGCGCTGCTCCAGGCCTACGATCAGGCAGTCCCGGCGTCGGCGCGGCTGAAGCTGAACCTCGATCCCGAGTGCGGCCTGACGCCCGCGGATTTTGAAAAACTCAGCGACCGTATCGACGAGGAACAGGATCCGTCCTGCCTCGGGATTCTCGAACAGATCGCCGAAATCCAGGGCGACATCCGTGACCGCTGCGAGCGCCTGCACGAGATCACGGCGGAGCTGCCGGCGCCGCATCGCGTGGTTTCGGGAGAAAACCACTACACCCTCTGCCTCGACTACCTGATTTCAAAGCATCACCTGAAAGCGAGAACCGCGGACTCGCTCGTCGCCCGCGTCGGACTCTCGAGCGACATCATCGAAGGATTCCATGTCTGGTTCTACTATCAGAACGGGATTTTCGGAACGTTCGTCACACAGGGCGATGCGCACATTTCCCCGACGGTATTCGCGAAAGTCGTCAAAAAGCACCTCATCGAACAGGCGCGGCGGCAGGGACATGACGATGCATTCGAAACCATCCTCGACAGCCTGAAGCGCTCGGGCGCATTGATCGCCAATATCAAGCATCACGCGAACTCTCTCTGATATTGCGGCTGCGCAGCGGTGCGGCCGGACTGTTACATATACGATGGAGGCAGTCATGCTGAATCTCACCTACCTCAGCCATTCCTCATTCATACTCGACGACGGGACGCACCGCCTCATCATTGACCCGTTCATCACGGGCAATCCGACCTGTCCGGTCAAGGCCGACGACGTCGATGTCCAGTTCATCGTCCTCACGCATGCGCACGGCGATCACCTCGGTGACGGCCTGCAGCTCGCGAAAAAGCACGGCGCGCTGATCATCGCGGTAAATGAACTCGCCAACTACGCGGCCTCGCAGGGCGCGAAAGCACACAACATGCACATCGGCGGCGCATACACCTTCCCCTTCGGTCGGCTGAAATTCACCATCGCACATCACGGGTCCGCTTCCCCCGACGGGACGTACATGGGCGAACCGGCGGGCGTGGTGATCAGCATGGGCGGGAAGACGGTATATCACACCGGCGATACCGGCCTCTTCCTCGATATGCAGCTCATCGGACAGCGCGATTCCATCGACTGCATGCTCGCGCCGATTGGTGATAATTTCACAATGGGTGTCGATGACGCGGTCAAGGCCGCGGAATTCGTGCGGCCGGGACTCGCCGTCCCGATGCACTACAACACCTTCCCCGTGATCCAGGCAGACCCGCGGATGTTCCAGTCAGGGGTTGAAGCGCTTGGCCTGCGCGCCCGGGTCATGGAATTCGGGGAGACGATCGCCCTCTAATAGCTTTTTTTTTCTCTAATCGATCTGAAATTCTTTTTTTCGATAAGGGAAATTATCGTAATTTTGTTGAAGGGAGTTTGCGTTCTCTTTCACGGTTTTTCAGAAACTTTTGAGAAGGATTCTCAATGTCTACCGCACTGAACGACTTCATGCAGGAAGTCAAAGCCAAGAACCCCGGAGAAGCCGAGTTTCATCAGGCAGTTGAAGAAGTTGTCGAAACGCTGATGCCGGTTGTTGAAAAGCAGCCGGAATATCGCAAGGCCAAGGTTCTTGAGCGCATGGTCGAACCCGAGCGCACCATTTCTTTCCGTGTTCCCTGGGTCGCCGATAACGGAGAAGTCCGCGTCAACCGCGGCTACCGCATCGAGTTCAACAGCGCCATCGGTCCCTACAAGGGCGGTCTGCGGTTCCACCCGAGTGTCACCCTGAGCATTCTGAAGTTCCTCGGCTTCGAGCAGATCTTCAAGAATTCCCTCACGACGCTCCCGATGGGCGGCGGAAAGGGCGGTTCGGACTTCGACCCGAAGTTCAAATCGAAAAACGAAATCATGCGTTTCTGCCAGAGCTTTATGAGTGAACTGTTCCGTCACATCGGCCCGAACACCGACGTGCCCGCCGGCGATATCGGCGTGGGTGGACAGGAAATCGGTTTCATGTTCGGCCAGTACAAAAAGCTGAAAAATTCATTCGACGGCGTGCTGACGGGTAAAGGCCTGAGCTGGGGCGGATCCCTCATCCGTCCGGAAGCGACCGGCTTCGGCGTCACCTACTTCGCCAATGAAATGCTCAAGACCAAGGGCCAGTCCTTCGAAGGCAAGACCGTCGCCATCTCCGGCTTCGGAAATGTCGCCTGGGGCGCGGCGATCAAGGTCAACGACATGGGCGGCAAGGTCGTCACGCTTTCCGGTCCCGACGGATACATCTTCGACCCCGCCGGCATCTCCGGTGAGAAGATCGAATACATGCTGGAGCTCCGCGCGAGCAACCAGGACATCGTCGAGCCGTATGCCGAGCGCTTTGGCGTGGAATTCATCCCCAACAAGCACCCGTGGGAAGTCAAGTGCGACGTCGCACTCCCCTGCGCGACCCAGAACGAACTCAACGAGGAAGACGCGAAGAACCTGCTCGCAAACGGCTGCATCTGCGTATGCGAAGGCGCGAACATGCCCACCACTCCGGAAGGCGCGAAGCTGTTCCTTGATGCCGGTCTGCTCTACGGACCTGCCAAGGCGGCGAACGCCGGTGGCGTGGCCGTGTCGGGTCTCGAAATGTCGCAGAACTCCATCCGCATGAGCTGGTCGCGTGAAGAGGTGGATCAGCATCTGCATCGCATCATGAAGAATATCCACCAATCCTGCCTCGACGCCAGTGCTCAGTACGGCATGGCAGGGAATTACGTTGCCGGTGCAAACATTGCCGGATTCACGAAAGTGGCCGACGCCATGCTCGCCCAAGGCATCGTATAATCCTGCTCCCCCAGGAATGCAAAACCCGGCCGCAAGGCCGGGTTTTGTGTTTATGGTCGAATATGCGGCGCGCTATGCATGCACTTCGCCGGTCATCTCCTCGTCTTCCTTTTCCTTCTTGAACACCACCCCTGAACCGCTCTGCCCGTCGACGAGGATCTCGAGACGGTGCGGCGCGCGAACATGACGCACGTACGCGGTTTCGCCGACGATCTCGAGCGAATCGAGCCACGCCCAGTCGATGGTGTCCTCCGCCTTGTAGTGACGGGTGGTGAAATACGCGATGTGGAAAGAGGTGAGGTTCTGGAAAAAATGCGACCCCTGCGACGGATCCGGGAGCATATTCGGAAGCGACGTTTCGACGATGGCATGCGCCCCGGAAATCCCCGGGAAGCGGACCGGGATGCCCAGCCAGGGATCGGCGGAACCCCAGCGCCCCGGACCGATAAGCAGATAGGGACGCTGCTCCTCGACGAGACGCTTGTTGATTTCCGCGATCTCATTGGCCATTTCCTTCGTGCGCGCATTTTCGAAACTGTCGGGCTTCACGTAGACGATATCCCGCAGCCGGTAAATGCCGTTACCGAGCACGTTCTCGCTCTTCAGCAGCAGTTCCTCACGCCGGAGGTTTGCGAAGTCGATCTCGACGGTGCCCTCTTCCTTGACCATCGGACGCACCTGGAGGAAATCGAATTCGCTGATATCGTCGAAGTGCCGGCCGAGCACGCCCGCAAATTCGATTTCCACCGGACAGTTCATCGCCGTTTCGCAGAGTTCCATGAGCAGCCGCAGCACCTTCGCCAGCGGAATATATTCCGACTGCAGGATCGGCGCGAAATTCACGACGCGGAGTCCTTTCCGGAACGTGCCCTCGTATAGCGAATCGTCCTCTGTGCAGAACGTCGACGCGAGATAGTCGATCGTGCCGTACTCCTCGGCGACTTTCATGTCGAGGAAATCCAGGTTTTCGTCCTCGCTCGGATCCTCTTCGAGCGGATGCGACTCGAGGTTCACGGCGAAGAACTTCTTCTGCGAATTGGTGTAATAGTCCTTCCGCGTGGCGAACTGCGGCATGATCGTCGGATACTGGGGGCAGAACTGCGCGCTGACCCCGCCGTCGACGATGGTCTTGCCCAGCCCCACGGCGAGATTCACGATGCCGTCGGCCTGCCGGGCGTCGCCGAACGGGTAGTAGTTGAACGAGCGCGCGACCCCGGAGTAATGCGGATAATAATGGTGCTTGTAGCGGCGGCCCGACATCTCCTGGATGATCACCGCCATCTGCTCTTCCTCGAGTCGATGGCCAGTGGCCTCGATGTAGTTTTTCGCGCCGCGGAGATAGGTCGACGCGTACACGTACTTGATCGCCTGTTCAAGCTCCTGGAATCGCGCGTACGGATCGGGATTGCTGTTCGGAAGCATGACCGTGGCATAGATCCCGGCGAACGGCTGATACAGCGTATCCTCGAGAAGACTCGAAGACCGGATCGCGAGCGGATGCTGATTGCGCAGCACGACCGCGCGCAGATCCTCTTCGATCGTGTTCGGGAAACGGGCGTGCATGAAAAGGCTGACGATTTCCTCGTCGGGGATGTTCTGAATCACCTGCGGAAGCAGGTTGTTCAGCTCCATGAACTGCACGAAGACCTCGGTACAGAGGATGATGCTCCGAGGAATCTTGATGCGGACATTCGGGAAATACGACGGATGCAGGTAATTCTTCAGGATGTTGTCGATGAACGCCAGGCCGCGGGCCTTTCCGCCGAGGGACCCCCGGCCGATGCGCAGGAACGTGGCGCGGGAATCGAATTCCTCGTGCGAGAAATCCGCGATCAGCCCGCGCTCGTCATAGATCACGAGTTCGTCGATTTTCCGGATGATATACCGGCGCAGCGACTCGATGGTCTTGAATTCGGTGATCTTCACCGGCTTGATTTCCTGCGCCAGCCGGAAACGGGTGCGCGCCAGCAGCCAGTTGCTGAAATGATCCCGCGACGCATGGAAGAGCAGCGAATCGTCGGGAATCGTATGCAGCCGCTGGCGCAGCTGCCGGATCGTCCGCGCACGGTCGACCTCGGTTCCGTCCGGCATACGGAAGATGAACTCCCCGAAGCCGAAATTCGTGAGCATGAATTCGCGGACCTCCTGCAGCAGCGTGCGGGAATTCTTGTTCGCGAACGCGGCATCCAGCGCGTCGACCTCGTCGCGAAGATCCTCGCGCGAGGACTGCACGAGAACGGGGAGCTCCGGACTGTGTTCGCGCACCCGCCGGATGTACTTGAGTCCTGCGAATTCGTCTTCGATATCGTTGATCGGGAACTTCAGGTCGGTGATGATGCCCAGGAGTTCGTTTCGGTACTTGTGGTAGTAGCGCCATGCCTGCTCGAAATTGGTCGCGTGCAGGATCTTGGGCCGCGCGCGCTGCCGCAGGAGCTTCTCGGCGAAATTCTTGCCCTCCTCGATCAGCATCTGCCCCTGCTTGATCAGTTCGGTGTAGATCAGCGGCAGGAACGACGAGTAGAACTGCGGCGAATCCTCGACGAGAATGATGGCGCGAACCCCGAAATCCTTGCAGTCGATGCGCGCATTGGCCAGATCCTCGAGCTGCTTGATAATGGCGAGAAACAGTTTGCGGTCGCCCGACCAGACGAAGACCCGATCGAACAGATTCAGCGCGCCCTGGTTCATCAGCACCTGCAGTTCCCGGCTCTGGTAGCCGAGCAGCGCCACGGGCACGTCGGCATGCGCTTCCTTGACCGCCTGACAGAAATCCTGCAGGCGCATGTCGCCGAGGCGCATCATGGTGATGACCAGGTCGAAGCGGCTCTCATCCATCGCCGCGAGCGCGGCCTCTCCCGAGTAGACCCGCGTGATCGACGGGGCGTAATGCAGATTCAGTTCGAGGTACTCGCTGAAAATCGCCTCGGTGAGCTGCCCGTCGTCGACCAGGGTATAGAAGTCGTAGCGGCTCGATACGAGCAGGATGTTGTTGACGCGGAAGCGCATCAGATCCTTGAAATCCAGGTCGTGCGGACTGATATCCTTGTCGGAAAACCCGAAATCCAGAATGAGGTCGCGCAGCTCGTCGCGCTTGATCCTTTTGCGTTTCATGCATACTCCCGTTTTGGGGTCAGAACCTATGAATCAATCTACGGATGGAGGCAGCGGAGCGCAAGCTGGGCGCGGAAAAGTTTTTTCCTGACGGGATTTTCCGCATTTTCGTATTACAGTGATTCGGATTTACTTGTAGGGTATTCCCTACATAACTCATGGCGCATTCCCTACATCTTGAGATATGGAATGATTGTACTTTTGAGTCACGTAATTTCAAATTCATGGGTCTTAAACCCTTTTTCTCGAGCCTGAAAGCGGAACCGGATATCGTCTTCTCCAGTATTGACTGCTATACACTTCATAAAGAGGGCACGTGTGCAGGAGCATTTCTGCGTGCTGCCTCCCCTCTTCTAGTTCACTCAACATCAGCAGTAAGGAGTGTTTCATGTCGACCGCATTAACCGAATTCATGAACGAGGTCAAAGCGAAGAACCCTGCGCAGCCCGAGTTTCATCAGGCGGTGGAGGAAGTTGTCGCGTCACTGCTTCCCGTGGTAGATAAGCATCCGGAGTTTCGCAAAGCGAAGCTTCTCGAACGCATTGTCGAACCCGAGCGTGTCATCATGTTCCGCGTCCCCTGGCTGGATGATAACGGCGATGTCCAGGTGAACCGCGGCTATCGTATCGAGTTCAACAGCGCCATCGGTCCCTACAAGGGCGGACTCCGTTTCCATCCCAGCGTCAATCTTGGCATCCTGAAGTTTCTCGGATTTGAGCAGGTGTTCAAGAACAGCCTCACCACACTGCCGATGGGCGGTGGCAAGGGCGGCTCGGATTTCGATCCGAAAGGGAAGTCCGACAATGAAGTGATGCGTTTCTGCCAGAGTCTCATGAGTGAACTGTTCCGCCACATCGGACCGAACACCGACGTTCCCGCCGGTGATATCGGCGTCGGCGGCCGCGAAATAGGCTTCATGTTCGGACAGTACAAGAAGCTGCGCAATGCATTCGAAGGCGTGCTCACGGGCAAGGGCCTTGCATGGGGCGGCTCCCTGATCCGTCCGGAAGCGACGGGCTACGGCGCGGTGTACTTTGCCGCGAACATGCTCGAGACGCGCGGACAGACACTCGCCGGTAAAACCTGTGCAGTCTCCGGCTCCGGAAACGTCGCACAGTACGCCGTCGAAAAAATCAATCAGCTGGGCGGCAAGGCAGTGACGCTTTCCGATTCCTCCGGCTATATCGTCGACATGGACGGTATCTCCGGCGAGAAATGGGATTTCGTCATGGACCTCAAGAACAACCGCCGCGGACGCATCAAGGAATACGCAGAGCAGTATCCGAACGTGGAATACTACGAAGGCACCGGCCTGTGGAGCGTTCCCTGCGACTGCGCGTTCCCCTGCGCGACACAGAACGAACTCAATGGCGAAGACGCCAAGCTGCTTCTCGACAACGGCTGCTACGTCGTCTCCGAAGGCGCGAACATGCCGAGTACGCCTGAAGCGGTCGACCTCTTCATCGAGAAGGGTATCCTTTACGGCCCGGGCAAGGCAGCGAACGCCGGCGGCGTCGCAACCTCCGGTCTTGAGATGAGCCAGAACTCGATTCGCATGTCCTGGACGCGCGAGGAAGTCGACGGCCACCTCTTCAACATCATGAAGAACATCCATCAGTCCTGCGTCGACGCTTCCGAGCGTTACGGCACGGTGGGCAACTACGTCAATGGCGCCAATATCGCCGGCTTCCTGAAAGTCGCCGATGCGATGATGGCACAGGGTGTCGTGTAATCCCATTCCACCCTCTTCCTTGCAAAACGCCCCGCCGCTTCTGCGACGGGGCGTTTTCATTCTTTCCGATCCTTCCGCGGCGCGCTTCTATGACCCGTTTCGCAGCGTCTGCTTCAGCACCGCCCCGTTGCCGGTGTGGCCGTCCACCAGGATGGTGATATCCTCCGGCGGACGCACGTGGCGCGTGTGACGCGTCTCCTCGATACAGTCGAGACTGTCGAGCCAGCTCCAGTCGATAGCGTGTTCCTCGTTGTAGTGACGGAGCGTGAAGTACGCGATGCGGAAGGACGTGAGGTTCTGAAAGAAGTGCGACCCCTGTGAAGGATCGATGATCATGTTCGGCAGCGTGGTTTCCACGATGGCGCGCGCGGCGGAAATGTCGGAGAAAACCACCGGGATGCCCAGCGACGGATCGCTGCTCCCCCAGCGTCCGGGACCGATCAGCAGGTACGACCGGCGCTCGTGCAGCAGGGAGTGGTTGATCGCACTGATCTCCCCGACCATCTCCCGCGTTTTCATCGCGTCGAACGTGTCCGGCTTGACGTATACGATGTCACGGACTCGCGAAATCCCGTTCCCGAGCGCCTTCTCGCAGCGGAACAGGAGCTGCTCGCCGGGCAGCGCCTCGATATCGAGATTCGCCCCGGACTCCTGCTTCACCATCGGTCGAAGCTGGAGAAAACTGAACTCGGCCGGGAGCGGCGTTCCGCTGCCGAGCCGCACCGCGAATTCAATCTCGACCGGCGCGTTCACAGCGGTCTCGCACATGTTGACGAGCAGCTTGATCACCTGGTTCAGCGGGATGATCTCCGATTTGAGTATGGGAGCGAAAGTCAGGATGCGCGGACCGCTTCGGCTCATTCCCTCGTACAGCCGGTCATCCTGTCCGGAATACGTGCTGGCCACATGCGTCAGCGTCCCGTGCGCTTCCGCGTCCTTGAGTTCCAGTTCCGCCAGGTTCTGGTCCTCCCGCGGGTATTTCCGGATGATATCCGACTGCAGGTCGAGCGCGAAAAACTTCAGCTGGGAATTGTGAAACAGATCCCGTGTCGTGCCGAACTGGGGATACACCGTCGGGTACGCGGGCGAGAACTGCAGGCTGGTCCCGCCGTCCACGATCGTCTTTCCGAGTCCCAGCGCGAGATTGACGACACCGTCCTTCTGCGTCGCCTTCCCGAAGGGATAGTAATTGAAAGACCGGGCGACGCCGGAAACGCGCGGATAGAAATACCGTCCGTGCCGCGTTCCCACCATCTCCTGGATGATCACCGCCATCTTTTCTTCTTCGATGCGGTTCGAAGTCGCCTCGATATAGTTCTTCGCCTGGCGGAAGTACGTGGAGGCGAACACGTACTTGATCGCCTGCAGGAGATTGTGGAAGCGTACCGAGATGTCCGGACTGCTGTTCGGTATCATGATCGTGGCGTAGATCCCCGCGAACGGCTGGTACATCGCATCCTCCAGCAGCGAGGAGGAGCGTATCGCCAGCGGGAAACGGGCCTTGTCGAGGATCGCGCGCAGATCGCCCAGGATCGTCGGCGGAAGGTCCGCGTGGAGGAAGGCCCGGAGGATTTCCTGGTCGGAAACGTTCTGCACAGCGACGGAAAGCAGGTCGTTCTGCTCGACGAATTCCGCGAACACATCCGTTCCGAGCACGATGGTGCGCGGAATGGAGATGCGCATGTTGGGGAAATAATCGGGTTCGAGATATTTCCGGAGCAGATTGTCCGTGAAGGCGAGACCGCGGCCCTTCCCGCCAAGCGACCCGGAACCGATGCGAAGGAAAGTGTCTTCCGCGTCATATTCGCCGCGGGCGAAATCCGAGATCACCCCTTTCTGATCCTGCACGAGCTGTTCGTTGATCGCCATGATCAGGTACGCCCGCAATTCGTCGATGGAGGGGAACTGGGTGACCTTCACCGGCTTCAGGCGGTTCGACAGTTCGAAGCGCGTTCGCGCCTTAAGCCAGTTGCTGAAGTGATCGCGCGATGCGTGGAACTCGAGGCAGGCGTCGGGGACGAGGTGGAGACGTTCGCGCAGTTCGCGCAGGTTTCGCGCCCGCGTGACCTCGCTGCCGTCGGGCATGCGGAAGATGAAATCTCCGAAGCCGAAGTTGTCCTTCATGAAATCGCTCAGCGACTGCAGCAGCATACGCGAGTTCTTGTCGACGAAAGACATTCCCTCGCGCTCGATTTCGAGACGCAGTTCGGTGTTGGAAGACTGCACGAGGATCGGGAGTTCGGGATTGTCCGCGCGTACGAGACGGGCCAGTTTGAGTCCCGCCGGTTCCTCGTCGTTCCCCGCTCCGGGGAATGTCATGTCGGCGATGATGCCGAGCATGGTTCTCCGGTATTTCTCATAGAACGCGACGGCTTCCTCGAAGGAGCGCGCGAGAAAGATTTTCGGACGGGCCCGCTGCCGAAGCAGCTTGTCCGCGAAGTTCTTCCCTTCCTCGATCAGGTCCTGCACCTGCTGGATCAGGTCGGCATACATGAGCGGGAGATACGAGGAATAAAACCACGGCGAATCCTCCACGAGAAGAATCGTGCGCACTCCGAATTCCAGGCAGTCGACGGGCGCGTTGCGCAGATCCTCGAACAGCTTGATCAGCGCGAGGAACAGCTTCCGGTCGCCCGACCAGACGAATACGTTGTCGAAACAGGTCGTATCGATCGTCTTGAGGAACATTTCGAATTCGGCGGAGGGAAACGAGAGCAGCACCATCGGAATTTCAGGATGCTGCCGCTTAACCGAAGTGCAGAACGATGCGAGATCCATGTCCCCGAGACGCAGCATCGAGATGACGAGGTCGAAATCCTGCGACTCGAGCAGACGCAGGGCCGCTTCACCCGAATTCACCCGGACGATATGCGGCGCATAGTGCAGGTTCAGTTCGGTGTACTCGTTGAAAATGGCCTCGGTCAGCTGGCCGTCCTCCACGAGGGTGTAATAGTCGTACAGGCTGGAGACAAGCAGGATGTTGTTGATGCGGAAACGCATCAGATCGCGAAAATCGAGCTGCCGCGTGCGCGGAACAGCGTCACCGACCACGTGGAGTCTGATCAGGTCGGTGACTTCGTCAATATTTGTGGACCATGACTTCATGGATCATCCTCTTCCGCCGGTCGGCTGCTCAAACCCAGCCGCGCATCTTGCAGGCTTCCGCGACGCGCGCGATCGCGATCATATAGGCCGCGTCCCGCATCGGGATGTTCCGGCGATGCGCCATCTGCGAAACGGCAAAGTATGCATCGGTCATCTTGGTGTCGAGCTTCGCGATCACTTCGTCGCGCGTCCAGTAGTAGTTCATGTTGCTCTGCACCTGCTCGAAGTAACTGCAGGTGACGCCGCCGGCGTTTGCAAGGAAGTCCGGGATGAGCCATATGCCTTTCTCCCGTATGACCGCGTCCGCCGCGGGAGTGGTCGGACCGTTGGCGCCCTCCGCGACGATGCGGACACCGTTCTTCATTCCCTTGACCGTGTCGCGGTTCACCTGGTTCTCCATCGCCGCAGGGATGAGGACATCCACTTCCTGCTCGATCCAGGCGTCGCCCGGGAGCACTTCGTACCCGGCATCCGCGGCCTTGTCGCGGCTGATCTCTCCGTAGGAGTTCGTCATCGCGCGCAGCTGCCTGAGGTCCACGCCGTCTTTTTTTCTCACCGTGAAGGCCGCCTGTGCTTTCTGATCCCAGCTGGCGACGCTGATCACCTTTCCGCCGTAGGAGTGGAAGAGATCGATGGCGTGCTGTCCGACGTTGCCGAATCCCTGCACCGATGCGGTACTGTCTTCGATTCGCAGATTCATTTCCGCGAGCGCTTCGCGCACTGCGTAAATCACGCCGTAGCCGGTCGACTCGGTGCGGCCGAGCGACCCGCCCAGCCCGATGGGCTTGCCCGTGATGAATCCGGGGGCATGTTTCCCCGTGAGCGTCTCGTATTCATCCAGCATCCAGAGCATGTGCTGCGCGGATGTCATCACGTCGGGTGCGGGCACGTCGCGGTCGGGTCCGACGCTTTCGACGATATTGCGCACCCAGCCGCGACAGAGTGCCTCCTGCTCTCGCAGCGAAAGGTTGTGCGGATCGCAGATGACGCCCCCTTTCCCGCCGCCGAGCGGAATGTCGACGACCGCCGTCTTCCAGGTCATCCACATCGAGAGCGCCCGCACGGTGTCGACGGTCTCCTGCGGATGGAAGCGCACTCCGCCTTTACAGGCGCCGCGCGCGTCATTGTGCTGGATGCGGAATCCGCGGAACACCTGGTAGCTTCCGTCGTCCATGCGGATCGGGATGTTGAAGTGAAATTCCTTTGCCGGCGTGCGCAGCAGCGCACGGGTCGCTTCGTCAAGTCCGAGCTGTTCCGCAATCGTATCGAACTGCTGCTGCGCCATACGGAACGGGTTGAATGCTTCGCCACTCATGCCTTGTCTCCTGGACGGTACGAAATCGGGTGGAACGGCCGCGCTCCGCAGCCCGCGAAGATGCGTCCTGAGCAGGCAAGGTATCATTTTTCCCCGGAATTTCCCTATTTTCATCCTGATCTCCACTGTTCACGGGCAGGATGCGATGAACATGAACAAGAAGGAAAAATCCCTCGGCGACCTGCTGTATGCCCTCGGAGAGCGCGCCAAGGAACTGAACTGCCTCTATCATGTCGAGGAAGTTCTCTCGCGGAACGATGCGGCGCAGGAAGAGGTGCTCAATGGAATCATCGCGGCCATCCCGCCGGGATGGCAGTTTCCGGACATCTGCCGCGTCCGAATCCGCCTCGGGAATAAATCCTTCACCTCCCCGGAATTCCAGCCCACACAATGGAAGCTCGTTTCCTCCATCGTCGTTCAGGACAAGGTGGAGGGCAGCATCGAAGTCTACTACGCGCGCGAAGTCGGCACCGCGGACGAGGGGCCCTTCCTGCATGAAGAGCGGAAGCTGATCAACACCATCGCAGAGCGCATCGGACACTATCTCCTCCATCAGCAGCTCAGGCATGTCTTCAACGAATGGCAGACACTCAAGGAGCAGCTCGCCGAGAACAAGCGGCCGGAGTGGAAAGTCATCCTGGAAATGCTGCGCCGCACCGATCAGAACCTCTACACGCGCATTTCACGGAAGATGCTGAACCGCCTCTGCTGGTCGGGCATCAAAACCGCCTGCGAATTGATGCAGCGTTTCGGCACGCGCAACGGGGACAGCCAGGACGTCTTCGGCGAAAGCAACCGTCCCCGGCAGCGCGAGGAGCTCTACAACTTCATGTCGTCGAGCGATGAAATCTTCCAGATAGCGGCCGAACATCTCAGCGACGAAGAAATCCTGTCACTGATCCAGAAGTGGATCAAGGACGACAAGGCGTCCTTCCTTGTCAACACGGTCGAGAATCTCGACACCTCTCTCTCCGAGATCGTCGACGCCATCGGCCGTTTCTACCATATTTTTCCTGAAGGAATTGAACTCTCGCCGTCAACCGAAAAGGGCCTGCGGGTCTCGCTGATCCGGCGATTCTTCACCGAACAGCTTCCGTACATCAATGTCGCGAAGCAGTACCTCGAGGTGCGCGATTTCGCGGAGCTCGTACGCCGCATCATCTTCCATCAGAAAAGCCACGGGAAACTTGGGGGGAAAAGCTCGGGGCTGTTCCTCGCGGGACAGATCCTCATGAAGGAAGGCGGGGAAAGCGGCCGCTTCCCGAACGTCCGCATTCCGAAGACCTGGTACATCACATCAGACGGCATCCTGAATTTCATCCATTACAATAACCTGGAAGAGGTCTTCAACCAGAAGTATCTCGACATCGAGCAGGTGCGCGAGGAATACCCGTCGATCATCCAGGTGTTCAAGAACTCCTATTTCTCCCCGGAATTCATCAAGGGGCTGACGATGGCGCTGGACGATTTCGGCGACATCCCCCTGATCGTCCGCAGTTCCTCGCTGCTCGAAGACAGCATGAACGCCGCGTTCTCCGGGAAATACAAAAGCCTCTTTCTCGCGAATACCGGGACGAAAGCCGAGCGGATGGCCGCGCTGCTCGATGCCATCGCGGAAGTGTATGCTTCGACTTTCGGTCCCGATCCCATCGAGTACCGCGCCGAACGCGGGCTGCTCGATTTCCACGAAGAGATGGGCATCATGATCCAGGAGGTCGTCGGCACGCGCATCGGCCGGTATCTCATGCCGGTATGGTCGGGCGTCGCGTTCAGTCACAACGAATTCCGCTGGTCGCCGCGCATCAAACGGGAAGACGGCCTGATCCGGCTCGTGCCGGGACTCGGGACGCGCGCGGTGGATCGCGTGGGAGACGATTATCCCGTGCTCATCGCACCGGGACAGCCGTCGCTCCGCGTGAACATAACACCGGATGAGATTGTCCGTTATTCTCCCAAGAAAATCGACGTCATCAATCTCGAGAGCAGCAGCTTCGAGACCGTCGATATTCTCGACCTGCTGCGTGAAACCGGACATTCCTACCCGGGCATCAACACCATCGTCTCGCAGTATGACGGCGACACCATCCGTCAGCCGTTCGGCTTCGACCTCGATTTCGAAAAGAGCGTGTATGCGGTGACGTTCAACGGACTGATCGCCAGCACGCGCTTTCTCAAGAATATCCGGGAAATGCTGCTGCTGCTGCAGGAACGCCTCCAGACGCCCGTGGACATCGAATTCGCGTCCGACGGCAGGGACCTGTACCTCCTGCAGTGCCGGCCGCAGAGTTTCACCCGTCACAATATTCCGGCACCGATCCCGCAGGACATTCCGCGCGAACGGAAGCTGTTCACGGCGCAGCGCTACATATCGAACGGACACGTGCCCGACATCACGCATATCGTCTACGTCCATCCCGACAGGTACGCCGCCCTGCCCGACCGACAGGCGCTGCTGTCCGTCGGACGCTGCGTCGGGCGCCTGAACAAGGTTCTGCCCAAGCGCCAGTTCACCCTGATGGGTCCCGGCCGCTGGGGCAGCCGCGGCGACATCAAGCTGGGGGTGAACGTGACCTACTCCGATATCAACAACACCGCCCTGCTTGTCGAAATTGCGCACGACCTCGGCGGCTACCTCCCCGACCTCTCTTTCGGCACGCACTTCTTCCAGGATCTCGTCGAGTCGTCGATCCGCTATCTGCCGCTGTATCCCGACGAGGCGGATGTCCATTTCAACGAAGCCTTCCTGACGCGCAGCAAAAACATTCTGGCGGACATCCTCCCCGATTACGCGTTTCTGTCCGACACGGTGTTCGTCATCGACGTCAGTGCGAGCAGCGGCGGGAAAATTCTCCGCGTGCTGATGAATGCGGAAATCGAACAGGCGGTGGGCTATCTCGAGGACCCGGTCAACGTTCAGCCGGAACCGCAGGACTTTCCCGCACCCGTGCAGCGCACCGTCGAGGATCACTGGGAATGGCGGCTGCGCATGGCCGAACGGCTCGCCAACGATCTCCATCCGGAGGACTTCGGCATCAAGGGACTGTATATCTTCGGGAGCACGAAAAACGGGACAGCGGGGCCGTCGAGCGACATCGACCTGCTCGTGCATCACGACGCGAGCCCCGAGCAGATGCAGTGCATGCAGCACTGGTTTCTCGGCTGGGGGCAGAGCCTGGCCGAGGTCAACTTCCTCCGCACCGGGTATCGGAATGACAATATTCTCGATATCCACTACGTCACCGACGACGACATCGCGCGCCGCAGCAGTTACGCCGCGAAAATCAACGCCATCACCGATGCCGCGCGTCCCCTGCGCATTCATCCGTAGCGAAATTCAGATCGGAACGATTTTCCGGGTTTTCCCCGGCCCGGCTCAGAGCAGTTCCCGCGTTGCGTTCTGCGGAAATTCGGGATCGAAGCGGACCAGCGCGAGCTCGGGACCGCGATGCGCGGCGCTGTAACACCAGCTGTCTCCGAGTTTTTCCTGCCAGCTTCCGGTGATGGAGGCGGATTCGTGGATATGTCCGTGCAGGGTGATGCGGGGCTGCCGCTTGAGGATGAATTTCCTGATCGCGACGCTGCCCACGTGCACGTCCACCGGCGCATGATCGATTTTCCTGCCGTCGAGCGCGGCCCGGTCGAGCGCCGTATTATAGGGCGGCGCGTGAAAGAGCATGATGGCCTGCGAAAGATCCGTATCCCCGGCAAGCTCCTCCAGGTCGGCCTGTATGGTCGCGTAGCGAATTTCCGACGGATTGACCGGAATGCTCCGCCGTCCCTCTTCGGGCGATACGCAGCCCGGATCCACGTAACGCGACACGTCGTACCGCTCCCAGTCCTTGAGCTGGAACGGCGAGGGCGGCACATAGCTGTATCCATACGCGGTATACCCGCCGATCGAATCGCTGCCGCCGTGCAGATACGTCCACAGCGCGGCAAACCGCGATTCGCGCAGCGATGCCTCGACCCGACGCGGGTCGTCGTTCCCGAGGATGAGGAAGACCCGGGGATACTGTTCGCCCAAGGCCTCCGAGAGCCGGCGGAGCTGCGCCGCGAGATAATCCTCGATGAAATCCGCGACGACGGGAAATTGTGCCGCGGCCGCGCGATGGGCACCCGGAAGCAGATCTCCGCCGAAGAAAACGGCAGCGGGATGCTCGCGCTCGATCGCATTGAAAAGCTGTTCGTAACGGCGCTGATGTCCGTGCAGGTCGGAGACGAAAAAACAGTTCATAATGGTGCGCTACCGTCGCGGCCGGAAGTAATACTGCAGTGAAAGCGTGGTGAAGGAGAATCCGTCCTTGTCGTCGCCCCGGACCAGGAGGTCCCACTTGTCGGTATTGGTAAACGTCACACCGAAGAGCGCGCGAACGCCGAGCTGTCTCCATGAGATGATTTCGAACCCGGCGGCTCCGCTGAAGGAGAGGTACCGCAGCGCCTCGGATTCGTAGAGCTCACGTCCGACGCGCAGCTCCGGATCGATGACGATGCCGCCTCCGCGGAGCTGCAGGATCGGGAAAAGGCTGCCGCGCAGCATGGGGATGCGCAGTTCGAGCAGCGCCCCGCCCGTGAGGAACGGCGTATTCGATTCCATGCCGTTCGCCGCGGAACGCATGTACCCGCCCCCGCCGTAGAGCCCGATGGCGAAATTCCGGTGAATCACGTATGCGAGTTCGAGATTCGAAACGGGACGGAAATGGTAATCCTTGGACTCCTTCGTCAGGTCGCTCCCGAGAACGCCGGCACCGGCTTCGATACCCAGGCGGATCGACCGCACGCGCGGGGCATACGGGTAGCCGCGCATCTGCGCCTCCGCCTGGATCGTGAACAACAGTACGAGAACGGAAGCGAGGGAAACGAAGCGTTTCATGAAAAACTCTTAGATTGGGAGGAGGAACGCGTGCCGGACTTCAGGCAAGAGAAGGTATTGTGCGCGCGAAGTGTGCCGCTAGTATAACAAAAATGCGACAGGACCGCAATGAACACTCCCTCACTCTTCGCGACGGAAACACCGCGCCAGGCGCGCGCACGGATGAAACGGGTTCTGACCGCACTGGGCGCAGTCTTCCCCGCCCCCGCATGCGCGCTGCTGCATGAAAACCCGTTTCAGCTGCTGATCGCGACCATCCTGTCGGCGCAATGCACGGATGAACGGGTCAACATGGTTACCCCGGCGCTTTTCGCGCGCTATCCGGACGCGGAAGCCATGGCAGCCGCCGATGTCGACGACATCGCCGAGATCATTCGAAGCACCGGTTTTTTTCAGAACAAGTCGAAAAACATCAAGGGCTGCTGCATGGCGCTGGTTGAGCGGCATGGCGGGAAAGTGCCGAAGACCATGGATGAACTGACCGCGCTTCCGGGGGTGGGACGGAAAACGGCAAACGTGGTTCTCGGAAACGCGTTCGGCGTGCCCGGCTTCCCGGTCGACACCCATGTGCGGCGCATCGCCAATCTGCTTCAGCTGACCGATTCGGAAAATCCGGAAATCATCGAACAGCATCTCTGCGCCATCACGCCGGAGTCCGCGTGGACCGAAGCGAGCCACCTGCTGATTCTGCACGGCCGCGCCACCTGCATCGCCCGGCGTCCCCGCTGCGCGGAATGCGTCATACGCCGCGATTGCCCCAGCGCCCTGGATCAGACACCCCCGAAGGGGCGGAAGGGCTGACCCCGCGTTGCTACTCCGCCGACAGGCGCAGCAGCTCGACGACCATGACGAGGGCCTTCTCCATGTCTTCGACGTAGATGTGTTCATCCGTCGAGTGTTCCAGACGGGCGCCGATACCGACGACGGCCATTTCGATGCCCATGTTGTTGTAGATGGACGCATCGGTGAAACCGGTGATGAACGTCGTCGAGGCCTCGATGCCTGCCGTCTTCAGGGCCGTCACTGCCGTATTCACCGTCCATGAATCGGCGGGAATGTCCACCGCCTTGCAGAGGTTGTTCGTGGTGATCTCGACGGTCGCCCCGTTACTCTCCCCTTCGCGCCGGATGATGCCTTCCATTTCTTCGGCGAGCGCCGCGGCTTTTTCATGCACCAGGCTTCGGCATTCGGCGAGGAAGCGGACGCGGTCAGGAACGCCGTTGCGGATGATTCCCCCTTCGATCACGCCGACGTTGGCCGTCGTCTCATGATCGAGCCGGCCGAGACGCAGCGCGCCGATGGCGCGGGCCGCTGCCTGGATCGCGTTGATGCCTTTCTCCGGCTCCATGCCCGCATGCGCCGCGCGACCGGTAATCGTCACGTCGATCGCGTAGTATGACGGTCCGCCGATGACGATGGTATCGAGCGTATCATTGTCGAGGAGGAAACCGCGCCGCGCGGTAAGCAGGCTGTAATCCAGGTTTTTCACACCCAGCAGTCCGATTTCTTCCTGACGGCTGATGGCGATTTCCACCGGGGGACGCACCTCGGCGATGCGAAGCGCCTCGAGCATCTCCGCGATGCCGGCCTTGTCGTCGGCCGCGAGGATGGTGTTCCCCGCCGAGCGGATGACACCGTCCGCGAGCACCGGCTCGATGCCCACGCCGGGCTTCACCGTATCGGCGTGGCACGACAGCAGTATCGGGGCTTTCCCCTCGCATCCCTTCGCCGGCAGTTTCGCGACGAGATTGCCGTAGGCATCGGTCTGCGCTTCCGCGCCGAGCGCCTCGAATTCCTTTTTCAGATAGGCGATCATATCGGCTTCATTCCCCGACTCGCTGGGAATGCGCACCATCTCCATGAATTGCTGAATCATTCGATCGGTCATGCGTTTTTCCTCAGTTGAAACAAATGGCACTGTGCACGTTCCGGCCGCGGCAGGGCGCCGGAAGCACGGCGGATCCGCTAGCGGAACTTCACCGTGACGACATCCTCGGTTTCCACGCGGAGACCGGGAATTTTTTTGAGCAGCTCCTTCGCCGCTTTCGGATCCATGTCTTCCGCGTCCTTGAGCTGCGAGAGCATTTCCGGATCGTCGAGGATCTTGTTGAAATCGATGTCCATGAGCGTCACGGTGGAACCGTCCACGTACGATGCGTTGGTCTCCGCGATTTTCCCGTCGACAGCGACCTGCACGACGAGCTTCATGTCGCGGAAAAACTCCTTCATCTGCTCGAAGCCTTCCTCGGCGTTCTGCCCCTCATCGTCCGCGGAGGATTCCTCTTCCACGCCCGTCTCCTCCGACTCGTCCGCGCCCTGTTCGGGTGAGCGGATCAGAAGCGTCGCGGGATTCCCGGGCGTAAATCCGAACACCACGAACTCCCCGTCCGCTTCCCCTTCCCCTTCCGCTTCCATGTCCGCGCCGCCCTCGCTTTCACCGAGTTCCGGCACCGCGGCGGCGGGATCCTGGCTGATGCGGACGGCTTCGATATTGTCGAAGGCATACATCGCCGTGTAGCCCGCGGCTTCCTCCGTGTCCAGCTTTTCGTGCGAAACGTAGCGGACGCCCTTCCCGAGTTTCGCCGCGTTTTCACGGACGCTCTTATCGCTGAACGGTTCCATCGAAACCGCGTCCTGTTCGGTGTCGGCGCCGCTCTCCTCCGCGGCCTGCTTCATCTGCTGGGCCATCTCCTGAAGCGGAGCCAGCATCAGCTTGTTCATCTTCACATATTCGCGGATAGTGCCGCTGCCGTCATCGTTGACCGTGACGAGAACCTGTGTTTCAATGCATCCGGAAAAGGCGAAGAGCGAAGCGAGCACAATGAGAAGGTGTATCCTGATTTTCATAACGGCTCCGAATAAGTGTGAATTGCGGCACAGACAAAGTACGAATTTCCACATTAGTGCGTCGAATCCTCTGCGTTGACGAGGAAACGTTTGATCTTCTGCGTGGTCGTTTTTTCGAACTCCGTCTCCTTGATCTGCACGCTGCGAATCTGCTTGTAGACGGGGAGGCGCCGGTTGAGTTTGTTGATTTCGCCCTGCACGAGCGTACGCACGAATTCCGGCGTCACGTCGCTGCCGTGCTCCTTTCCGTAGTCATACACGGCGTTTGCGTCCGGAACGATGAGCACGGCGATGATTTCGTCGTCGTTCGCGGCGCGGTCGCCGTAGACAACGGATTCCAGCACGAATGGAAGCTTGTTGACGTGCTCCTCGATCTCCTCGGGGAACACGTTCTCTCCGTTCCGGGCGATGATCACGTTTTTCTTTCTTCCATTGATATGCAGGAACCCGTACTCGTCGATGGAGCCGACGTCGCCGGTGTAGAACCAGCCGTCCCGGAGCACTTCCCGGGTCGCCTGCTCGTTCCGGTAGTAGCCGAGCATCACGTTGGGACCCGACGCGGCGATCTCTCCCCGACCTTCGTGATCCGGTCTGTCGATACGCAGGCTGACGCCCGGGAGCGGGAGTCCGGCGGCTTCGTCACGGAATTTGCGCAGACGGTTGAGCGCGAGAATCGGTGCGCTCTCCGTCAGCCCGTAGCCCTGGATGAAGTGGAAGCCGAGGGATCGGAATCCCCGCGCGACCTCGGGATCGGGGGCCGCGCCCCCGACGATGAGGATGCGTATCGCGCCGCCGAAACGGTCGTGCACTTCCTTGAACACTTTCCGCCGCGCACCGTCGATGCCCATGACTTCCATGACGGCGATCAGGAGCATCAGCGGCTTCATGACCGCCGCGACCAGTTTCTTTTCCGCGATGGCCTGGGTGATGCGGCGGTACATTTTATCGAAAAGCAGCGGCACGCCGAGAATGATCGTGGGACGCACGGTGAGCATGTCGTCCGCCACGGATTTGAGCGAACGCGCGTAATGCACCGAGGCGCCCGCGACCAGCGGACAGAGGAAGCCGCAGGTGCACTCATACGTGTGATGCATCGGAAGAACGGAGAGGAAGCGGTCTGCCGGAAGTATCTCGACCATCTGCAGCATGCCGCGCAGGTTCGCGCAGATGTTTTCATGGGAGAGCATCACTCCCTTGGCGTTGCCCATCGAACCCGAGGTAAAAACGATGACGGCCATCGCGCGGGGATCGACCGACGGAAACGCGTTCGCATCCGTCGCCGGCGGCGCTCCCTCGATAAGTTCGCGCATGCTGAACAGGTTGTCGCGGCGCGCGGGGAGATCCATGTCCACGAGAAAATCGAGTGTCCGCACCGAGAGGAGGAACCCTTCGAACATGTCGCGAAAGTTTTCGGAGAACACGGCGGCCCGGGCTTCGGAAGCGTGGAGGATCGTCAGGATCTCGTTCTCCGGCAGATTCCTGTCTATCGGGACGACGACGAAATTGAAGCACGCGGCCGCGAGGTAGGCGATACCCCACTGCACCCGGTTCTCGGAAATGACCGCGACGTGATCGCGCTCCGCCAGTCCCATCTGGCGCAGGGCGCTGCCGAAGCGCTGAACGTGCTGCAGGAGCTGGGCGTAGGTGACCTGGCGGATGGGGGTCGCGTTCAGGTCCACGAGCGCAATGCTGTCGGGACGCGTTCGCATTCCTTCCTGCAGGATTGCCTGCAGTGTCGCGAATTCCCGAACATCGTACAGGGGGTACTCTTCCAGAGGAGTCTTCATGGCGTTTTCTCCGTGGCGGATTCCTGGTTCCCGATCATGTAGTCGTAAATCCGATAATACGAAATTAGCGAAGAATTTTCACCGGCGCGATGTCCGGCGGGAGCGAATATTCCCCGGGTGAAACCATCCCCACGGGACATCGCCGACTCACAGGAACATGAGCAGCGAAAAGGCCATCACCCCCATCCCCGCGACGAGTCCGTAGATGGCGAGGTGGTGTTCCCCGTATTCGCGCGCACCCGGAAGCAGCTCGTCGAGAGAGATGAACACCATGATCCCCGCGACGGACGCGAACACGATGCCGAAAATCACGTCGCTGAAAAACTGCAGAAGGATGAAATATCCGATGACCGCGCCGACAGGCTCGGCCAGGCCCGAGGCGAATGAGAGGAGGAAGGCCCGCTTCCGGTTGTTCGTGGCGTAATACACCGGGATCGAGACCGCGATCCCCTCGGGGATGTTATGGATCGCGATCGCCACCGCGATAGGTATTCCGAGCATCGGATCCTGAACTGCGGAGAGGAAGGTCGCGAGGCCCTCCGGGAAATTGTGAATCCCGATCGCGATCGCGGAGAACAATCCCGTCCGGTACAGACCGCTGAGGTCCTTCTGCCCGCCGTTGGCGCTGGGGATCTCTTCGATCATGTGCATCTCATGGGGGTTCTCTCCCGACGGGACCAGCTTGTCGATGATCGCGATCAGCGCGATCCCCCCGAAAAATCCTCCGACCGTCGTCCAGCTTCCTCCGACAGGGCCGAGCGCAACCGTGAGGGAGTCCCGCGCCTTGGCGAAAATCTCCACCATCGAGACGTAGATCATCACGCCGGCGGAGAATCCCATCGTGACGGAAAGGAATTTCGTATTGGTCCGGTTCGCGAAGAAGGCCAGCGCGCTTCCGATTCCCGTCGAAAGACCGGCAAACACCGTGAGCCCGAACGCGAAAAGAAGATGCGAGCTATCCATGATTCTCGGTTCCGTTGTTCCACGCACTCCCCATGACGCAGTCCTCGTCCTCGAATTCGATCTCGAGCGTGATATGCTCGATCGCGTTGCCGAGCAGAAGATCCTTCGCCTGTTTTTTCACCGCGATCAGTTCTTCCCTGCCGATGCCGCGGTCCACGACGATATGCGCGCTGACCACATGATGGGCGCCGTCAAGCGACCAGACGTGAAGGTGATGCACCGAGTGCACCGCGGGTATGGCACAGAGGTCCTTCTCCATGCGTTCCGCGTTGATGCTGTCGGGGACGGCCTGGAGGAAAAGCTGGATGGTCTTGTTGATGTTGACCACGACATTGTAGTACAGGATGTACGAGGCGATCAGCAGGGAGAGGATCGGGTCCAGGATCGGGACGTGCCAGAACTGCATGACGACGCTCACGATCAGGACCGCGATCCAGCCGAGGACGTCCTCGATCATATGCCAGGACACGACACGTGCGCTCATCGACGTCCCGCGCCTCAGCCGGAACACGGCGAGGCCGTTGAGCAGCACCCCGGCGACGGCGAACCACATCATTCCCAGGGCATTCGGTTCCGCCGGATTTGCCAGCCGCGGGAGCGCCTCGAAGATGATGAATACGGAGCCTCCGATGAGCACCAGCGCGTTCAGCAGCGCACCGAGCAGGGAGAAGCGCCGGTACCCGTAGGAGAAACGCGTGGTGCGCTCGCGCCGCGAATATCGCTCGAGCAGCCAGCTGAGACCGAGAATCAGCGCATCGCCGAAGTCATGCAGCGCGTCGGACAGGATCGCGAGACTGTTCGTCCAGATACCGCCGAGAATTTCAGCGAAGGCGAACAGGATGTTGATCCAGAAGGCGAAGCCGATGTCGCCCAGGCTGTCGTGGACATGGCCGTGCGCATGGCCATGCGCGTGACCGGATTCCGAATGATCGTTATGCCTGTGCTTGTTTCCCATGTAGCAGTGGTGCGCGTCCTTTCGAAAAGGTGAATCGCAGTGACCGCAATGTACGACATCCCCGCATGGGTCTCAACGCACTCACGCCGCCCTCGTTCAAACCCTCGTGCGCACCGTCATTTTGGGGCTTTACCGCTCGGACGAACCCGTCAGGGCGTTCCCGCGATCAACGCTGCACCGATCAGGAGCACGATGATGGCCAGTGCCTTCCGCAGCAGATCGGATTCGTGGAAAAGTCTTCCGCCGATCATGGATCCGAAAAACACCGACAGCCGCTTGATGGCGAGGACGAGCGCCACCGCGGCGAGCGCCGTCGCTTCGATCTGCGCATAGCGGTAGCCGAAGGTGAGAATCGCGACGATCAGGATCCAGCGGCCGTTTCCGCGCGCAGCGGTCCCCAGCCGGCCGGGCGTCCTCCCCGCCGCGATCGCAAAAAGCACGAAGTACCCGGCGGTAAAGACCTGCTGGAAGGCCATCATGGGAAGGGGGCGAAGATGCAGGTCGGTGAGAAGCAGCCGGTCCAGCACGGCAGTGATGGTGAAAAGCGCCAGCGCGGCCAGGACGAGCCAGTGTCCCCGCGACGTGATGAAGATGCGCAGCGGAGCCAACGCGTCACCCTTCTTCATTTCCAGCACGTAGGTCCCCGCCAGCAGCAGCCCCATCCCGCCGATCTCGCGAAGCGACAGCGATTCTCCCAGGAACAGGTACGCGCACAGGGCGACGAGTCCCGGCGTGAGCACGAGCATCGGCAGCGCGCGGCTCAGTTCCAGATTGCGAATGGCCGACATGACCGAGAGAAACGCCAGCGCTCCGAGCAGGTTTTTCACCGCGAGCACGGTCAGGGCCGGACCGCTGACCTGCGCAAAATCGACGGCAAAGAAAAACGGCAGTGCGATCGCCGCATTCAGCAGTGCGAGCAGCACGGAGAAATCCAGCGCCCGCATACCGAGCAGGGCCTTCTTTTCGGTAATCGAGGCCGCGGCGGAAAGCAGAGCCGAGGCAAATGCGAGCAGCATCCAGTTCATATCAGAAGAGCAGTTGCAGCCGGAAAAACATGTTCCTCCCGGGTTCCGCGGCGACAATACCCCGCAGCGTCGAAAGATGACGGCGCCAGGCGCGATCGAAAACATTCTCTACTCCCGCGGAGAGTGCCGCATCGAGTCCCGCGAAATGGAACGTGCGGCTCTGCAGTCGGACGTGCATGATCGCATATCCGGGCGTGCGGTCCTCTCCCGGCGCCACCGCGTCCTGATCCGCCGCTGCATCGAGGGCCAGGTCTGCCGAGAAGAAGCCCGAGACCGGAACCCGCAGACCGATGCGTCCGCTGAGCGGCGGCATCTGCGGGAGATCGGCGTCGGTTTCGGTGTCGCGCCCCCGTACATACGACGCGCTGCCGTAGAGGACCAGCGAGGAGAAGGGGTTGTATTCGACGACAAGCTCGCCGCCCTGCAGCAGCGCGGTGCCGACATTCGTTTTCACATACAGCGTATCGCTGCGTCTTTCGTCCACGACGAGATCATGCATCGCATTGACGAAGGCATTGACCCGCACCGTCACCCGGTCGGCATGCAGCCGGAGTCCCAGGTCGGCGACACTCCCCTTCTCGGCGGCAAGCCCCACGTCGCCGAGATACGTTGCTCCTCCGAGTTCGATATACTGAAAACGCTCCTCGAGCGAGGGTGCCCGGTAGGAACGCGAGACGTTGAGCGTTGCATCCAGCTGCGGCAGGAGACGGAAGAGAACGCCCGCGTGCGCGCTCCAGGAGACTTCGTCCGACTGCTGTGCAGTCCAGCGCAGGGTGCGGTTTGCCGGAGCGTCGTTCCTTATGCCGTTGCTCTCGATGTACAGGAGGTCGTACGCTTCGTCGTTTTCCACGTGGATCTGATCGGCACGCGCACCGAGCGTCAGCCGCAGCCTGTCTCCGGGGAGCGCCCACTCATCCTGGGCGAACAGTCCGAGACTGCGGAAACGGGCCCGCGGAAGCGGGAGGTCGGCAATGACCATCCCGTTGGCCCGCACTTCACGGAGACGACGTCCATCGTATTCCCGCTGCCAGGCGTCCGCGCCCGCAACGAGGTGGTGCGCTCCGAACGACCAGTTCCCCTGCAGGAGGGCGGCGTTCATCGTGTGTTCAGCGGAGGGGCGCAGCACGGCCGCAGGACTCGGAATCAGCTCCACGTTCCGGTCGATGCGCTGGTGCGTCACGCGCAGCGAAAGCCGTTCGAGCGCATCGCTCACTCCGTTCATGCGCCATTCGCCCTGCACCATTTCCCGGCGTTCATCCGGATACCGTGCCGATGCCTGGGCGGGAAAGGAAGCGCCTCCGGGGATGCCGACATCCTGCGCGTCGAACAGCTGATAGCGCGCGCGCAGTTCGCCGCCCGCCGGGAGCCTGACGCCGGCGCCGGCGGAGATGCCGCGGTCATGGAACCGGCTGTCCCGAAGGATCCCATCCGGGGTCTGCGCGTCGCGTGCGGCGCGCATCGTGCCGCGTACGTGCAGGAACCATGTGTCATCCTCCGCGTCGATCCCCAGCGAACCCATGCTGCCGTCGTTGACACTGCTGTAGCTGCTGGCAAGCGATCCGCGCATCCGGAAGCCGTCGCCGAACTGCCCGTCGCGCGTCACGACATTGACGACCCCTCCGGTGGCACCGGTGCCGTAGAGCGTCGATGCCGCGCCGCGGATGACTTCGATCCGGTCGATATCGCTGACGTCGATCATCGAGAGTCCCGCGGCATGGTTTGTCGCGGTTTCAATGCGCGTGCCGTCGACCAGCGTGACCACGTTCGCGCGGCTGAGACCGCGGATGCTCACGTCCGTCCCCCATACGCCGTCGCGCACGAGCGTGATCCCGGGAGTTGCATCCAGGGCGTCCGGAACGCTGACGGGGGCGAATCGTTCCATTTCGGTCGCATCGACAACGGTCAGCGGTTGCGGAATATTCCGCAGCAGTTCCTGCGAACGCGTCGCGCTCACCGTGACCGCGCCGAGATCGACAGGACTTTCTTCGAGCGTGATCCGGACCTCGGCTTCCCCGTCAGCTTCCGCGTGCACTTTCGTGAGCGCGGGCAGAAAGCCGAGATGCGTCGCACGCAGCGTGATTTCCCCACGTGAAGCCACACGGAGATGGAAACGGCCGTCGCGGTCGGCAACGGCGCCGAACTGTGTTCCGATCACCTGGATATGGGCGCCGCCGAGCGGCGCTCCATCGACGCGAACGACAGATCCGCTGATCCGGCTGGTCTGCGCTGACAGGAGCATCGGGAAAATTGGGAGAAAAAGCAGGAGGGCGATTGATCGGGGGCGAAACATGAAATCATCCTTTGAAGCCGGCATACTTCAGCCGGTACGTACTGCAAAATACGGCGTTCCGGAATCATACCCAATCCCTGCGACGCCGGCGGAAGACCGCGCGCTCCTGCAGGGATCAGCGAGGGACGAACGCACTTACACCGCCGCAGCCACGCGGAGCGAAGCGGAAAATGAAAGAGGCACAACCGGCCGGCGGCGGAACGCTCTCCGCACGCGGCACGGTTGTGCCTCTGCAAACGGGTATGGAGTCGCGTTATTTCTCGACGAGCGCGACAGTCAGGGTCACGGAATCCTCGCCGCGAAGAACAACGACAGGGACATCCTCTCCCGGGGCATGACGGCTGAGCGCGGTCATGTAGTCGTAGATGTTGCGCACTTCGGTTTCGCCGAACTTCGTGATGATATCTCCTTCCTTCATGCCGGCCTTGTCCGCCGGACTGCCCGGGCTGGTGCCGTTGATGCGGAAGCCCTTGGGATTCTCCGAGTAATCAGGGATGGTCCCGACGTATACGTTGAATCGCGCGACCTTCTGGTCCTCTTTCTTCACGACCTTGGTAAAGGGAATTTCATCGAGCGCATCGACGTCGTCGATGATCTCTGCCACGTAGCGCGTGACCGTTTCCTCGCCCGAATAGTCGATCTTGTCCGCATCGTCGCTCGGACGATGGTAATCGGTGTGCAGTCCGGTAAAGAAGAACAGCACCGGGATTCCCTTGGTGTAGAACGACGAGTGGTCGCTCGAGCCCTGACCGTCTTCGATCAGCGCGAGAGTGAATTTCTCCGTGTCGTTGTCTTTCTCGACGATGTCCTTCCACACCGGGGAGGTGCCGATGCCCTGCACGTTGAGCTGGCGGGTGCTGTCCGGCAGACGACCGATCATGTCGAGATTGAACATCGCCCGGATCTTCGTCAGCGGAACCGTCGGTTTATCCACCCAGTGGCCCGACCCGAGCAATCCCATTTCTTCGCCGCTGAAGGCCATGAAGATCATGCCGTGCCGCGTGGGATGTTCCGCGTACCACTGTGCGAGTTCGAGCATCCCCGCCGTGCCGGATGCGTTGTCGTCCGCGCCGTTGTGGATCATGGGCGTCTCGCCGCGGTAGAGGCTTCCTTCCTGGCCCCACCCGAGGTGATCGTAATGCGCCCCGACGACGAAGTAGTCCGCGCTTCCCGTTCCGTCGCGCATCGCGAGCACGTTGCGCGTGTTTTTCCGCACGAGAGACACCTGGAAATGCCCGACGACCTCAAGCTCGATCCCTGCCTGGTCCATCCGGGCCGCTCCGGGATCGATGATGCTGGCGCCGACGCCAGCGGCGTCGAACAGGCGCCGCGCAGCTTCGATGTGGATCTTCCCGACGGGAATGCCGGCATCGCTCGGGGATCGGTCGTAATGGAATGCGGTGACCTCGCGTTCTTCGTCGTGAATGATCAGCAGAGCCGCTGCACCGTGCTCACGGGCGGTGAGCGCTTTCGCGCGTGCCGTGGCAAGCATCGGGACGCTCCCGTGGGGGTTCACGCTTTCCGGATACCCGGCACGGACCACCACGACGCGGCCGGTGACATCGAGGCCTTCGTAATCGTTGCTTTCACCCGAGGGATCCGAGATGCCGTATCCCGCGAAAATGATGCGTCCGCGAAAATCTCCGGACGTCGAAAACGTGTAGGGAAGAAACTGTCCTTCTTCCACCGGGATTTCCCCGCCGTCCATCACCGCGGCGAGCGAATTGTTCGCGGTCTCGGCACCCGTGATCACCTCGAAGGTCTGAAAATACGTGCCGTTATCACCGGCAGGTTTCAGGCCGTAGCGTCTGAACTCCCGCGCGATGTATTCCGCGGCGAGATCGATCGAGGACGTTCCCGTGCCGCGTCCTTCAAGTTCGTCGGACGCAAGCCACGTGATATGCGAGCGCAGCTCATCGGCGGTAATGTTGGTGACGGAGTTCGACGGGACGGCAGGCAGGACAGCCAGCTTCTGCGCCTGGAGCGGCATGGCGAGCAGGAGCAGCGGGAGGAGCAATCCAATACGTTTCATATGCGAATCATCCGGGCTGAAAAGAAAATTGTCAGAAACACAAAAAAAACTTCACCAGGAACAAGATAGTTCCTCGAGGTATCGCCACGCAATGGCGGGGGGATTCCGGGAACACCCGCGCCCTGTTTTTCCATGCTGATTTCTTTATATTGATCGCATTCTCAACATGACGTTCTCATCCATCCAATTTCGGAGGTTTGGTATGGCAGGTATGTTCGCACGCATAACGGATATCTTCAAGGCGAATATCAACGATTTGCTCGACAAGGCGGAAGATCCGGAAAAAATGATCAAACAGATGGTCCTCGAGATGGAGGAAGCCGTCAACAAGGCGACGACCGCCGTCGGGTCCGCAATCGCCAACGAGAAGCAGCTGGAAAAGCAGCACGAGGAGAAGAAGAAGCTCGCGGCGCAGTGGCAGGAGCGTGCCGTCAAGGCCGTCAGCGCGGGCCGCGATGACCTCGCCCGGCAGGCGCTCGAGAAGAAGAACATGTTCGAAAAAGCGAAGACGGACCTCGAAGCTCCGCTTGCCGAGGCGCAGAAAACCGCCCTCACGATGCGCGCGCAGCTCGAGCAGCTGAAGTCCAAGCTCGATGAAGCGCGCGTGCGCGAGGGAACGCTGATCGCGCGTCACCAGGCAGCCAAGGCCAAGAAACAGATTTCCTCCAGCCTCGCAGGCATCGGCGACGGTGCGTTCGCCAATTTCGACAAGTACGAACAGAAGGTGCTCAAGGCGGAATCCGAAGCCGAAGCCATGGCTGAACTCGCCGGGGACACGACATCGCTGGACGATGAGTTCCTGAAGCTCGAAGCGGGAAGCTCCGTCGAAGACGAGCTTGCCCTGCTCAAAGCCGCCGCCAACAAAGAGTAATCCTGAACACGCAAAATATATCACAAGGAGCATCACGCATGGCCAGCATCGTCATTGCCACCCGCAAACGGGTGAAGAGCTACCTCAAGGAAATCTACGGGAAGAACTACAAGAACAGCGTGCAGGAAGTCGACGATTCCTTCGTCGTCCGCCAGGGATCCGCTGCCGTGAATATATTCGTTCGTCCGTTGAGCAAGGAAGACTGCCTCGTCACCTCCCAGGCGTACGTCGTTCAGAATGCGAAGATCGGGCCGAAGATCCTCGGCATGCTCATGCGCCTCAACGCGACGAACCCGGTCGGCGCGTTCGGCCTCCTGTTCGACGATACCATCGTGTTCCGCCATTCGATCTCCGGCGCGAACCTGGATCTGAATGAACTCCGTCTGAATATCCGGACCGTCGCGTTCTTCGCAGACGAGTACGACGACGATATCCGGAAAATCGCCGGCGGATTCCGTGCCGTCGACGCCCCCTCCGCGCTTACGGGAGACGCGCAGCCGGCCGCGGCGAAAGGCACCGCCCGGAAACAGGCCCCGGCAAAAAAACCTGCCGTGAAAAAAGCGGCGGCCAAGGCCCCGGCGAAAAAACCCGCGGCAAAAAAGGCGCCCGTCCGCAAGAAAAAGTAGAGCATGCGCGGTCAGTGCCGCCGGAGCGTCTGTTCCGGCGGCACGTCCCGCCGCCACAGCAGCGCGGACTGCCCAACGCAGATCCCCCACCCCTCCCGGTTTTCCCGGAATCCCATCGAAAACGCCGATTGACCCGCACGTCGCCCCCCGTGCCGACAGCAATTAGAGGTCTCCGACGCCCTCCTTCCTTTGACAATCAGCGAAGAATCTTACATATTATGAGATACTGATTCACCGGGCCGGGCACCGTACCGCCGGCCGCTGCATGAAAGGAGAAGTACATGACGCCAGGGATCCAACAGTGGCCCGACGAAAGTCTGGAACGAAAGGCGTACGACGCCGTCAAACCCGTTCCCGTTGTTGAAGAAAACGATCGAAATCGTCTCGGTTATCATATTTTTCTGTATCTCAAAGGCGAGTACCCCTCAATCGACGAAGCCCTGCACGTCGCCCAGCCGCGACTGCGCTGCAGCAAGCCGGAGGCTTCCCGCATGATCGCCGAATTGCTGGCATCTCGACCGGAAAGCGAATTGTCATGAACGACGAAACGGCGCAGACGCATCAGGAGCAATTGCGCCGGGAGCAACGAAGCTGTCCCCGTTGCGGATATGAAATCATGAATCCCCTGACGGACCGCTGTCCGCGCTGCTTCAGTCCCGTCGAACGGACGGAGGCGCATTGCGGCAGCTGCACGTGGCAGGGGAACTGTGAGTTCGCCCATCTCGTTCATGATTCAAAGAAGAAGACATTGTAACTACACATATTCAGCAGAGGCAGGAAATGCAGATCAAGGAAACCATCGAAGGCGACGTCGTGGTGCTCGCGCTCAAGGGCAACCTGATGGGCGAACCCGAGACGACCGAGTTTCGCGAGAAGATCAAAAGCCTCGTCAGGGACGGCTTCCTCAAAATCGTTCTCGACGTGGCAAAAATAAAGTGGATCAACAGCTCCGGACTCGGCGCGCTCATTTCGGCGCTGGCCACGGTGAACGGCGGCGGCGGCGACATGCGCATCGCCAACGTGACGGAAAAGATCAACAGCCTGTTCATGATCACGCAGCTTATCAAAGTGTTCAAATCCTTCGACACCATCGAACGCGCGATCGCGAGCTTTCTCCTCGACCCCATCTCCGGGAAAGCGGTCGAAGAATAACTCCTCCCCACGGAGGCAGCTCATGAACGCAGGGCGGATCATCGGATCCGCCCTGCGTTTTTTTTCACATGTGCTGAAATTTACCGGTCAAATCCTCCAGTGCAGACCGACCGCCCGTTTCCCCGTCACCATCCCATCGAAAATCAGTTTGCCCGCTTCTCCTGCCAGGGCGCAGCAGACGTGCAGCAGCAGCGGTCCTCCTCCGTGAGGGATATAGACTGTCTCCATCGTTTCGGACTTCCTGGCTGCGTCAGGGAAGTCGGCTGCTGTTGCGACCCAGCCACTCATTGATACCGTTGTCGCCCGGAGCAAATTCCAGGGCCTGCCGCAGCACGGCGTCCGCCTCGCGGAACAGGCCCCCGTTATGCAGATAGACGCCGCGATTGAGCAGCATCGAGGCGTAGAGCCTGCGCATCTCCACGGGGAGACGGTCGTCACTGGGGAACGGCCGGTACTGCAGCTTCACGGTTTTCGTCGCGGCGGGAGCGGGCAGATCCTCCGGCCGGTAAAGGCGGAACGCCAGTCCCTCCGGTACGCGCACATACCCCGGCGCGAACTGTTTTTCCATTTCAATCGTGACGTAGACAGGACGCGACCGATAGGCATGATCGATGATGCCGTTCAGCATCCCGTTGTAGGCGGATTCGATCCCTGCAGGGTCGTACGGCTGTCCATGTTCGAACTGATCGAGATACGGGAGAAATGCTTCGATCTCCGCACGCGACGCCCTGTAGACGTCGGGATAGTTGTTTTTCAGCTGTTCGAGGTACCACGACCGGCGGAACAGTTCCTTGTCGAGCACGGTCACGTCGGGACGCTCCCCTTCCACCCGCTGAAAATAATACGAGGCCGAGACCCAGAAATCCCATTGATAGGAGATCACCAGCGCGTCCGGTTCGAGCGAGGCGTACATGTTGCGGGTGTAATCCTCGACGAGGTAATTGCCGGACTGCGACACGCGGCTCCACTGCAGCAGCAGCGGGAGAATGACCACGGCGCCGATCAGCAGCGGATTCCGCAGCAGCGGCTGCCCCCGAAGGAATTTCGACGCGGCCGCCGACTGCAGTCCGAAGGCTGCCAGGGCCGCAAGGATGAAAAAGGCGAGCAGGAAATAGGAATCGATGTCCAGGATTTCATATCCCGCGGCCCAGACAAGACAGGTCAGGAAAAGCAGGAGGAGGAACGCGCCCAGCTGCCGGCTGCGGCGAAACACCATAACGAGCCCTGCCGCGGCGGGAAGGAGTCCGATCCAGACCAGGTCGCGGCCGAACGCCTCCCATGCGTAGGCGAACTGCCTGCCCCAGGCATCGGCACTGGAAAACATCCATACGCTGTATTGTTTCCCGCTCAGATGCCAGAAAAACCGCTCGATGGTCACCGGGTTCCCCCAGTTGAGCCACGGATGCGACGCTGCCCGGAGCGGCAGGTACAGGTATGGCAGCAGTCCGGCGGCGAATGCGCCGGCGGCGAGCCCCAGGTTCTTCGCGAAGCCCGCGCTGCGCCGATGCGTCATGAAGAGCAGCGCGAGCAGGGCCGGAAGAAGAAAAATGGTGCTCATGTGATTGGCGAAGGAGAGCCCCGTCAGCAGCGCGGTCAGCAGCATCCTGTTCCGGAGCGTGGTGCCCTCGGCGGGCAGGAAGAAGAGCCGCGCCGCGCTCCAGAGCACGAGCGACAGCATCAGGATATGCAGCGCGTACACCTCGATCGAGAGGGCGGTGCGCCAGAACGTTCCGCTGAAGGCAAGCAGCAGTCCCCCGGCAACGGCCGCGGCCAGCGACAAGGGAACGTCTTCCGCCGCATCGGCGGGTGCCTGTGAGGGCGGACTTTTCTTCCTTGCGCTTGCCTTGCCCGCGGGGCGACGCGGACGAAAGCGAAGGAGTTCGTAAAAGAACTGCACGGATACGGCCGCTCCTCCGGCGGACAGGACGGCGGCGAAAACATTCAGGCGGAAGATACCGCTGCCGATCGGCAGAAGCGCCCAGAAACCGGCGAGCAGCGTGAATAGCGGGTAGCCGGTCGGGTGGGCGATTCCCCATGTATGCGCCACCGTGGCCAGTTCTCCGGCATCGATGAAATCGACCGAAGGCGCAAGCGTCAGCGCATACACGACGAAGGCAGAGAGGAAGACCCCTGCGGAGGCGTACAATCGAAGGCGACGCGGGTCTTTCATGCGGAAGTATCCTCCTTCTGTTCCGTGATGCCGAGGAAATAATCTTCGAGCGAGCGCCGCGGCGCGAACGACGAAACGGCGGCGCCGGCGCTGATGAGACCCGCGTTCGTTCTGGCAAGATCGGCTTCCGCGACGGAACAGGCGATATAATCATCCTGGCGTACTGGATCCGAAACCCACTCCATCCCCTGCAGCAACTCAAGCGTCCGCTCCATCGGGTCCGCCTGGATGCGCACGGCGACGCGCTCACGGTTGAGCAGTTCGCGCACCGCTCCCTGCACCACGAGCTTGCCGCGATGGAGAATGCACATGCGCGTGGCGACCTGCTCGATTTCGTGCAGGAGGTGCGAGGAAAGGAACACCGTCATACCATGTTCGCGGTTGAGGCGGAGAATCAGTTCGCGGACCTCCTTCATCCCCTGCGGGTCCAGGCCGTTCGTGGGTTCATCGAGTATCAGCAGCTCCGGATCGGCGACGAGCGCCTGCGCGATCCCCAGCCGCTGCTTCATGCCGTGCGAATAGGATTTCACGCGGTCGTGCGCGCGATCGGCGAGCCCGACGATGTCGAGCACTTCCATGATGCGCTTGCGGTCCACCGCGCCGTAGAGCGCGGAAACGATTTCCATGTTCTTGAGCGCGCTGAGATAGAGGTAGAAATCCGGTCGTTCGACCAGCCCGCCCACGCGTGCGAGCGCTTCCCGGTTGCCGTTCACTTCCCTGCCGAACAAGCGGATGGAGCCCGAGGTCGGCGCGATAAGCGAAAGCACCATCCGGATGGTGGTGCTTTTCCCGGCTCCGTTGGGACCGAGGAATCCGTAGATGTCACCGCGCAGGACCTCGAGATCGAGGTCCTGCACTGCGAGGCGCTTTCCGTAGCGCTTGTTCAGCTGCCGTGTCTGGAGAATGATTTCGGGATCGTTCATGCGCGTCACCCGTTCGTTCGAATTACAGATAGAGCATGAGGAAAACGGCGGGAATGATAAGCCCTGCCGCAGTCAGCCATGCGCCGCGTCCCGTAATGCCCTTCTTCCCTTTCAGAATGAACAGGCCCGATATCGCGAGCAGGATCAGGGCGCCGGCGAATATGTCGGAAAACCAGGTCCAGAGATTTTTCGGTGTATTGTAATGCAGGTAGTTCACTTCGAAAAACACCGTCCGCCGGCGCGCGTGCTCAAGCAGGCCTTCGCCGGTCTCCGCGTCCACGGTGAGCGAACCGCCGTCGAGGAAAATCTTGAGAATACCCGGTTCGGGGAAATAGTGTTTCTTGAAGTTTCCTTCCTCGCCCAGCGGACCGAGCAGGGCAATCGCCATCTCGCGGGTGAAGCCCTCCTGCTCGAAGGGCTTCACCTGCACGTCTTTCTGCGTGATTTCGTAATTCGGGTCCCATTCCTTGATATGGTTCAGGGCGATCCCGGACAGCGCGTAAATCACGGTCATACCCGCGAAGAAATACCCAAGGTCGCGATGAATCGCCTGGTTCCACTTGCGGATGCGTTGCGTCGCTTTCATTGTCCCCTGTTATTCTTCTGCGTTGGCGGATTCTTCAGCGGGTGCTTCCTTCGCGACAGGCACCGAGGAACCGTCTTTCATTTTGTAGGAAACGGCGTCGGCATACCAGGTCGACAGGTACGGCTTGCCGCTGGCCTTGAGTTCCGCACGCTTCGCGTTGACGGCGTCGAGCCCCTGCGGCTCCACGTGTCCTTCGTTCTCTCCGCCTTCGGCGGTTGCGGACGGCGTCGCGTGATCGTGATTCTCGCGCTCCATTCCTTCGCGCACTTCAGCTTCCCATTCGTCGAGATCCGCGGCGTCCATGCGCGTCTCGCGGAGAATGGCGGTCACGACGACATCGCTGCCTTCGAGTTCGCGGGCGAACGAGGGCATATCCTCGGGGGCCTCGATGCGAATCTTCACGTTCGGTTCGAGCTCGGTGATATGGATACGGCGGCCGCCATGCTTGCAGACATGCGTCACCGTTCCTTCAAGGGTGATTTGCTTTCCGAGGTACTGTTCCGGACTGTCCAGCAGCTGCGAGACGGTCATGACCGCCGCGGCGTCGGTGTTTTCCGCTTCCTGCTTCTGGCCGCAGGCGGCGAAAAGCACGGCGATGAGTGCGAGTGAAAGAATCTGTTTCATGTGCGTTCTCCTATAGGTGTATCGGAAGATGTGAATCGGCGCGTGTGTATTCAACGAGTTTCGGAGCATGTTCTGGTCGGATCGCTGTTCCCGCCTTGCCCGGCAGCGGCGAAGCCCCGCGCGCTCAGGCGGAAGCGTACGATTTTTCCATGACGACGCGTCCTTCCTTCACGACGGTGTTCAGATGGTTCACTCCGTAATGATAGATGATGCGCTGGTAATTCGGGGTGTCGAACATCAGCAGATCGGCCTGTTTTCCTTCCTCGATGCTGCCGAGAGCATCGGAGCGATCGAGCGCCGCCGCCGCGTTCAGGGTGACGGCCGTGATGATTTCCTCCATCGTCATGCGCATCTGCGTCGCCGCGAGACTCATCATGAGCTGGATGTTCTCGCTCGTGCAGGAGCCCGGGTTTGCGTCGGTGGCGATCGCGACGGGGAGACCGCCGTCGATCAGACGGCGCGCGTCGGGATATTTCTCTCCGAGGAACAGCGAGACGCCCGGCAGCAGCGTCGCGATGGTGCCGCTGTCGCGCATACGTGAGATGCCGTCCTCGCTGATATGATCCAGGTGATCGGCGGAAGCGGCAAAAACGTCGCCGGCGAGCTCGGCACCGCCGCCGGGAGTGATCTGATCCGCGTGGACGCGGGCCTTCATCCCGAGTTCCCGCGCGCGCATGAATATGCTGCGGGCTTCCTCGATCGTGAACGCGCCTTTTTCGACGAAAACATCACAATACTCGGCCAGCCGCCGCTGTGCGACCTCGGGCAGCATGCGGTCGATGACCAGCTGCAGGTAATCCTGCCGACGTTCACGGTAATCGAAGGGAATGGTATGCGCGCCGAGGAACGTCGGCACGATTTCGACGACGTGCAGTTTCTGCAGTTCGCTGATGACTTCGAGCATTTTGATTTCGTTCTCGAAATCGAGTCCGTAACCGCTCTTGATCTCGACGGTGGTGGATCCGAAACCGAGACAGCTGTCGAGGCGGTGCAGCGCGTATTCCGTCAGTTCGATCCTGCTCGCTGCGCGGGTCGCCTTCACGGTGGTGTTGATTCCGCCTCCGGCCGCCGCGATCTCGGCATAGGTGGCCCCGGCGATGCGGCGGGCGAATTCCTCTTCGCGCGCACCAGCAAAAACGAGGTGCGTGTGCGAATCGACAAAGCCCGGAAGGATGGTCTTCCCGAAGGCATTGATGCTGCGCTCGGCTTTCGAGATATCGATCCCGTCAGAGGGACCGACATACTCGATGCGTCCGTTCTTCACCCCGACCGCGCCGTCCTCGATCAGACCGATATCGCGCATGTCGCGACCCTGCCTGTGGCGCGCCCCATGGGCGGCCACGGTCACGATCTGGGAAGCGTTGTAGAAAATGAGATCCATCATATCAGTCCGCCTGGTTGTTCCGCGATTTCTCTTTCGGCAGCGACGCTATTTCCGCACCTCGATATGCAGTTCCTTCAGCTGCGCCTCCGACGCCGGCGACGGCGAACCGTCCATCAGCGACAGTGCGCTGTTGGTTTTCGGGAACGCCACGACGTCGCGGATGCTCGAGAGTCCCGCGAGAATGGTGATGATTCGATCCAGTCCGAGCGCCACCCCGCCATGCGGCGGCGCACCGTAGCGGAACGCGTTGATGAGGAAGCCGAATTTCTCGTCGATTTCCTCCTGCGAAAGACCGAGGACGGAGAAGATCTTCGACTGAAGGTCTCCGTCGTGGATACGGATACTGCCGCTGCCCACTTCGCTGCCGTTCCACACGAGATCGTAACAGTCGGCCCGCGCCGCGGCGGGATCGGTGTCGAGCAGGGGAAGGTCCGACGTCCGCGGAGAGGTGAACGGGTGATGCTCGGCATAGAACCGCTGTTCTTCTTCGTCCCACTGGAACAGGGGGAAATCGGTCACCCACAGAAGACGGTGCGCGGAGCGGTCGATCAGTCCGAGTTCCCGCGCCAGTTCCAGCCGCAGCGTCCCGAGCGCCTCCAGCGCCTTCCTGCGCCGCGCATCCGCGACGATCAGAATGAGATCGCCGTCCGCTGCCTGCATGGCCGTGCGAACCCCGGCAAGCAGCTCCTCGCTGAGGAATTTTGCGACCGGTGACTGCAGCGTCCCCTCCGAGGCCTTCATCCAGACGAGGCCGCCCATTCCGAGGGCGCGTGCACGCTCGGTGAGGTCGTCGAGCTTCTTGCGGCTGAATTCCTCGGCACGGCCGTGGACATTGATCCCCGAGATAATACCGTCGGCTTCGAGCGCGCCGCTGAAGACCTTGAAGTCCGTCGCCGCGAGCGTCGCGTTCAGCGTCACCAGTTCCATGCCGAAACGCAGATCCGGTTTATCCGATCCATAGCGTTCGAGCGCTTCGAAATAATCGAGGCGCGGGATGGGAAGAGCGAGGTCGACGCCGATGGTCTCCTTCAGGATGCGCTGGGCAAGGCCTTCGATGAGCCGGTAGATATCTTCCGCGGTGACGAAAGACATTTCCACGTCGATCTGCGTGAATTCCGGCTGGCGGTCGGCGCGGAGATCCTCGTCGCGGAAACACTTGACGATCTGCATGTAGCGATCGAAGCCCGAGACCATGAGCAGCTGCTTGTATGTCTGCGGCGACTGCGGCAGCGCGTAGAATTTCCCCTCATGCACGCGGCTGGGCACGAGATAATCGCGGGCGCCCTCCGGCGTGCTTTTCATCAGCACCGGGGTCTCCACTTCAATGAAATCCTGTTCGTCGAAATACCGGTGCACGATCTGGTAGACGCGATGGCGGAGAAGCAGGTTTTTCTGCAGCACCGGGCGGCGCAGGTCGAGATACCGGTATTTCAGGCGCAGATCCTCGTTGGCGTCGACGTCGTCTTCGATCTCGAAGGGCGGTATTTCTGAAGCGGTGACGATCTCGAAGGAGTCGACGACCACTTCAATTTCACCCGTCGGCATCTCGACGTTCGTCATGCCGTCGGGCCGGGGCTGCACCGTTCCGGTGATCGACAGCACGTACTCCGACCGCAGATCGTGCGCTTTTTCATGCACCCCGGCGTTGTGCTGGGGTGCGAACACCACCTGCGAGAGTCCGTACCGGTCGCGCAGATCGATGAAAATCATGCCGCCGAGATCGCGCCGGCCGTCCACCCAACCGTTGAGTGTCACTGTCTGTCCGACGTGTTCCTTCCGCAGTTGTCCGCAGGTATGTGTACGCTTGGTGAAGTTCATGGATGTCCGTTGAAGCGAGTGAAACAATTCATCCCGGAAATATACAGAAAATGTATGAGACGCCGTATCCGGCAATGACGCCTCCGCCCTCCCGGCAGCGGGGTACGCGGATGCCCGGGCGACGACCAGGCCGCGAGGCGCCCCCGGTGCCGGCCGCCGGTATTTTTGTTCTCTCGGGGGAAATCACTACCTTTGTTTCTGGACAGAGTTACCTTTATATCCGATACAAAAACAAGCACCTGCGTCCCATGGACCCCCGATCGCGAAGCACCTGTTCACCGTCTGATATCGACTCTGTCTTCGCTGGACTTTCTCTCCGCCACGGGCGGAATCAGCTCCCTCGTTCTCTTGTTTCCGTCGCCGCTATGGTGCTCGCGCGGCGCAAGCGCTCCGACTGCGGAGCAGAAAGGATGGCTGCCTTCCCCTCGCACCAGCACTGCAATCCAGGGTACGTAACCAGTCGATTCCCTTTTCCGGTGTTTCCCCCGCGCGGCATCCCCGCTGCGACGGGCGCCGTTTCACCGGTCCGGGTCCCGCATGGGACCATCTCCCCCGACGTTCACATCTGATCTGATAAACAGAGGTACTGTATGAGCAATCGGAAAAAAGTGACGATCGACGGCAACGAAGCCGCCGCCTACGTCGCGCACAAAACAAACGAAGTATGCGCTATTTACCCGATCACGCCAAGCTCCAACATGGGAGAATGGGCGGATGCATGGTCAGCCGTCGGCAGGACCAACATCTGGGGCACGGTCCCGGTGGTCTCCGAGCTGCAGAGTGAAGGCGGCGCCTCGGGCGCGGTTCACGGCGCACTGCAGTCAGGTTCGCTGACCACGACGTTCACCGCGTCGCAGGGTCTCCTGCTGATGATCCCCAACATGTACAAGATCGCCGGCGAGCTCACCTCGACCGTGTTCCACGTCTCCGCACGCGCGGTGGCCTCGCACGCGCTTTCGATCTTCGGCGACCACTCCGATGTCATGGCCGTCCGCCAGACGGGCTTCGCCATGCTGTCGTCGAATTCGGTGCAGGAAGTCATGGACTTCGCGCTGATCTCCCAGGCCGCCACCCTTCGCGCGCGCATTCCCTTCGTCCACTTTTTCGACGGTTTCCGCATTTCGCACGAAGTGATGAAGATCGAACAGCTGACCGACGAAGACATGTTCGCGATGATCCCGGACGATCTGGTCGCAGCGCACCGCGCCCGCGCACTCAGCCCCGAAAAGCCGGTGCTTCGCGGTACCGCCCAGAATCCGGACGTGTTCTTCCAGGCGCGCGAAACCGTCAATCCGTACTACAACGCCTGCCCTGAGGTCGTGCAGGAGACGATGGACCTCTTCGCGAAGGTCGTCGGACGCTCGTACAACCTGTTCGACTACTACGGCGCCCCTGACGCAGACCGCGTGATCGTCATGATGGGATCGGGTGTCGGCGCCGCGGAAGAAATGGCCGACCATCTGAACGCGAACGGCGAAAAAGTCGGTATCCTGATCGTCCGCCTGTTCCGTCCCTTCTCCATCAAGCATTTCGTCCAGGCTCTGCCCGCGACCGTCAAGGCCATCGCCGTGCTCGATCGCACGAAAGAGCCCGGTGCGGCAGGCGAACCGCTGTACCAGGACGTCCACACCGCACTCGCAGAAGCCATGGCGGAGGGAACGCTCCCGATGGCGCAGTACCCGAAGGTCGTCGGCGGCCGCTACGGTCTCTCCTCGAAGGAATTCACGCCTTCGATGGTCAAATCGGTGTACGACAACCTGAAGCTCGACGCACCGAAGAATCACTTCACGGTCGGCATCGTCGAAGACGTGACCAACACGAGCCTGGAATGGGATCGCACGCTCAGCGTCGAGCCCAGCGATGTATTCCGCGGAATGTTCTACGGACTCGGTGCCGACGGTACCGTGGGCGCCAACAAGAACTCGATCAAGATCATCGGTGAGGAAACAGACAACTTTGCGCAGGGCTACTTCGTGTACGACTCGAAAAAGTCGGGATCGATGACGACCTCGCACCTGCGTTTCGGTCCGCGCCCCATCCGCAGCACCTACCTGATCAACACGGCGCAGTTCGTCGCCTGCCATCAGTTCTTCTTCCTCGAGAAGTTCGACATGCTGTCGAACATCGTCGAAGGCGGCACGTTCCTGCTCAACAGCACCTTCGGTCCCGACGAAGTGTGGGATCAGATTCCCCGCGCCGTCCAGCAGCAGATTCTCGACAAGAAGCTGAAGTTCTACGTGATCGACGGCTACGCAGTGGCAGAAGCGACCGGCATGGGTTCGCGCGTGAATACGATCATGCAGACCTGTTTCTTCGCCATCTCCGGCATCCTGCCAAAGGATGAGGCAATCGCGAAGATCAAGGGCACCATCAAGAAGACCTACGGCAGCAAGGGCGACCGCATCGTGCAGATGAACTTCAACGCCGTCGATCAGACGCTTGCGAACCTGTACGAAGTGAAGGTCCCCGAGCAGGCGACCAGCTCCATCGAGCTCCCGCCGGTCGTGTCGGATAAGGCCCCGCAGTTCGTCCGCGAGGTCACCTCGATGATGATCGCCGGCCGCGGCGACGACATCCCCACCAGCGCCTTCCCCGTCGACGGCACCTTCCCCACCGGCACCACGATGTGGGAGAAACGGAATATCGCGCTCGAAATTCCGGAATGGGACATCGACACCTGCATCCAGTGCAACAAATGCGCGATGGTGTGTCCGCATGCGACCATCCGTATCAAGGTGTACGACGAGAAGGAGCTCGCGAACGCCCCGGCATCCTTCAAGTCCACCGACGCGAAGGGCAAGGAATACGCCGGCATGAAGTACAGCATCCAGGTCGCCCCGGAAGACTGCACCGGCTGCGCACTCTGCGTCGAAGTATGTCCGGCGAAGAACAAGTCGGAAGTGCGTCTGAAAGCCATCAACATGGTGCCCCAGCCGCCGATCCGCGAACAGGAGCGCGAGAACTGGGACTTCTTCCTCAATCTCCCCGAGTTCGACCGCACGGAATGCCGCATCGACACCATCAAGGGATCCCAGCTCCTCCAGCCGCTCTTCGAATTCTCCGGCGCCTGCTCGGGCTGCGGAGAAACGCCGTACGTCAAGCTTGCCAGCCAGCTCTTCGGCGACCGCATGATCGTGGCGAACGCGACCGGCTGTTCCTCGATCTACGGCGGCAACCTCCCGACGACGCCGTGGACCGTGAATGCGGACGGCCGCGGTCCGGCTTGGTCCAATTCGCTGTTCGAGGATAACGCCGAGTTCGGCATGGGCTTCCGACTCACCATCGATCAGCAGCATCGCTTCGCCACCGAGATGCTCATCCGCATGGCCGGGGAAATCGGCGACCAGCTGGTGCAGGATCTCCTCAATGCCGACCAGAAGAGCGAAGCCGGCCTGCGTGAGCAGCGCAAGCGCGTCGCAGCCCTGAAGGACAAGCTCAACGGCATGAACAATCCCGAAGCCAAGCGTCTCCTCTCCGTGGCCGACTTCCTGATCCGCCGCAGCGTGTGGATCATGGGCGGTGACGGCTGGGCATACGATATCGGTTACGGCGGTCTCGACCACGTGCTCGCCTCCGGCAAGAACGTGAACGTGCTTGTGATGGATACCGAAGTGTATTCCAACACCGGCGGCCAGATGTCGAAAGCAACGCCGATCGGCGCGGTCGCAAAGTTCGCCGCCGGCGGCAAGCCCATCGCGAAAAAGGATCTCGGTCTGATCGCGATGAGCTACGGTTCGGTGTACGTGGCGCAGGTCGCCATGGGCTCCAACGACCAGCAGACGCTCAAGGCCTTCCTCGAGGCGGAAGCGTACGACGGTCCCTCCCTCATCATTGCCTACAGCCACTGCATCGCACACGGCATCGACATGTCGAAGGGCATGGATCATCAGAAATCCCTCGTCGACTCGGGTCTGTGGCCGCTCTATCGCTTCAACCCCGACCTCGCCGCCGAGGGCAAGAACCCGTTCAAGCTCGATTCCAAGCCCCCGAAACAGTCGGTGAAGGATTTCGTCACGACGGAAACGCGCTTCAACATGCTTTTCAAGAGCAATCCGGACGAGGCTGCCGCACTTCTCGAGAAGTCGCAGCATCACGTCAACATGCGCCTCAAGCAGTACCAGCAGCTGGAAAATCTCTACGAAAGCATCTCGGTCAATACCGACGCAGCTGCCGAGTCCGAATAGTCGACCGCATGGAGCGGCGCGCGAAAGCGCGCTGCTCCTCGACGGCGTCTGCCTGAGGTGGACGCCATTCCAAGGCAAAACACATAACCGAGGATATACGAATGGATCTCACAACCACTTACATGGGACTGCAGCTGAAGAATCCGCTGGTCCCGTCGGCCTCTCCGCTGTCGAAGGATCTCGGCAACATCAAACGGATGGAAGATGCGGGCGCATCCGCCATCGTCATGTATTCCCTGTTCGAGGAGCAGATCGCCCACGAGCAGCGTGAACTCGACCACTTCCTGACCCAGGGCACGGAAAGCTACCAGGAAGCCATGAGCTATTTCCCGGTGACCGCGGATTACTCGCTCGGTCCCGACGAATATCTCGAACATATCCGCGCCGCGAAGGAAGCTACCGCGATTCCCATCATCGGCAGCCTCAACGGCGTCTCCGCCGGCGGCTGGCTCGAGTATGCGAAGAAGATCGAAGAAGCCGGCGCCGACGGCCTCGAACTCAACGTCTATTACATTCCGACGAACGCGAACTACAAACCCGAGGAAATCGAGAGCATCTACATCGACGATCTTCGGCGCATCAAGGAAGCCGTCAAGCTTCCCGTCGCAATGAAGCTCAGCCCGTATTTCAGCACCATGGCCAACATGGCCCGGAAGCTCGATGAAGCGGGTGCCGACGCGCTGGTGATGTTCAACCGTTTCTATCAGCCCGACTTCGATCTCGAACAGCTTGAAGTCGTTCCGGCCGTGAACCTCAGCACCTCGAGCGAAGGACGTCTGCCGCTGCGCTGGATTGCGATTCTCTACGGCAACGTCAAGGCGAACCTCGCGGCAACCACCGGCATCCATACGCATCTCGACGCGCTCAAAATGCTGATGGCCGGCGCCGACGTCACGATGATGTGCTCTGCCCTCCTCGAGAAGGGACCGCAGCACCTCAGTGTCGTGCTCAACGATCTCCAGCGCTGGATGGAGGAAAAGGAATACGCCTCCGTCGCACAGATGAAGGGCAGCATGAGTCAGCGTTCCGTCGCCGAACCCGCAGCCTTCGAACGCGCAAACTACATGAAAGCGCTCAACAGCTGGAAAGTCACGATCTGACCGCGAACGCAATCCCTCCCACACCGGTCAGCAGATTTTTGACCTGCGAAAACGCCCCGCGAATGCGGGGCGTTTTTCATTATCGGAAGATACGAGGCTATCTCACGGCAAGCATGGTGCCGCGGCATGCGGGCGAACCGCAGCGGCAGGCAAATTTCCGCAGCGCTTCCTCATCATACTCCCCGTCGTAATCCAGGTGATAGTCGTACGTGAGCTCCTCCCCGGGAGCGATCGTGCGCAGCGCGATGATGAACACCCGGCCGTCGATCACTTCCGTTTCGCAGTTCGGGTCACAGCAGTGATTGAGATACTTCGCATCGCTGCCGCCGACCCCTCCGTCCAGCACGAGATCGTCATCAACGGAGAAGAGCAGGACGTGCGGATGATCCGACGCGTCGTCGTCATAACGCCGGTCGGCCTCTTCCTGGGATATCCTCTCCCCGAGGTATTCGATGATGCGCGTCCCGCGACGGATGCGGCGCGCCGCGAACGCTCCGGTCCCGTGAACGGGAGAAGCGCGAACTTCAAGAAACGGTTTACGGTCACTGGCCATGGCGGTCCGGGTTTGATTGAAACAGCACGAGAGACAAATGTATCCAATGTTTCCCGACAGTACAACGCCCCGCGGATGCGGGGCGCTGCAGTGATCAGTATTCACCGGGCGAGAGCCGCATCCCGTGCGGACACTCGCTTTCATCAGAGGTCACTTCATCAGGGGAGACGGGACGATCGGCGGTTTGGGCGTGATGGCCCGCTTCTCCTTTCGCACTTCCATCTCGTCGACCAGGATCGCGCGCGGGGCGATGACCGAAAGCGGGATACCGCCGTATACGCCGGCAAACGAACGGCTGAAACTGAGAATCGCGCCGAAGCCCGGAATGGGACTGTCCCCTTCCTCGAGACAATTCCAAGCCCTCCTGTCCGTGCTGGCGGTCAGTTTGCGCAACGCGCTCGCGCCGGGTTTGAGGATCTCGATCGACCGCATCGGGGATTCACTGCCGTCGGCCACGCTGACGCGATAGATGCGCACCGCGTCGCCGAGAGGCGTTGCGGCATTGTTCCCCATCTGGAACATCGCGAATGACGCGGAGAAATCGTCATCGACCGCGGGAGCGGAAACCGCGTTGGGGCGAATGCGGCGAACGATGTACGCGAACGGCAGATCCTCTTCGGCTGCCCGCTCGAGAAGCAGCTGCTTCATGTCGGCAGCGGCGGGACCGTCAGACACCGTGATGTCGAAGACGCCCGGTGAAATACCGTCTCCGTCGCCGACTCCGATACTCCGGTGTCCGGTGGAACTGGGAAGTGACGGTGTCGGGATCCGATCGGAGATCAGGCTTGCAACGTTCCCTCCGTCAACGAGGAGTAGCCTGTCTTCGGGACGCACCCCTTCGGCATCGATGCTGAACGATCCGGCGAGACGCACGCCGTCGAATTCACCGATCCGCGGAGCGCTCGCCATCGACAGTTCCTTCGGCAGAATGCGTTTCCCGATTTTATCCTTGAGGTTGCGCTTCTGCATCTGCGCCCCCATCATCGCCATCGCTCCTTCCAGAACAGGCATGCGCGACGCGATCAGCCCTTCCTCTCCGAGATACAGTCGGGTGAACAGTTCCGGCACGGCCTGATCCTCGAAAAGCACGGGACCGGAATACGAGCCGTCCATCGCCGTGGCGGTCCGCCGGGCGACGAGTTTCCCCGACATGCCCCGAATCTCCTCGGCGAGCGCCGCCGCGTCGGGGAGCTGATCCGGTGTGACCGCCTCATGCATCATGAATTCCATCAGCGGTTCCCCGTCCTCCGCCTGGGCACTGGCGGTGGCGGCAACCATGGCCAGCGTTTTCGGTACAGCAACGACGGTTCCTTCGTTGTTCACGAAATACACCATCATCCGGTGGAACGAGAACTGGACATTGGAGGCCTGGATGTCGGGATGCTCCTTGAACAGCGCGGAAAGGGAACGGACGCGCTCCTTCCAGGCGGCAACGTCGCAGGACGACGACGGCGCTGCTTCAACACTGACGACCGGATCCGCATCGGCGAAATCCTCGACGTCCTTCATCTCTTCGGAAACCTGCTGCTGACGCAGCGCGGCGCGTTTCTTCTCGAGCTTTTCGGTCTCGGCCTTGTATTTCCGATCCGTACGCAGCCACAGCTCGCGGCGGATGGCGTCGTAATTGTCCTCGATCGGCAGCGACGACCCGTAGTCGTCCATCGAGAAGCCGAAGTCCATGCTCACGTAATGTTCCTGCGTCTGCTTGTGATCCCCGACGAGGACCCGGATATCCTGCGCGCGATCGCGGCTCGTATCGAAACGCGTGATCGCTCCCGCCGTGGCCTGCATCGAGACGCTCTGCTTGTCCTTCACCTGGTAGCTGATGAAGAACGGAGCGCTGACGCCTTCAAGTGACAGGCGTTCGCTGTTCCGTTTCAGCTCGTCCTTCATTGCACGAAGCAGAACCGGTTCTTCACCGCCGACGGAGGAACGGTCTCCCGTCGCCGCGGGATCTTTATCGGGCCGCGGCAGCAGGGGTGCGCGTTCCTGCGACTTGTCTTTCTTCTGCACCTCGATCTGCGAGATCAGCAGTGCGGGCGACACCGCGGAAACGGGAACGCCGCCGGATTCCGCGCCGCAGGTGCCGGTAAACACCGCGTTCGTTTTCCCGGCCTCCGTGATGTTCGAGAACATCACCAGCGGCGTGCCCACCAGATCCACCCCGCGGACGAGTTCGTCAGGCCGGCCGTCGAGATAGATACGGTACACCTCTGTGGGCGTTACGTTGAAGGCATTGGGCGAGTAGCGGCCCGTCATCGTGAAACCTCCCATGACGGACTTGAAATACAGGCCGAATTCCTTGTCCTGCTTCCGGCATTCTTCCCGCAGCATCTCGCGCAGTTCTTCGTCGCTGCGCGGCTCCGTGGTCGAAACGATGAGATTCGACTGCCGCGATACGGGCTGATACCCGGCCTGCGCGCGCCCGTGTCCGTTCGACGACGGGTGTTTTTCGAACGGCGTCCGGTTCATCAGGAAATCCTGCAGGATGCCGTTCTTGACGACGCTGACGCTCTGTCCGCGCACGCCTTCGTCATCATACACGTAGAAGCCGTTGAGGTCCTGTCCGTCGAGTTTCCGCCTCGTCGGATCGAACACCACGCTCATGTGCGCGGGCAGGACGGACTGTCCTTCCTTCTTCTTGAAGGTCTGACCTTCGGTCTCCTTCTTCTGGCGATGGCCTTCCACACGGTGACCGAAGATCTCGTGGAAGAACACGCCGCCGGCTTCACCGGAAAGCAGGGCCGGACCGGTAAACGGCTCGACCACCGGCGCCTCGCGCATCGCGGTCAGCGTCGCGACCATTTCCCTGACATCCGCGGCGATCGACTCCTCCGAAGGGAGTCCGGCGATGTCGTAGGCGAAATAGCTGCGGTAGAGCGGCAGTTCCATACCGTCGGCGCACTTGATTTCCGCGCGGAGCATGACGCGCACCGCAGGACGGTTCTCCGCGACCACGCTCCCCTCGCTCGTGACGATGCGCTTGCGGTCAACCGAGAACGTCATCGAGGCTTCGCCCGTCGTGATGTGTTCCGATGAAAGGAATCCCTCGGAAATCCGCTTCAACCGGGCCTCCCATTCGGAGCGGTCAGGGAGGAGCGCCGCGGCGTCGAGCAGCGGATCGACATGCTCCTCCGCTTTGGTGATGCTCGCGAAATCGAATGACTTATCCTCCGCTTCCACTTTCACGGCCGTATTCGCGCGCACGGCCTGGTATTTTTTCGCGGCCTTCCGGTATTGCTGGTTGGTTGCATTCCACAGCACCATCCGTATCGCGGGTTCGTCGAACTCCAGCGGTACGGAAGTGAACTGCGGGAATTCGAAATCGAAGGAATCCGACCCGCGGATTTCCCGGGTATTGTCCATCTCGTAGTCACCGACGCGCAGCTGAACAGTCAGGGTGCTGTGGTGATCGTCGTCGCTTTTCTTGACGGCCCCCAGGGACGCGGAAACAGAACTCGTGTAGCTGTCATCGATGCGATACGAAAGGAAATACGCCGCGGGATCCTGCGTTTTCAGCACGGACATCTCCCGCTGCAATTCCTTTTTCATGACGTCCAGAACCGGATCTTTCTGTGCGGCGGCCGGTATCGCGGCCAGAAAAAGAAGCACGGAAACAAACGGCAGGATAATCCTCTTACGATGCGTGGAGTACATCGATCCTCCTCGTATGGTGATATGAATAATGAGAACCCGAGTTCGTCCCCCAGCTGCGCTCCGCGACTTCGTCGCAGGGCACAGGACCTGACGTTCTCAATGGCATCCGATCAGTGCGAGTATTTGTCAATAATAAGAGTACATGATCGGAATGTCAAGTCAATCCCGGCCGCGCTCCGGCCCGCATGCCCGTCTCCCGCCTCACCAATTTCTCACGTTCGAGGTATACCTCCTGTTGCCGGAAATCCGTACATTTCGGCATTCGAATTATCCTGTATTCTGACATTGGCAAAGGGTAGGACAATGCAACGAATCATGGCGATTTCCGCGGCAGCGGTGCTGCTCTGCGTATTCAGCGCCAGCGCCCAGGTATCGATCTCCGCGCTCAGCACGCCGTATACGGAGGACTTCAACACCCTCATCAACACGGGGTCGGCGAGCTTCGTCGGCAACAGCACCATCCCCGGATGGTACCAGGAACGCACGGGCACGGGCGACCTCATTGTCGCCGGCACGGGCAGCAGCAACGGCGGCGCGCTCTACAGCTTCGGCGATGCGTCCTCCACCGAACGCGCGCTGGGATCCGTCGGCTCGGGGAATACCGCGGTCGGCGATCTCTGGTGGGGCGTTCGGCTGGTGAACAATACCGGCGCCACGATCACCTCGCTCGCCATCGCCTACACGGGCGAAGAATGGCGGTATTCCGGAACAGCGGCCGCGCAGACCGTGACATTCTCGTACCAGACCGGGACCAGCCTGTCGAGCCTGACGACCGGGAGCTGGACGGACGTCACCGCTCTCGATTTCACCAGCCCGGTCATCAGCGGGACAACCGGAGCCCTTGACGGCAACCTCGCGGCGAACCAGGTCCAGCTCTCGACCGTGGTATCCGTAACGCTGAGTCCCGGCGACGAAATCATGCTCCGCTGGTTCGATCCCAACCATGCCGGCTCGGATCACGGGCTCGCCATCGACGACTTTTCGGTAACGGCGTTCGGCGCAGCGGCACCGACCGTGGTGGAATTCGCATCCGCCGCATCGTCGTTCCTTGAAGACGCGGGTACGGTCTCCATTACCGTCAGCATCGCCAACCCGTCCCCGTCCGCGGCCACGACCGTGGATGTGGCGCTCACCGGCGGTACCGCGACAAACGGAACCGACATCTCCCCCGCATTCGCCACGCAGACACTGACCTTCCCGGCAGGAAGCAGCCTCGACCAGACCGTCTCACTCACCATCGTCGACGACGCGCTGTTCGAAGGCAACGAGGACCTCAGCTTCGCATTGCAGAATGTCACCGGAGGCAGCAGCGCCTCGATCGGCGCACAGTCGATGCATACACTGACCATTCTCGAAAACGATCCTCCCCCGATGCCCAGTGTCGTGGTCAACGAATACTTCAACGCCTACGGGAACATCGCCACCGACGAGGGCGTGGAGCTGCTCGTCGTCAGTGACGGTCTCGACATGCGCGGCTGGTCCATCGCGGACGCCACGAGCGGCGGGACCTATCCCTACGGCGTGGTCACCTTCACGAACGATCCGCTGTGGAGCAATCTCCAGGCGGGAACGATCATCGTCATCGGCGGCATCTACTCGGCACCCATCCAGGATCTCGATGCCTCCGACGGACTCCTGATCGTGCAGGCGCCCGCGAACGGAAGCAGCAACCAGTACTTCTCCCACTCCAGCAACACCCTGTCCTTCGCAGGCTCGTCCGACGCACTGGCCATCCGTGACGGCGGCGGAAATTTCGTGCACGGTCTGGCGCACGGAAGCAACAACCAGAATACGTTCCCCACGGGCATGTTCGGCTGGAAGAGCGGATCGCTGGCCAGCACCGAGAGCCTCGGCTTCTCCCGCAGCGGAGCCCCGATGCTCTACACCGATTTCCTCGTTGACACCTACGCGGCCGTCGTGACGCCCTCGCTTGGCGCGGCGAACGATGCGGACGGCAACCGGGCGTTTCTCCGCTCCATCCGCAGCCGCTCCGTGACGGCCAACCGCACCCTTGCGGGAAGCTTCTTCTGGAACATCGTCGTGCAGAACGGCGCAACGCTTACGCAGAGCGGTCCGGTCGCCATCGGCAACCTTCTCTCCGTCGAAGAGGGCACCTTCGATGAAAACGGACAGGGACTGCGGCTCGACGGCGCGGGGAATGCAGAGAACGGCACCGGCGCCGGGGACCTGATCGTCGGCGATGACCTCGGGACCGATGCGACGCTGCTGCTCCCGCAGAACCCGCTGATCCTCTCCGGTCAGATGGACTTCGACCACAGCGATGCGACGGTGCGCTACGCCGGCATTTCCGCGCAGACCGTCATGCCCGCCGCGTATTTCAATCTGACACTCAGCAACGGCGGTCAGTCCCAGCCGAAAACGATCAGTGGTGCGGTTTCCGTCCTCGGCACGCTGACCATCGATGCGAGCGCATGGCTGCAGGTGGAGAAACCGCAGGTGATCATACTGGGCGAAACCGGAACGTATGTCAACAACGGCCGCTTCCTCGGCGATATCCGCACGTCGCGGATGTTCACCGGAGGCATCGAAGCCTTCGGCGGCATCGGCATCGCGCTTGAAGCCAGCGTGCCCTCCATCGCTCCGGCGGTGCCGGGGCTGGTGACCGTCACGATGACCAGCGGAGAGTATATCTGGGTTGGGGATCTCCCTTCCATCCTCCGCTATTACCGGATCGACGACAGCTTCCCGAATGCCATGCCGGTGACCATGACCGTCAGCTACGCGCAGCAGGATCTCAACGGACAGACCGAAGCCGGCCTGCAGCTGCAGAAATCCGGGGACAACGGGGTGACATGGACGATGCGTCCCGCCACACTCAACACATCGGTGAACACGCTGACGCTCGACCTGAGCGATATCGACGGAATGTGGACCATGCATGCGAATCCCCCGCAGGGCATGATCGTCACCGACCCCGTCGCGATCACTTTCGAGGCCGAGGAAAACGGGCCTCTCCCGGCCACCAGGATCGTCAATGTGACGAACGGTTTCAGCGGAGGGTCCATCATAGACTGGACCGCCTCCTCCTCCACCATCGAAGTCCCGACGTGGTTGAACCTCACGCCGGCTCCCGCGACCGGGCATAACGACGGCAGTTTCGCAGTGGATATCACGCGGAGCGACCTCGCGCCGGGCTGGTACTACGGCACCATCACCGTCACCGATCCGCATGCCTCCAACGATCCCGTCGTGATCCCCGTCTCCTACCGCGTGTATGAACCGAGGAAAATCAGCATCGGGACCGACACGCTGCGCATCAAGGTGACGTACAAGCGCGTGGCGGTCGCGACGAGCATTCCGGTCATCAACGGCGGCGAAGCCTTCGGCCCCGGGGTGATCGCATGGAGCGCGTCCACCACCACACCGTGGCTCACCATGACGAATGCGAGCGGACTTGAAGGCGATGCCTTCACTCTGCAGATCAGCGCCCTGACCATGCCCGCGGGCAGCTACACGGGGGAAATCGTGATCACCGGCACCAACGATGTGACGGGAGCCCCGATCGTCAATTCCCCGCTCACGATTCCGGTGATTCTGGAAGTCGAACCGTGGGACCAGGTCGTCCAGTCCGTCTCCTCCCTGCCGATGGGCAGCAGCGTCTCCTTCTTCAATCCGCTGGGACAGATCATCGCCAGGCTGGCGGTTACCGGCGGCACCATGCAGAGCTTCAGCATGCGGCTGATGCCCTACGGGCTGCCGCGGAACATCCAGCGCCTGCGTTATGCCTACCGCCACTACATCATTTCGGCGACCGGCACATACACGTCCGACCTGACGCTCTATTACACGCTGAGCGAACTGGGCCAGACGGGCATCACGGAACCCGGCCTGCTTCGACTCTGGCGGCAGATTCCCAACCAGTTCAGCTGGACACCGTTCCCGGGCTATGCGACGCCGGTCGCACAGAGCGTCACCGGTGTCGGCCTCAGCGATCTCAACGGGATCTGGGGTATGGCCTACCCGTTCTTCCCCGCGCAGTATCCCGGAAACGCGGTCGCGCAGTGGATCGCCCCCGATCGGGCGCAGCTGCAGTGGACGGATGAAGTGGGGACTTCCGATCTCGGCTTCATCGTCGAGCGCAGCGCGGCAGGCAGCGAAGAATGGCGCACGGTCGGCATCGTTCCGCCAAGCCAGAACGGCAGCTATCTCTTTGAAGACGCCGTGGCATCAACGTCCGGATGGCGCTACCGCCTGCTTTCATTCGACACCGAAGGCGACGCATGGCAGACTGCCCCGGTCGAACTCTCGCCCATGGGCATTCTCGCAGCCGGGGAGCTTTCTCCGATGACGCTCGCCCTTGAGCAGAACGCACCCAACCCCGCTTCGATTGCCGGAGGCACCGCCGCGGTGCGCTTCTCCATACCGGCCGCATCCGCCGTGCGGGTCGTCCTCTGCGATGCGACCGGCCGCGAAGTTTCCGTTCTCACCGACGGCTTCCGGGAGGCCGGCATACATGCCCTCAGGATTCCGATTGGCGGACTCGCCCCGGGGATGTACTTCTACCGGCTGACCTCCACGGCGGGCACGCTGACCCGGGCCATGGTCGTCACGCGATAATCGCACAATCGCGGACCACGCCCGTCCGCGATCGTGAAACGCATACCTTCATCTTCTGACGCAAGCGGGTCCGGGAAACCGGACCCGCTTCACATACCGCGTACGACGTATCGAATTCAGCAGTATATTGGAGACGCTACCGTTTCGTCATGCATGTGATCCTTAGCTGCGCCGCATGGACTTTCTCACCCTTCTCTTCATCGCATTCGCTCTCGCCATCGACGCATTCGCGGTGTCCCTGTCCACCGGTGCCTACCTCGTGAAGGCGGACGGACGGCAGACCTTCCGCATGGCATTCCATTTCGGACTGTTTCAATTCCTCATGCCCATCATCGGCTGGGCGGCGGGCACGAGCTTCGCCATGCTCATCGAGACGGCGGATCACTGGATCGCCTTCGGCCTCCTCGCCGTCATCGGGGGCCGCATGATCTGGAACGCGTTCAGGAGCGAGGGGGAGTCCATCAGGAACGATGTGACGAAGGGATGGTCGCTCATCAGTCTCTCCGTGGCCACGAGCATCGACGCGCTCGCCGTCGGGCTCAGCCTCTCGATGATCAGTGTGCAGATCGTGTTTCCCGCGCTGATCATCGGCATCGTCGCCGGGGGCATGTCGGTGCTGGGGATCCGCCTGGGCGAGCGGGTTTCTCACTCGTTCGGAACCCACATGGAATACGTCGGGGGAATCATTCTGATCCTGATCGGCGTGCGGATCGTTCTCGAGCACCTCGCGATGATCTGATTCCGCGCCGTGCGTCGTCCTACAGGAGCGGGGGCTGCCCCTTCGGAATCGCGACGCCTCCCATTCTCCCCATGATCCAGGTCACGCGCCGGTTGATGTACTGCGTGGGCTTTGCCGGAGACCACCGGCGCGGGTTCGGAAGGACGGCGGCGATGAGCGCCGCTTCCCGCCGGGTGAGCTTCGAGGCGGATTTCCCGAAATACCGTCGCGAGGCCGCTTCGACACCGTAGACACCGTCGCCCATTTCCACGATATTGGCGTAAACCTCGAGGATGCGCTTTTTTCCCCAGAGCTGTTCGATCAGGAAGGTGAACCAGGCCTCGAGTCCCTTCCGAATATAGTTGCGGCCGTGCCAGAGGAACACATTTTTCGCCGTCTGCATGCTGATGGTCGAGGCACCGCGCACTTTTCTTCCCCTGTGTGCGCGATTGTAGCGCATGGCGTCTTCCATCGCCTTCCAGTCGACCCCGTTGTGCCGCATGAAACGCGCGTCTTCCGAACCGACGAACGCGCGGAAGAAAAACGGCGATATCGCCTCGTACGGTACCCACGACCGATCGATTCCCACTGGTTTCGCGGCAAAAAGCCCTTCGTAGACACGCAGGAACATGATCGGCGTGTACGCGGGGGGGAGGACGCGGAGCATCCCGACACCGAGAACGGCCAGGAAACACAGCACTGCGAGGGTACGGAGCAAGCCGCGAAGGAAGCGGGCGATGAATCGAAACGGCATCATGCTGCAAATATAGCCCTGAGACACCGCTTTCCCCTCACTTTCGGCCGCCATCCGACATTTTTTTTGCTCCCGTTGACCGGATCGTGTAACTTTGCGCAGAGCATGATTGTCATTTGTCGGTTATGCCGGATATTCGGCATCAGGTCAGAAACCAATCAACTTTCACTTTTTACAGGAATACGCATGAAAGCACGGCTGCTTTTTCCGATCCTCGGACTGATCCTTCTGGTCAGCGCCTGCAGTGAGCAGTCACAGGTGAATGAGCCTGTGAGCACGGCTCCGGGTACGGCGGCGAAAATCGCCCAGCTGAACCTCTCCATGGATCAGGCTGCGTTCGTCGACGAGATGTATTACATGGATGAGGATCTGAGCATCCTCCTCGATCCCGTCAATTTCGACGCGATGTCTGACATTGCCGGACCGGGCGACCGTCGCGATGTACGCGGATATGTCGACATGGCAGCGATCGTGTATTATAATCTGATCGTCAAGGCAATGCCGGACCTCGATCCCGCAGTGCTCGAGCAGATCCGCAACCTGATCGCCACGTCGAACGAAGCACGTGCAAAAATCATCGCCGAGGGCATCGCGGCCGGCATGACGCGCGAAGAGATCGCCGCCCTGCTCGCGACCGAGCACGATACCCTGATGCAGAACATTTACACGATCATCGGCGAACGCGGCGTGGCCGCCGTCGAGGCATACAAGCTGAAGCTGCAGGAAGAGCGCGAGCGTCTGCGCCAGGAAATGATCGCCCTCCGCATCGATCGCGAAGTGCAGATCATGACCGAAAAGCTCGGACTGAACGACACGCAGGCCGGCGCCGTCCGTGAAGCGCTGGTCTGGCAGCAGGAGCAGATCGCAGCCCTCCGTCTCCAGTACAAGGACGATCCCGAAGGATTCCGCGCGGCGCTGCAGCGTCTCCTGACCGAATTCGAAGCCCGGATGATCAACGCGATCGGCGAAGAACTCTGGCAGCAGTGGAAGGACCTCCGCAGCGGCCGTACGGGAACCGGCGACCGTCGCGACCCGATCCTCGAGCAGGTCAAGCATCTGACCCAGCTTCTGGGGCTCAACGAGCGCCAGCAGGCACAGCTCACGGAAATCCTCACCAACCAGCAGAACCAGATCAAGACGCTGGTTCAGAAGTACGGCACCGACCGTCGCGGTCTCGCCCAGGCGCTCAAGGATCTCCAGGAGCGCACCAACAAGGCAATCGCCGGCATCCTGACCCCCGAACAGCTCTCGATCTGGGAGCGCTATCTCCGCGGCGGTATTCGCCCGGGTGACGGCGGCGGGCGCATGGGCGGCTGACGCACTGCTGATTTCCGCATGCACAGGAGAAATCAAGGCCATCCCGCGGGATGGCCTTTTTCTTTTCTCTTGCGTACCGGGCGGTTCCCCCTGCCGATTTCCAAATTCCCTCAGAATTCGTACCTTTAAAGATCGTTGAACCCAAACGCACCTTCGCTGCATCCAGTATGAGATGCAGTCCGTTTCGCAGCGCGGGACGGCACACCTGTAATCCAGCACCACCAACCTATATCCTGTGGAGTATGGCATGGCATATCAATTGCTGACGCCGCCCGCGACGGGCACAAAGATTCGTGTAGAAAACGGGGCCCTTGTCGTCCCCGACGACCCCATCATTCCGTTCATCGAAGGCGATGGGATCGGTCCCGACATCTGGGCCGCGTCGGTCCGCGTTTTCGACGCCGCCGTGGAAAAGGCGTATGGCGGGGAGAAAAAGATCAATTGGTTCGAAATTTACGCCGGAGAGAAATCCGTCGCGAAGTACGGAGAGAATGTCTGGCTTCCCGAGGATACGCTTGAAGCGGTGAAGGAGTATACCGTCGGCATCAAAGGACCGCTCACGACGCCGGTCGGCGGCGGCATCCGTTCGCTGAACGTCGCCCTGCGCCAGCAGCTCGACCTGTACGTGTGCCTGCGCCCGGTGCAGTATTTCACCGGCGTTCCCTCGCCCGTGAAGCGCCCGGAACTGATCGACATGGTGATTTTCCGTGAGAACTCGGAAGATATTTACGCCGGCGTCGAATGGAAGGCCGGCACCCCGGAGGCGGAGAAGGTCGTCAACTTCCTTCAGTCCGAGATGGGGGTCACCAAAATCCGTTTCCCCGAAAGTTCGAGCATCGGAATCAAGCCGACATCGAAGGAAGGGACGGAACGACTGGTCCGCGCCGCCATCAAGTACGCGATCGCGCAGAACCGGAAGTCCGTGACCATCGTGCACAAGGGCAACATCATGAAATTCACCGAGGGCGGATTCCGCGACTGGGGCTATGAACTGGCGCAGCGTGAATTCGGCGGCGAGCCGATCGACGGCGGTCCGTGGCTCAAACTGCCCAACGGCATCATCGTCAAGGACGTCATCGCGGATGCCTTCCTGCAGCAGATCCTCACGCGTCCCGCGGAGTACGATGTCATCGCCACGATGAACCTCAACGGCGATTACATCTCCGATGCGCTCGCCGCGCAGGTCGGCGGCATCGGCATCGCCCCGGGCGCGAACATCAACTACCAGAACGGGTACGCGATCTTCGAAGCCACGCACGGAACCGCACCGAAATACGCCGGACTCGACAAGGTCAACCCGGGATCGGTCATTCTGAGCGGCGAGATGATGTTCCGCTACCTGGGATGGAATGAAGCGGCCGATCTCATCATTTCCGCGATGGAGAAAACCATCGGCCAGAAGACGGTCACCTACGACTTCGCGCGCCTGATGGATGGCGCGGAAGAGATCAAGTGCTCGGACTTCGGAACGGCGCTCATATCGAATATGTAAACCGCGGTACCGGGACCTGCCGCTGCCTCCAGGGCAGGTCCCGGCTGCAATTCTCCAGCGACTCCACCACTTGAGACCATCAGGATTAGACGGAAGGATCCTCCCATGTATCTCTCTCATCAAGGCAAGCATACGCGCCAGGCTCATGTCGGACTGCCCGAAGGGACGTTCGAGGAAGAACACGGACGTATGGGCTTTTTCGGACCGGTTTCACATCTGTACCGTCTGCATCCGCCGACGGACTGGACGCATTACGACGGTCCGCTGCGCCCCCGCGCATTCGATTTCAACGACGCAACACCGGCCGACGCGAGCGACCCGCGCGGCGCACGCATGCGCCTGCTGTACAACGACGATGTCACCGTGAGCATCTCCCGCCGCAGCGAAGCCATGCCGTACTATTTTCGCAACGGCGACGGCGATGAAATCTGGTTCGTGCATGAAGGCGAAGGCCGCATCGAAACCGACTACGGGGAACTGTCCTACGAAAAGGGCGACTACATCGTCATTCCCCGCGTGACCACCTATCGCATCCACCCTTCGGTGAAGGAGAATTTCTTCCTCATCATCGAATCCTATCCGCAGGTCAGCGTTCCGAACATGCAGCAGAAAGGCCTGATCGGCATGCATGCGCTTTTCGACAGCTCGGCCATCACCCTGCCGAAGCTCCCGGAGGAATACGAGGAGCGCGCGGGGATCGACCATGAAATCGTCGTGCAGCGCGAGGGCGCATGGACATCGGTCGTCTACCCGTTCAATCCGCTGGACGCGGTGGGCTGGAAAGGCGACTGCTACCCCTGGAAAATCAACGTGCGGGACATCCGCCCGGTGATGAGTCACCGTGTGCACCTTCCGCCGCCGGCGCATACCACGTTCATGCTGAACAACGCCGTGGTATGCACCTTCCTTCCGCGTCCGCTGGAGGAAGACGACGATGCGCTGAAAGTGCCGTTCTACCACCGCAACGCGGACTACGACGAAGTGCTGTTCTACCATGAGGGGAATTTCTTCAGCCGCGACAATATCCGACCGGGAATGGTCACGTTCCATCCCACGGGTGTGCATCACGGTCCGCACCCCAAGGCGCTGGCGAACATGCACAAGATCAAGCGCACGGACGAGATCGCCGTCATGCTCGATACGCTCAACACGCTGCATGTCGCGCCCGAGGCCGAAGATGTAGAGTGGAAGGAATACTGGCAGAGCTGGATGAAAAAATAGTGTTTCCTGCGGCGCGTCATGAAACAAAAAATCCCCCGGCAGCGGGGGATTTTTTCATTTCTGTCGTCAGGCTGAAAATCGGTCGTCGGGCACGAAAGCAGTATTACCGTTCGGCGGATTCGTGCTGCTTCTGTTCGAGGATGGCGTTCACCTCGTCCAGGGTCATGCGGTCCCACGCGTTGTCCTTGCGGTAGTGCACGTATATCGCGTCCTGGAAAATATCGATTTTCTCGATCCTGCCTTCGCCCTTCTTGGTCGTGATGCCGTATTCCAGCGGAGGGAAACGTTTGAGAAGTTCTTCGTAGAGCTGCGCTTCATAGCTGAGGCAGCACTTGAGGCGGCCGCACTGACCGGCGAGCTTGAACGGGTTGATCGTCAGGTTCTGCAGCCGCGCCATGTCGGTCGAGATCGGTTCGAACATCCCCAGCCAGGAACTGCAGCACAGTTCGCGGCCGCAGACGCCGAAACCGCCCATGCGTTTGGCTTCGTCCCGCGGACCGATCTGCCGGAGTTCGATCCGCGTGCGATATTCCGCGGCCAGTTCACGTACGAGCTGGCGGAAATCGACACGGCCGTCGGCCGTGAAGTAAAACGTGATGCGGTTGCGGTCGAACTGGTACTCGACGTCGACCAGCTTCATGGGAAGGTCGAGCTTATGAATCTTGTCGAGGCAGATCTGGAATGCGGTCTGTTCCTGTTCGCGGTGGAAATCAAGGACTTTCAGATCGTTCTCCTCCGCGATACGGATCACCTTGCGGATCTCTCCCGCGCAGGGGCGCATGCGCAGACGGCTCTTCATGTAGGCGGTCGCACCGGTGCTGCCGACGACGCCGAGATCGATCCCCTTCTCGGCTTCAACGATGACGAACGTCCCTTCCTCGATGTCGAGCGCCTTGTCGTTGACATAATACCCGCGGCGTTCGCCTTTGAACACGACCTCCGTATGCGGAGCGGCCGCGTCGGGATCGGAGGATTCCTCCTCGTGACAGCATCCCGAGGAAGCGGATTTCCCGTCGCCGTCCGTGCGCCCGCCTTCCGGGGTATTCGCGACATCCCCCTCCTCGCTCGAATACACCAGCACGGCATCGTCCAGTTTATGCAGCTCGAGCGGGACTTCCTTCTGCGTCTGATCCTTACTCCGCTCTATCGGCTGTTCATCGATCATAATCTACCTTTCTATCAAAGCGCACCCGCGTCAGGAGTGATACACCGTCGAAGGCGCTGGGAAAGCACGATCATCAGATTTACAAGATGCACATTTTTCGGGACGAGGTCAACGCAGTGTTCGATCTCGTCGATCGCGCGCGAACAGTCCGCATCGGGATAATGTTCGGCAAAACGCGTGATGGGCTCCCGGAAATCGGTATTGATCATCCTGTCGCCCGCGCCCTCCCGCACGGCCAGCACGTCGCGGAACCACCCGCCCACGGCCACGAGAAACCGGATGAAGGCATCGCGGTCGTCCTGCCCGAGTATGGCCTGAATGCGTTCCATGAGCTTCTGGGGGTTGTACATCACGACGGCCCGGAGATAGGCGAGAACCTCTTCCCGCTTGACGAGCCCGCCCTCCTGCACCATCTGCAGGGCGAGGCCATAGCTCCCGCCCGCCAGCTGCGCCGCCGTCTCCGCGTCGTCCGGAGAGATGCCGGGCTGCCGTTTCAACGCCGCCGCGATGACGTCATCGCCGAGGACGTCGAAGCGCAGAAGCTGGCAGCGTGAGAGGATCGTCGGAAGCAGGGCGTCTTTCCTCGAGGTGGTCAGAATGATCTGGAGATCCCCTGACGGTTCCTCGAGCGTCTTGAGCAGCGCGTTGGCTGCGCTGCTGTTCATCCGGTCCGCGTCGCTGATGAGCACCACCGTCCGGCCGCGTTCGCCGGCTCGGAATGCCGCTTCCCGCCGGATATCGCGCACGCTGCTGATCTTGATGCCCGACGCCTTGCTCATGCTGATATGATGGTACGGATTATCCGCTTTCGCGTCGATCTGTTCATTCATCTCCTCGAGCTCTTCGGCGGTCAGCTTGTCGACGGCAGTGTCTTCGTCGGGTTTCGACGGCATGGGGAAAATCAGCTTCAGCCGCGGATGCCGAAGCGCCGCCATCGTCTGACAGCTGGTGCAGCGGCCGCATGGTTCGAACGTTCCCTCGCTGCAGTTGAGCGCACGGGCAAACATGAGCGCGGCAGCGTCCTTGCCCGTCCCTGCGGGGCCATGAAACAGCAGGGCATGCGGAATGCGGCCGCTTTCAAACATGCTGCGGAGAAGGTTCTTGACTCGCTGCTGACCGATGACGGTGTCCCAGGACATAGTGCTGCTCAAAAAAATGATGTGGTGATTGACCGGCCCGGCGCCTGCCGCGGACCCGCGGTGCGGTTTCTGTCAGAAGGCGTGTCCGATACCGAACTGGAATACGCCTTTCCGAACGACATCGCTCCACAGATTCTTCTCCCAGAACCACCGGTCGCTGTCCACCGACGGGTTATAGGCCTTCATGCCGAAATCGATGCGGATCGGGCCGAAAAACAAATTGTAACGAAGGCCGAAACCAATGGCAACAGCAGTCTGTGCGAGTTCGATGTACTCGAATTCGGTCCAGAGATTTCCGGCGTCGGCGAAACCCACGAACCAGAAGCCGTCGAGCCAGTTATGCGCCGTCGGGAAAAGATGCCAGCGGATTTCCGCGCTCACTTCCAGGAGGGCGTTGCTTCCAAAATACGCCGCGTTCGTGTTCGCCGCGAGTTCCCGCGCCGTCCACCCGCGGATGCTCGAGGCACCTCCGGCATAATACCGCCGGTTGGGCGGAACCGGGAGGTCTTCCTGCTTGCTGTTCCCGAAACGGACGATCCCCCCCGCGCGCAGCTTCAGGCCGAAAATCGTGGTCCTGTTTCGCGAAAGATCGCTGAAGAGTTTTGTCAGGCCCTCGATTTTCACGTACTGTGTCGAGCGGATGCCCCGGGCGGCGTCTTCCTGCGGGAGCGGGCTGATGCCCAGCTGTTCGAGCAGGCCGGCTTCCTCCAGGTTCACCTTGAGGGAGTACCCGGTGGAGGGATTGAACAGATCGTCGGTGCCGTCTTCCTCGAGACTGAAGGAGCGGATGGAGTTGCGGTAATTGATCGTTTCCGTGGTATCGATGTTGATGTAGCCGCGGCCCAGCAGCTTGTTGGCGTCGCCGCTGAATTCGGAGATTTCATACGTCCAGCTGAGTTTCGCGCTGCTGCGGGTGCTCAGGTACCGCTCCCCTCCGATCACGAGCTGGAGGATGCTCCCTTCGGCGAGATCCTCCTCCGCGACGAGGCTGTACGTCCCCGCCAGATACCCGGAATTCCTGTTGGAAAACAGGTACGGCTGATCGAAGCGCAGCTGCGACGTCGCGATATAGGTGCGCGAAACGTTCGGGATGCGTCCGAGCAGGTTGAAGCGTGACGACAGCGTCTGCGCGCCCGCGAACACGTTTCGCATCAGAAAGGACACCTCGCCGCCGGTGGTCAGCCCGTTGAGCTGGTTGTTGACGATCAGACCGGGGGCGATTTCGAAGCGCTGCCGGGGCTGGAGCTCGAGGATGATGGGGACCAGCGAATCCTGCTGGTTGTCGATTTCCGGAAACGTCGGAGTGATCGCGACGTAGGAGAACACGCCGAGGCGGTTCAGGTTCGTTTCCGCGTCGTTCTGCCGCTGACGCGAATACACCTCCCCGTTCGTGAACTCCACGCGGTCGTAGACGATCTTACGCGCGAGGTTCAATTCGTCCACGCCCTTGATATCTTCCGATATCGCTCCGAAGTACAGCCGGCGTCCGTGCCGGAAGGTCATCTTGATGATGACGTTGTTGTTCGAGAGCTTTCGTTCCACGACGATCGTATCGACGACCGCGCGGGGGAAACCATTATTGGCGAGTATGTCGAGAATCCGCGTCCGTTCGGAATGAACCTCATCGGCGCTGTATCGCCGGCCGGGACGCAGCAGGGCCTCGCGGTTGATTTCCCCGAGCACCCGTGGAGGCAGCGCGCCGAGATTCCGGTACGCCACGGAGTCGATCAGCGACGGGGAGCCTTCCTCTACCGTGAATCGCACCGCCACCCGGTCGCCGTCACCCACGCGCTCGTAGCTGCCGTTGACCGTGGAGGCAAAAAATCCGTTGTTGATATAGAACTGACGCAGCAGCGCGATATCGTCCTGAAAGGTCTGATAATCGAAGTACCTCGGTTCCTGTGCAAACGGGAACCGCGGACCGAGACTTTTATAGATGCTCATCGTGATCCCCGGGGGCGCCTCCTGGGTGTGCAGTTTGAGCAGAAGTGCGCTGCTCGAAAACGTCGCATTCCCTTCGAACCGGATCTCGTCCACGAGAACGGAATCGTACAGGGAAGGATCGATCTGCGCGCGGAGTGCTTCGGAAGGAATAAGCAGGAAGGCAAGAATCAGGACATACATTCCAGACAACAGCCCAGCATGGGAGTGCCGGGCTGCGCTGGTATAGCGTCTACGCTTTGCGCTGCTGTGTATGGGAGCATGCAAGGTGATTAATAGTCGTTTTCCTCGTCGCCATAGAAGAAATCCTCATCCACCGGGTAATCCGGCCAGATATCTTCGATGGATTCATATGTTTCATCCGGATCCTCGAGCTCCTGCAGGTTTTCCAGCACCTGCAGCGGAGCGCCAATCCGGGTCGCGTAGTCAACGAGCTCATCCCGCGTCGCGGGAAAAGGGGCGTCATCCAACCAGGAGGCGAGTTCCATGGTCCAAATCATGATTGGTATCTCCTATCGTAGAAGTGTGTTAACGAGTGCAGCAGGACATCATTCCCCAAATGCACGCGCCAATTATAGCGAATGGACAACGCTTTGTCAAGGGAAATCACGCCGGGATTCAGGGATTTACGAAGAAATCGCACGATTGCGGTCATCATCCTCGCCAGCCGGGCGAAAGAGACATCGCGCATGTTTGCTGTGCAGGCGGTTCGCCTTGCTGCACCACACACCGACGTCCCTCCGGCACGCGCCGACCGCGCACGGGTCGCTGAATGCGGAGAACCTGCAGCTGTAGTCGCAGTATTTCGGGTATTCTTCAGGATTCTGCTCTTTCATTTCCTGTCCGCTTCACGGCCGGGCCACTGGAATCCGATCGTCGCCGCAGTGTTGGCCAGTCCGAGGGTCATCCACAGCAGGAGTACGATTTCGTGGTCGCCGAAGTTGTATTCCGCCATTCCGTTTACGAGGAAACCGGCAAACGCCGCCAGCGAGCCGAGTGCGAGCGCACCGACGGGCGTGCCTTTTCCCTGCCGTATGATGCGCCACTCCCTCCGAACGATTGCGGCGAACAGGGCCAGCATCGCGATGAATCCGATAATTCCATGCGTCGCGAGCACGTGGATATAGGTGTTATGGAGGTGTCCGCCCTCGTCCTTGATCGCATCCGGAACGTACGTGCGGTACATCGTATACATCTCCCCGTCCCCGACACCCACGACCGGGTGCTCGACGAACATCCGCCATCCCGTGCGCCACATGCGCATCCGGCTCTGATTGCTCTGCACCACAGCTTCGCCCCCGGTCTCGCCCTGGAGTTCGGTTTTCTGCATCGTGAACATCAGCGAGAGGCGCTCGCGATACTGACGCGGCGCGATCAGAAAGACGAGGACCAGTACGACGGCCAGAGCGGGGATGAGCATGCGATAACGCAGCGCCCCGATGAGCACCGCGCCGGCGGCAAAACCCAGCCAGCTGCTGCGTGTCATCGTCAGGACGAGCGCGACCAGCATCATGGCAACGGCGGCACCGATGATGCCGCGATCCCTCTGCGAGATGTTCCTGTCGAGGAGAAGCGGCAGGAAGAGGAGCAGGAGGATCATGCGCAATCCGCCGCCGGTCATGTAATGCTGAAACAGTCCCAGCCGTTCCTCGTTCCCCAGCGCCTGGTGCGCGATGCCGAGCAGGGACTGCAGTCCCGCGGCGACGGCCATGACCATGAGAAAACGGCGCAGCGCGCGCGCATCGGGAAAGGCGGCCGGAAAGAAAAACACGGTCAGGATCAGGAGCAGGCGTTTCGCGCCGGTGAGCGCCGAGGCGGGATACGTCGCGAATGCCGTCATGAGCAGTACCGCGGCGACCCATGCGAGGAGGAAATAATCGATGCCCGAACTCTTCAGCACCGTGCGAGGGGAAAGTACCGCCAGCGTGATGAACGCGGCACCCGCGATCGCGAAGGCGATCGAGGACAGGGCGATGGAAAAGAGAATTCCTGCGGTCATGATCGTCAGAGACACCGCAAGAGTCTGGCGGGAATACTGGATGGCCGTTTCGCGCTGCATCATAGGTGGAACTGCATGTCGTAGAGACGTTTGTAGAGTCCGCCGCGCGCGAGGAGTTCTTCGTGTGTCCCGGTTTCCTCCACGCCTCCGGCGTTGAGCACGTAGATGCGGCTGGCGCGCTGAATCGTGCTCAGACGATGCGCGATGACGATCGACGTGCGGCCTTCCATGAGGTTCTCGATGGCTTTCTGCACCAGCACTTCCGATTCGGTGTCGAGCGATGAGGTGGCCTCGTCGAGAATGAGGATGGGCGGATTCTTGTAGATCGCCCGCGCAATCGAAAGCCGCTGCCGCTGGCCTCCCGAAAGCTTTACGCCGCGGTCGCCGATCACGGTGTCGTAGCCCTCCGGGGTTTCCATGATGAAATCATGCGCGTTCGCAGCGCGTGCGGCAGCGGTGACGCGGTCCATGTCGACCTCCGACTCGCCGTACGCGATGTTCTCCCGGATCGTCGCATTGAACAGGAAGGTCTCCTGCGTCACGATACCCATGAGACCGCGCAGTGAGCGCACGGTGATGTCACGAATGTCGCGTCCGTCGATGCGCACCGCGCCACCGGTGACGTCGTAGAAGCGCGGAACCAGATCGACCATGGTGCTTTTCCCCACCCCGCTCGGTCCGACGATGGCCACGACCTCTCCCGCCTGTATTTCCGCGTTCACCCCGCTGAGCACTTCCTCGCCGGTGTCGTAGCGAAAGCGCACGCCGTCGAAGACGATACGATCGCTGAAGGCCTCGATGTCGGCGGCCCCCTCGCGATCCACGATGCGCGGCTGGATGTCGAGCACGCTGAACACGCGTTCGGCCCCCGCGACGCCCTGCGAAATGTGATTCACCGTCTGTCCGAAATACTTGAGCGGCTGCATCATCTGCAGCATCGCAAAGATGTAGGCGACGAAGATGCCGCTGGACATTCCGCTCCTGCCGGTGAGGATGGCATCGCCCATGAACCAGAGGATCACCACCACGACGAGGACGCTGAGCGTCTCGGTGATGGGCGATGCGAGATCGCGGCGACGCTTGATGCCGACATAGGTCCGGTAATAGGACTGGTTCTCTTTTCCAAATTTCCGGATCTCATAATCCTCTGTGCGAAACGCACGGATGATGCGCATGCTCGACAGGCCCTCGTCCAGAACGGACGTCAGCCGCGCGAGGGACTCCTGCAGCACGTCGCTTTCGCGCTTGACCCAGTTTCCGATTTTTGTCAGGATGATGCCCGTGACCGGCAGCAGGACAAACGCGATGAGCGTCAGCTGCCAGTCGATGACGAAAAGCAGCGCCGTATAGACCAGGATCTGCGGCGGATCTCGGAACAGGCTGTTCACCACCGCGATGGCCGAATCGTTCACCAGCTGCACGTCGCTGATGATGCGCGACATGAGCATGCCCTTCTTCTCTTCGGTGAAATAGCTCAGCGAGAGGCGGTTCATGTGCTCGTAGAGATTGCGGCGCAGATCGCGGATGATCCCCTGCTCCGCCGGCGCCATGCTCCACGACTGCGCGTACTGGAACAGATTCTTGAAGAAGAATGCGCCGATGATCATTACGCAGAGGTATTTGAGCGCGGTCACGGCGTCGGTTGACGCCATGATGTTGTTCATCTGCGTGAACGCCCATTCTTTCAGCGTGCCGATCGAGAGCGGCGGCATGGGTTTCGCCGTCGGATAAACGGGATCGAAAAGCACATTGATGAAGGGAATGACGAGAATGACCGTGGCCATATTGAAAACAACGGAGAAAAACATGGCCGTCGACGAGATCGCCAGGTTCTTTTTATACGGCAGGACGTGCCTGAGAATGCGAAGGACGGTTTTCACGTAGCAGGATTCTCCGATGATTCTTCGAGATGGTCGAGCCCGCGGATACAGCGCATCCGCGGATTCTGCTGCAGGGCGGCGAAACGGTCCAGACAGCGCTGCGGCACATCCGTGCGGGGATGGTGCAGGTGGATCTGGATCGCGAGGTGTCGCAGGGACCGCGCCTTGAGTCCATGCAGACGAAGGCGCAGTTCGACGTCACTGTCTTCTCCGCAGCCGGGGCCGTCATAGACTTCGTCGAAGCCGTTGATCGCCATCAGCGCGTCGCGATGCACCGAAAAATTGCTCCCGAGCATGCCGCGGTTCGACCCGTGCAATATGTTCCGCAATCCCGGGCTTTCAAAACGGAGTCCGTCCTCCACGCGCTTGGCGTGTCCGCGCAGTCCGTCCCACCACATCCCGGCGGATATCCGCTCGAAGCGCCCCTGCTCCACATCATGGAGAGTGAGGGCCGCGGTCCATCGGGCGCTGGTCTCCACGCGCCGGCCGCACAGGTAGCGCCCGGTTTCCCGTGCGGTCATATGGTCCTCGATGAAGCGGCGATGCGGCAGGCAGTCGCCGTCGGTGAATATCAGGTAGTCGCTTTCCGCCGCGCGGATCGCGCTGTTCAGCATGACGTTTTTCCGCCATCCATTGTCGTCATGCCGCAGATGCTGAACGGCGAGTGCATGGCGCGTGCGCGCCTCTTCCACGACCGCGGCGATCTCCGGCCCCGATCCGTCGTCGGCGACGATGACCTCGAAATCGCGAAAGCTCTGGCGCGCGCAGGCGGCGAAAATCATGCGCAGATACTCGGCCCGGTTATACACCGCGACCACGTATGAACAGGCCGCCGTCATGGCATTCTCCCGTCCCCGGCAGCCGGACTTCCCCCACCCCGTCCCATTGCGCGAAGCAGTGCGTCGGCGACGCGAGACGGTGCGATCCCGGTCATGCAGACGGGATCCGGACAGTCGAGGCGCCTGCAGCACCGGTTTTCGACGTCATCGATGCGCAGCACCGTCGCGTGTTCCGACCATGGTCCCTGGCTCTTCGGATCGGACGGCCCGTAGAAGACCACCACCGGCTTCTGCAGCGCGGTCGCGATATGCGTCGGCCCGCTGTCGTTGCCGACTGCCGCCGCACACCGCTCCATCAGTGCCGCGGCTTCGCGGAGCGAACCCGGCGGGGCCGCAGCGACGCGTCCGTTCGTCCCCGCGACAGCCTGCGCATCGCGACGCTCCTCCGCGCTCCCGCCGAAGACGAGGAAGCGGAAGCCCGCGAGACGGGGATCCTCCACCAGCTGCTGCCAGTGCGCCAGCGGCCATTTCTTGGAAGGGTACCCGCCGGTGGGAATCAGTGCGATCACCGGAACGTCGTCGCTGAGACCGAGTTCGCGCCATTGCTGCGCGGCAAGGGCGCGCTCGGCGTCTGAAACGCGCCAGACGAGCGCGCGGCTTTGTTCCGGAATATCCATGCAGCCGAGCACGAAGAGGTTGAATTCCACCTCATGGCCGTGATTGGCGGCATGCGCGCTCAGCCGGTGCGTGTAGAGTTTCTCCCGGATCCGGAAGTCGAACCCGATCCGCACTTTCGCCCCGCTAACAACGGACTGTATCGCCGTGGCAGGCGAACAGATGAGGTCAATGGACAGGTCGAAGCGCCGCCTGCGCAGACGCCGCAGGAAACCCAGCTGATACCGTATGCTTTCATCTTCGAAACGGATGATTTCGTCGATGTCGGGATTGTTCTCGAGCACGAATGCACTGGCGGTGCGCACCACATACGCGATGTGCGCCTCCGGGTAGGCCCGGCGGAGATTCGTGAGCAGCGGCGTCGTCCACAGCACGTCGCCGATGCCGCTCATTCGTATCACCAATATGGATTGGGCGGGAAATTTCATTGGACAAAAATGCCAGCACGAAAGCTAGCACATTCCGGCCGCAGGAACAACGGAAAGGATGCGGATCGCGAAGCTCGTGCGGTGCCCGCGGCGCCCCTCATTTATGGGATTAACCGGTGCAGCGCAATCGACAGCAGCGGGCGGACGGCTCCTACAATTTATATCCGATGGTCCGAAGGAATTTCTTCCGTACCTCGATATCCGCCTCCGTTTCCACGCCCTGCGTTTTCATGCCGTCCACGACACCGAGAATGGCGCGCCCCTGTTCGGTTTCGGCGATGATCACTTCCGTGGGATTCGCCGTCGCGCAGAAAATGCGCGTCACTTCCGGCACCTGCTTGATCGCGTTGAGGATGTTGATCGGGAATCCCTCACGCATCATCACGATGAAACAATGTCCTGCGGCGAGAGTGGATGCGTTTTTCACGGCGAGATCGACCAGGTCGGTCTCGTTGCCGATCCAGCGCACGAGCGCGGGTCCTGACGCTTCGCAGAACGCAATGCCGAATTTCATCGAGGGGTTGGTCTGCACGATCGCCTCGTACACGTCCTCGACGGTTTTGATGAAATGCGAATGCCCGAGGATGAAGTTCATTTCCTCGGGTTTTTCGATGGGGATGACTTTCAATTCCATATACGCCTCTCAGACGATGTTACCTGATGATATTCAGCAATCGAGGGACAGAAACGGGACATATACGCAGAAATTCCGTATATTCTGTTGTTGATTCACATACACAGACAGGGGACCGAACAAGGTACGCTTTTTGCAATAGAGCTCCAATGAGCGGAAATCCGCGATCTGGAACCCGGGCCATGCTCCATGCGTTTACTTGGAATGAGCCGTTTTTACATCGCCAGATAGTTTTGACCAGGTACGATTCCATTTCCCACCAACTCAACACCAGAGGATTGTTATGAAGATCTTCCGCATTATCACGATGGTTGCGCTCGCCGCGCTGCTGTCTTCCGCATTCACGGCCTGCGACGACAACACGACCGATCCGGTTGATACCGATCCCGTACTCGCCGCGCCGACGAACCTGAAGGCAGCCTCCGCGGACGGCGCCGTCTATCTCAGCTGGACAGCCTCCATCGATGAAGGCGAAAGCAATTTCGGCAGCTATGAGATCACCATCCTGAACAAGGCCACCAACGAGACACTCGCACCGCGTACGGTGAGCAAAGGCATCACCAGCCTGCGCGTGGATCCCCTCACCAACGGCGTCCGTTACCAGTTCACCATCCGCTCCCTCACCGATCTCGGCAAGGAAGGCACCACCTTCTCCACGATCGAATGGTCGCCTGCGGTTCGCCAGACCACGGATCTCAACGGACTTCCGATCAAGGTCTACGCCACCACCTCCACGAATTTCAACAGCGCGATCGACCTCTACAATGCCGACGGAAAGGCCGAAGTGATTCCGCAGTCGGGCCAGACCTTCCAGGATCGCGGTGATCTCTATGTGTTTGCTCAGAGCAACTCGTCCACGCTTTCCATCATCAGCCCGGATCAGGCGAACAATCAGGGGATGGTTACGCAATTCTCGAATGCCACCCCGGTTGACGTTGACGACCTGAACGCGCAGCTGGCCATGGATCCCCCGACGGACGCCAGCTACACGCAGAAAGAGCTCACCCTCAATAACGGCACTGTCTCCGCAGGCAAGGTGTACTTCGGTCGCATCGTGCGCGGGAACGACATGTTCTACTTCCGTTTGCTCGTCAAGAAGGGCAGCAATGGATCCCTCGTTCAGGGTTCCGGCGCCGACCGTTACATCGAGCTGGTCGCGTCCTTCCAGAACGCACCCAACAATCCTTTCGCAAAGCACTGAGCTGACGCCCTGACTGCGTCCCGTGTTATACAAAACGGGACGCAGGACGCAGGACGTAGGACTTAGGACGTAAGACGTAAGACGTTAGACGAAAGCCGTCAGTCATTCGGATATCCGAAGGGCTGGCGGCTTTCGCATTCCACCTTCCTGCTTGTGGACGAGCCGTTGGCTCGTCCCTACGGCCTTCCTGCCTCCTGCTTCCTGCCTCTTTCCCCTGCACGGCAAATTTTCTATCTTGCGGCAAACACGAGCAATCCGCCGCAAATTCGCCTCCACGCAGGCATGCGGCATCAATCACTATCAGTACGAGGGTATGCACATGGATTTCAAGCAATTCCGCGTCCTTCTTGTTGTCGCCCTGCTGGCGTTTTCGACCGCATGCGACGAAGAGACCACGGGACCGGTGGACGCCGACGTTTCGGCGCCGACGAACATCCGCGCGGCGTCTGCCAGCGAAGCGATCATTCTGAACTGGACCGCCTCCGTGAGCGAAGGACAGGATAACTTCGGCGGCTACAAGGTCACCGTTCTGAACCAGGAGACCAATCAAACCTTCTTCGAAAACGCGCCGAAGGGCAGCGGCCACACACTCACCGGCCTGAGCAACGGCACTCGCTACCTGATCACCGTGCGTGCCGTGACATCGCTCGACAAGGAAAGCTCCGACGCTGCGACCATCGAGTGGGCACCGGCGATTCGCCGTGACGTGAACCAGGACAATCAGGAAATCCGCGTATACTCGACGACGTCTACGACCTATAACAGCGCCGTCGACTTTTTCAATGAAAGCGGCATCTGCGAGGTCATTCCCCAGGCGAGTCAGACGTTCCAGGAACGCGGCGATCTTTTCGTCTATGCACCGAACGAAACGTCGAATTACATGGTCATTCGCAGCCCGAGCGCAGCGGTCAATTTCAAGGGACTGGAGACCCAGTTCTCCACCGTGTCGTACAACGCCGACGATCTCGACGAGCAGTATGCGACCACGCCGCCGGCAACCGGCACCTACACCACAGCCGAAGTCACGATTACCAACGCAGCTGTCACCGCCGGGAAGGTCGTGTACGGCCGTCTGAAACGCGGAACGGATTATTATTATTTCCGCCTGCTCGTCAAACGCGGCAGCAGCGGGAAGCTCGTGCAGGGCACCGGCGTGGACCGGTACCTCGAACTCGTCGTTTCGTTCCAGCACATCCGCAACGTCCCCTTCGCCAAGCACTGATCATCATGAGGGAGGCCGCATCGGCGGCCTCCCTTTCATTACGGAGTCCCGCGCATGCTCCCTTCATTCTATACCGACGACGGCAGCGGACTTCCCCTGCTGCTCATCCACGCCTTCCCTCTCAACGCCGCCATCTGGCAGCCCCAGCGGCGTGACCTCAGCCATCGTCATCGCGTGATTTCCTTTTCGCTCCCCGGATTCGGACGCGGAGGCGCGTTCCGTGACGGGACCACCATCGACGACTGCGCCGATCTGGCTGTCGAGCTGCTCGACGAACTGAACGTGCCCCAGGCGGTGGTGGCCGGCTGCTCCATGGGAGGGTATATCACCCTGGCGATGTACCGGCGGCACCCGTCCCGCGTACTGGGCATGATTCTCGCCAACACGCGCGCCGGAGCGGATTCTCCGGAAGCCGCTGCCAACCGGCGCTCCCTGGCCCGTGCAATCCGAGACGGGGGCCTCGAGGATTTCCTTTCCGGCCAGCGCGCGAAACTGCTCGGCCCGAGTACCATGCAGAGCGCGCCGGACATTCTCCGTCTCGTCGACGACATGCTCGGTACGGCCACCGTCGAAGGTACGGCGGGGATGCTCGAAGCGATGGCGCAAAGACCCGACTCGTCGGATGTCCTTGCCGCGGCGGACGTCCCGGTATGCCTCATCGCCGGAGAAGAGGATACCCTGATCCCGCCCTCCGAGGCCGAACGCATGCAGGCGATCCAGCCTGCCGCGGAGCTGCACGTGCTTCCGGCGAGCGGACATCTCAGCTGTCTCGAACGCCCGATCCTGTTCAACAGCGCCGTCTCGACATTCCTCGAATCCCGTTTCGCCGATCCCGGAAACGGAGGCTGATCATGACGCAGGCCCGTCATGGCTGAGGCCCGAAGCCTGCAGACCCCCGCGTGGCTGCGCATTGCCGGATTGCTGGGCGGTGCGGCCGCGGCACTCCTTCTGATGCTGCTGCCCGCACCGGAGGGTCTGAGCGGCGCCGGCCAGGCGGTACTCGCCACCGCCGCGCTCATGGCTGTCTGGTGGATCACCGAGGCCCTTCCGATTCCCGTGACGGCGCTCCTTCCCCTCGTCCTTTTTCCCGTGCTCAATGTCATGCCCATGGCGGCGACGGCAGCGCCCTACGGACATCACCTGGTATTTCTTTTCCTCGGCGGTTTTGTCCTCGCGCTGGCCGTGGAGCGCAGCGGGCTCCACCGCCGCATCGCGCTGCGCGTCATCCTGATTATCGGGGAAGGCCCCTCCCGCCTCGTCTTCGGGTTCATGCTTGCGACCGCCGTGCTGTCGATGTGGATCTCCAATACCGCGACGGTCATGCTCATGCTCCCGATCGCCCTGGCCGTCATCGACCAGATGCGCGCGGGAGGAGATACGCGCGCGGGATCCCCGTTCGCGGTCGCCCTCCTGCTCGGTCTCGCCTATTCCGCAAGCATCGGCGGTGTGGCGACGCTCATCGGGACACCGCCCAACATCGTGCTTGCCGGCGTCCTTGCCAAGCTCTACCCCGGCGCCCCGGAAATCGGCTTCGTCGAATGGATGATGTTCGGCGTCCCTGTCGCCGCGATATTCCTGCCGGTTTCATGGTTCCTGCTCGTCCGCGTCCTGCCCGCCTCACGGATCGCAGAAGGATCCGGAACGGCCAGCGGGACGGCCGCACTCCGCGAATCCCTGCGGCAGCTCGGCCGCATGAAGCGGAGCGAGCGCATGGTCCTCGTGGTCTTCGTCCTCACCGCCGCCGGGTGGGTGTTCCGCACGCCGCTCGAAATCGGCGTGGTGCAGCTGCCGGGGCTGACGATGCTCTTCCCGAATGTCACCGACGCGACGGTCGCGATGGCCGCCGCCCTGGTCCTGTTTCTGCTCCCCGGCTCCGACGGCGGCGCGCTGTTTTCATGGAATGAAATCCAGCGCGGCATCCCCTGGGGAATTCTCCTGCTCTTCGGGGGAGGCTTCGCGCTCGCGGAAGGCATGCGGGAAAGCGGCGTGACGCTGTATCTCGGCAGCTGGCTGACGGGACTCGAAGGACTCCCGCTCTGGGTCACCATTCTCCTGATCTGCACGCTGCTGACATTTCTGACGGAGCTGACCTCGAATACGGCCACCGCGACGATTCTCCTGCCCGTCCTGGGTTCCGCTGCCGTGACCCTGGGATACAACCCGCTGCTGTTCATGGTCCCGGCGGCCCTCAACGCATCCTTCGCCTTCATGCTGCCGGTCGCGACACCCCCGAACGCGATCATTTTCTCTTCCTCTTTCATCAGCATCCGGCAGATGGCCGCCACGGGATTCCTGCTGAATCTCGTCGGCGTGCTGCTCGTCACGGGCATGATGCTCCTGCTCGGTCTGGAGGTCTTTTCCATCGATCCGGCGATGCTCCCCGCATGGGTACGCTGAGAGCAGGGAGCGATTTTTGAACTGCCGCTGTCTTGGAATTTGTCGGGGGAACCGTCAAATTGATTGCTGTGCCCGAGAATCCACTCATCGAAGCATCACGGGAATGAAGCGTTATACCATCTCCAGCCTCCTTGTCGCCGCCGTCCTTCTCTCCGCCGTTCTGCCGGGCGCGATGCACGCGCAGAGCCCGTTCCGCCTCAAGCGGACGAAAAAGGAGAGCACGCCCATCAACGTAACGCTGATGGCGGGCTACAACGGCATGTCGGAGCCGGCGAACATATTGCAGGACAGCTTCGAGAACACGAACCTGACCTCGATCGGGGGATCCGCGTTCGGGCTTCAGGCGATGATCGAACTCGATACGATACTGATTCCCATCTGGGCGGGCGTGGAAGGAAGCTACTACCGCATGATGAAGCGATGGCTGTATGACGATCCCGACGTGCATTATATTGGAGAAGTCGGACGCGTCGACGCGGTGGAATCACTGTGGGGAATCGGCGCGAATGCGTTCCTGGCTTTCGGACCTGTCGCGCATTTCACGCTGATCGTGGGCGGGGGCATGCAGTACCAGGATGCCCGCATCGACAAACAGCTTCCGATCGAGGGGAACCTGACTGAGGATCGCGTGATTCCCGTGGCCCTCGCCGCGATTGACCTCATACTGCTGCAGTACGAACATGGGAGTATCGACGCCCAGTTCAGAGGACTCAAGGGCTTCGGCGACTACGGCAGCATCCAATTTCAGTCGATGCTCGCCTTCACCTTCAATTTCTGAGATCCTGTTTCATTCCTCGTCGAGAGGAACCACCACGCTGATCGCCCCGCGCAGATCACCGACGCTGTATCCCGTCGCCCGGTCGGACGGGTACTGCGCGCGGATCGCCGCCCGGACGTCCGCCGCAATCGCGTTTTCCGGTCCATGACATCCGAGACAGGGCTTCATGACGGTAATCGGCTTGAGAAAGCGCAGCATGCGCCGGCTGTCTTCACGGACGATCTCGACATGCGCCGTCGAGGAATTCATCTGGCCGCTCTGTGCGAGCGCCGCGAAATGCCCCAGCACCTGGCGTTCATACACGTCGGGGGCGTCCACCGGATTACGGGTCTTCTCGGTGACGCGACGGATGGTGACCCCTTCTTCCGCGCCGATCAGCGCACTGAGTTCCTGCGCCCGCTCGGCACAGTGGGTCACCGTCCCGGCCAGGCCGCGGTCCTTTATGCTCTGCTGCACCTCCCCCATCAGCGTCCCCACCAGTTTCTCAGCCGCCCGCCGTGCCTTCTCCTCGGCCAGGCGGCTGCCGTCCGCTTCGTCGACCGACGCCTCTCCGCTTCCGCAGCCGCCGCTCAGCAGCAGTACCAGCAGGAGCGCCCAGATCCCCTGTCCGTATCCCTTCCCCCGAGCTCGCGCGTTCCGGAACGTCATCATGCTATCCTCCTCAAGGTGTGCTGTATTCTACGAAACAGGGGCGCCGGATGCAATAATCCGGATTTCTGCCCGGAATCGTTGACGTGAATATCAATTATTGATAGATTGATACACCCTTATATACGAGAGAGCCTTATGCCCAGACTCCCCAGACACTTCTACAATCCGGTCAGTCTCATCGGCACCGGTGTGGCCCTTGTCGCCTTCGGTACCGTGATCGTCTTCTTCCTCATGGACGTCCTCGGGTACACGACTTCCCCGTACCTCGGAATCTTCACGTACATGATCATTCCGGGAATCATGATTCTCGGCCTGTTCCTCATCCCTATCGGGGTTCTTCTCGAACGGAGAAGGGAAAGAAAATACGGGACGGCAAAGCATAGATACATCGTGCTGGATTTCAACGATCCCGCGCACCGATCCGCGCTGATGATTTTCACTGTCGTGACGATGCTGCTCACGGTGGTATCGGCAGCGGGCACCTACCAGGCCTATAACTATTCCGAGTCCGTGGAATTCTGCGGCGAGATCTGCCATGTCGTCATGGAACCCGAATATGTCGCGTACCAGCATTCGCCGCATGCGCGCGTCCGCTGCGCGGAATGTCACATCGGCGAGGGTGCCGACTGGTTCGTCAAGGCGAAGATCTCCGGGTCCTACCAGGTATACTCCGTGCTCTTCGAGAAATTCAGCCGGCCGATCGAGACCCCGATCGCGAACCTGCGTCCCGCGCGCGAGACCTGTCAGAAATGCCACTGGCCGAACGTCTTCACCGGCGTGAAGGAACTCTCGAAAAAATACTATCCGCTGGACACGACGGAGACGGAACCGTGGATGATCGTCATGAACCTGAAGATCGGCGGCGGCCAGAGCGAACTCGGTCCCACCACCGGTATCCACTGGCACATGAACACGGCCAACAGCGTGCACTACTACGCGACGGACGAGAAGCGCCAGGAAATTCCCTGGGTCGAATCCACCGATCTCGCGGGAAAGACCACGATCTACCGCTCGACCGGATCCGAGTATGACGACGAGCAGATCCGGAAATTCGAGCAGCGCCGGATGGACTGCATCGACTGCCACAACCGCCCGTCTCACATTTACTATCCCCCGTTCCGCACCGTCAACGATGCGATGGCGCTCAACCGCATCGACAGCACGCTCCCGAATATCCGTGCGCTGGCATCCGCGGCCCTCACGCAGGAATACAGCAACAAGAACGAGGCGATGCGCCTGATCCCGAGTTTCCTCCGCCGGGAGCTGAAAACGGCGAGCCCGAACATCACGACGACGCGGAAAAACGACGTCGATCGGACCATCAAGGAAATCCAGGCCATCTACACGCGGAATTTCTTCCCCGAAATGCGCGTATCCTGGGAGCATTACCCCAACAACATCGGGCATACCTACGACATGGGCTGCTTCCGCTGCCATGATAACAAGCATGTCTCCGAAGACGGGAAAGTGCTCACGAACGACTGCAACGTCTGCCACACCATCGTCGTGCAGGGGCCGACCCGCGATCCGCAGCAGGACATGCGCGGCATGGAATTCGTGCATCCCGCGAATATCGACGGCGCGTGGCGCGAGGTGCCCTGCGCCAGCTGCCATCTCGGCGTCTGAGATACCGGCGCATGAACCGCTCCGGATTCATAGATTCCGATCTTCAGTTCCCGTAGCAAAAAATCGCGGGCAGCATTGGAAAAATGCCCGCGATTTTCGATTTTTAGATGACAAATTTTTCCAGAGGAAACTGTTTCTTCTGGCAAGCATATTTCCCCCGGTGTTCCGATATAAAATAGACGCACATCCCTCCCCCTCCGAAAGGAAGTTTTTTTTATGCCCAAAAAAAAGACAATTTCATCCTTGGTATGGATTGTCGCGCTCGGTCTGCTGACGGCGGCCTCTGCGCTCGCACAAACCGCCGAGGACTGCCTCGCCTGTCACAGCGACACTGAACTCACCACCGAAAGGAACGGCCGCGAAGTATCGCTCTTCGCGCGCCCCGATCTCCTCAAGAAATCGAGCCACAGCAAACTGGCCTGTGTCTCCTGTCACACGGGTTTCGACCCCGAGAACATTCCGCACAAGGAAAACATCCAGCCGGTGCAGTGCACGAGCTGCCATCAGGACGCGGTCGTCAAGCACCAGTTCCATTCGGTGCAGCTTTCGATCGCCAAGCGCAACGGCACGCTGCAGAACGCCTGCAAGCAGTGTCACGGCACGCATGATGTTCTCCGGCTCGACAACCCGGCTTCTCCCTTCCACTACAGCAACCTCACGCAGACCTGCGCGAAGTGCCACCCCGACGTCGCGACGTCGTTCGGCGTGTCCGAGCACGGGAAAGCGCTCGCGAAGGGAATCAAGGGCGCCCCGACGTGCATCGCCTGCCACTCGCAGGATGTCACGGGCCACCAGGGCAAGCTGAGCAAGGTCGAGACGAAGAAAGTCCAGGAGCAGCTCTGCCTGCAGTGTCATGCCGACAATCCCGATGTGCGCAAGCGCATGGGACCCACGGCGGCCTTCATTCAGTCGTACGAAAAGAGCGTTCACGGCGCAGCCCTGCTCGGAGGCAACGGCGACGCGGCGAACTGCGTTTCCTGCCACGGCAGTCATGAAATGAAGCGCGGCTTCGATCCCGATTCGAAGGTCAACAAGCTGCACATCGCCGACGACTGCGGCACCTGCCATACCGCCATCGCGGCGGAATACAAGAAGAGTATTCACGGGAAATCGGTGGAGCGCGGCAATCTCAGCGCCCCGGGCTGCACGGACTGCCATGGCGAACACAATATTCTCCAGGTGAGCGATCCGAATTCGCCGGTCGCCCCGCAGAATGTCTCCCGCCAGGTCTGCGCACCCTGCCACAGCTCGCTCGCGCTTTCCGCCAAGTACGGTTTCGACTCCAAGCAGACGCGCACCTACGAAGGCAGCTATCACGGTCTCGCCCTCGTCGGCGGATCGAGCGAAGTCGCCAACTGCGCGAGCTGTCACGGCGTCCACAATATCCTTCCCTCGAGCGACCCGAAGTCCCAGATCAACAAGAACAACCTGGTGCACACCTGCGGCCGCTGCCATCCGAACGCCAACGTCCGCTTCGCGACCGGAAAGATCCACTCGACGGAAGAGAACGCGGAAGAAGAGCCGCTGCTCTACTGGATCGCGACGATTTACATCATCCTGATCATCGTGGTCATCGGCGGAATGCTGCTGCATAACGTCCTGGATTTCCGCCGCAAGGCGATCAACAAGCTCAAGGTGCGCCGCGGACACGTTCCGCATCACGGAGGCAGCGCGCGTCTGCACATACGGATGACGCTGAACGAACGGCTGCAGCATGCGTCCCTGCTCACCAGCTTCTTCGTGCTGGTGTTCACGGGCTTCATGCTGCGCTTCCCCGAAGCATGGTGGGTCGAGGGCATTCGCAACCTCAGCGTCCATGTCTTCGACGCGCGTTCGGTGCTCCACCGCATCGCAGGTGTCGTCATCATCGGCGCCAGCGTCTACCACATCTTCTACCTCGCGCTCACCGAGCGCGGCCGCCAGCTGTTCAAGGACTTGCTGCCGCGGATCAAGGACGCGACCGACGCCATCGGCGTCCTCAAATACAACCTGGGGCTTTCCGAGATCAAACCGAAGTTCGACCGCTTCTCGTATATCGAGAAGAGCGAATACTGGGCGCTGGTCTGGGGCAACATCGTGATGGGAACCACGGGCGTCATCATGTGGTTCGACGAGTTCTTCCTCGGCATCTTCACGAAACTCGGGTACGACGTCGCACGTTCGATTCACTACTACGAAGCATGGCTCGCGACACTGGCCATCCTTGTCTGGCACATCTACTTTGTCGTCTTCAATCCTGACGTGTACCCGATGAACCTCGCGTGGCTGAAGGGATCGCTGACGGAAGAGGAGATGGAAGAAGAGCATCCGCTCGAGCTCGAACGCCTCCGCGAGGAGCGCGGCGAGAAAACCGCATCCGAAGGAAGCACGACCGACAGTGACATCATCGACATCCCGACCAGCGGCGAATAAGCCGGGATCGGGACATTGAATCGTTCGAAAGGAATACTCATGAACATGCTGCAAGCAACGCGGTTCGGCAGCTCGGCAGGGACCTGGTCCCTGCCGACGCTGCTCGCCGCTCTTTTTATGCTGACGCTTGCCGTTCCCGTCTTGGCACAGGGCAACGCGGACTGTTTCATGTGTCACGAAGACAAGGATCTTCGCGGTACGGTGAAAGGGAAATCCCGTTCGGTGTACGTGGACGACAAGGTTTTCAAGAATTCGGTGCACGGGGAATTCGAGTGCGTGATGTGCCACCTCGACGTGGACCCGGACGATCTCCCGCATGCCGATGATCTCGAGCCCGTCGACTGCTCCACCTGCCACTCCGAAGTGGCGGAAAAGCAGGCGCGGTCGCTGCACGGGAAAGCCGCACGGCGGGGCGATGCGCTTGCGCCGACCTGCGCGACCTGCCATGGGACGCACAATATTCTCAAGAAGACCGATCCGAAATCTCCCGTGCGCGCGTTCAACATCCCCTTCCTCTGCGGCACCTGCCACAAGGAAGGGTCCCCGGTATCCCGGCAGCGCGCGATCCACGAAGATCATATCCTCGAGAACTACACCGAAAGTATCCACGGCGTCGGTCTGCTGCGCAAGGGACTGGCCGTCGCGGCGACGTGTATCTCCTGCCATACCGCGCATGAGATGCTTCCCCATACCGATCCCGCATCCTCCATCGCCCGAAAGAACATCGCGAAGACCTGTGCGAAGTGCCACGTGCAGATCGAGCAGGTCCACGTGAAAGTCATCAAGGGCGAGCTCTGGGAGAAGCAGCCGCATCTCCTTCCCGCCTGCCCCGACTGCCACCAGCCGCACAAGATCCGCAGCGTATACTACGATCAGGGCGTCGCGGACGCGCAGTGTCTTTCCTGCCATCAGAAGCCGGACCTTCGCAACAGCGAGGGGAAGACGATGTACGTGGACTACCAGGAAATCGGGCATTCGCGCCACAAGACGGTCGCTTGCAGCCAGTGCCATTCCGGCGTGAACCAGTCGCACAAGCGGGCCTGCGATACGATTGACAAGAAGGTCGACTGTGCGAGCTGTCATCCCGAGATGGCGGAGAAGTACGCAAACAGCATTCACGGCAAGAAGCTCGCCGAGGGCGATCCGATCGCTCCGGCCTGCGTCGACTGTCATGGAACACACGGCGTGCTCGGGAAAGCGAATCCGAATTCGCGCACTTTCCCGACCCGCGTTCCGACGCTCTGCGGCGAATGCCACCAGGCCGGCAAGAAGGGCGCGGCGCGCGTCGCCAACAAGGAAGACGTCGTCGGGCACTACATCGAGAGCATCCATGGCAAGGGCCTGCTGCAGAGCGGTCTCGTCGTCACGGCGCAGTGCACCGACTGCCATACGGCACACGAGGTGCAGCCGAGCAAGGATCCGCGGTCCAGCGTCAACCACCAGAACGTCGCTTCCACCTGCGGCAAATGCCACCACGGCATCGAGCAGCAGTTCGGTCAGAGCATTCACAGCCGTCTCGTGAACAAGACCGACAAGAACCTGCCGACCTGCAACGACTGCCACAGCGCGCATACGATCCGCCGTGCGGACACCCAGGGTTTCAAGCTCGAAATCATGGATCAGTGCGGACGCTGCCACGAAAAAATCGCGGAAACCTATTTCGACACGTATCACGGAAAAGTGTCGCAGCTCGGATACACGAAGACCGCGAAGTGCTACGACTGCCACGGCGCGCATGATATCCTGCCGCCCAGCAATCCCCGTTCGCACCTCAGCCACGATAACGTGGTGAAGACCTGCCAGAAGTGTCATGCGGGCGCCAACCGCCAGTTTGCCGGTTACCTGACGCACGCGACCCATCACGATCCGGATAAATACCCGTATCTTTTCTGGGCCTTCTGGGGCATGACGTCGCTGCTCGGCATCACCTTCCTGATCGGCGGCGCGCATACCATCCTCTGGCTGCCGCGCGCGTTGAAATGGCGCAAGCAGCTGAAAGAGCTGGAAGAATCGGAAGACTTCGACAGCATCGAATTTGACGAGGAGGCAAGTGCCGGCGGCACGGAACCACCTCCCCACATCGATTCGGATGAAAACGGAAAGGAGAACAGCTGATCCATGCCTGAAATTCGGACCCCACGAAGCCCGCGCCAGTTCCAGCGCTTCACGCGACTCGAGCGGCTGCTGCACATCCTGATGATCATCAGTTTCATCAGTCTTGCACTCACGGGCATGACGCTCAAGTTTTCCTACACCGGCTGGGCGAAGATCCTCTCCCATATCTTCGGAGGATTCCAGTTCGCCGGCTACATCCACCGGTCCGCGGCCACGATCATGTTCGGCATCTTCGCCGCCCACATCTACGACCTCGCCGTCACGAAGCGGCGGGAGTACGGAAGCTGGAAGGCACTGCTCTTCGGCGAGTACAGCATGATTCCGGGCAAGAAGGACTGGGAAGACCTGAAGGGATCGATCAGATGGTTTCTCGGCAAGGGACCGCGTCCGCAGTACGGGCGCTGGACCTACTGGGAAAAGTTCGATTATTTCGCCGTGTTCTGGGGAATTTTCGTCATCGGTTCCACCGGGCTCACCCTGTGGTTCCCGGAATTCTTCACCAACTTCATTCCCGGATGGATGCTCAACGTGGCGACCATCATCCACAGCGATGAGGCGCTTCTCGCCACCGGTTTCATTTTCACCGTGCACTTCTTCAACACGCATCTCCGCCCGGAGAAATTCCCGATGGATCTCGTGGTGTTCACCGGTCGCATGCCGCTGCATGAGCTGAAAATGGACAAGCCCGAGGAATACGAGAAACTGAAGAAAGCCGGGAGGCTGGAAGAATTCATGGTCGAAGCTTACCCTCCCGTGGTCGAACGCGCCATCCGGATCTTCGGCTGGACCGCGCTCATCACCGGCTTCAGCATGGTCATCTGGATCGTGTACGCGATGGTCTTCACCTATCGTTAAGCGTCTCCTCAGCGAATGCAATCGACGGCTCCGGTTTCCGGGGCCGTTTTCTTTATGGGAGGAGCGGAAGGGGCGGGAGGAGCGGAAGGGGCGGCGCGCTCAATGTGTAATGGAAAACGCAATGCTGATCGCGATCACCGTCAGCACGATGACCGTGATCCCGACATAGTGCCAGTCGCGTTCGACGAGGAAGGTCCATCCGGTAATGAAAAGCCGCAGGATGGGTGTGAGCATCAGGGCGAAAATTCCCGCGTAGAGGAACACGAACGGGTTGCCGAGCACCGCGGACAGCGGCGATGCGGCGAGGCCTGTCAGCCAGTCGAAATTCGCCACCGGTATCGGCGCGTCATACCAGGACGGCTGCGCGGCATAGAGCGCGAAGCCGATCAGCATCAGCGCTCCGCTGACGGTGATCCCTGCCATGAGGGCCCGACTGACGATATGTTCTCTGCTGCTAGGCAAACATCATCCTCGCGGCAACGACGAGTATGAGCACGATAAATACATACACGATCGTCCGGCTGTGAAGCTTCGCGCCGATGCGCGTCCCCAGCTGCGACCCGGCGAGCACGCCCAGCACCGCGGCGGAGGTGTAGAGCGGATCGAGATGTCCATAGGAGAAATAGATGAACGCGCTGGCGACGGCAGTGACACCGATCATGAAGTTGCTGGTCGCGGTTGCGGCCTTCATCGGGATACCCGATACCATGTTCATCACTGGCACCTTGATCAGTCCTCCGCCGATGCCGAGCAGCCCGCTCAGATTCCCGGCGACGATCGACGCGAGCATTGCTGCGGGGAGACGACGCACCGAGTAGCGGACCGTCTGCTTTTCCGCCTCGTCGTAGTACTCTCCCGTGATCGACGCCGACGCGTCGAACGCGACGCGGGCTGCGGCATGCCTGCGCGTCTTGTTCCACATGAGGCCCGCCATGACCAGAAGAAACATCGCGAAGATTTTCTGCAGCGCGGCTCCTGGGAGATAGTTCGCCGTCACCCCGCCGAGCACCGCGCCGATGGTGGTCATGACCTCGAGCGACATGCCGAGACGGATATTGCTGATTCCCTTGTCGACGTACACCGACGCCGTCGCGCTCGAGGTGGCGATGATGGTCACCACGCTGGCCGCCACGGCCTGGTGCATCGGCAGGCCGAAGCCCATGACCAGTACCGGGATGAGGAATATCCCCCCGCCGATACCGAGCAGCGCGCCCAGCACGCCGGTGACGGCACCGGAAAGAACGACAAGCAGAAAAAGGAGTGGCGACATTTTCCGTAGAATCAGGAAGAAAAACGGCCGTCTCATCAACGGCCGGACAGCACTCCCGGCAGGACTCGAACCTGCGACCCTCTGCTTAGAAGGCAGATGCTCTATCCACCTGAGCTACGGGAGCGGGATAGTTCAACATGAAATATCCGCAGAAATGGGCTGGAATACAAGGCGCTAGCGCAGATGCACTACCGGCTTCTGCAGCGATCCGTCCACGGTCTGGAGCCTGAGGAAGTACACGCCGGCAGGCAGGTCGTCGGAGCGGAATGTGATCCGGCTGCGCCCCGACGGATAGCGGCCTTCTGCCAGAGTGGCGACGCGCCTTCCGGACGGATCG
>QKAF01000163.1:0-677 GCA_003246455.1 Bacteroidota bacterium
GTGGGCGTCGACGAGCACGGCAAGGACATGGTCAACGGCTTCATCGCAGAGCGTTCGATTCCGTGCCCGCCCTTCTGCGGCGGCCTCAACCCGCTCAACAGCTGAGACCGCACCGGAGCGCCTCCCGCGGAGTGCGGGAGGCGGAACCGCAGCGCAACCGTCGATCCCGACCACACACACAAATTGAAACGCAAACACTGAAACAGAGGATACATATCATGACCAAGCAGGAAACCACCTTCGCCCTCAATACCCCCGTCACCGATCTGTACATCGATGCTCCGATCGCCCCGGCACAGCCGGAAGTGCGCGAGCGCACGCGCCCGGTGTTCACCGGCCTCGAAGATCACACGATTTCGCTCGAGGAAGCCGGAGACCTGACGCGCAACTACCGTATGGATGCAGGCAAGGGTGCGATCAAGGGCGGATTCTTCGGACGCGCCGCGATCGAGCAGGTGCTCTCGCAGGAAGGCGCCGTAGGCATCCGCTACTACTATGCGAAAGAGAACAACGGACGTCCGGTCATGATCATGGTGGGCGTCGACGAGCACGGCAAGGACATGGTCAACGGCTTCATCGCAGAGCGTTCGATTCCGTGCCCGCCCTTCTGCGGCGGCCTCAACCCGCTCAACAGCTGAGACCGCACCGGAGCGCCTCCCGCGGAGTGCGGGAGGCGG
>QKAF01000163.1:684-44318 GCA_003246455.1 Bacteroidota bacterium
ACCCCCCCCCAGTTTCGGACATGCATCGAAAGGATAGAGATATGAACGACATGCACAATACCCCAACCCCGACTACGGACATCGATCTGTCGAAATACTACATCGACGCCCCGCTCGCTCCGCCGCCGCCTGCGGCCACCGCAGCGCGTGAGCGCATGCGCCCGGTCTTCACCGGCCTGGAGGATCATACGATCACGCTGAAAGAAGCCGGAACCCTGACGCGGAATTACCGAAAGGATGCCGGGGCAGGCGCGGTGAAAGGACGCTATTTCAGCCGTGCCGCTCTCGAGCAGCTGCTGCTTCAGGAGGATGTGGTCGGGGTCCGCTACTATTACGGCAAGGACAGCGATGGACACCTTCAGATGGTGATGGTCGCCGTGGATCCATTCGGACAGGACCTGACCGAGGGTTTCGTATTCGGTCACGCGCTGCCCGTCTCCCGCTTCCATGAAGAACCGAATGAACTGAACTCCTGAACCTCGCCGGGCGCTGCATCTCCCGGGCCGCTCGAGCTTGGTGTTTGCAGGGTGGAGTGCTATATTTAACGATACACGAGGTGGTTGTCCTTTGAATGGATGACCATCTCGATGTATCTTTTGCATTCAGCACAATCCCCCAGCGAGGAATATCTTGCCTTCTTTCCTCCCCGCGTGCATTTTCCCCGTCCTCGCCCTGGCGCAATCCGCCGCGGCGGAAGGATATGACAAGACAATCATCTGGACATTCTTCCTTTCTGCCTACACGGTGATTTTTCCGCTTGTCCTGGGCCTTATCGGGTTCAGCCGTTTCTCCAAGGCGCTGCAGTATTTTGTCATCCTTCTCCTTCTTGTTCTTATCAGTGAGTCCACAGCGTTCTATCTCGGCTGGCAGAAGCTGAACAACCTGATCGTCTATGACGTGTTCACCGCCGTGGAATACGCCTTCCTGATGATCGTTTTCAGCAACTGGTTCGAGAAACGAGGCATTCGTACCGCGCTGCTGGCGAGTATCCCGGTTTTCCTCCTGGTCTGGCTGTACGGGAAATTTATCGCGGGATCCACAGATCAGTTCGACAGCATTTTTCTTTCCGTCGAGAGCGTGGTGTTCGTTTTTCTCTCCGTGATCGTGCTGATCAAGGAAATGAAAGACAGCACGGTGCTGCTGGTGGACAACCCGGTCTTCTGGGTGTCGTCGGGACTGCTCGTTTATTTCGCAGGGAATCTTTTTGTATTCGCGCTGATCGACCAGCTCCTTCAGCCCGGCATCGAGCGCTTTCACGGTGCCTGGATGATTCACACGGTGCTGAATGTGACGAAGAACATCCTTTTTTCCCTCGGTTTCCTAAGTACGGGGGCTCCAAGCCTGAAGATCCGTTCCCTGTGGAGGAAACTCCGGCATCGCCGACGCGAGGAAGCAGGTCCGGGTGCTTAAGACTCAAAAGCCAGTGTGCTGTTCGTGACTGGGATTTTCCGACACAAAATTGTATTCTATCCGCCAAACGGACTTTTGCCTGATACTACATTGACCTTTCCAGCTTGCCGAACGGGATATTGCGATCGCTGTCGGTAATCGTCGGAGAAAACACGTGGCCGAATCGAATTCACTCTGGATCGTTGTCGTAGCGGGTACCATCGTCTTGCTGACGCTCGCGCTCGGCATCATCGTCGTGATCATTTTCCAGCAGCGCAGGGTATTCGCGCTGCAGAAAAGCAATCTCGATCAGCTCGCTGAAAGCGAGAAACGGTATCGCCGCCTCGTGCAGCTGTCCCCCTTTCCTCTTATCGTCACCGTCGACAGCATCATCGTCTTCATCAACGATGCGAGCCTCCGACTGCTGGACGCCGCGTCGGAAGACGATCTCTACGGACGCTCCGTGTTCGATTTCATCATGAGCGATTTCGAGCGGAGGGAGGACAACCGCCTGGTTCACATTCTTGCGCAGAACCAGGAAGTGAACGACGTCAAGGGCAATCTCGAGAAGCTCGACGGGCAGATCATCGATATCGAGCTGACCGCCGTTCCCATCATCTACGGAGAGAAAGAAGCGCGGCACATCGTCATCCGCGACATCACACAGCAGGAGCGTCAGAAGGCCGAGCTGATCGCGGCGAAAGAGCGCGCGGAGCAGTCCGATAAACTCAAGGATGCGTTCATCGCGAACATCTCTCATGAGATCCGCACGCCGCTGCACATCATCATCGGCTACAGCAACCTCATCACCAACGAACTGGTGGGGCAGCTGTACCCGGAAATGGACTCCTACTTCCAGGCGATCCGCCGCGGAAGTCAGCGCCTGATGCGCACCGTCGAACACATCCTGAATATTTCCAGCATCCAGGTGGGTACGTTCAGCGTCCAGCCGGAAGAAATCCGCGTCTCGGATCGCATCGAGGAACTGGTCCACGAACTGAAATCCCTCGCCCACAAAAAAGGCCTCCTTCTCAATTACAAGACGGAGTGTCCCGCGGTCATTCTCTACGCAGATCGCTACTGCATCGACCAGGCAGTTTCCAACGTGATCGACAACGCGATCAAGTTCACGAAAAAAGGACAGGTCGATGTACGCGTCTATTGCCAGGATCGGCGCGTCTGCATCGAAATCGCCGACACGGGCATCGGCATGGCTCCGGAGTATCTGCCGAAAGTATTCAGCGTCTTTTCACAGGAAGCATCCGGGTATACCCGTCCGTTCGACGGACTTGGTCTCGGGCTTTCTCTGACGAAGAAGTACGTGGAACTGAACCGCGGATCCATCACCGTGAAAAGCCGCAAAGGCAAGGGCTCCACTTTCACGCTGCAGTTCCTGGCGGAACGCGTGGAAGAACCCGCCTTGCTGGACGACGCCCTCTACCCAGACGACATGCCGATCGAGCCGCTGGACTCCTCTCCCCAGGTGGAGGGGCTGCGCACGGTCCTTTTCGTCGAGGACGACGAGGAGACGCAGGAGTACATGGCGTCGCTGCTCGCGAGGGAGTATAACCTTCGCATCGCATCGACAGCGGAGTACGCCTGGAATATCATGGATTCCACGACCATTGATCTCGTGCTGATGGACCTGTCGCTGCAGGGCGACGAAGACGGCATTTCCCTTACAAAGCGGATCCGTCGCGATCAGCGCTTCGGCGCGATTCCGATTATCGCAGTGACCGCGCACGCGTTTCCCAAGGATCGCATCCAGAGCCTCGAAGCCGGCTGCAACGCCTATTTCTCGAAGCCGTTCCAGATCGAAGAACTGAAAAAATCCATGGAGAACCTGCTTCGCGCATAGCGGGAGATCAGAGACGCCGGGCGACGACCACAGCCGCTTTCGCCGCCCCGACGGTGTTTTCATAGGTATCGATTCCCTCCAGCAGCACCACGTACGGACCCACCCGTGCGCGCCGTCCTGCATCATCCATTCCATCCCAGACGACGAACGCCTCCCGCCCCATGGGGTGGTTGTTTCGCAGAGTTGCGATCCGGCGTCCCGCGACGTCATAGATGCGGATCCGGACCTGATTGACGCTGGCCGGGAGCCGGCAGGTGAGTACGCAGAAGTCTTCGTGACCGTCGCCGTCCGGCGAGAAGGGATTGGGTGACACCGCTATTGACGTTTCCCCGGCTGTCACCCCGGGCGGCGCATCGGTGTGGATGGAGTTTCGCAGGCCGGGGGTTCCTCCCGCGGTCGCGGCGCAGCTGCTCCAGGCGTTTGCGCCGAGCGCGTGAAACGCCGGATTCATCAGTTCGAGAGAAATACCGCCAGTGTTCGCCAGGAGAGGGTGATGCCAGTCTGCGTCGTACCAGACGCTGTCGATGCAGCACGCCGCAGCATCCATCAGCAGCACTTCGTCATCGGTGTTGGCAAACCCGAGCGAACTGCGGTCGAGGATGATCAGCAGATTGTCGCCATGGGAAGCCAGCGCGGGGAAACGGCTGAGTATGCTCGAATCCGCCGCGATCACCGCATAGCCCGACGCAGGAATTTCTCCCGCCGAAGTCGGAAAGACCACCCGATCACGATCGCCGTTGCTGTCGCGTTTGCCGGCCAGCGACCATCGTCCCAGATCCAGCGCGGAAGGTTCGGGATTGTACAGTTCCACCCACTCGCAGGAGCCGGAAAGCGGGGCCGGCATGATTTCATTGATGATGAGCCGGAAGCGGGGCAGGGGATCGGCCGGGGTGACGGAAACGCTGTTGCGCATGCCGGGCGTGCCCCCGGCGGGATCCGTGCACGCGGACCAGTTTTCGCGCAGCGGCGCAAGATCGTGGCGAAGCCGCTCCGCCGATACCCCGCGCCGGGCGGACCAGGAGGAAGTGTAGGAGAGCGAATCCACGGTACGGCCTTCAGCGTTGCGCAGGATGATATCGTCGCCGCCGTTATTGAGGGAAGGAAACCCGTCGGGGACCAGTACCGGGGAGGGAAGCGATTCCCATGCGGGGGCGAGCGGCAGCGCCGCGGCGATCACGGCATAGCCGCCCGCGGGAAGCGTGAATTCCTCGGATGAGAGTACAGCAGTGGCGCCGCTGCGGTCGAGCAGGGTCCATCCACGAATCGAAATCTCGTCCGCCGCGGCGTTGAACAGCTCGACCCATTCGGCCTCGCCGGTGCCGGGCGCGAACATGATCTCGTTGATAACGACTGACTGTGCGACTGCCGGCAGCGCCGGCACAAGGAAAAAAAAGGAAAATGAAAAAGGAACGAATCGCAGCATCGTGTGTCTCCCTGTTGTCGTTGCGATGACACAACCTACGCAGCGGCGACGATCGAATCCATGCAAAACGGCGTGACGCCCGGGGGCGTCGGGAAGCGGTTGTGAGAATTGCATGAGTGATAAAACTGTCACTTGACAATTGCAGGAATTCCCCATACATTTTACCTGACCTGAAGTAATCCGGAAGCCATGAAACATCTCAGCAGCATACTTATCGTATTTCTTCTGCTCGCCGGGAGTGCCGTCAGCGGCGCATTCCTCGACTTCTTCAATGGCAGAAGCGACGGCGACAACGTCGTGCTCGAGTGGAAAACCCGCTCGGAATCGAACCTGCTCCGTTATGAGATTCAGCGCAAGGCCGGTCAGAACGGCGATTTTGTCAGTCTCGCCACCGTGAATCCGAAGGGCTCCAATTCGCAGTACACCTACATCGACCGGTCTGCATACAAGGACGCCGAGAGCATCTACGTCTACCGTCTCAGGATTGTCGAGTCGTCCTCCGGACCGACGTCCTACTCGAACGAAATCACCGTTTCTCACAGTGTCAGCAGCGTCAAGCGCACCTGGGGAAGCATCAAGGCGATGTTCCGCTGAGGAAGGCCGTCCCGAACGAAATTCAAGGGCATGCCGAAAGACATGCCCTTTCTTGTATCCCCGATTACGTCCGCCGCACATTTTCACGTGCCGCGGCCGACGTGTCACCCGGAAGAGATATCCATGCGCCGTTCCCTGTTTCCCCTTCTCCTGATTCTCATCGCCGCCGGCTGCTCCGCGCCGCTGCAGCGGCAGCTTCATGACGGCGGCCTGCTCCGTGACGGCGGTCAGCCTGCAATCCGGGTCTGCATCGCCGACCGCGCGCGTGAAGCGGCGATCGGGATCAGCGACGGAGCCCTGCTTCTGACGGCGGACGGCCGGTACTCCCTCGACGGTTTCCGGGAACTGCGCTGCCGTCTTTCGGCTGACGGGGGAATACAGGTGCTCATGGACGGCCGCAAGGCCCGGCGCTTCGTCGGCGTGGCGCGCTGTTTCTATCGTCAGCCCGGCTCCGTCTTCATGGTGAACGACCGTGCCTATTCGGACACGCTCGTCTTCGCTTCGGATGGTCAGCACCTCTACGTCATCAACATCCTTCCCCTCGAGGAATACCTCAAAAGCGTGGTCCCCCGGGAGATCGGACGGAACCGCAAGCCCGCGGAGGAGCAGGCGGCAGAGGCGCAGGCGATTCTTGCACGGACCTATGCGCTCGGGAAGATCTCCCTTCCGCTCGCCCGGCTGTTCGACGTCTACGATGATACGCGCGACCAGGTCTTCGGCGGAATCGCCGAACGGGATGAACTGACCTCGCGTGCGGTGGAGCGGACGGCGGGACAGGTGCTTGCGTACGAGGGAAAACTCGCCGAATGCTACTACCACTCCACCTGCGGCGGAAACACGGAGGCTTCCTCGCTCGTCTGGCAGCGTCCCCAGTCCAAACCCTACCTGATCGGCAGCAAGGACCGCGGCGCCGACGGGGATTTCTGCCGCATCTCGCCGTCGTATCGATGGACGGAAGAATACACCCGCGAGGAACTCGAGTCCATTCTCCGCACTTTTCTCCCCTCCGCCAGCGACGCCATTCTGCCGTCAGATATTCCGGGAGACCGATGGTATCTGCTTGATCTGAACGTACTTGCCCGCGGGGCTTCCGGACGCGTGACAACGCTGCAGATCGTGATGGGGAATCGGGGCCAGCAGCGGTCCTATTACCTGCACGGCGACAAGATTCGCTGGGGACTGCGCCGCAGCGACGACGGTCAGCCGCTGCGTTCCACGCTGTTCGATGTTTCCATGCGGAGAAACAGTGCGCACTGGATCGAACGCGTCCGTATCGACGGCGGCGGCAGCGGACATGGCGTCGGGATGTGCCAGTGGGGAGCAATCGGCATGGCCCGGGCGGGGTATCCCAGTGCGGAAATTCTGAAGAAATACTTTCCAGGGACGGAAGTGCTCTCCCTCTACTGACAAACCGTCATGCTTCGCTGCACTTCTCCGGACTGCTACGCACCTGTCCGGCAAAAGTCATGAAAGGGTGTAAATTGTAGATTTTTCACAATTTTCGTACTTTTACACTTTGGTAGAATCTGCTATTCACTTTCCCTGGAGCTTTTATGGCGAAACCCATGAGTATCCTCTTCGTTTCCAGCGAGGTTGTTCCTTTCGCCAAAACGGGTGGCCTGGCAGACGTTTCGGCTGCCCTCCCTCAGGTCGTACGTGAACTCGGGCACGATATACGCATCATCATGCCGAAGTTCGCAGCAGTCAGCGACCGAAAATTCAAAATACATGACATCAAACGCCTGACCGATATGCCTATCGTTCTCGACGACCGGACATTTCTGGGCAGCGTCAAGAGCTCGTTTCTCACGAATATCAAGACGAAGGTACAGGTGTACTTTCTGAGCAATGACCAGCTGTACTGCCGTTCCGATCTCTATGTCGATCCCAAGACGAAGGAAGCCTGGCCCGATAACGACGACCGCTTCATGTTCTTCTGCCGCGGCGTCATCGAAACGCTGATCCGCCTCGGATGGAAACCCGACATCATCCATCTCAACGACTGGCAGACCGGGCTGATCGCCGCGCTTCTGAAAACCGAATACGCAGACGAACCGCTGTTCAAAAACACGAAAGTCGTTTTCACCGTCCATAACGCGGCGTATCAGGGAATCTTCCCGAAGGATTCCTTCGCCAAAACGGGCCTGCCGGACAAGACCTTCAAGACGGAAGGAGTCGAATTCCACGGCAACATCAATCTGCTCAAGGCCGGCTTGATGTACGCGGACGCGATTACGACCGTCAGTCCCACCTACGCGAAGGAGGTGCGGGGTACGAAGGAATACGGCTACGGGCTCGAGGGGGTGTTCAAGAAGAAGGCGCGCAAGACGCACGGCATTCTCAACGGCATGGACACCAGCATCTGGAATCCGGAAGTCGACAAGATGATTCCGAAAATGTACTCCGCCGAAACGCTGGAAGACAAGCAGGAAAACAAAAAGGCGCTCTGCGAGCGCTTCAAGCTTCCCTACGACCCACGCGTTCCGGTGATCGGCATCGTTTCACGCCTGGCCGACCAGAAGGGCTTCGACCTGATCGAAGAGAAACTCGAAGATCTGATGAAAATGGATCTCCAGCTCGTCGTGCTCGGATCCGGTGAAAAGAAGTACGAGGATCTCTTCACCAAAGCCGCCAAGAAGTACAAGAAGAAGGTCGGCGCCCATATCGGGTTCGACGACGAGCTGGCGCATCTCATCGAGGCCGGTGCGGACATGTTCCTCATGCCGTCGAAGTATGAGCCCTGCGGACTAAACCAGATGTACAGTCTCCGCTACGGCACGCTGCCCATCGTTCGCGCGACGGGCGGGCTCGCCGACACGGTCGAGGATCTGGATGCCAAACCGAAAGCCGGGACCGGATTCGTATTCGAGAAGTACAACGCCAAGCAGATGCTCGATGCAGTCAAGCGCGCGCTGCGGGCGTTCGGCGACGAAAAGCTCTGGCAGGCCGCGCAGAAACGCAGCATGGCGAAAGACCACTCGTGGGATGCCTCGGCCCAGAAGTACATTGAGCTTTACAAGAATCTGCTCAAAAAGAAGTAACGGAAACCCCGCGGGATCTGCGGATCCGGGAAACATCCGTGCATCATGTTGTCCGGGGAATTCTCCCTTGCCGGGGATAGGCGGGATACAGTATTTTATCCCTTTACCTTTGCCGGACAGGATTCCGGCAGCATCGTGAATAATAAGGAACGCCCACACGTGCGTATCGTCACCGTACTCGCAGCTCTGCTGCTGTTTCTGACAGCATGCCAGAACGATCCCGATCCGACAGGAATCGGTCTCATACCGGATACAGACATCATCGGAGCCCTCGACTTCGATTCGCAGCGCGACTCTTCCGCATCGCGGTCCGCGGTGTATCCCTTCGAAATGACGCATGGGACAGCCGACATCATCTCCGTCGGAGAAGCTGAAGGCTACACCAGTCGCGCGCTGATGCGGTGGATTTATTTCCCCGCGGGTTACGCGGCGGGCGGTCGCATCGTTTCGGCGACCATCCGCCTCCATTCGCTGCCGTATCACCTCGGCGACGCGTCCGCGCCGTTCCGTCTCGAAGCCAGGGAGATCACCAGTTTCTGGAACTCCTACACGTTCACGAATACGGACTGGGCCGATCTGAAATATGAAGCGACGCCTGCCGGTATCTTCGAAGGGACATTCGGAGACAACGACAGCATCGATATTCCCATCGACAGCGCACTCGTGCGTACCTGGCTGATAAACAGCAGCGTCGATTCCAATATCACGAAAAACTACGGCGTGATGCTCCAGGCCCCGACCGGGGGTGTCCGCAGCTTCTACTCTCTCGATGCCTCGTCACTGGTGCGGCCTCAGCTCACCGTCATCATCGAACTGGACGGTGTACTGGATACCCTGGCCGGCGAGTCCGCCGACGACACCTACCTGGTCACCGGAGCCATGCGTGAAGACGCACAGCGGATCGTGCTGCAGGGAGGCACTTCGGTGCGCGGGAAACTGTACTTCGATCTCTCGGCCATTCCGCCCGCGAGCATCGTCAATTTTGCGCAGCTCTATCTCACCAAGGATCCGGATCTGAGTACGGCAAACTATCGCGGTGCGGATACTGTTCTTGTATATGAGAGCGTGGACAGTACGGACAATGTTCTCAACAGCAGCGGTGTCTTCAGTAGAGAAGTCGAGTCCTCGCCCGGTGTGTATATCGCGGACGGGATCCTGATCACGCGCGCGGTGCAGAAGTGGGTAAACCACAAGGACAACTACGGGTTCATTCTCGTTGCGATGAATGAAAACACCGATCTCGACAGACTGGCTCTTTACGGAGCGGATGCCCCGGAGGACAAACGTCCCCGGCTGGTCGTGACGTACACTACCAAACCCTGACCCGATATGAAAAAACTCATCATCGCATTTCTTCTTCTCACCAGTATCGCCGGCGCGCAGAACGGGGGTACCGTTGAGTCGCGCTATGGAATCGGCGAACTGGATCTGATGGTGACGGCACGTCAGCGCGGGATGGGATCGACGGCCGCCGGCCTGCAGTCCGCGACGGACATCAACACCATCAATCCTGCTGCCTGGTCATCCATTCAGGAGCTCCGACTGCAGGGCGGGATGTCGCTCGAGTACATCACCATTTCTCGCAGTTCCGACGTCGCCAAAAGCGGCGCGATAAAGGGATTCGGATTCGTGTTTCCGCTCGAGGAAAGCATGAAGCTCCGGCTGGGCTCGGCGATCATGCCGGTCAGCCGCTCCGACTATGCGACCGTGAGCCGCGGATCGATCAATGACGAGGCGTACACGATTTCCTACGAGGGCGCAGGCGGCCTGTCGCTGTTCCGCGCAGGACTTTCCGCCGAACCGCTGCCCCATGTGAAAATCGGCGCCGCCTACAACTATTATTTCGGAAATATCGATCAGAACTGGGAGCTGCGTTTCGACAACGGATCCTGGTTCACTTCCCGGCAGACGCGTGCCACGAGCCATAACGGATCCGGTTTCCTTCTCGGCCTGCTGTATGACGGCATGAAGCACCTCAGCATCGGTGCGTCACTGCAGACCGCCGCCCAGCTCAACGCCAGCCGGAACCTCGTGCTGGAATACTCCACGCAGGATTCCACCCTGACGGGAGCGAGCGGCAAGCAGGACCTTCCGATGGCCATCGATATCGGCATTGCCTGGGAGATGACCGACGAACTGCTGATCGCCGCCGATTACCGGCGTCAGGACTGGACCGAAGCGATCATGTTCGACGGGAAACAAACCGGACAGGGTGAAGCGTATAAATTCGCGGTGGGCGCAGAATGGTACCCATACAAAAATGACCTGGATGCGCGCACACTGAGCCGGACCGCGTTTCGCCTCGGATTCTACATGCAGCAGCCGTACCTGGCTTTCGAGAACTACAAGGCGACAGAGTACTTCATCACTGCAGGTGCGGGCTTCCCGATTTTCGGCAACAATCGCGGCGACATCGCCCTGGAATACGGATCCCGGAGCAGCGACAGTCCGCTGCTCGGAACCCAGAACATCATGCGAGCCAGTTTTTCCGTCACTGTCGGCGAATCCTGGTTCATACGTAAAACCGAGTAGCAATTTCTTCGATTTCGACCCTGGAGGATACCATGCACCCCCTCAAGAACAAGCTTTTCGGCATCGCCGTCCTGCTTCTGCTGGCCGTTCAGCCCATGATCTCCGTGGCGCAGAACGACAGCAACGGTGAGGACACTGAAAGGCTGCTGCGCCGTAACTGGAGCCTTTTCCTTGAGTATTTCAAGACACACGATTTCAAGGCCGCCAAAAAGGCCGGCTGGAAAATCATGGAGCTCGATCCCACGCGCTTCAATACCTTTCATGTGAAATTCATCGATCTGTACGACTCGCTTGCCACGGCAGCCGCGACACCGCAGGAAAAGGCCGGTATTGCAGATACGCTGCTCATGATCGTGGACAACGCTATCGCGTCGTTCCCCGATCGCAAAGAGGAGTTTTACCGGCTGAAGGGATATCAGACAGAACGGCAGTTCTCTGATCGCGACAAGGACGCCATCGCGGCGTATGAGGCCGGTATCGGCGAACATTACGACACCGTCGATCTCTACTACGTGGTGCGCCTCGCGGTTCTGTATTCAAAATTCCCCGAGTACAAGCAGAATGCCATCAAAGTTCTTCAGGCAATCCTGCTGCGCGACCCGAACAATGAAATCGCGCAGGGTCTTCTGAAGGGTCTGATGGAAAATCCGGAAGAATATATCACCGTGCTGCGCGATGCGTACTTCGCCGATTCCGAGAACGTGACGAAGCTCTATGAGCTCGCCAACGGTTTCTACGAACTCGTTCAGCAGTATGACAGCGCCGCGGTGTATTTCAAGAAGCTCACGACGCTCTCTCCCGATGTCAAGAACTACTGGCAGCGCTACGGCGCCTCGCTTCTGTTCATCGAAGACTACAAGCAGGCGACGGAGGCGTATCGGAAGGTGACCGAACTCGATCCCGAGTCGAAGGAAGCCTGGATGAACCTCGCGCGTTCGATCCTCCAGGAAGGCAAGCTCTCCGATGCCCGCACGTATGCCGAGAAGGCGTCTGCACTGGATCCGGCATGGGGCGCACCGCACATGGTCGTGGCGAACGCTTATGAAATGGCGGTGTCGCGCTGCGTGGAAGGAACCCGCGGCGGCTGGTCCAAGATGAAGGTGCTCGATAAGATGGTGTATCTCCTCGCGCAAAGCGAATACGCACGCGCGGCGCAGGATCCCCAGTTCGAGGGGCAGGCACGCGATCGTTCGCGCGCGCTCGACACCCTGACGCCCACGGCCGAGGACCTTTTCCTCAACAAGATCCCCAAGGGGAAACCCTACGCGATCAACAAGGACTGCTACGGCTGGATCGGCCGCAGCGTTACCCCGTAAGGAATGCCATGATAGCACTCGCCTCGGACCACGGAGGATTTCACTACAAGGAGCGATGCAAGACGCTTCTCGACGAGCTGGGCCTTGCGTGGAAGGATTTCGGAACCACCAGCGACGAAAGCGTCGATTACCCCGACTTCGCCCATGCGGCCGCCGAGGCGATTCAGCGTGGTGAATGCGATCGCGGGATCTTCATCTGCGGGACGGGCATCGGCATCAGTCTCGCCGCGAACAGGCATAAGGGCATACGGGCCGCTGCCTGCCAGATACTGGAAGCCGCGCGCATGTCGCGACTGCACAACGACGCGAACGTGCTGGCGCTGGGTGAGCGCCTGGTCGACTGGCCTCTCGCCGAAAAGATGATCCGGCTCTGGCTCGAAACGCCCTTCGAAGGAGGGCGCCACGAACGCCGAATAGGAAAAATCGAAATCGAAGAATAAAAAGAAACGTCCCGCCATCGAGCGGGACGTTTCTTTTACGGAAATCCAACGTGGAGGAAAAGTCCTGCCGCGGCGGGGTCACCCGCCGAATCCGCCGATCACTCCCATGGCCGAAAGCAGAACCCAGAAAATGAATGCGGTGATCATCGCCTTCGTGCGGCTGATTTCCGCCACCTTCTCGAATCCGATACCGAGAACGTAGAACGCCCAGATCGACAGCGGATTGAGGAGCATGAGAATGCGCGTGCTCATCGCCGACATGTCGGCACTGTAGAACAGCGTCGGGCTCAGGTTCGCGAACGGACTGCCCGTGACGTAACTCAGCAGAAGGCTCAGCAGCTGATCGATGCCGGAAATATAGGCGCTGAGCCCCGCGGCCGAGAGGATCAGGGCGAAGCTCGCATCCCCTCGCATCACGAACCGTACGAGCAGCCAGTACAGCAGGCCGAACACGAAGAACATGATGATGAAGCCGATGCCGGCGCCGATCGAACCGGAGATCTTGATGAATCCCTGCATGTTCTCCATCTGCTCGAGACCCTGGTCCGCCTGCTCCTGCGTCATTTTTCCGGACTCGACGCGTGCCGACAGATCCTTCGCCTGTTTCTCAACGATGGTGTTCATGAACTCGGGATTCTGGAAACGAAGGAACATGCCGACGATCATGATGACGGCGACCATGAATACGGGTACCAGCCAGTCGGAGGTGCGGGCGCCCGCGGCGCGCACGTTTTCGTAGGTCGCAGCCGGTTCGGTGATAATGCCGATGAACTTGTCGGAAATGGAAAGCGCCTCGACAGGGGGCGGCGGGACGCTGCTCATCCCCGTGTTTTCCATCTGCGGTTCAACCGCTGTCGTATCATCTGTCATAGAGAGATTCCTCCGAGAGTAAAGAAGAGGTAAGTGTTTTCTGAATGTGAACAATCTACGCCTCCTGTCCGACGGATACAACGACAGGGAGAAAAAGAGCGGAACATGCGTTATGGCGAATGTCCCGGTATGAGCTTGCCGTCGTGCCGGGGCGGCGGATGACATCACAAGTACACCGCGGGGGCAGGGTTTATTCACGGAGGATGGAAACATTATCTGCGCGGGGGCGGGCTTTCGGCTCGATTATGTGCCCCGTGAGGCGCTATATTCTCCCTATGTCCATGAAACGGGGTTCTCCATGAAATCGCTACGCATCACCTTTCTGCTTCCTGTCGTCATGCTGCTTTTCCTGTCGTCGAATCTGGCATTCGCCCAATGGAAATGGCTTAATCCGCTGCCGGAGGGCAACGAGTTTCTTGACGCCACATTTCTCGACGCACAGCGCGGGTGGATCGTGGGAGGCAACGGCGCCCTTCTGCACACCACCGACGGCGGCATGACCTGGACCTCGCGGGCGAACATTCTCCGCACGACACCGTTTCTGGGATTGAGCATGGTCTTCACCGACGCGCTGACCGGCGTGATCTCGTTCAACAACGGTCTTCTGCTCCGGACGAGCGATGCGGGGATCAGCTGGGAACTGCTGCCGCGGACCGCCCTCACGATGCAGAAGCTTCGCAGGGCGCCGGACGGAAGCCTCTGGGGAATCGGCAGCCTGGGCGCCATCGCGCGCAGTACCGACGCCGGTCTGACCTGGGAGCGCTTTTCCACCGGGACGACCACGGTGATTTACGACATCGCGTTCCCCGACGCGCAGACCGCCGTTGCGGTTTGCGGCGGCGGCCTGATCCTTCGCAGCCAGGACGGAGGACAAAGCTGGTCCAACGTCAACGCTCCCATCGGTACCGATATCACGTCCGTCGCTTTCCGCGATGCACAGAACGGTTTCGCCGTGCAGAAACCCAAATACCTGCTGCGGACCACCGACGGCGGTGCGACGTGGAGCGATACCTCGTTCGTACTCAACGAACTGACGCAGGTCCGTTTCACTTCGGCGACTACGGGCTGGCTGGTCAGCAACAGCATCGGATCGGTGTTCAAGACCGTGGACGGGGGCATGAGCTGGCAGTTCATCGAAGTCGAACAGCCGCGTCGCTTCACCTTCTACGCCGTGTATCCGATCGACGATCAGAAGGCATTCCTGTTCGGGACCGGCGGAGCGGTTTTCTCGACCTTCGACGGGGGACAGTCGTGGACGCAGCACGGAACGGCATTCTCGCGCCAGCATTTCCATGGCGTCACGGCCCTGAGCGATTCCTCCGCATGGGTGTTCGGTGACGGTTCCGCGTTCTATACCGAAGACCGGGGTGAAACCTGGAGCGGCTCCGATACCATCACGCTAGCCGGATTCCATTCGGGATTTGCGCTCTCGCCGACACGCATCCTCGGGACGGGCACCCAGGGGCAGGTCATGTTTTCCGACGATGCGGGACAGAACTGGACGACGCAGGTGCTCAACGGACGGGGACAGATCGCGCAGGTGCTTTTCGTCGATCAGGACAACGGATGGCTCACCGGTGCGCACGGCACGATCGCACGCAGCAGTGACGGCGGTGCAACCTGGATGGATCTCGACGCCGGCGTCACGCATGACTTCAACGGTATCGCGGCGATCTCCGCGAGCGAAGCCTGGATCGCAGGCGACGAGGGACGGATCTATCATACGAGCGACGGCGGTGCAAACTGGCAGGAACAGAACACGCCGATCTCGACGCACCTTCAGACCGTGTATTTCACTGACGCGATGAACGGATGGGCCGGCGGACAGCTTGCCCTGCTGAGAACCTCGGACGGAGGCACAACGTGGACCTCCGTGACCGGGCTGGCCGGACTCGACGTCATCTACCGTATCATTTTCACCGATGCGCAGCATGGATATTTCATGCTCAGCCGTTCGGTCGCACGCACCAGTGACGGCGGCGCGACGTTCTACCGCACCGATTACCCCGCCGTCGGGCTGCGCGACGTCGATGCCGTATCGGACGGCCATCTCTGGCTGGCCGGAGATTTCGGTACCGTTCAGTCCTACACCCCTGCCGCGGCAATCTATATCCAGCCGACGATGCTTGATTTCGGCGACGTTTCGGTCGACCGGCAGCACACGCTGAGCTTCACGGTTTACAACCGCGGAGAAATTCCGCTGGACTTCAACAATGTCGCCACCGTGGGACCGGGATTCCTGTTTGTCGGCGGAGACCTGTCGCCGCTGCAGCCGGGAGACAGCCGTGAAATAACCGTCGCATTCGCGCCGAAAGACACGGGCATGGCCTACGGTACGGCGACCGTGTATTCGAACGCTGCGCTCGGGATTCCCTTCATCGATCTTGTGGGACACGGCGTGCCGCCCGGAACCTCCGCGTTCATTCATTCCCCGGATACGCTGGATTTCGGCACCCTGCTGCTCGGAACCTATGAATCGCGTTTCGTTCGGCTGACCAATCGCGGGACGCAGCCCATCCTCATCAGTGCGGAGCGCAGCAGCGGCGGAGATTCCACCATGTTCCAGGTGACCACGGAATCCACGTTCTTTTTCGCCGCAGGGAAGGTCGATTCGGTACAGGTCACGTTCTCTCCTCTTCGTCCGGGCGATTTCAACAGCTGGCTGCTTATCGGTTCGAACGACGTTGTTGAACCGCAGTACCGCATTCCGATCAAGGGAAGCGCTATCACACCGACGATCGCGACGGACGATGTCATCGAGTTCGGCTATGTCCTCCTCGACAGCGGCAAGACGATCGACGTGAGCATCCGGAACGCGGGCCGCGCTCCGCTGCATATCACGAGCTGGATGCCGGGCGGAGCGGATGCCTCGCTGTTCGCATTCACCGACCCCGGTGCGGTGACCATTGCCGGCGGCGATTCCCTGATCGTTCCGGTGACGTTCACTCCGCGTACCTACGGCGAAAAAAGCGCATTCATCACGATCGCGTCCGACGACCTGGTGAACAGCAGCTATGAACTGCAGCTGCATGGCAATGCCACAACCCTCGGTGCGGAAGACGCACCCGCGCCCGCGGCGATTCTGCTTTCGCAGAACTACCCCAATCCGGTCTCTCTGGCGACGTCCGCTCAGACGGTGTACGCGTTTACGCTTCCGGCGCGCATGGCCGTGACCATGTCGCTGTACGACCTGCAGGGACGGGAAGTCCTCCGCGTGGCCGACGGCGAATACGCGGCCGGACGGCATGAACTTCGCGCGCAGCTTTCCGCGCTCCCGAGCGGCAGTTATCGTGCGGTGCTCACCGCGCGAGACGGACGGCATGAGCGGCAGAGCCAGGTATCGACAGTCATCATCCGCTGATCGGCATGACAGATTATCCGGCGCAATTTCTTTCGCTCATTGAGCGGCGGCCCGGTCCGTATTTCTTCTGGCGCTCGCCGGAAGGCGAAATCCTGATGGCCGCCGGGTCGCGCCGGAACCATGGCGTCATTCCGTCCGGCGAGTGGCGATCCCGGATCATCGACGATCTCGGAGCCGATCCGGAGCATCCGTCGATCGCACTGCTGCATTTTTCTCCCACAGATACCGCTTCGTCGGAATGGGAAGGATTTCCTCCGGTTCATGTGTATGAGCCGGAGGTCGCGATGCATTTACGTGGCGGCGAACCGCGGTTCTGGGGTATGGACGCTTCGGCGCTTGCCGGTTCGGACGCAGGCCGTGATGCCGAGTCCGCCGGAGAAGGTACGCTCGAGATACGGGCGTGGGATCAGGAGCAGTATCGCGGGCGGGTCGAGGCGGCGCTTCATCCCCTGCGGGAAGGAGTTCTCGAGAAGGTGGTCATCGCCCGGCGGAGCACGATCCGCCTTTCTCGTTCGTTTGATCTGTACCGCGCGCTGCATGCGATGCAGCAGCAGCCCCACGCATTCTCCATCTGCTGGAGTCCCGACGGGCGCCGTTTTTTCCTCAGCGCCACCCCGGAACGGCTGGGCCGCGTCTCCGACGGCCACTTTGAAACCATGGCGCTTGCCGGAACCGTGACGCGGCGAGACGGCCGTTCGGTCGAAACACTGCTTTCCGATGCCAAGGAGCAGGCCGAGCACCACTTCGTCGTGGAGATGCTGCGTTCGGCGGCCGCGACGTTCTCTTCCGCAGCTGCGGTGCGGGAGGTGCGCGTGCTCGAGCTCCCGCATGTGACGCACATCCTGACGCACATCGGGGGACGAATGAAAGCGGAATGCGGAATGCGCCACGTCATCGCCGCACTGCATCCGACGCCTGCCGTCGCGGGGACCCCGCGAGGGGCCGCGGAAGAACTGATCGCCGCGCTCGAACCGTTCGACCGCGGGATGTACGCCGGGTGTGCCGGATGGTTTATCGGCGACCGGGAGGGCGACGCGGCGGTGACCATACGGAGTACGCTTGTGAGCGGGTGCGACGCGCTCGTCTGGGCGGGAGCAGGGATCGTCGCGGAAAGCGACGCCGCGGCGGAGGAACGGGAGACCCGTGCGAAACTGCAGACCATGATCGATATTCTCGCTTCCGCCTGCTGAGTTTCGACGCGGGAACGTGTGTCCGACACGACAATTCCGTATTTTAATACGAAACCGGCATTTTACCCCCACTCCGAACCCTACGAAATCTTTTGCAGCGCTACGCAAACATCAATCAGCTCTGGGCGCATGTCATCACCGATGAACTTGCGCGAAACGGTGTGCGCCATGTCGTGATTTCTCCCGGGTCGCGCAACACCCCGCTGGTGCTGGCGTTCGCGGCGCACCCGGATATCACGGATCATTCCGTGATCGACGAACGCTCCGCCGCCTTTTTCGCGCTCGGCCTGGCGAAAGCCGGCGGGCAGGCCGTCGCCCTGCTCTGTACGTCCGGAACCGCGGCCGCGAATTATTTCCCCGCCGTATGCGAAGCGGATGCCGCGGAGGTGCCGCTCGTGCTGCTGACCGCCGATCGTCCGGGCGCACTGCGCGACAGCGGCGCCCCCCAGACGATGGATCAGATAAAGCTGTTCGGCGACCATGTCCGCTGGTTCATGGATGCCGGACTTCCGGAGGCGGACGACGTGCGACTGCGCGCGCTGCGTTCATCGATCTGCCACGCGTACGCGATGGCCGCGGGCGGTCCTGCCGGGCCGGTTCAGGTCAATCTTCCGTTTCGCAAACCGCTGGAACCGATTCCCGCGGAACGCCGCCGGGATCAGATTCCGGATGACGTGTACGTGCATGATCTCGAAGCCGTCACCGGGAGAGCCGACGGACGTGCCTGGAGACGCACCTGCCCGGGATCTTCTCCGGACGGTGTTCTCGAGGAGGTCGCCGACGCCCTGCTGTCTGCGCGGCGTCCCGTGATTCTTGCCGGCACGAATGCGGACGCGGCGGCGTCGACGGAGGAACTGCTGCGTCTCGCGGAACGCCACAGTATCCCGATTTTCGCGGAGGCCACGTCCCAGCTGCGGTCCGGCCGATCTCATGCAATGCGATTCTCGACCCTGGACCTGCTGCTTCGTTCGTCCGCGTTCCGGAACGCCTTCACGCCGGACCTGATCGTTCAGATCGGCGGAGTGCCGACGAACGCGTCGATCCAGCGCTTTGTCGGGCATTCGCCGGCCGATCACATCAGTATCACGCGGGAGCACAGGCGCGCGGATGCGGCGCATACCGTGCGTCTGCACGTGCACGACGATGCCGGAACGTTCGTTACGCGGCTTTCGGCATTCCTCGCAGGCTGTCCGCCGCGGATCGGCGATCCGGATTTTCTGCGGTCGGTCAGCGTCGCCGACGATGCGGCGCGCGAAGCGATCGCAAAACGCTGGGCTGCCTCGACCCCGAACTTCGAGGGAGCGTTCATGTACCGTCTCGCAGGACTGCTGCCCGCCCACAGCACGCTATTCGTATCGTCGAGCATGCCGATACGCGATTTCGAAACCTTTGCGCTCGATCTGCCCGAGGGCTGCCGGATCTTTTTCAACCGGGGAGTGAACGGGATCGACGGCATCGTGTCGACCGCGCTCGGCGTCGCTCGGGAGCGTGGAACTCCTGCGTTTCTTCTGACTGGCGATATCGCGTTTCTCCACAATCTGAACGCGGCGGCGGGGTCGCTGCTGCGCGAGATCCCGCTCACGGTGCTGCTGCTCAACAACGACGGCGGAGAAATCTTCGACATGCTGCCGGTGCGCGATTTCGATCCCGCCTATACGAAACATTTCACGACTCCGCACGGGGTGGATTTCGCCAGCGCATGCGCGGCATTCGGGATCAGCCATGCGTACATCGCGAACGCCGGGGATCTGGAAAGCGCGCTCCACCGTAACGCCGCACAGTCCGGCATGCGGGTGCTCGAACTGCGGACGTCGATCAGGGAAAGCGGGTCGATCCGGCGTGATGTACTGGGCGATGTGACCGCGGCCGTCGACGAAGCACTGCCGCAGCGCGAGCCGTCACCGTCCGGGAAACGTGAAGCGTTTCCTTTCGCCTGGCGCGTCCTTTCGCACGGGGAGAGCGAGCCGGTGCTGCTGCTGCACGGTTTCACCCGCGCGAGCGGAAGCTGGACACGGGTGCTCGCCGAACTGACGCATCCGCATGCCATCGGCGTCGATTTGATGGGGCACGGAGAATCTCCTTCTCCCGACCCCGCGGTGCATTTCGGGATGTACGGACTCGAGCATGCGGCCGAGGAAATCCACCGCCTCATCCGGCGGCTCGGACTGGGGAAGGTGCATCTGGTGGGGTATTCCCTCGGAGGCCGGACGGCGCTGCACCTGGCGCTGCGGTATCCTGAAGTGCTGCATTCGCTCGCACTCGTCAGCGCGAATCCCGGCATCGAAGATGCACAGGACCGCGCCCGGCGCAAGGAAGAGGATGCGGAACTCGCGGTACGGGTCGGTGAAATCGGACTCGAACGTTTCGTGGACGAGTGGGGCGGAGGCGCGCTGTTCGCGGCCCAGCGCACGCTTGACCCGGGTGCCTGGCTGGAGGCACGGCGCGACCGCATGCGCAGACGCTGCCGCGGTCTGCAGGGATCGCTGCTCGGCAGCGGACAGGGAGTGCAGGAATCGCTGTGGGAGTTCCTGCCGCAGCTCACGGTTCCGGTGCTTGTCGCCGCGGGAGCGGAAGACGGCCGGTACGCCGAGATCGCCGCGCGCATGACAGAACTGCTGCCGAACGCGGAACTGCGTGTTTTTGAAGGCGCCGGACACGACCTGCCGTTCGAGCGTCCGGCGGCACTCGCCGCCGCGCTGCAGGAGCGGTGGAAACGCTGACCGCAGGAGATTTGTTGACCTGATACCCTATTCATTGCGACAGAATGGAAACATGAGCGACATCAACTGGACAACCGTCAAGCAATACAGCGATATCACTTTCCGTAAGAGCGACGAAGGCATCATGCGGATCGCCATCAACAGGCCGGAGGTGCGGAATGCCTTTCGTCCCGAAACCGTCGATCAGCTGCTCGACGCCTTCCACATCGCCGCACTCGACCCCGAAGTCGGCGTCGTGCTGCTCACGGGCGAGGGTCCGGCAAAGGATGGGAAATGGGCGTTCTGCAGCGGCGGTGATCAGAAAATCCGCGGCGATGCCGGCTACATGGCGCAGAACGAACACGCCGTGCCGCGCCTCCATATCCTGGAACTGCAGCGGCTGATACGGAGCATGCCCAAGGTGGTCATCGCGCTGATTGCGGGATACGCCATCGGCGGGGGGCACGTGCTGCATGTGGTGTGCGACCTGAGCATCGCGGCGGAGAATGCAATATTCGGACAGACAGGTCCGAAAGTCGGCAGTTTCGACGGCGGCTTCGGCGCGTCGTACCTGGCCCGCATGGTCGGGCAGAAGCGCGCCCGCGAAATCTGGTATCTCTGCCGGCAGTATGATGCGCAGGAAGCGTTCGACATGGGGCTGGTCAACACGGTGGTTCCCGTCGAGCAGCTCGCCGACGAGGGCGCGCAGTGGGCGCGCGAAATAATGCAGAAATCGCCGCTGGCGATCCGCCTTCTGAAATCCGCGTTCAACGCCGAACTGGACGGACAGGCGGGAATCCAGGAACTCGCCGGGAACGCGACGCTGCTCTATTACATGTCGGAGGAAGCGCAGGAAGGCAAGAATTCCTATGTCGAAAAACGGAAACCGAACTTCCGCAAATACCGCTGGCTCCCGTGGTAGGAGGAGCATGAAGAAGATGAGCCAGGCACGCCCCGCTTCCGATATCAGCCGTGCCCACGCATGGGTGCTGGCGTCACGGCCGAAAACACTTCCCGCGGCCGTTGTTCCGGTGCTGGTCGGTTCCGCGGTCGCCGCCTCGGAGGGAGCATTCACCGCGCTTCCCGCGGCCGTCGCACTGCTGTGCGCACTGCTGATACAGATCGGGACCAACCTCGCCAACGATTATTTCGATTTCATCAAAGGGGCCGATTCGGAGCATCGCATCGGACCGGTGCGCGTGACGCAGAGCGGGCTGATTCCGCCCCGCACCGTGCGTAACGCCATGATCGGGGTGTTCGTGCTGACCTTCATCCTCGGGCTGTACCTGGTTTCGGTCGGAGGATGGGTGATCCTGGCAATCGGCGTCGCGTCGCTTTTCTGCGCGGTGATATACACCGCCGGTCCGTTTCCCCTCGCGTATGTCGGACTCGGCGACCTGTTCGTTTTTCTTTTTTTCGGTATCGTCGCCGTCACCGGAACGCATTACGTTCAGGCGCTGCACTGGTCGATGGATGCCTTCATCGCGTCTCTTCCGGTCGGCGCCATTTCCACGGCGATCCTCGTGGTCAACAATTACCGCGACATCGATACCGACCGGGTCGCCAACAAGAAGACCATGGCCGTGCGGATCGGCCGCGCGGCGACGAGGATGGAGTACCGGCTTCTGCTTCTTCTGGCCTATGCCGTGCCGGTTGCGCAGGTTCTGCGGACCGATGCACCGCTCTGGCTGCTGCTTCCTCTGCTCAGCCTTCCCTTCGCGTTCCGTGTTCTGCGCATCGTCGGGCGAAGCACCGACGGTGGGGAACTGAACAACGCACTCGCAGGGACAGGACAACTGCTTGCCGTGTACGGCATCCTGTACGCGGCGGGCTGCTACCTGGCGTGACCCATGCGCTGCCGAATCCAACAGCGATCCCTTCCCCTGCGCCGCCCGTTTCACACGAGCGGGTGGACGCTCACTCAACGAGATATTCTGCTCTTCTCCATGCACGACGACCGGCGGGGACTGACGGGCTGGGGCGAAGCTGCGCCGCTTCCCGAATTCGGAACCGAAGACGCCGATACGTGCCTGCGCGCGCTTGAAGCCGCGGCGGCATTCTTCGGAAATATCGCCGACGTACTCACCGACGTGGTGGGCGGAGCCGGAACCGCTGACGGGGGCGAATCCGCCAGAGGCGAATCAGCACCCGCGCTGCCCGGTGTGATCACCGCGCTGGCGCATCTTCTTCCAGAACTGGCGGAAGCGCCTGCAGCACGATTCGCTGTCGAGTGCGCGTTGCTGGACCTGTTTTCACGGTCCGAACGCGTGTCGATGGCGTATGCGCTCGGCGGACAGTATCGCATCAGGATTCCGGTGAATGCGGTCATCGGCGCTGTACCGGCGGGAGAGGCGGCGCAGGCCGCTGCCGCCGCAGGCAGCGCAGGATTCGACTGCCTGAAAATCAAGGTCGGGAGCGCTTCGCTGGAGGAGGATATCGACCGCCTCCGAGCGGTGCGGCTGGCAGTGCGGGCGGAGACACGCATTCGACTGGATGCGAACGGCGCATGGGAATTCGGAGACGCGGAAGAGGCGCTGCGCGCCTTTGCGATGTACGATATCGAATATGTCGAACAGCCCGTTCCCGCAGAAGATGTGGATGAGCTTGCCGCACTGACGGGAATGAACATCATCCGGATCGCGGCGGACGAGAGCGCGCAGAACCTGGAACAGGCGCGCCGTCTTCTCGCGCGTGACGCGGTGCATCTTTTCGTGATCAAACCGATGGCCGCAGGAAGCCTGGTCGACAGCCGGGCGTTCGCCATCGAAGCAGCGCGGCACGGCCGCGATGTCGTATTCACCTCGCTCATCGATTCGGCCATCGGGAGGCGCGCGGTTGCGCAGCTCTGCGCTTCCCTGCCCGCATCGTCCCTGCATCACGGACTGGCAACAGGCGTGCTGTTCCTCACCGACACCCGGCGCGACATCATTGAAGAAGGAAGGCTCGTCCTTTCGGAAGAAAGCGGCCTGGGGATCACGCCGGACGCGACCCGCGGTTCGGAGGCTGAATGAACCTGCTGGCCGAGCACGCCGCATTGCGCGCCGGGACCGTCGCACTGGTCGACGGCTCCGAGCGCTGGAGCTGGCATCGGCTCTTTGAAGAAGCACGAGCCATGGCCTGCGTGCTCCAGCGTTTTCACGGCGTCACTGCCGGGGATGTCGTGGCGACCGTCGCCGGCAACAGCGCGGTGCATGTCCTTCTGCTCCATGCAGTGTTCCTCTGCGGCGGCGTAGCCGCACCCCTGAACACGCGTCTCACGCCCTCGGAACGAGCCCGCCAGATTCAGCATCTGAAGCCCCGGCTCGTCATCTCCGCCGTACCGGACGGGGAGAACGAACTCCCCCTCGATTCACTGATGGACCAAGCGGCGCGCGCGGATGCCGCGGAATTTATCCCGCTCCCTTTCGACGAAGATCGGGGCTGCAGCATTCTGTTTACTTCCGGAACGTCGGGCACCATGAAGGCGGTGCCGCACACCTGGCGAAATCACCGCGCAAGCGCCGAGGGCTCCGCGCGGAATCTTGGCGTGCGTCCGGAAGACAACTGGCTGTGCATTATTCCCCTTTTCCATATCGGCGGTCTGGCGATCGTCACGCGCAGCCTGTTTTACGGCACGGCCATGACCGTCCGCCAGGGATTCGACGCGGATGCCATTCTTTCCCTGCTTCGTCAAGGAGACATCACGCTGCTTTCCCTGGTTCCGACGATGCTGCAGCGGATGCTGGAAACGGCTGAATCGTTCCGCGCCGCGGATTCCCCCTCGATGCGCGCCATTCTCCTTGGCGGTGCGGCGGCTTCCCAGGCCCTGTGGGAGGAGGCGCGACGGCGGGAGCTGCCGGTGCTCGGCACATACGGACTGACGGAAACCTGTTCGCAGGTCGTGACCGCGTCGCCGGAGGAACAGGATGGGATGGCGGGGAGCGCGGGGCGTCCGATCGGCGGTGCCGGCCTTCAGATCCGCGACGAGGACGGCTTGATTCTTTCCGATGGAAACGAGGGAGAAATCTGGATCCGCGGGGCAATGGTTTCCGCGGGCTACCTGGACGACGCCGCCCGAAGTCGTGAACGATACGTCGATGGCTGGTTCCGGACCGGCGACATCGGCAGCATCGACGGTGCCGGTTGTCTGCACGTCATCGGACGCCTGGACGACATGATCGTCACGGGCGGGGAGAACGTCTATCCCTCAGAAATAGAAGATGTTCTGCTCCGACATTCCGCCGTGCGCGAAGCCGCGGTGACGGGGCTGCCCGACAGCACCTGGGGCCGGAAGGTTGCCGCGGCGGTCGTTCTCCGCGACGCGGTACCGTTCAGCGAACTCGATGCATGGTGCCGGCGGGAGCTGGCCGGGTACAAGATTCCGCGTGTCTGGCAGCAGATGAACGCGCTGCCGCGGACGCCGTCGGGGAAGCTGCGAAGGAAGGAGCTCGCCGAAATGATGATGAACGAAGAAGGTGGATCGACGGGGAAGGATTGACCTCGGGTGTGCGCTTACCGGACGACACCGATGTAGAGATATGCGATGCCGCCGGTCAGGGGAATGGTGCGGCGATCGGCATACATGCCGCTTTCATCCATCAGTGCGAGGAACTCGTCTCCCGTCGGAAAGGCGGCGGATGTGCGCGTGAGATATTCATACGCATCACGTTTGCCTGACACCAGTCCGCCGACGAGCGGTATGACAACTTTGCTGTAGAAGGTGAAGAACGGCTTCATCCACCAGAGCGGGCGGCCGAATTCCAGGATCATGACGCGTCCGCCGGGGCGCACCACGCGTCCCATGCTGCGCAGCGCCTGGACGGGATCGTCGACGTTGCGGATACCGAACGCGATCGAAGCGACGTCGAACGTATTGTCGGCGTAGCTGAGCTGCATGGCGTCCTCAACTTCCCACGCGACGTCCAGCCCGGCGTTCGCCGCTTTGGCGGGTGCGAACGCGAGCATGTCGGCGCAGAAATCGGTTCCGACAACGCGGCCTTCCGAACCGACGGCGCGCTTGAATTCAAGCGCCAGGTCGCCGGTGCCTGTCGCGCAGTCGAGCACGCTGTCGCCCGTGCGTGCGGCACTCAGCCGAACCGTGGCTTTGCGCCAGCGATGGTGGACGCCAAGGGAGAGGACGGAGTTTGCGCGGTCATAGGACGCGGAAATTTCCGCGAACATGTCGTGGACTTCGCGGCTCATGCGGGGTTGCCTGTGCGGAAGTGGAAAGAAGAAATGAGCATCAGGAGAGCGGCCGTCCCATCACAGAGGCGAGCAGATGGAGCTGTTCCATCATGCCGCGGTAAAGTTCGGGCGAGAGGGCCTGGTCGGCGTCGGAAAGGGCAACGGTCGGATCGGGGTGCACCTCGACCATCAGTCCGTCGAGCCCCGCGGCCATCGTCGCGGCCGCGAGCGCGGGGATCAGCGCCGGATTGCCGGTCGCATGCGACGGATCGACGATAACGGGAAGATGTGTCTGCTGGCGCGCGAGCACGGCGCCGGCAAGATCGAGGGTGAAGCGTGTTTCGTTCGAGAAGGTCCGAATGCCGCGTTCGCAGAGGACGACCTGGTTGTTGCCTCCGACGATGATGTACTCGGCGGCAAGCAGCCACTCCTTGATCGTCGCGGCGAATCCTCTTTTGAGGAGGACGGGTTTGTTCGTCTGTCCGAGTTCCTTGAGCAGCGAGGTATTGTCCATGTTCCGCGAACCGACCTGGAAGGCATCGACGAATTCGACCATCCCTTCGATATCACGCTCGGAGAGAACCTCGGTGATCATCGGCATGCCCTGCGCATCGGCAGCGTCGCGCATGAGCCGGACGCCGTCGAGGCCGAGACCCTGGAAGGTGTAGGGCGACGTCCGCGCCTTGAACGCGCCGCCGCGCAGAATGTGCGCTCCGTGCGCGGAAACGAGGGAGGCCGCCTCGCGGATCTGCGGTGCGGATTCGATCGCGCAGGGGCCCGCGATGACGACAAAACCTTTGCCGCCTACCTCGATATCACGAATATGGACACGGGTGCGTGCCAGAATTTCAGGTCCTTCAGTCGTTGGAGAGGTGCGTCGTTCCGATGCAGGGGAAATGTTCGAACGGGGCGCTTTTTCTGTATGTGTGTTCGCGAAACTCAATCCGGCAATCTGTAATTATCGCAAAAAACTAAATATAACACCAGTTTAACAATCTCAACAGACTGAAACGTTCACAATTTGCATCTCAAATGTTGAGTTTTCCAAACAGCCGGATGTCTGATCCGTTCACTCCGGAAGCATCCTCGCTGAGGAGATATGTGATCGTTCCGGCGATTTCCTCGGGTGTGACCCAGCTGGGAACGTCTTCTTCCGCGCCCCACGACAGATTGGCTTCGGTGTTTATCACGCTCGGAATGATGCAGTTTGCGGTCACGCCGTATGCCCGGCCCTCGTCCGCGAGAATCTTCGTGAGCGCGGATACACCGGCCTTGGCGACGCCGTATCCCGCCTGGTTCGCTGCGGGTTTGAGCACCGCCATCGCACCGATGCTGACGATGCGTCCGATGCCGCGTTCGCGAAAATGCCCCATGGCGAGTCGGCTGAAGTGAAAGAAGGGATGCAGGTTCAGGTTCAGAAGGAAATTCCATTCTTCAAGCGATGTGTCCGCGATGGGCTGGAACCCCCGGACTCCCCCGAGAAGATGGACGAGGCCATACAGCCCGCTCTGCGTCACTGCCGCGTCGAAGACCCGCTGGGGTTCTCCGTCCGCAAGCAGATCCGCCTCGAGGAGGAAAAGCTGGTCGCGCTGCTGGGGTGCGATCTGCGCCCGGAGGTCCTGGGCTTCTTTCTCGTTTCTGTAGGGAACGATGCAGTGATAGCCTTCGTGGATCAGGCGCCGGGTGACGACGTTCCCCAGCGCGCCGGTTCCTCCGGTGATCAAAACAGATTTCATGGGTTCGTTCATATTGGTGCAACAATCAGTCTCTGGTCTGTCAACATTTCCGCGCAGAGGATCATTCCCCGATTCCGAACGATTCCGTACATTCCGATATGACAACGGAATGGAACATGATACTGGCAGTGGCCGCCGGAGGGGGGCTCGGCGCCGCCCTGCGCTATGTCGTCGCGGGTGTGGTGCAGCAGGGGGCGGGAGACGAATTTCCGTTCGGGACCCTGGCGGTGAACGTTATCGGCTCGCTGCTGCTCGGATTCATCGTACAGATCGCGGAAACCAGGACCGGTCCCGGTCCATGGATGAAGCTGTTTCTCACGGTCGGACTCTGCGGCGGGTTCACGACCTTTTCGACATTTTCGCTCGAGTCATTCCGTTTGCTGCAGGACGGCAGCTACCTGCTTGCGGCGGGCAACATCGCGGGCAGCCTGCTTCTCTGCCTTTTCGGAATCTGGGCCGGAACTGTCCTGGCTCGAATGATGTAATCAGACGCGGAGATCGACATGGATACACGCGGCGACGCAAAACTGCTTCGGATTTTCATCGGCGAAAAGGACCGCTGCGAGGGACGTCCCCTCTACGAGTACATCGTAAGGATCGCGCGGGAACAGGGGCTTGCAGGGGCGACAGTGCTGCGGGGCATCGAAGGCTTCGGGGCATCCAGCCGCATGCACACGGCGCGGATTCTCCGGCTGTCGGAGGATCTCCCCATCGTGATCGAAATCGCGGACAGCGAAGAGCATATCAGGCCGTTCGTCGAGCAGCTGCCCGGAATTTTTGACCGCGCCGGCTGCGGCGGCATGGCAACATTGGAAAAGGCGGAAGTTCTGCTGCTGCGTCCGTCAGCCAGGTGACGGACACAGCAGCCCGTGTGCGACCGAGGCGATCAGCTCGCCTCGGTGAATTCCGTGATCGAGGTCGTGGGGCGGAAGGAAAAATGGGGGAAATAGGATGAGAAATCGTAGTTGAAATGCCTGGGCCAGTACGTCCCGCTTCGGCGGTCGAGTACGTAGTCGCCCGTGAATTCACCGCTGCCGATGCGATGCAGCATGGCGACGAACCGGTCGACGTCGTCGATGTTGTTGTAGCAGCCGAAGCTTGCGCGCACCATTCCCGGCAGATTGGTGCGATCGCCGGACAGGATTTCCTCCGTTATCCGGTCCGCCGTTTCCTTGTCCACCTGCAGCAGCCGTTTGACGTACGGATGCGCGCAGAAACACCCGTTCCGCACGCCGATGCCGCCTTCAGCGCTGAGAATGGCCGCGACTTTCGCATGCGGTACCCCGTCGATATCGAAGCTGATCACGCCGACCTTGTTTTTTAGCTCGTCCTTCTCGACCGGTCCATAGAGCCGCATGCCGGGCACGTCCTTCATTTTTTCAATGGCGTAGCTGACGAGCAAGTGCTCGTGCTCCGCGATGCGGTCCATGCCGACCTTCATCAGCATGTGGATCGCCGCGGCAAGCGCAACCGCGCCGGGAACGTTGGGGCTTCCCGCCTCTTCGCGCGCCGGCGGTGCCGAGAACGCGACATAATCGGTTTCCACGATATCCACCACGCCGCCGCCGACCATGTCCGGATCGCCTTGCGAGAAATACTCCTTCGACCCGATCAGCACCCCGATACCGAACGGTGCGTACATTTTGTGCGCGGAGTATGCGATGAAGTCGATATGGCCGGGATCGTCGTCCGGCAGGACGTCGATCGGCCGGTGGGGGGCGAGCTGCGCGGCGTCGACGAACATGAGCGCGCCGTTCGCATGGGCGATCTCCGCCAGTTCATGAACCGGATTGATGATTCCCGAGATATTCGACGCACCGGTCGCGGCGAGGAAACGCACCTTGCCCCTGTTGCGCGCGAACGCATCCCGCAGGGCGTCCATGTCGAGATAGCCTTTGTCGTCCACGCCCACGTGGATCACGTGCGCATGCTTGCGCCACGGGAGATCGTCGGAGTGATGTTCCATGAGGGTGGTGATCACGACATCGCCGTCACGCCAGTCGCAGCGATTGGCGAGCTTGTTGACCGCCTCGGTAGTGTTTTTCAGGAAGATCACCGTATTGCGTTCGAGATCCGCTCGGACGAAGGCGCCCGCGAGATCGTGTGCTTCGTCGAAGACCTGCGTGGCGAGCAGGGATTTGAAGCCGGTGCCGCGATGCACGCCGGAGTAAAACGGCATGAATTCTCCCATCACCTCGAAGGCGTGCTTGAACGACGGTGTGCTGGCGCCGTTGTCGAGAAAGACATAGGGTACGCGGGAGCCGTCCAGTACCGGCACCATCGTATCGATGCCCATGATGTTGGGACGAAGATCCTCGAATTTCCAATCACAGGCGCGGGGGTGAGTGCTGTTCATTCTGTTCATTCAATAGAGTGTGAGCGAAACAAGGCATTCGAACAGTGAAATATAGGACATCGGCGGCACAGGGCAAAGACGCGGAAAATCGGAGCAGCCGGGGAGGTGATAATTCACGTGCAAATTGTGATAATCCCGATGCTTCAGGGAGGAGGTTGGACGTCCCGCGGCGGATTTTCCGCCAAAGCAGACCGCCTTTCGCCAATTATTTACGGGAGAATTTTCAGGTGGGCATTTCAATCCTTGACTTTTTCCACCTGTTGCCGTTAATTTGTAGATCGGTTTAATTTTGTCGAGTCATAAACGGTTTCACAAAGGCATAATATGAGCAAACGCACCACCCAGAGAACCTTTCATGCCAGCGAAGAAGAAGTCGACAAGAAATGGTACGTCGTCGATGCTGAAGGTCTGGTCCTCGGACGTCTTGCCGCCAATGTTGCGCGCATTCTCCGCGGGAAGCACAAGCCGATTTTCTCACCGCACATGGATAACGGCGACTTCGTGATTATTGTCAACGCCGGAAAGGTTCGTCTGACAGGCAAGCGGGAAGAACAGAAGTCTTACTTCACCTACTCGGGTTACCCCGGCGGTGACAAGACCCGTATGTTCAAGGACCTGATCAAGTCCAATCCGCAGTATGTGATCGAGCACGCGGTGCGTGGCATGCTTCCGCACAATCGTCTCGGTCGCCGTCTGATCAAGAAGCTGAAGGTCTATGCTGACGCCGGGCATCCGCACGAAGCGCAGCAGCCGCAAGAGCTGAAATTCGAGATCTAACGAAACGATACTTCTTCACCAGATACACAAGGTAGTTATGGTTCACAATATCTGTGTCGGGCGCCGGAAAACGGCAGTTGCCCGCGCATTTCTGACCCCGGGTACGGGCAAGATCACCGTGAACGGCAGAGACGTCAGCGTTTACTTCCCGACGGACACGTTGCTGGAAGAAGTGCGTCTCCCGATGACGGCGACGGAAACCAACGACCGTTACGACGTGCGCATCCGCGTGCGCGGCGGCGGTACACATGGTCAGGCCGGCGCGGTCAAGATGAGCATCGCACGCGCGCTCCTCGCCATCGACGAGGAATTCCGTCCGAAGCTGCGCGTCTACAGTCTTCTGACCCGCGATTCCCGTATGGTCGAGCGCAAGAAATACGGTCAGAAGAAGGCCCGCAAGCGCTTCCAGTTCAGCAAGCGCTAATCCAGGCATTTCCCTGTCTTCGGACAGGACCGCGCACGGCAGTCTTTCACGGCTGCCGCTGCGGCAGTCGATTCACATTTTTCATCACGCATGCGTCCGGACCGGATGTCGGGTGTGTCCTTCACGGGCATGGACAGACGGGAGGATGGGCGCAGAGGAACAACAACCAATCCAGGAGCTCTCATGTCCAAGGTCGCACTTGAAGACCTGCTCGCCGCAGGCACGCATTTCGGTCACCTGACCCGCCGCTGGAACCCGAAGATGAAACCGTACATCTTCATGGAACGCAACGGCATCCACATCATCGATCTCAAGAAAACCCAGGAACATCTCGACGCCGCCTGCGAAGCCATCGCCGACATCGTGTCCGACGGCAAGCGCATTCTTTTCGTCGGAACGAAGAAACAGGCGAAGGATATCATCCGCGAATCCGCGGTGAAAAGCGGCCAGAACTACGTCGTCGAGCGCTGGCTGGGCGGCATGCTCACGAACTTCTCCACGATCCGCAAGAGCATCAAGCGCCTTACCAACATCGAAAAGATGGAAAGCGACGGCACCTTCGAGAAGATCACGAAGAAGGAACGTCTCATGATCTCGCGTGAGAAAGAGCGTCTCAACCGCATTCTCAGCGGCATCGTGGACATGAACCGTCTGCCGGGCGCGCTCTTCGTCGTCGATATCAAGAAAGAGCATATCGCCGTGAAGGAAGCCCGCAACCTCGGCATCCCCGTGCTCGCCATTGTCGATACCAACTGCGATCCCGAGCAGGTCGATCACCTCATCCCGGGCAATGACGATTCCGCACGCACGATCGAACTGATCATCAAGGCGTTGACCGACGCGATCGATGAAGGACGGGAGCGCGGCCGCACGGCGAAAGCCGAACAGGAAGCGGAAGAAGAGCGCATCGCCAAAGAAACCGAGAGCACAGACCAGGCCGAATAAAATTCAGGAATGGCTGCTCGTTCAGCCATTCTTTTTAATACCGTCAACTACATTTTTCATTTTAACCCGATAGAGAGTACGTATGGAAATCACAGCCGCCATGGTGAAGGAACTCCGCGACAAAACCGGCGCCGGCATGATGGATTGCAAGAAGGCGTTGGCAGAGTCCAACGGAAACATGCAGGAAGCAATTGAATATCTGCGCAAGAAAGGCGCCGCCACCGCCGAGAAGCGTTCTGACCGTTCGGCGAACGAAGGCGTTGTGATCACCGAGATCACCGACGGCGAAGGCATCATCGTCGAAGTCAACTGCGAAACCGATTTCGTCGCCCGCAGCGAGGACTTCCTCGGTTTTGCCAACCGCGCGCTGGCGCTCGTCAAGAGCGGCAAGCCCGCCGACCTCGATGCGCTTCTCGCGCTGGAAAGCGACGGAATGCCGCTCAGCGATCACCTGAAGGAGATCATCGGCAAGATCGGTGAGAAAATCGAAGTGCGTCGTTTCGCGACCTTCAGCACCGAAGGCTCGCTCATCGAGTACATCCACCCGGGCGCGAAGCTGGGCGTCATGCTCGAGATCCAGGGCATCACCGGCAACGAAGAAGTCATCAAGCTGGGCCGCGATCTCGCCATGCAGGTTGCCGCGATGAACCCGATCGCCATCGATCGCGACGCCGTGCCGCAGGAATTCCGCGACAAGGAACTCTCGCTGTACCGCCAGCAGGCCGCCGAACAGGGCAAGCCCGAAAACATGCTCGACCGCATCGCCGAAGGAAAGCTGAACAAGTACTTCCAGGAATCGACCCTGCTCGAGCAGACCTTCCTCCGCGACACCACGAAGACGGTGAAAGATCACGTCGCCGAAGTCGCCAAGGCCGTCGGCGCCGATCTGAAAGTCACACGCTTCGAGCGTTTTCAGGTTGGCGGTTGATGCCGCATCTCTTCAAAACCTGCCTTTTGGTTCACGCCAGAAGGCATTTTTTTATCCGGAGGATCAATGGAACCCAGGTTTGAACGCGTCCTTCTGAAACTGAGCGGCGAGGCCCTTATGGGTGAGCGCGATTACGGGATCGATCCCGCCGCGCTCCTCAGCTATGCCGACGAAATCATCTCCGCGGTGGAACTCGGCGTGCAGGTCGGCATCGTGCTCGGCGGAGGCAACATCTACCGCGGGGTGGCGGCCGCGGCACAGGGAATCCACAAGGCCTCCGGCGATCAGATGGGCATGCTCGCGACCATGATCAACTCGCTCGCGCTGCAGAATATTCTCGAATCGAAAGGCGTCCATACGCGTCTCGCAAGCGCGATCGAAATGAACCAGATCGCGGAACCCTACATCCGGCGGCGGGCCATCCGGCATCTCGAAAAAGGACGCGTGGTCATCATGGGCGCCGGTACCGGCCACCCGTATTTCACCACCGATACCGCCGCGGCCCTGCGCGCGGTCGAGATCGAAGCGGATGTCATCATCAAGGGCACCCGGGTCGACGGTGTGTACGACAGCGATCCCGAGAAAAATCCGGAAGCCTTCCGCTTCCAGGAAATCAGCTATCTCGACGTGCTGAAACGGGATCTGCGCGTGATGGATTTGACGGCCATTACGTTGTGTCGTGAGAATAAACTTCCTATAATTGTTTTCGACATCAACACGAAGGGTAATCTCCGCCGCCTGCTGCTTGGCGAGGATGTCGGTACCATCGTGTCTGATACCGCTATGACGACTCCAATGAATTCGTAATATCGGAGCTGCCGTTATGATGAAGGAAATACTCAAGGATGCATCCCAGCGCATGGACAAGTCCCTCGAGACCCTGCGCGACGAACTCAGTAAAATCCGGACCGGCAAGGCCACGACCGCCCTGCTCGACGGCGTGCGCGTAGACTATTACGGCACCATGACTCCGCTGAACCAGATGGCGAACATTTCGGTGATCGACGCCCACACCCTCGGCGTTCAGCCGTGGGACAAGAGCGCGCTGAATTCCATCGACAAGGCGATCATGTCGGCCGATCTCGGCCTCAACCCTGCCAACGATGGAAACCTGATCCGCGTCCCGATTCCCGCTCTCAACGAAGAACGCCGCCGCGATCTCGTGAAACTCGTCAAGCGCTTCGGCGAAGAAACCAAGGTTGCCGTCCGCAACGTGCGCCGCGATGCGAACGAACATCTGAAAAAGGCGGAAAAAGAAGATCATGTTTCCGAGGACGCCCGTGTGAAAGCAGAGAAGGATGTCCAGGAGATGACGGACAAGCATGTCGCCCGCGTGGACGAACTGCTGAAGATCAAGGAAGCCGAGATCATGGAAGTCTAGACCGCGCTGCGGTTTTCATATGAAAAAGCCCCGCCGATCGGCGGGGCTTTTTCGTTCCGGGAGGATGCGTTTTCAGCTCCCCGGGAGAATCATTGTGTGGATGCGCCTTCAGGATGGTCGCGCATTCATTCTTCCGTCTTTTCGCGCTTGAACTGCAGGAGAATCTGCGTCGTCCGGTCTGCGGTCCTGCCGGCATTCTTGTACTGCAGCGCTTCGAAACGATTGTCGAGACTGGCGACGCTGATCCATGCACCGTCGGTACTTCCGACCTGTCCGATCTCGATGCCCAGAAGGCGGAACGCGTCGGTCACCAGGTACACGCCGTTGAGGTCGCAGACAAGAATCTCCGGCGTTGCGTCTTCCGCAGTCGAAGGGAAGTGACAGGTAATGGAGTCGCAGATACCGTAGTCGCGCACCACGGGAGGTTCCGTCTGCGTGAACGTCGCGAACTGCCTGTCGAAATCGGCCCGGGTCATACTGAACCAGCGGCCGAGGTCGACGCTGTTCTGCTCGTCCGGTTGCATCGGCGTCATGTCGGACTCGACGGCGGTACTGTCGTCGGTGCTCATGACCGGTTTGTCATCACCCTGCTGGCAGGCGGGGAAACAGAGCGTCAAAGCGAGGACGCATGCGCCAAGGAGGCGCATCACCGGCGCAGTGAAGCGTCGGTGTTGGGGGTGTTGCTTCATTTTCTCATTGCCTCATACACGAGTTCCGCGATGTCCTTGACTTCCACTTCTTCCTGCTTCCCTTTCTCCTTCACCCCGTCGGTCATCATGGTCATGCAGAACGGACAAGCGGAGGCGATGGTATCCGCGCCGGTCGCGAGCGCCTCTTCCGTCCGTTCGATGTTTACGCGTTTGCCCTCGGTCTCTTCCATGAACATCTGCGCGCCGCCGGCGCCGCAGCAGAAGCCCTTGTCGCGGCTGCGCTCCATTTCGATCAGTTCCGCGGCGGGGATTCCCTCGATGAGGTTTCGCGGCTGGTCGTAAATGTCGTTGTAGCGGCCGAGATAGCAGCTGTCATGGAACGTGACCGTTCCGTCAATGGGTTTGTCGAGCGCGATCACGCTCAGCTGAACGAGTTCGCTGATCAGCTGGGAATGATGAATCACGTTGTAATTGCCCCCGAACTGCGGGAACTCGTTCTTCAGCGAGTGGAAGCAGTGCGGACAGGCGGTGACGATGTTCTTGACCTTGTAGGAATTCAGCTTCTCGATGTTGTCCACCATCAGCGTCTGTGCGAGGTACTCGTTGCCCGCGCGGCGCGCGGCGTCGCCATTGCACTTTTCCTCCTTGCCGAGAATGGCGAATCGAATGCCCGCCTTCTGCATGATGCGCGCGAGCGCGACACTGACTTTCTTGTAGCGCGCGTCGAACGAACCGGAACAGCCGACCCAGAACAGGTAATCGATTTCCTCGGCGCTGCCGAGCTGCGACAGCTGCGGAATGTCGAGACCGTCGGCCCAGGCGGCGCGGTCATCCGGGGAGAACTGCCACGGCGCGAAGTTGTTTTCGAGGTTCCGGTAGAGGACCTGCAGCTGTTCGGGGAATTCCCCTTCCGTGAGCGTGAGGTGACGGCGAAGGTCCACGATCTCATCCACATGTTCGATCATGACCGGACACTCCTGCACGCAGGCGCGGCAGGTGGTGCAGGCCCACAGTTCCTGCGGCGTGATGAAATCATGCAGCAGCTGGCGCTGAAGAACCGGCGAGTCCGTCGTTCCGGCCGCGAGCACCGGCGCCTTTTCCTCGAAACGGGTGCGCGTGTCGACAATGATCTTTTTCGGCGAAAGCAGTTTGCCGGTGATGTTGGCGGGACACACGGATGTACAGCGTCCGCAGTGCGTGCAGGTGTAACTGTCGAACAGCTGTTTCCAGGTCAGATCTTCGATATCCGAAGCGCCGAATTTCTCCGCGGTCTCGTCTTCGAGATTCAGCGGTTTGAGCGCGCCGTCTCCTTCGAGATGAATCCCGCGGTTGCTGAAGTACACGTTCGGAATCGAGGTCAGGACGTGGAAATGCTTGGAGTATGGCAGGAAATTCAGGAATCCGAGCACGAACACGATATGGATCCACCAGGAAAGCTCGAAGATGATTTCGGTGCCCGAATCGGCGCCGAACATGCCCGCGAGCGCCGTGCTGACGGGACGCCAGTGTCCCGCGAACGAACTGCCGTCCGTCATCGCGATGCGCGTTGCGTTCTGTAGAAGCATTGAAACCATGATGACCGCGATGGCGCTGAGAATCATGGTCGCGTCGAGCTGAGACGGTTTATCGAGTTCGCGGAGCCGTTTCGGTCCGGAGACGTGACGGCGGAACAGGGCGTAGATGACGGCAGCCAGAACGATGACCGCCATGATGTCGCTGCCAAACGCGATCGCGCTGTACACGGGGCCCAGAAAGCTGAAGGAAAACCCGGGCATGAGACCTTCCCCGATGGACTCCGCCACCGCGGTGAGGAGAATCACGAAGCCCCAGAAAATGCCGAAATGGATGGGGCCGGCGATCGGGTCGCGGAGAATTTTCGTCTGCCCGAAGGCGATCGCGAGCACGTTGCTGATGCGTTTGTCAAAATGGTCGAAGCGGTTTTCCGGCTTGCCGAGCTTCAGATACCCGAAAACGCGGCGGGCCGTGTAGCCGAACGCAGCAAAGGCGGCGATCAGTACCAGGAGAAAGATGATGTTCTTGATTTCCATGAAGATGGACCTGACAGGTTCGACGGGAGGGATATTGACGGCGCCGATTGGCGCGATCATTCAAATTACGGATTGAGGGGCGGATTCACAATGCGGCGGGAGGCAGGAGGCGGGAGGGGGTTCGGGATTGAGACCGACGGGAAAAAAAAAAGGACGTCCCGCGGGTGGGGACGCCCCTGTGATACGATCGTGGGATTAGCGGAGTACCTGCATGGTATGGCTGCCGACGAGGGCACCGCCGTCGAAGAGTTGGTAGTAATACATGCCGGGCCTCAGTGCCGACGTGTTCAGCTGCAGCTGGGAAGCCGCGGGAGCGACGGTGCGTGTCATGACGAGCCGGCCGTTGATGTCGAATACGCGGAGGCTGCGTTCCCGCGCCGCAGGGCTGAGCGGGATCAGTGTCGTCGACATCGCGGGATTCGGGTAATTCTGTCCGATATGCAGTGACGCCACCGCGCCGTCGAATTCCGCCGAGCTGATGACGCCGTGGAACCACTGCCACGTCAGCTTCATCATTTCGTTCCGTACGGCTTCATCGCCAACCTGCTCGAGCCCGAAGGCGAAATACACCGTTTTGAAGCTGTTCTTCGCACCGCGGATACCGGCGATCAGACTGGGATCGTCGTTGTAATACGCGATGGCGACACCCTCGGGGGAAGGACGAATCTGGTCAGGGTAGAAGTACGGCGTTCCCTGGGTATTGCTGCCGTAGACGTTGACCAGTGCGGACGTCGCAACGCCGCCGAACAGAAGGTCTTCAGGCATGAAGGTCAGCGAAGCATTCGTCGGACCGCCGTCGTTCGTATAATTCGCAAACAGGTTGGTGCGGTAGAAGGCGCGGGAGGCCGAGGTGCCGTGTCCGTTGGGATCGAACACATCCCAGCCGACATCCTGTCCGGCGACGAGCAGGTTGCCGCCTTCGCCGAGGAAGCCGAGCATCGCGCGGCCGAATTCATCCGGCAGCGCCGGGAATGCCCAGCCGGCGTTGTAGTACAGGTGGTCGACGTCTCCGAGCATCTGGGCATCGTAGGCGCGCATGAAGGTACTGAGCGAGGTGACCGCGTGCGTGGTGCTTCCCGCAAGGGCGATGCCCGCGAGATACGCATTCTGGAAATCCGCGGCCTTCGTGCCGTCGTCGCTCCCCCAGCTGTTGTCGTTGTTGACGACAAGATCGGTGACGTTGGAAATGACTCCTGTGCCGAAATACTGCGGAGTCAATTCCGTATCGTCCAGCGAGGCCATGCCGAGCATGCCCTCGGAAATGCCCGCATCGGATCCGACGTGGTATGTGACGGAAACCGGAATGCTGCTGTTCGCGGGGACTGTAAGATCCGTTTCGCCGGACGCCGGTACGCCATCGACGGCATATTCCGCGGTCCAGTCGCCGGGCTGAGTGGAAGCCATGCTCAGGCGCACGCGCGCCTCTGCTTCACCGAAGTTGATGACGCGGCCGGAAAAACTCGTTGGCTGCTGCGGTGCACCTTTCTTGAACTGCGCATCTTCCGCGACGAGTTCGACATCGGGGAGGAAACGCGCTCCGGCATTGACGACTTCCTTGGTCGCATCGAGCTGAACGAAAACGACCGCGTAAATTTTCGTGGTATCCCACGTCACCGGGTCGAGGTCGTACGTCCATGAGAGATCGACCGATTCGCCCGTGGCCGCGGGAGTGAAGTCCTCTCCCGCGGGAGTGTTGAGAAAGCGTCGGAAGACATTCGGGAAATCCTTTTCGCCATTCGTGCCCGGGGCCGACGCGTAGCTTATGTCGCTCTCGATGATGAGGGAACGCACGCGAAGCCCGACGCTGGGGAGAATTCCCGCACTCGTCAGGGTGGCGTGCACCGTCCGCTGCGATCCGTTCGAACTTTCCTGCACCCGGATCCGCAGCGGTGAAGACTGTGCGGAAGCGCGGTCGAGGATATCCTGAGAAACACCCGAGGGGCCGCCGTTATACTGGTTTCCGAGCATGATCATGTCCGGGACGCCCGTGACGCTGTAATAGGTCACGCGCGCCGCCACGTCATCCTTGTTGTAGGCATTCATCGGATCGCGACCGGGCCACACGGCGTGGTAGGCGACGTGAATGTAGTTTCCCTTGTTCTTGGAACGGATGTTCTGTTCGAACACGGGATTCTGTGCCGCGCAGGGGCCACAGCTCGCATTCGTGAAATGCTCGAACAGGACGATTTTTCTTGCCTGGGCATGCAGATCCTGCATGGAAAGCAGAACGCCGAGCGCGAGCGCAAAAAGGAATACACGCTTCATGGGAAGTCCTTAAAAATGTAAGGGTAATGTCATGTGGAGTCGCAACCAGCAAAAAGAAAAAGTGAGGAAAAATCCTCACTTGATCAAGATAAAACGACCGGGATCAGTTTTTTACCGGCGTTGCCCTGTATCCCTCTTTCCTGAGGAGCGCAAGTATTCCGCTTTCCCCGGCAAAATGGCCGGCGCCGACCGCGAAGAATGTTGGTTTTTCCGCGGCGATTTCCAGAATGCGCGGAATCCAGGCGTGATTGCGTGCTGTCAGCAGGGCGGCGTCGTATCGTCCGTATTCGATACCGGAGTCGAGCATGAAGCGGTAGAGCCCGTCGAGATCCTGCGCCTTGTACAGGTCCGTGAGCACGCGAAACGCCGCGCGGGTGCTGTCCATATGCGTCAGCATGTCCAGCACCATCGTGCCCTGTTCCCGGAGCGGAATCGTGCCGAAAGCCGCAAGCTGCTCCTCCGGCGTTTCGATGCCGACGGTTTCCTTGCCCTGCGATCGCGCGATCGCCATGAACACCTCCTCGTACGATTTCGGCGTGCACTCCAGCACCTTTCCGATCAGCAGTCCGAAAAGGAACAGCGGCCTGATGTTGTTCATCGGGGTGAGAGACATTCCGACCGAATCCGTAAACCAGTTTTCGAGAAAGGTGAATTCCTCCGGGGTGAAGAGGTCGTTGAGCGTGCTGTCGCCCGGCATGAAGCTGAAATGACCCATCTCTACCACGAGCCGCGGGTCGTCGAGATCCAGCTCCAGTGCCACGCGGGCCGTATTCCCGATCGCTTCGGTCATCGCGTCGGAGATCCGCATGTCGTCGGGACAGATGGCGTGGATCGTGCCGTAGAGATACGACGGCGCCGACAGGTTTTTCCCTTCGAGTTTCCACAGCAGCGACTGCGCCGGGAGCGAAGCGGGGAGCAGCAGCAGCAGGGGAAGCAGAACAGCGAAAGAGGAAAGCCAGGGTGCAGCGGATCGATTCATCGTGGTATTCGCAGCAGGTTGTACGGAAAAGGGAAAAATAGGTGCCGCGGCCGATACCGCGAAAGGTCGAAATACGTGACGGGAAAGAAACACGCGGGCGCGCGAAGCGGGTGTCAGGGAATCCGTATGACGAAACCGGAAAAGCCCTGTTCCTGCAGCGTCTTGAGTTTCCAGGCCGCGGCATCCCGGGTTTCGTAGTCCCCGACCACGATGCGATGGACGAGTTTTCCGGATACGGTCGCCATCTGTACGTAGGCATTCTCGATCCCCGCAGCCTTGAGACGGTCGAGGTGATGGATCATGTTGCTCATCTGTTCAAATGATGCCACCTGCACGGCATACCCCGAGAGTTCGGCGCGATCGACATTGACCGCGTAGAACTCGGTGTTGCCCCGCTCCTTTTCCTGGTCGGGACGATCGTCGAGGGCAACGACTTCCACCTTGACCCGCGCCGTGCCTTTTTCGATCATACCGATCTGTGCAGCGGCGGCACGGGTGAGGTCGATGATGCGACCCTTGGCGTGCGGTCCGTGGTCATTGATGCGCACCACTACGCTTTTCCCGTTGGAGAGATTGGTGACGCGCACCTTCGCGTTCAGGGGGATGGTTTTATGCGCGGCCGTCATTCCCCACATGTTGAAGGTTTCGCCGCTCGATGTCTTGCGCCCGTGAAACTTTCGGCCGTAATACGAAGCGATGCCTGTCTGCACATAGCCGACGCTGTTCTGCGCGAGGGCACAGATCGGCAGCAGCAGAAATATCAGCAGGAGTCCCGTATTCCGTATTTTCATCGGCAACGCGGCGCTGTGGGAAATTACGAACGTTGAAGATAGGCAAATGTCGCGAATATTCCTGATATTTAGTCACTCTCGCGAATTCAGTACGACAAGGGCATGACAAAGAAACGAAACACCGCAATCTCCGCAGGCAATGGATCCGGCAGCATGAACGCGCTCGTCCTGATCGCCGGCGGCGCGCTGTTTGTCCTCTCCATCGTCTACGCGGTCGGCGGCTTCGACTGGGTGTGGAACAGCGGCGATCCCGACGTCCGGAACGGGGAGCAGGGAACGTCCTATCAGCCGCAGGAGAAGTGGCTGCAGCGTGCCTACATGATCGACGCGCTGTTTCACAAGGTCTATACCGCGGGATGGGAGGGCGCGAACGGCGCCATCGGCGACGCGCATATTTTCGCGGTCACGCATGACAGCAGTCTCCTGCATTTCCATACCATCCTGCATCCGATGAAGGATCTGTTCAACGGGACGTGGGTCGACGACAGGGCCTGGGCCGCGCTGGCGGAACTCTACTGGTGGGATTTCACCGGGCGCACGCGAAAAGAGCTCGTCGAAAGTGCGGAACTGCGGTATGTCGAAGCGAAAATGCAGGGACGCCTTTCGAACCATGAGGGATACTGGAGCTGGTACAACTGGCCGCCGAAGTCGGAAGTGCGGGACCAGATTTTCACCAACAGCAACATGAACCAGATGGTGAACGTCGCATGCCGCCTGTACGAGGCCACCGGGAAGAAAGAATACCTGGATGACGCGCTCAAGGTCTGGAACGGCGACGGCAAGGTGCCGGGCATCGAACAGACGCTGTACCGGGGCGACGGGAGATGGGTGGGAGCGCGCGGTCCGGCGGCGTTCGGTAAACAGCTGCCGTGGGAAGGAATGTCCTACTGCAGCATCGGCGCGGCGATGTACCGCGTGACCAAGGATCCGAAGTACCGCGACATCGTCGTCGCCACGGTACGGCGCGTGATGGATCCCGCCAACGGCTGGGTCGACGGAAAGGACTTCTATCAGCTGCGCATGGACGGCAACGGCGCGTTCGTGCATTTCGCCCTCGATGCGTACATGCTCGCACCCGACGAACTTCCGGACATTCCGACCAAGATCGATCGCATGCTCGAACATGTCTGGACAAACCACTATGGACAGGCGCGGGTGACGCTGCATCGCACGTCGGATCACGGCATCCGCAATGGATGGAATCCCAACGGCGGGGAAGACGGTTACGGCGTAGACGAGGTCGGGACCGTGCACCCGCAGTCGCAGGCGGTGCGCGCCTTCGGCGTGTTCGCTTATGTCGTCCACAAATATCTGAACGGCACAGCCCCGTAATGGACTTCGTGACGCAGCTTACGCTCGGCGCCGCGGTCGGGCAGGCAACGATGAACCGGGATCTCGGGAACAAGGCCGTCCTCTGGGGAATGCTGGCCGGAGCGCTTCCCGACCTCGACGTACTGGCGAACCCCCTTTTCGATCCGGTCACGCAGCTAACCTGGCACCGGGGAATTTCCCACAGCATTCTGCTCACCGTCATACTCGCGCCGATCCTGGGTTTGATCATCGCGCGTGTCCATGGCCGGCAGATCACCTTCGAGAAGGCGACGATTTTCGCTTTCCTGGCGCTCGGCACACACGTGCTCATCGATCTCTGCACGACCTACGGCACGCAGCTGTTCGCGCCGTTTTCGAACAGTCTCGCGACATTCAACACGCTGTTCATCATCGATCCGCTGTACACGCTGCCGCTGCTGATTTTTCTCCTGCTGTCGCTGCTGCCGGGGGAGACCCGCGCGAAACTCTTCCGGAATGCCATCGGTCTCACGCTTTCCACCGCCTACATCGTTGTGGCCCTGCTGTTCAAGTTCAGCACTCTCGCCGCTTTCGAACGGGAAATCGCAGCGCAGAAGATTCCCGTGCAGCGCGTCATGACCGCGCCGACCCCGTTCAATACCATTCTGTGGCGCTGTGTGGCCGAAACATCAGACGGATATTTCATCGGGTACCGATCCCTTTTCGATACGCATCACGAGGTCCGTTTCTGGTTCGTCCCGCGCAACGAGCAGCTGCTGACGCCGCTCGAAGATCAGCGCGCGGTTACCACGCTCAAGTGGTTTTCAGACGGATGGTACGCCGTGCAGGCGGATGACCAGGGGCTGCACTTTCACGACCTGCGTTTCGGCGAATTCGACACGGTGGACCCCGACAGGAATTTCGGCCTGCAGGATCCGCTGAATCTCGAGTACGTTTTCTCTTTCCGCCTATTCGAGTCGGGCGTGAAATCGGGTCCGGATCAGATTACGATCGAACAGGCCGACCTGCGGCTCACCGGAATGGGAGACATTCTCGACGTGCTCTGGAAACGCATGATGGGCGTGGGCAGACGAATGCCGGAAACGCCGTTGTAGGGACGAGCCAACGGCTCGTTCACGTGCAGGAGGCAGGAGGCAGGAAGCAGGAGGCAGGAAGCAGGAGGCAGGA
>QKAF01000074.1 GCA_003246455.1 Bacteroidota bacterium
GCATTACTTCGACCAGCTGCTGGCGCGTCCGCTGAAGATCCCGAACTTCACGCGCGAGATGCTCTGGCGCTACAATCTCTGGCTGGAAGCCGACAGTGCGAATTTCCCGCGTCCCACGCTTGCGAAGATCCGTCCCCTCGCCGCGCTGGTCATGAATTCCGCGCGCAATCTCGGACAGGACGTCGGCAAGTACGGCTTCGACTACAGCCCGCGCATCGCGGCGGACGAGCCGCTTCTCGAAGCGGTGCGGGATCTCTATACCGAAGCCGGACGCGACATGGGCGACAATATCGTCTACCCTCTCCCGACGCAGGACTGGAGCGATCTTGCCGGGAAATTCCGGAAGCAGATCGCCGCGCTGCCGGCCGACCTGCAGCAGTCTCTCGCCCGCATCGTCGCCGCCATCCGCGAAGCCGGGCGCTGGCGCGCGAAATCGCTGGCGAAAATCGATCCCGCGCAGTACCAGCACATCTACTCCAGCACCACGCTGGAGGAATCGCAGTGCGACGCGCACACCTTCGACCAGACCGTGTACGACGCGGCACTGGCCTTCGACGGCGCCTCGGCATCCTGGGGCGCCATGCAGCTCGCGCAGGCGGTGGAGAAGGAACTTCCCTTCCTGCGTAAGCTCGCGGGTGATTATACCTGCGACATTCCCACACCCGCCGGACGCATCGTGCTCGCCGGACGCGACACCGACGTGCATGCCGCGCCGGATTGCGCGCTGCTGATCGACTTCGGCGGCGACGACCTGTACGTGGGTCCCGCCGGCGCGTCCTCTCCCGATCTCCCCGTCTCCGTGCTCATCGACATGGCCGGTGACGACCAGTATCGCTGCGAGTACACGGACCTGCCCGCGCAGGGCGCCGGCGTCCTGGGCATCGGCATGCTGATTGACCTCGCGGGCGACGACCACTACATGGCGCACACCTTCGCCCAGGGCTGCGGCCGCTTCGGCGTCGGCGTGCTGTATGACGAAAGCGGAACGGACGAATACCGCAGCGAGGGCTTCGCGCAGGGCGCGGGCATGTACGGCATCGGCGTGCTGTTCGATCGCGCCGGCAACGACGACTATCGCACCGTGTATTATGCCCAGGGATACGGATTCTCTCGCGGCCTCGGACTGCTCGTCGACGCCGCGGGCAATGACCGCTACGTGGCCGACGACATCGAGCTGACCCATGTCGGCGACGAAACCCCGAAGCACAACGAGAGCGACGCCCAGGGCTACGGCGCGGGACGGCGCGGCGACCACACCGACGGACATAACATGTCCGGCGGACTGGGCATCCTGCATGATCTGCGGGGTGACGACAGTTATTCTTCCGGTGTCTTCGCGCAGGGAACGGGCTACTGGTTCGGCTATGGCGTGCTGAGCGACGAGGAAGGCGACGACGTGTACCGCGGCGTGTTCTTCAATCTCGGCGCTGCGGCGCATTTCGCCATCGGCGTCCTGTTCGACAACAAGGGCAACGATCGCTCCGATCTCGTCATGACGCTCGGATTCGGAACGGCTCATGACTGTTCGGCCGCCTTTTACATCGACGCCGACGGTGACGACAGCTACACCATGTCCGACGGCGACGACCGCGCCTGCAGTCTCGGCAGCTCGCTGAACAACTCCTTCTCCCTCTTCGCCAACATCCGCGGCAACGACCGTTACGCGCCGGTGGGCAACGCCTGCGGCTATGCCATGGCGCGCCGGGCAGGGGAGTGGGCGCAGCTGGCGCCGACCACGGGACTCTTTTTCGACATCGGCGGAACGGACGAGTACGTCCACCCGCAGGCGGGAGAAGGGAAATCCTGGACACAGCAGAACGACTGCGTGTTCGGACTGGGCGGCTACGGCATCGACATCGACGGCGGACTCATCCGCTTCGAACGGGAGTAAAAGTGAACCCGGATTCGACGGATGGGCAGGATCCGGGTTCCCGTTTCATTAACTGATGAGAATTCGTAGTTTTAGGGATTGCACTCGATATCAACCAACCCGTCATAACGGTACATACATGGCCAAGAATCAGCAGAACACTCTCGAAAAAATTGTCTCCCTCGCGAAGCGCAGGGGCTTCATCTTTCAGTCTTCGGAAATCTACAGCGGCCTCAACGGCTGCTGGGATTACGGCCCCCTCGGCGTGGAGCTGCTCCGCAACGTGAAGGACGCCTGGTGGAAGGCGATGACGTACCGCGACGACGTCGAAGGGCTCGATGCCTCCATCCTCATGCATCCCCGAGTCTGGGAAGCGTCGGGACATGTCGAGAATTTCACCGATCCGATGGTGGACTGCAAGCAGTGCAAGAGCCGCTACCGCCTCGACGTGCTGTTCGAATCCTACAATGAAAAACGGCAGAAGAAAGTCGCCGACGCCTATCGCGATCTGCTCACCGAAACGGGCGGCGACGCCGACGCCTTCACCGCGCTTCCCCGCGAAGAGCAGGTCGAAACCGCCGGAAACGCGCTGGTGGATCAGGACACCGTCTTCAACGCGATGAACGAAAAAGGACTGCTCGTCTGCCCGAACTGCGGCGGTACTTCGACCTTCACCGTCCCGCGAAAGTTCAATCTCATGTTCAAGACCTTCATCGGTCCGGTCGAGGACAGCAGCGCCGTGGTGTTCCTGCGTCCCGAAACCGCGCAGGGCATTTTCGTGAACTTCGCCAACGTGGCCCAGGCCACGCGGCAGAAGGTGCCTTTCGGCATCGCACAGATCGGCAAGGCCTTCCGCAACGAGATCAACACGAAGAACTTCCTCTTCCGTACGCGCGAATTCGAGCAGATGGAAATGCAGTTCTTCGTCAAGCCGGGCAGCGACGATCAGTGGTACGAGGAATGGCACGCGATGCGCCTGCAGTGGTTCGTCGATCACGGCATGAATCCCGCCAAGCTGCGCATGCACCCCCATGCTCCCGACAAGCTCGCCCATTATGCGAAGGCGGCGGTGGACATCGAATATGAATTCCCCTTCGGCTGGGGAGAAATCGAGGGCATTCACAACCGCACGAATTTCGACCTGAGCCGGCACATGGAATACTCGGGCAAGAGCCTGGAGTACTTCGACCAGGAGGCGGGCGAGAAGTTCGTTCCCTTCGTCATCGAAACCTCCGCCGGCGCGTCCCGTTCCCTGATGGCCTTCCTCGTCGACGCCTTCGAGGAACAGGAACTCGAAAAGGAAACGCGCACGGTGCTGCATTTCCATCCGAAGCTCGCGCCGTTCAAGGCCGCCATCCTTCCGCTCGTCAACCGCGACGGTATGGACGACATCGCCATGAAGATGTACCGCGACCTGCAGCGCGACTTCAAGGTGTTCTACGACGACTCCGGTTCCGTCGGCCGCCGCTACCGCCGCCAGGACGAGATCGGCACGCCGTACTGCGTCACTGTCGACTCGCAGACGCTCGAGGATCAGACGGTCACGATCCGCGACCGCGACTCGATGGAGCAGGAACGCATCGCCATCGGCGCCCTCCGCGCATGGCTGCTCGACAAGCTCGCGATGTGATCAGCGATTTCGAATTCTCCCTTT